>JAZQMX010000047.1:0-35530 GCA_045627065.1 Bacteroidales bacterium | reverse complement strand
CCCAAGGTGATTGTGCGCAGCAATACGCAATATGACCGCAATGAAATCACAGAAGTGACCCACGAATATGTTTATGAGGAAAACGGTAAGGTTTACTGGTGGAACAAGGACTTGCAGGAGTTCACCACGCTTTACGATTTTGGTGCCACTCAGGGCGAAGCATGGGAAATCAAGGTGGGCTACGAAAGCATTGTCATGCATGTCGATTCGGTCGGATACTACGAAAACGAGGGAGAGCGTTATCGCATGTTGCATGTGAGTGACGAAAACGGAATATTCAGCGGCGACATTATCGCCGGCCTTGGCCATCTCACCAGTTTCTTCCCCGAAAAACTGATGAACCGTGACAAAGACTATCGCGTGGAAGGCTTGCGCTGCTATTGGATGAATGGTGTTTTGATTCTAAAAATCGGAGAACACGACTGCGATGAGGTGTACGATCAGTATCACCTTGGCATGATTGAAACAAATACTAATGGTTTTGCTGTCTATCCGAATCCTGCCAATGGCGTTCTCGTTGTAGAGACGTGCCATGGCGCGTCTCTACCAGCAAACGCCGAATATAAAATTGCCAACACGATTGGACAGACAGTAATGCAAGGCAACATCGAAAGCGAAAATCAGCAGATTGACATCAAGACGCTGTCTGCTGGAATGTATTTCCTAACGGTTGAAGGTGAAACCATGAGATTTGTGAAGCGATGAAGACGCGCTGCCATTTTGGATTTATCTTTTTCTTGGTGTTTGCCCTTTCGGCTTGCCGCCAAGAGACGAAATGCCTTGAAGAAGCGCAGAAGCATTTCAATGAAGGCGTGGAACTGCGCACTGCCTGCCAGACCGAGGCTGCTGCCGATGCTTTCAGCAAGGCATTGATAGCCATCGACCTTTGCAAAACCGAGCAAAACGAGGCAAAACGGCTGAAAGCCCAAATCGAAGACAATCTTGGCGCGACTTATTGGCTCCATGGTCTCTTCGACGAAGCCTTGCCGCTTCTTGCCGATGCCGTCTCCCTTTCCCGTGAACTGAACGACTCTACCATATTGCTGGCTGCGCTTCGCGATCAAGGCCGTGCTGCGGCAAATGTAGGACAGATAGAGGAAGCGACAACCCTTTATGATGAGGCCTTGCAGATTGCAAAGCGATTGGATGACAATGCTTTTGCCGCCATCATCCTTGCCGAAATGGCACGCGATATTTATTTGCCTGCCGAAGACTATGACAATGTAATAGCAGCATCTACAGAAGCCCTCGCCGCTACTGAGCGTCCCGACATCTGTCACCTTAACCTTGGCTTGGCTTACTATTATCTTGAGCAAGACAGCCTTGCTTTCCTTCATCTTGGCAATGCCGTCCAAAGCGAACAGCAAGGTATCCGCATGTCGGCTTATCAATGTCTCTGTAACCTTTACCAGATTGCAGGCGACTACCAGAAAGCCCTCGAATGCCACGAACACTACAACGAGAACATGATGCAAGCCGACCAAGCCCACCGCAATGAGCAAGTGCAACACATCAAGGCTGAATACGACCTGCAAAGTCAGAAAAACGCACTGCAAGCCCAGCAAAAACTGAAGAGCTTCCGGCTGTATTTTATTCTATTTGTATTGATTGTGGCATTGGTTATCATTGCATTGCTTCTGCGAAAGAATAAGTTGGAAGAGAAACTGAAAGCCGAAAAACTGAAAAACGAGTTGGAACTTGAGCTGAAGAAGAACAAGGTGTATGTCACCGCTTTGGCACTCAACGAGCAAATCACGACTTCGACAATTGATTTTGAACTCAAGGAAAGCGAGTGGGACGAGTTCGTGAAAATCATCGACAAGGTTTACGACAACTTCATCTCACGCCTCACCACGCAATATCCAACCTTGACCAAGAGCGACATCCAAATCTGCTGCCTCACTAAGCAAGGCTTCAGCAATCAAGTCATCTCCATATTGATGAACCTGCAAACCAACTCCTATGCACGCCGCAAGTCGCGCATCAAACAAGAGAAGATGAACGGCTTGGACAACGAACGAAGTTTTGAAGACATCATCAATTCGATATAAAAACATGTAGAGACGTGCCATGGCGCGTCTCTACATACATTTTCATCAACCCAAAAACCTTATTTGGTCTTGCCTTGGTTGGCGACAGCGGCCATCAGGGCAGCCACCTTTTCGGGATCGCCAAGGAAGAAGTCCTTCTGGAGCTTCATGTTGTCGTCGAACTCGAAGATGTAAGGAATGCCAGTAGGAATGTTGAAGGCAATGATTTCGTCGTTGCTCATGCCTTTCAGCACCTTCACGATGCCGCGCAAGCTGTTGCCGTGAGCCACTACCATCACCTGCTCGTGGTCTTCGAAAGCCTTCATGATGTTGCCTTCGTAGTAAGGCATCACGCGTTCGATAGTGTCGCAGAGGGCTTCGGTGAGCGGGATTTGCTCATCGGTGAGTTCGGCATAGCGTGGGTCTTGGCGAGGACTCTTTGGGTCGTCCATGGCCAACGCGGGAGGACGCACATCGAAGGCACGACGCCACAGACGCACCTGCTCGTCGCCATACTTCTCGGCGGTCATCTTCTTGTCGAGGCCTTGCAACTGGCCATACGATTTTTCATTCAGTCTCCACGACTTGTTGACAGGCAGCCAGTCCATGTCCATGGCATCAAGCACATTGTTCAAGGTCTTGATGGCGCGCTTCAGGTATGAAGTGAAGCACACTTCCGGCTTGTAGCCGTTCTCTTTCAGCACTTTGCCAGCTTCCAAAGCTTCCTGAACGCCTTTTTCCGACAAATCTACGTTGGTCCAACCCGTGAAGAGGTTGAGTTTGTTCCATTCACTTTCTCCGTGACGGATGAGGATAAGTTTCTTCATTGTTTTATGTGATTATTTGTTGAGTTGTTTGTTGTTGAATTGTTGAGTTGTTTGTTTGTTGACTGCGGGACTATGTGACTGTGGGGCAAGACGCGATGAATCGGCGTCTCTACCACTTTTCCCACATTCTTAATTCTTAATTCTAAAAATGTCATCTTTATTCTTAGGTCGCTGGTCTTCGTGCCACTTGAAGCCTTGCAGATAGCGGTCGTCTTCCTTCAAGTCAGATTCGGGATACATCGTTTCCGAGATGTCCTTATAGGATTTGATTTGCGATATCTCACTGTTTTTCATCGTGATGACCATCGTCTGCGACTTGGCCACATCGATGCCGATGAGCGAGGTGTCGTCGTCGCGAATCCAATAGATGCTCTCGGCGGTCTCGCCTTCCACGTTCACATGGTTGATTTTCCCGTCCTTGAAATGCGAGATGATGTCGGCACCTTTGATTTGGTTGAAGCCTTCCACCGTATCTTGCGCGATGATGAAGCCGTTGCCCTTTTGAAGCACAAAATCAATCTTTTGGTCGAAAACCTTGATGTCGATTTGGTCGCCGGTCATCTGGCTGTCTTCGGCCCAAAGCACTGGCTCGAAACGCAGGTGAATGGTGGAATCGGCCATCAGATAAGTGAGCGTGTCGCACTTGCCTTGCATATTCGACTTATAAAAACGCACATTGCGGCGAGCGATGAGTTTCTCGACTTCGTTCTTCTGCTTGTCGAAGTGCATGAAGAGCGTGTCGCCGTGGATGAACAGCGAATCGCCGTCCTCATACGAAATCATGTAAGCGCTATCGGTGGCAAACGAGAAGCCACGGTTTTCCCACATCTCCACATAATCGCCACGCATGACGACCTTGTAGGATGTATCAACCATATCGACATGGTCGAGGGCCTTGGCGAAACCGATATTGTGGTCATAGTAAATCGAATCCGACTTGATGCGTTGCGTTTCGTTGTGCATCACCGGTTTCTTGTCGAAATACGCAACATCTTCTTTCACAAGATAATAGCCATGCTCGCCATTCAGCACGTTCTCACCATTAATAATAGTCGTAGGGCCATAAAACCACATCTTTTCTGTGCTTGTATTATAGAACAGCGTGTCGGTGTACATCTGATATTTCGGGCTGGTGGCCTCCACATTCTTGATGAACGAAAACTCTTTGATACGGTCACGATAATAGCCTAAATGGCTGGCCAGCTGTTGGTCGCCACGGATGGTGGTAGCGCTATCAGGATAGCAGGCCAGATGAAGGTCGCGGTCGTAGGTCAGGTATTCGGTATAAAGCGTGGTCTCATCGTCGCGAAGGCGCACGTTATCGAAAAACTCAGCAAAACGCGCGTCGCCATCATAATGCAGCAGGTCGCTAAACATCTCCACCGTGTCGTTGACGATGATATGGACGTTCTGGTAGGCATCGAAACTGTTGGTCTTTTCGTAGAAATAAGCCGAATCGCAGAAGAAATAGGCCGAGTCGTGGCGGATGCGCACATGACCTATAAGTCGTTGCATATCACCCAAATCCTTTGAATAGGTTGCCTTATCGTAGTGTTCGATATGCACACGCGTCTTCTTCTTCGGTTCTTCCTCTTGAGCGAAGGAGAACTGAGCGAGAAGACAAAGGAATGCTATGAATAAAACGGTGCGCTTCATTTTGCTGATAAACGTGCAAAATTAAGATTTATTTTCGACATATTAATTACCTTTGCTCATTCAAATTAAAGAAATCATGACCATAAAAGAAGCGCAAACAGCCGTAGATGAATGGATTAAGAGCTACGGCGTGAGATATTTCAACGAACTGACCAACATGACTCTGCTCACCGAAGAAGTGGGCGAACTGGCACGCATCATCGCGCGCACTTACGGAGAACAGTCGTTCAAGGAATCGGACAAAGGCCATGACATGGCTGACGAGATGGCCGACATTCTCTGGGTACTCATCTGCCTCGCCAACCAAACCGGTGTCGATCTCACCGAAGCCTTCGCCAAAAACATGGAAAAGAAGACCAACCGCGACAAGACCCGTCACCTCAACAACGAGAAGCTGCAAGCCTGATGGCTAAGTTTCGATACATATTGTTGTTTCTCAGTCTGTTGACGGCTAATCTAGCTTGGCCGCAAATCAACTATCCGCATTTCATCCAAAAGGCGCGCCTCGACCTCACCGAAGGCAAGTTCAAGGAAAGCATCAGCGAGCTGAATACCGCCATTGCCGCCAAACCCGATAACTTCGAAGGCTACTTCTTGCGTGGCTTGGCAAAATATAGCCTCGACGACCTGCAAGGTGCCATCAACGATTTCAACAAATGCTTGGAAATCCACCCGATGTATGTCCGCGCCCTGCAATACCGCGCCGTTTGCTACGACAAGCAAAACGAATTGGCCAAAGCCCTTGCCGACCTCAATCGCGCCATCAACCTCGACCCTTTCGATACTGACGTGCTCTTTTCGCGCGGCGTAACCTATTTGCATTTAGGCGATTATGGGAAAGCCATTGCCGACTACGACATGATGCTCTCCATCGAAAGACACGATGCCCTCGCCTACGTCAACCGCGGCGTGGCCAAAAGCCACCTGAAACAATACGAGTCAGCCCTTGCCGACCTCGACGAAGCCGTCCGCCTCGACTTCATGAATCCAGAGGTGTTCTATCACCGTGGCATCGTCAAGATGCAATGCGACTCGTTTGCCGAAGCCATTGCCGATTTCAACCAAGCCATCCAACTCAACGAAAAGAATCCCTTGTTTTACTACAACCGTGCCGTGGCCGAAATCAACCTCAACGACACCATCGCTGCCCTCCGCGACTACGAAATGGTGAACCAACTCGACGAGCGCAACGCCCTCACCTACTTCAACCGCGGCATCCTCTACTCATGCCAAAAAGACTACCGCAAAGCCTTGGAAATGTTCGATTTGGTGACGCTCATCAATCCCAGCAACATCTATGGCTACTTCAACCGCTCCATCGTGTATTGCGAGCAGAAGAGATGGAAAGCCGCCGAAGCCGACCTGACCAAGGTGTTGGAGTTGTTTCCCGAATACATCAGCGCGTGGGTCAACCGCTCGGCAGTGCGACAGGAGAAAGGCGACAAACGCGGTGCCCAGGCCGACCAGCAGCAAGCCCTCTATCTCATCAGCGTCTTTAATGGCGATGGTGCCGACACCGAAGCCCTCTATCAGAAATATGCCGATTCGACCTATTTCAAGCACATCATGGAGTTTGAGTCAGACTTCGTGAATGGCGAGACGAAAGGCAGGCAAGCCCAATATGCCGATGTCGAAATCAGCCTGTTTCCCAATTTCGTCGTCGCCTTCGTCACGCCCGAAGAAGAGATGGCAGGCCAAGGCATCTATTACGGCGACCGCTTGCCACAAGTGAACGAGAAGATAACAGGCAAACTGATGCTATGCCGCGACGACAAGACCCGCGATGACATCAACAGCTGGCTCAACACGAACCATTTAGACGAATATGCCACGCTCAACCAATCGGCGACAATGTTCCGCGAAGAACAAGACAGATGCCTAAACGAGCACCGCAATCCCGACTTTGCTCCCGAAGTGGATTTGTTGGTAGAAACACTCAAAAAGAACCGGCGCAACCCATTCTTGTGGTACAACTTAGGCAACATCCACTTGCACCAGAAGGAGTACAACCGTGCCATCGACGCCTTCAGCGAAGCCATCGCTGCCAATCCCGATTTGGCCGAGGCCTACTACAACCGCGCCCTCACCCTCATCTTCATTGGCGAGACCAAGCTTGCCCTTGCCGACCTCAGCAAAGCCGGCGAGTTAGGCCTCACCGAAGCCTACGCTGTGATGAAACGTTTTGGGAAATGAACTTAGACAATGTTTTTATAGAACCAAAACTTTCAAAACTGACAAAACCTTTTTTATGCATTGAAATGACGGGCACTGGCAACCGCCGTGCCCTGCTGGCTGACTGCTGAAGCAGTATGACGAAACCCGAAACGGGAATGGTCATTCCTGCGAAGGCAGGAATCCCTCACGCTGAACGACTACGCTGAAACGCATATTTTAAGGAAACAAATCCGAACCAAATCTTCCATAAATCTCTTTTGGTTTCATTCGGTTAGAACCTTATCCTGTCCGACGTCCCTAATCGGTGTTGTCGGATGGCGCATCTCCGATGCTCGGCTTCTCGGCTTCGCACCCACACGCGCCTCGGGTCATGGCGAGGAACGAAGCCATCTAGACTAACAGTCATTGCGAGGAGGCACAACGAAGCAAACCAGACAATGCGTTTGCCTCCATGTATCACGCGTATCTATCGTATTGTCTTTTATAAAGATACGAGCGTTCCTACGGGACTTTGCGAAGCCCCGTAGGGGCGACAGAGGTTTAGCAGTGCACGTGAGTCACTGCCAACTGCAACTCGGGGAAAAGGCAAGGGAAAGGAAACAAGAAGCCCCCGATAGTGGAGCGGGAACTGAATGGTATGAGTCAGACTCATATTCCGTGCTTTTCGATTTTCATCCTTTCCCACTTATTTGTATCGCAATTATATTGATAGATATAATGACAAACACTAGAAAATCCTTGAAAAATGTGTTTTCTTTTTCGTGTTATTTCATATTCAAAAATTTGAATGTCAATAGTATTACCAAATACAAAGTATTGAATTTCAATCAAGTCAAATCCCTTTTTCATCTCCTTGAGGAAACGCTTTTGTGTATTTTCCCATGTTAGTGTTTCCATCGAAATGCTTTCGTAGAATTCTTGATTTTTCCATCTAATTGGCAAATTATCACTACATAAATACAAATTTCGGTCATAGGATTGTAAACGCGCTGCGCAGCTTTCGTAGTTGCATTTATAATCCAAGATGCTTTCTATCAGCATTTTGTCTAATTCGTTGTCTTGCTGCCCAAACAATAATTGAATAGGAAATAATGTCAGAAATAATAATAGTTTCTTCATTCTACAATCTGTTTATGAATGCCGTATAATACATTTTTGATTGGATTCCATTCCCATTATAAATATACACATAATTGTATCTTCTATCGAAAACATAGCAAGTATGTTCTCCCGCTGCCTCTATATCTTGCGGAGATGGCCCTGGTGAAAAACATGGAATATGCTCGTACCCATTTGCGTCAATATAGCTATCTCTGTCACCACTTGGATGACTGTGAAAAGTGGGATGACCTATTTGTAATGTGAATGATGCAAAAGCAGATGTTGAAGGGTCGGCTACAGGTCCTGGTGCGGTTTCAACAACAATGGCATTGTCAATATACCCGCCATATTCGCGGTTGTTGGAATCCGCAGTACCGCCACTTCCATCATCTTTAGAAACGATTTCATACATTCTTTGTCTATTTTCCTTTGAGGACTCAATCTCAATGAAATATTGTTGAATTCCGTCAGCTGAGATAGTGGAGTTTTTACCTTTGAAAAATCTTTTGATATTTCTCATTTGGCTTTTGACTTCAGCAATTTCTGAACGTACAACGTAAATTCTACCATCATCGTTGCCATTGGAACCTAAATAGTTACCATATTGATCATAATAGCCTCCATTATTTCCTGAGGTTCCACCACCTGCTCCACCTTTCTGATCGTTGGCTTCCATCCAGAGGATGTCGGGGTTGGGGATGTCTGGAAGTTGGTGCATGCCGAGGTCACGAGGCTCCAATGGGGAGTTCCATTGGCATTCGTAAGGTCCTTGCGCAGGTGTGCCCGTATGCCAGCCTTGGCAGTACCATCCCGTCGGGTCGGTGTAGCGCAGCGGGTTGTTCAGGCAGTAGGCGTAGCGGTTGAAGTTCTGCGAGTTGTCGGGGCTTTGCACGTAGGCATCCACCGAGAGGAACGACGACATCACTGGGTCGTACATGCGGCCGTTCATGTTAATCAGGTCAAAGAAACGGAGGTGCTCGTGGCCGGTGAAGCCGCGGTCGAACATGGATGCCTCAGTGCTTGTGCCAGTCCACGTCTCAGGGTCGCGGAGGTTGCCCCAGGCGTCGAAGGAGAGTTCCTGCTCCACGTTGCCTTCGGCATCAGTGATGGTCGTCCAGCTGCCGAGGTGGTCCTTGAGGATGTAGTGGAGATATGTATCGTTCTCGTTCATACGTTGCAGTGTGCGTTTCAGACGGCTAAAATAAGGAAAATTAGTTTGGAAAATGGGTTAGTAGACTGGGAAAAGTGGATGCACCAAAATACAAGATTTTGATGCATCCACATCACAAGTACTATATCGTTCCTCGATTCATCAGTATCTTGCATACAATCTCAATGACCATTATCAGAAATCCTAATAGTGGAAATAAGACCGCCCCCCATCGTTTCTTCCCTTGCCATTCGTCTTTATGCGTTTCCAAAATGCGTTTATCCTTTCCGTTATTGACTAACAATAAATACAAGATTCCAAACAGAATGGCCGAAATGATCACGAAGGAATATTTCCCTAATTTGAGAGGAGATGTTGGACAAATGAAAAAAGAATAAGCTGATACTATATCAAGACAATATAGAAACAAGGAAAACACGATGGATATTAGGGCCATGAAAGATGGAATGTCTCCATTACCGACTTTTACTTGCCAATAGTAGTACTTGAAGAACAGGTATTCTAGAAATCTCATAGCAATCAATTTTAAGGTCGTATTTCATAACTAACTCCAAAACCATCAGTTGCAAAGTCAATGGCAATGTATCCAATACTTATGACCAAACCGATAGGGCCTCCTCCAATTCTTCCGGATTTGCAATCCGAAAGCCCCGATAAGCGGATTTGCAATCCACATCGGTTGCCACGATGATGACGATATTTGAAACACTCGTCCATGTCTTCCATGTTTTTCGACGCCGCAAAGTTATACGACAAAAAGCAAAAAGTCAAGAGGAAAGCAGAAAAACTCTTGCGCATCACATGTATTTTCAAAATCGGTGGGTCGAAGGTCTTGCAACTGACATGTTTTCCAAGAAATCTCAAATTATTGGATTAACTAACCCACTTTGGCACAAAGTCCCCAGACTATATCCGCCCTATACCTGCTCCGTACTTCGCTCAATGCTTGCTCAATACTCGCTCAATGCTCGCCCAATCTAAGGAATTGGACAAGCTGTGCATCAGGTTGTTACAAATAACGATATGGGTACGGTGAGGATCTTGGGAGGCGACAGACAGCTGACGCAGCAAAGCAATATAGGGTCTATCGAGAAATCAATATTCCCGCTCGGCGCAAAACGTCAGCAAGGCCTTCAGTGCTTGCATGGTTTCGTTGTCGGGCAAGCCTTCCAACGATTGCAATGCCTTATCCATATAATTCGGAATCAATCGTTTGGCAAATGCCACACATTCGGGCTGGTCGTTGTCGAGCATGTCGTCGCGCATCTGGAAAACGATGCCAAGGTTGAGACCAAACTGTGCCACCTTCTCCACTTGAACGCTGTCGGCCCCCACCGACAAGGCACCGCTGGCGCAACTCGAGCGCATGAGCATGGCGGTCTTGCGCGTGATGATGTCAAGGTATTTCTCCTCCGTCAATTTGGCCTCATGAGCTTCGTTCTGGAGCAGTTCGCCTTCGCTCATAGCATTGGCGGTTTGCAGCATCTCCTGCATGATTTGGTGGTCGGCAGGATTGGCAATGAGCTTGATGGCTTTGGCAAAGAGGAAGTCGCCAGCGAGGATGGCGTTGTGGTTGCCGAATCTGGCATTGACCGATGCCCTTCCACGGCGCTCGCTGTCGCCATCCACCACATCGTCGTGAAGCAAGGTGGCCGAATGGATCATCTCCACGAAAAGCGCCGAGCGAAACGTCGATGCATTGACCTCGCCCAACAGCTTGGCCGACAAGAAAACCAAAGCCGGACGGATGCGCTTGCCTTGGCTTTCAGACAGATACACCATGATTTCGTTCATCGGCCCGGACGGAGACGAAAACTCACTCTTCAACTCCAATTCGAACTGCTGAAGCTCAGGAGCGATGCAACGTGTGATGTCGGACATTTTCATGGCCGCAAAAATAGTGAAAAGTTGAAAAACACATAATGAAAAAAATCAGGCAATTATTTCCTTGTTAGCTCCTAACGAAGACAAAAAAAAGGAAATTATATATCTGATGGCACCGACTCGTTGTAATATAGATTCCGCCAAGCGGAATGGAGCGAAATCATAATGTAAACAGCGGTGGTGGCTACTGTAAGCTATTAGAACACTGTGTCTGCCGCCGCCTTTCGACAAAACAACGACTTCCATTCCGCAAAGCGGAAACTCATAAAGAAAACGTATGTGCCAACAAGTATATAATTGCCATTTTTATAACTATACCTTTTATGGTATAAAAAAGGATGGTTATAAAATTTCATACCCTATCTGATATAATTTTGGAAATATTAGTATTTTTACACTCTAAAAGATTCAATTTTTTGCACGATATTTGATAAACCAAAATCCATTGTCACAACTAATACCTTAAGAACATGAAAACAAAGCTCATCATCATGGCAACATGCTTGGCAGCAGCACTGACCCTCCTCAGCTTGTTCGCCTTCAAAACACCTTCAAAGCCTAACAACAACTACGAAGATATGTGGAAAAAAGTCACCGAAAACCTCAACAAAAACCTTCCCGAGACAGCGGAGAAGGAACTCGATGCCATTGAAAAACAGGCCGAAAAAGACAAAAACCAAGTGCAACTGCTGAAGACCATCCTCTACAGGCAGCAAATCATGCGGTTCACCATGGAAGACGACCCACAGCAAGCCTTCATCCGCTATGCCGAAGCCCAATTCGACCGCTTGGACGAAGTGCCACGCGCCATCCTCCACGAAGAAGTCGCCAAGGCCTACGCCAACTACTTAGACGAAAACTCGTGGACCATCCAAAACAACCTGCCCGTCGATGGCGACCTGAGCAAGGTGGAGATGAAATATTGGGACCAAGCCACCTTCCGCAGCCTCATCAACCAACATTATACCGATGCGCTTAAACCTGCCGAGACCCTCAAAAAAGTTCCTACTACCGACTATCTTCCTCTGTATGAGACCAAAAACGTTGACTTCGACGAATACATAGACTACGAACCTACGATGTTCGAATTCATGTTCCACCGCGTGGCCAAATACTACCAAGAGCAATCCACCGCCGACGACATCCAAGGCGATTGGAACACCGCCGACTGGTGGCTCACCGCCGAAAAGTTTGCAAAAGCCAACCTCGGCACCAGCGACTCGCCCATCATACAATGCCTCGGCATCTTCCAGCAAATCATCGGCTACAACATCCAAAACAGCAAGGAAGACGTGCTGATTTTCAACGACTACAAGCGTTTCCAGTTTGTCAACGAAATCTTGAACGAAAGCGAAAAATATATGGCTGCTTTGGAAGACCTAAAAGCCAAGCACAGCCAAAACGAACTCTCCGCCGACATCACGGCACTCATCGCCGAGCAACTCATCGAAGACTACAAAAGCCACAGCGATGACAGCACCTATTTCGGCAACCTCACCAAAGCCAAGGCGATGTGCGAGCAAGCCGTGGCCGACTTCCCAAAATCAGCTGGCGCTAAAAAATGCAAGAAAATCGTCAGCCGCATCGAAGCCCCACAAATCCAAATCGAGCTGAACCAAGTGCAACTGCCCAACGAGAGCATCCCCGCTTTCCTCGAATACAAGAATGTGACGAAGCCTTACTACAAAATAGTGAAGGTCAGCGAAGACGACCTTAAGTCGCTGAAGGAGAAGAACAAGGAAGACTTGCTGAAAGAACTCAAGAAACGTAAGGCCGTGGCCGAAACCGAGTTGGACATCCCCGCCGAAACCGACTATCGCGAGCACCACACTTTGATAGCCCTACCCGCTTTGGAAAACGGCATCTATTACCTTGTCGCTTCCATCGAAAAAGGCAATTTGGACATTGAAAAAGACCTGGTTCTGAACTTCCAAGTCTCCAATCTCGGCTTCATCACGAGCAATGAAAACGACAAGATGGCCCTCGTCACCCTCGACCGCAAGTCGGGTAAGACTGTGGAAGGCGTGACCGTGGAACTCTACAAACGCGAATACAACTACAAGAAACGCGCCTACGAAAACACCATCCTCGAAACCAAGAAGTCAGACAAAAACGGAACTGTCATCTTGGACCGCCAAAATGGCAACAACTCGTTCTGCATCAATCTCCGCAAAGGCAACGATGCCTTGCTTTCAGAGAATTACTTCCATCTGTATGAAAAGAGTGCTGAACATGAAAGTTTCCATACCACCCTTCTCACCGACCGCGCCATCTATCGTCCGGGCCAAACTGTCTATTTCAAGGGCATCGTGACACGCACGCAAGGCAACGACAAGAGTTTGGTAGAAGACTATCCCGAAACCGTATGCTTAAACGATGCCAACTGGCAAGAAATCGCTGAAGCCGACTTTGAGACTGACGAATACGGCTCGTTCAGCGGCTCGTTTGTCATTCCAACCGACAGGCTGAACGGCTATTTCCGTCTGCAAGCCCGTTGTGGCAGCACCAGTTTTCGCGTGGAAGAATACAAACGCCCGACTTTTGAAGTGAATTTCGAAAAACCAAAGGAACAATACAAACTCAATCAAGAAGTTACAGTTCACGGCAGCGTCGATGCCTACGCCGGCTTCGGCTTGGACGATGTGGAATACAGCTACCGCGTAGTGCGCAAAACCTCGTTCCCATGGCGCTGCTGGTGGTGGTTCTACCCCAACGTTGAAGACGAACAAATCGCCTTCGGCAAGGCACGCACCGACGAGACTGGCAAATTCGCCATCACCTTCAACCTCAAGCCTTCGCTGAAGACCAAACCCGAGCAGCAACCCGTGTTCACCTACGAAATCGAGGTGACCGCAACAAGCGCACAAGGCGAGACCCACAGTGACACCTATTCGATTCGTGCGGGATACAACTCATTGGCAATCAACACCAATATTCCTAACATCGTTGAACAGTCGGCGCTGAAAGACTACACCATCGAGGCCGTCAACATGAGTGGCCAACCCGCCAAGAGCCGCATCGCACGCAAGATCTATCGCCTCGACGATGCCAAACAAATCAGCTATTACGAGGCATTCGACCATGAGAGAAAACTCGACCGACAGTTGCTCAGCGATGCCGATTTGGAACGCCTCTTCCCGAACTTCAGTTTCTACGAAAAGGGAAACAAGACTTTGGTCTATCAAGACGAAGTGATAGCCGACAGCCAAGTGAAATTCTACGAGGCAACACTCACGCCAGGCAGATACTATATCGAACTGACGAGTTTGGACGACTCGTTGGCACATATCGCCAAAGAATTCAGTGTGTTCAGCAACAACTCGAAGCAGATGCCTTACACCGCCATGACTTGGTACCAAACCGAAAAGACTACAGCCCATCCAGGCGAGGAAATCCGCTTTTCGTTAGGCACTTCTGCCAAAAACGTGGAAATGTGGGTGCAACTCGTCCATGGCGACGAAATCCGCCTCGACAAATGGCTGAAAATCGACAACGGCGTGCAAACCATCTCATATAAAGTTCAGGAAAAAGACCGCGGTGGACTGATGCTGAGAACAGCCTTCGTGAAGGAAAATTCGATGCACATCAACAGCACTAACATATATGTACCTTACGACAACCTCGACCTGAATGTGAAACTCGCCACCGTGCGTGACAAGCTCACCCCTGGTGCCGAAGAGACTTGGGAAGTGACCGTCGCCGACTACAAAGACAAGCCTTTGGAAGCTGCATTGCTAGCAGGCATGTACGACGCTTCGTTGGATGAATTCGCCTACCATTATTGGAGTTTCGGCATGAAGCCATCTTCTGCTTATGGCCGACCATTCACGTCGGACAACCATGGATTTACATCCTCCTTCACGGCAATTGAGTTTTACTATATAGGTATATTCTTCAACTTCAGCTTGCCTTCCGATGCCCCATTCTTCGACGTCGCCTATTTTGGCAGAAGAGTGTATAAATCAGCAGGCAGGCTCGGTGGTATAGCCGATGGAATGGTATGCTACGAAGAAAGTGCTGCCATGCCTTGCCCAACAAACAACGCTAATGCCGTTTACGACTTAGAAGAGGAAGTGGTAGCTGACGAGATGGCATTTATTGATTCAGAGGCTGAAGCTCCAGCTGAGGCTCCGAAAGAAGAAGCCAACAGCGAGCCTTCCATCCGCGAGAACTTCAACGAGACCGCTTTCTTCTTCCCCAACTTGCGCACTAATGCCGACGGCAGCGCCACCTTCAGTTTCACCATGCCCGATGCCCTCACCCGCTGGAACCTCATGCTATTGGCCTACACCAAAGACCGCCAAACGGGTCAGCACCGCCAGACCTTCACTTCCTCCAAGCCGGTGATGATCATGGCCGACATGCCACGTTACATGTACGACACCGACACCCTTTGGTTCGTAGCCAACGTCATCAACACAGGCGACGAAGCTGTCACGCCAAAGGCAAAACTCGAAATCTTCGATGCCACCTCGATGAAGCCTATCGACATGATAGTTTCGGATGCCGTCGTCCCGATGCAGGAAATCATGCCAGGCCGCAGCCAAGAAGTGCGCTGGAAAGTGGCCTCGCAATACGACCTCAGTCTGTTGGCCTTCCGTTTCACCGCCTACGCGGGTCAGTTCAGCGATGCCGAACAACACCTCTTGCCCGTCTTGAGCAGCGAAATCTTCATGACCCAGACCTTGCCCATCACGGTGAAAGCCGAGACCGAACAGACCTTAGACTTCGACGCCATCGCCAACCCGAACAGCCACGAGCGCGACTACAGCCTGACACTCAATTTCAGCACCAACCCCGTTTGGTATGCCGTGCAAGCACTGCCATCGTTGGCCAACCTCAACACCGACCGCGCTGAGACGGCTTTCTATGTGTTTTACGCCAACACGCTCTCATCATACATCGCCAACCACGTCCCGAACCTCTTGGCTTACATCAAGAAGTGGCAAATCGAAACGCCCGACGCACTGCTCTCGCAACTCGAAAAAGACCAAGACCTGAAAGCCATCATGCTGCAAGAAACACCTTGGGTGCTCGAAGCCAAGAGCGAGACCGAACAACGCTCACGCATCGCCACCTTATTCGAAATCAATACGTTAAGACAACAACAGACCGAAGCTCTCAGCCTGATTGAGCAGAAACAGGAATACAACGGTGGCTGGTCGTGGATGGACGGCATGCCCGAAAGCCCATGGATTTCGACCTACATCCTGACCGGTTTCGGCAAACTGCAGAAGATGGGTGCTTGGTCATCGCTGAGCGGTGCCGACCAACAGACAGCCCAAAGGATTTGCGAAAAGGCAGTCAGATACCTCGAATATGAAGTAGCCGACACCTATCGCGAGATGAAGAAATACAAGAAAGACTGGCCTATTGGCTCAACAACCTTATCCGAGCTTTATGCGCTGAGTTTCTTCAAGGAACAAGACTCCGACAAGGACTTCGCCACGGCCAAGAAATACTATCTTGGCAGCCTCGACAAGGAATGGACCAAGTTCAACTTCAACGACAAGTCGGAAGCCGCTCTCGTGCTCTATCGCAACGGCAACGAAAAGACCGCCAAGCTGATGATCCAGTCGTTCAAGGAATGTGCGCAGAAGAACGAGCAAATCGGCATGTACTGGCCGAAGAAATACTTCGCTTTTGAGTCGCACATCGCCACCCACGCCAACATCATGGCCGCCTTTGCCGAAATCGACCAAGACCAAGAGATGCTCGACCAGCTCCGCGTGTGGCTGCTCACGCAGAAGCAGACCAACATGTGGGAAAACTCAGCCTCCACCGCCGATGCCATCTATGCCCTGCTCATGCGCGGCAGCGACTGGTTCGAGGAAGGCAAGAACGTGACACTGCATTGGGGATCGGTGCAGACACCAGGTGCCGAAATCTCCACCGAAGGCGGAGTGGCTGGCACGGGCTTCATCCAACGCCGCTGGAACGCCAACGAAGTCACCACAGAGATGCGCCAACTCACCGTCAACAACCCGACACCACACTTGGTTTGGGGCGGCTTGTTCCGCCAGTATTTCGTCCCCATCGACGAAGTGAAGTCGAACGATGCCGGAATGAGCATCAAACGCGAGCTGTTTGTGGAGACCGTAGATGAAAACGGCAAGAAACTGGTCCCAGTTGAAAAACGGACCTTGAAAGTTGGCGACAAAATCACGGTGAAACTCACCATCGAAAGCCAGCAAGACATGTCGTTCGTCTTCGTGAAGGACCTGCGTGCCGCAGGTTTCGAGCCTATCGAACAGGTCTCGCGCTACGAGTGCAACGACGGCCTGTGGTACTACCAGTCGAACACCGATACCGACATGGAGTTCTTCATCGAATTCCTGCCTAAAGGCACACATCAGGTGGAATACAGCATGTTCGTCACCAAGGAAGGCAACCTCAGCAACGGCTACGCCCTCATCCAGTGCCAATACGCGCCCGAGTTCAGCTCCTATTCCGACGGAATGCGCGTGAAGGTGGGAGAATGAAAAATGTTGTGAGTTGCATTAGTAATTATGTGTATTTTTGCACGATAAAGTCCAACGAATATGAAAAAGTTATCGGTTATCTTAGTCGCCGCCTTGATGATGGTGCTCTCGATGACATCTTGTGATGATATTATCAACACCGACTTTAACGAGGCCTTATTATATGGCAAATGGCAAGAAGGCTCAGTCTTCGAATGTTACAATTCAGACGGTTCAGGCATTACCTGGGATGAAGCCGACGATGTCGCAGAAGAAGAAGGGCAACCTTTCAACTGGACGCTGAGCGGTGATGTCCTCACACAAGAGCATCTCACCGTTTTCGGCTCCGTCATTCCAAAGGTCTATACGGTGAGCACGCTGAACACAAGCAACCTGACCTATTACGATGCCTACGGCACTTATCACTATTTCACTAAAGTGAACTGAGGCCATGAAAAAAGCACTAAAGATAACGGGTATCACTCTGGCATCCATCGTGGGGCTTGCGCTCATCGCTGTTGTCGTCGCCGTGTCAGTCGTCACATCGTCGGGCAGGCTCACCAGTATGGTGAAGAAATACGCCCCAGAGTTTGTGAACTGCGAAATCAAGCTTGAGAAAGCCGACCTGACACTCATCAAGACCTTCCCAAACATCGGACTTGAAATCGACCATGTAGCGCTCATCAATCCCATGGAAGGCACCTCCGATACCTTAGCCAACATCGACAAGCTGATAGTTTCGGCCGATGCCAAGAAATTCCTCAAAAACAAGGAAATAGAAGTTAAACAGTGTATCCTCAACCATGCCTTTGTGAATGTGTTTTTCGATGCAGATGGCAACAGTAACCTAAACGTGTTCAACACTTCCGACAGCGAAGATACCACGAGCTCGTCTTTCAATTACCTCGTCAACCTCGAAGAGGTGAAACTGAACGACACCCGACTCGTCTATGAGGATTTGCGCTCCGACATGCATGCCTCAGCCTCAGGCTTGAACCTTTGCGTGAAAGGCAACATGAACGACAAGGACATTGACGCCGACCTCGATATGGACATGGCTTCTTTGGCACTCACCATGCCATCGCTCACAACACTCGCCAACCATCTCACCTTGGACTTCGATGGCAACCTGAACGATTTCGACCAACTGAAGGGAACCCTTAATTTGGCAAGCCCCGACATCTCGCTCGCCCTGGCAGAAGATTATCTCAGCAACGACGCCTTATCAATTAATGCGCCATTGGAACTGAGCCTTTCCTCACTCTCCGGTCATCTCAGCGAAGCTGTTATCGGTCTGAATGATTACCAGATTCACCTTAATGGCGATGCTGCAATGGCTGATAACGGCGACATCAACCTTGACTTGGACGTGACCACCAACACTTTAGTCATCGAAGATGTGCTAACTTATCTCCCTGATAATGTGCAAGAATCGTTGAGCAGCATCGATTATTCGGGCAAAATCACCATCACTGAAGCGCAAGTCAATGGCACCTTCAACGACTCGCTGATGCCGCTTATCACTGCCAAAGTGATCACCGACAAGGCCACGGTCAACATTCCATCGTTGCCTTATCCTTTCACCGATGTCGATTTGGATGCTTTCATTGACTTGAACCTCAACGAGAAATCAGATGTCACCATCAACCAACTGAATGCAAAATTCAACCAAACTGACTTGAATGTCAATGGTTTGGTGAGCGATGTCACCGATGATTTGGCTTTCGACCTCAACGTGAAAGCCGATTTGCCGATGAAAGACCTCAAAGGCTTCTTGCCAAAGAACATCAGTCTCGGCGGCCGTACCGACGTCAACTTGAAAGCCAAATTCACCCTCGATCAGCTGATGAAGTCGCTCGACGACTACAACCTCAACCGTCTTGTCGCTGACGGGACGCTGAAGATCAAGGATTTCGACTTCAAGATGGATACCATCCATGCCTCCGCCCCAGCGCTCGACGTCAAACTCACCTTACCAGCTTCGCGCAAGGGCAAGAATCGTTCGGGAGCTTTTGTCGACCTCGCTTCAAGCAACCTAAAAGCCCAAGTAGGCAACGACATCGATGCCACTTTGAATGGGTTCCATCTTGCTGCCAATGCCGACAAATTCAAAGGCCAAATCGAACAGATGATACTGAATGCAGCTCTTGACATGAGCGCCTTGGATTTGACTTACGACACCATCAAGGTAAATGCCGCCACCCCTGCCATCACTTTTGTTACCACACCAACCAAGCAGAAGTCAGGCCTCAATGCAAGTGTGACTTTCGATTCAAAACAACTGGCAGCAAACATGGGGCAAGCCTATTCGCTGAGCACAAAGAGTCTTTCGGTTGACGCCACCGCACAACAGAATAAAAACAAGACCGATTTCCTCAACCAGTGGAATCCTACGGCCGACTTCTCGCTCACCGATGCAACGGTAAAGGTGGATGGCATAGACGAAAACATACTCATCTCGAATATCGACTTCCTGTTCAACTCACATGAGCTAGGCTTCCGCAAGAGCACCTTCCGCATCGGCAAGTCCGACATCAGCCTCGAAGGCAATGTGATTGGCATCAAGGAATGGATCGAAGACCACAAGAACTTGATGAAAGGCGAAATGCAGCTCACCTCTAACATGCTCGACATCAACGAGATCATGGACCTCACAAGCGGTCTTGGAAGCGACGGTGAAGAGCAAGCAACAGAGAAAGAGGACAACTCTGAAGATAACCCGTTCATGGTGCCAGAAGGCATCGACTTCACCTTTGGCATCAAGACGAAGAAGTCGCTTTACGACAACTTTGACCTCAACGACTTGAGCGGCAGCATGACCGTGAAAGACGGCACGCTCATCCTTCAGGAGATCGGTTTCACCAATAAGGCTGCCGAGATGCAACTGACAGCCATGTACGAGTCGCCTCGCAAAAACAACCTCTTCTTGGCCATGGATTTCCACCTCCTCAACGTGCAGATTTCCGACTTGCTCCACATGGTGCCTTACATCGACACCTTGGTGCCTATGCTGAAGACTTTCGATGGACAAGCCGAGTTCCATATTGACGCGCAGACCAACCTGAAATCGAACTACAGTCCGAAGATTTCGACTTTGCGTGCCGCTGCCGACATCGAAGGCCGCAATCTCACTGTCAACGACAAGTTCACCTTCACCAAAATCACCGATATGCTGCAA
This sequence comes from Bacteroidales bacterium, assembly GCA_045627065.1. GTDB lineage: Bacteria > Bacteroidota > Bacteroidia > Bacteroidales > F082 > Limimorpha. Next base: position 15,047 of record JAZQMX010000047.1, on the reverse strand, counting down.
GTCAGCAACGATGGCGAATACCGCATCGACAGCCTCGACGTGCAACTCACCGCTTTCAAGAACGAAATCGACCTCTGGCCTTCGCAAATCGCCATCGGAAAATATAAGGTCACTGTGGATGGTAGGATGAACCTCGACCAAACTGGCGAATATCACCTTTCAGTCACACAAACGCCATTGCCAGTGCGCATGGGTCTGAAAATCTCTGGGCCTTTTAACAACCTGAAATACGATGTGGAATCGTGCAAGTTCCCAAATCTTTACAAGCCAGACAAGCGTAGCGACACCGAGCAGATGTATTCTGAGCTTAAGAAAAAAATTGCCGATAGTCTGAAAGCTAACGTGCGATAAACCATAACGATGATTGAGCGCCATCCTTTGCAGCCTTTTCTGCCCACCAATGCCAAGGTGCTGTTTTTAGGCAGTTTTCCGCCACCGCAGAAACGCTGGTGCATGGAGTTCTACTACCCAAACTTCATCAACGACCATTGGCGCATCGAAGGCGAGATTTGGTTTGCCGACAAGAACCATTTTGTCGATACAAAACAGAAATGCTTCAAGAAGGATGAAATCGTGGCTTTCCTCAACGAGAAAGGCATTGCCTTGTACGACACCGCCGAAGCCGTCCGCCGGCTGAAAGACAACGCTTCTGATGCTTTTCTCGAAATCGTGGAGCCGACAGACATTCGTAGTTTACTGAAAAACATTCCTTTATGTCATGCTATCGCCACCACGGGAGAAAAAGCTACAGGGGAAGTGTGCCAACATTTCGGTGTGGAAAAACTACCCGCGGTAGGCAGCAAGACCGAGCTGGAAAAAGACTTGTGGCTCTATCGTTTGCCCTCTTCGTCGCGCGCCTATCCTTTGGCTTTCGACAAGAAAGTGGAGGCCTACAGAAAGGCTTTTGAGGAGATATTCTCTTTATAAACCTATTTATTGGGTTCTGCACTCATCTCAAAACCAATCTTTCCGCCTTGCAGCAAATCTTCATAGTGCAAGAAATTATCCTTGTATTCCTTTCCGTTGAAAGTCATTCGCTTCACATAAAGGTTTTCCTTGCTATTGTCGGGAGCCTCAATCACCAAGTCGTTGCCATTTTCAAGATGAATGATGGCTTTCTTGAAGAGCGGTGCACCAAGTGCATATTCGTTTGAGGCTGGACAAACAGGATAGAAGCCCAAGGCAGAGAAGATATACCACGCCGAAGTCTGACCGTTGTCTTCATCGCCGCAATAGCCGTCGGGAGTGGGACGGTACAGTTTATCCAAAGCCTCACGAACGTGTTGTTGCGTCTTCCAAGGCTGGTTGGCATAGTCGTAAAGATAAATCATGTGCTGGGCAGGTTGGTTGCCGTGAGCATAATTGCCCATGTCGGCGACTTGCATCTCTGCAATTTCGTGAATGCGACCACCATAATAACTGTCGTCGTAGATAGGTGGCACCACAAACACCGAGTCAAGCATGGCAACGAAATTGTCTTCTCCGCCCATCAAGTCAATCAAGCCAGGGATATCGTGAAACACCGACCAGGTGTAATGCCAAGCATTGCCCTCGGTAAAGGCATCTCCCCACTTGTATGGATTAAAAGGCTCTTGAAAACTACCGTCTTCATTTCTTCCACGCATCAGCAAAGTGGTGCTATCGAAGACATTACGATAGTTCTTGGAACGGGCTTCCCACTTGTCGAGTTCCTCTTGTGGGCGAACCATTTTCTTGGCAATTTGCAAGATGCACCAGTCGTCATAAGCATATTCCAAGGTACGCGCTACATTCTCGTTAATACCCACATTGTAAGGAATATAGCCCAAAGTATTGTAGTATTCATGTCCGTATCTTCCAACACTATTCAACTGAGGATGAACATTTTCCGTTCCATGGACAATGGCCTCATATAGTTGCTCAATGCCTTTTTCATTGACACCTTTTATATATGCATCAGCGACAATCGAAGCAGAATTGTTTCCAATCATGCAGCGCGTGTGTCCTGGGCTAGCCCATTCGGGCAAGAAATCGTTTTCTTCGGCGATATGCCATAGACCTTGCTGAATCTCGCTGTTAACCGAAGGATAAGCCAAGTTCAGCAAGGGGAACAAGGCTCGGAAAGTATCCCAAAAGCCACTATCGGTATAGAGATAACCTTCACGCACTTCGCCATTGTAGGGGCTGTAATGCCAAACCTTTCCTTCTTTGTCAACCTCATAGAATTTCCTCGGAAACAGGGTGGCACGATACAGGCAGCTATAGAAGGTACGCATTTGTTCATCGGTACCGCCTTCCACTTCGATGCGACTCAGCACTTCGTTCCATTTGTCTTTGGCTTCGTGGCACACTTGGTCGAAATCCTTGTCGCCAATTTCCATCAGGTTTGTCTCGGCTTGCTCGGCTGAGATGAACGATGATGCCACCTTCACACAAATCTGGTCACCGCGATGGGTTGCAAAATGCACGATGGCCTTATCGCCCTCGATGGTCCAACTCTCGAAAGGCCGGTCAAAGGTCAAAGTGAAATAGTTGCGGAAATTATCAGGCACTAAAGCCCGACGATTGGAGACATTGCGAAGATTGCCTTTCAAGGTATGGGTCAGACTGTCGATTTCAATGGTGCAATCGGGATCAAAGGCATCGAAGATGATACCTGAAGTGCTGCTTTCGGGGAAAGTGAAACGGAAGATCGCAGCACGCTCGGTAGGCGCAATCTCCACATTGACATCATGGTCGGCAAGATAAACTTGATAGTAGTAAGGCTTGGCCGTCTCGCTGAGATGCGAGAACAGGCTTGCACGCGAGTCTTCATCCAAACCTACGCTGTCGCGGACGGGCATCAATGCGAACTGACAATAGTCGTTGATCCAAGGCGAAGGTTGGTGTGTCTGTTTAAAGCCCCGCATCTGATTAATAGTATAGGTGTAGGCCCATCCATCGCCCATCTTGCCCGTCATAGGCGTCCAAAAGTTCATGCCCCATGGCAAAGCGGTAGCCGGATAAAGGTTACCCGCCGAAAGCCGGATGTCAGATTGTGTTCCCACCAAAGTGGAGACGTAATCGGCTGGCGTCAACGGGTTCTGTGTCGTTGTAGGTTCTTGTTGGCAAGCACATAGAAGCGCAAGGAGTGTAAAAAGATGAAAGTGTTTCTTCATAATGACTCGATTTCAGTGCAAACATAGAAATTCTATGGACTCACTCGGCAACGAGCCGTAGTTTTTTCGCTTTTTCCTATTTTTGCAATTTACAAAAGCACAAACCGCAATGAGAAAGATACTGTTCGTTTGCCACGGCAACATCTGCCGTTCGCCTATGGCTGAATTCATTATGAAACATTTGGTCACTGAAAAAGGCGTTGAAGACCAATATTATATCGAATCAGCTGCCGTGTCGCGCGAAGAAATTGGAAATCCTATCTATCCGCCTGCGAAACGATGCCTCACAAAACATGGCATTCCATTCAGCGAAGCCAAGACAGCCCGTCAAGTGACCAAAGAAGATTATGACCGCTTTGACGACATCATCTGCATGGACCAATCGAATCTCTCTCGCATCGAGCGCATCATTCCAACCGACCCACAAGGAAAAATCAAACTGATGATGTCGTATGCAGGACAGCACCGCGATGTGGCAGACCCTTGGTACACGGGTGATTTCGAGAAAACTTTCGATGACCTTATAGAAGGTTGTCAAGCCTACTTAAACGATAAATAAAACAAATCAAGCCGCCCCGATGGAGCGGCTTGATTGTTTTATTAGTGTCGTTAATTTACAGATTGCTATAAGATGGTGAGAAGGTGTCACCTTGGCTGATGTCGCCAGTGTAAAGGCCTTTCTTGAGCCATTTTGAGCGTTGAGCCGAAGTGCCGTGGTTGAAGGTTTCAGGCATCGTGCGGCCATAGGCTTGTTTCTGCAAATAGTCGTCACCGATCTTAGAAGCTGCATTGAGGGCTTCTTCGATGTCGCCATCTTCGAGCGAACCGAAACGCTTGTTGTCGTTGTAAGCCCAAACGCCAGCGAAGAAGTCGGCTTGCAACTCCAAGCGGACACTGATTTCGTTAGCTTCCTTGGTGTTCTGTCCGTATCTTGCCATCTGCTGGTGTGCATCAGAAAGGATACCAAGTTGATTTTGGACATGGTGGCCCACTTCGTGAGCGATGACGTAAGCGTAGGCAAAATCGCCATCAGCACCAATCTGGTCTTTCATGCTCTTGAAGAATTCGAGATCAAGATACACTGTTTCGTCGCCTGAGCAATAGAACGGGCCACTATCGGATGTAGCACTGCCACAGGCCGAATTGACGGCACCACTGAAGATAACCATCTTCGGAGGTTGATAGGTTCTACCTAATTTCTGAAATTCGGCAGCCCACACATCTTCGGTACCTGCCAAAATCTGCTTTGAAAACTGCATCAACTCGACATCCACTTCGCTGTAGTCAACGCCATCGCTGACTTCAGTAGTCTGACCTTGAGTCATTTGCTGGAGCGTTGCCGTATCAGGAGCTTTACCTGTAAGCAACCAAATAAGACCTACAACAATAATTCCGCCAAGGCCGAGGCCACCAGCTTTAGCTGCACCGCCTTTACCGCGGCGGTCTTCTACGTTCGTACTTTCTCTACGTCCTTCTAATTTCATATGTAAGTAATTTTATGTATTTTTACCATTTTTAGCCCAAAATGAGTGCACAAAAGTAGAAAAAATGTTTGGAAGTAAGAAAAAAAACTACATTTGCACCAAATTCTAATCTCAATCAATCAAACATTAAAACCTAAACATTATGGCTTATCAAGAAGTTAAAAAAATCAGCTATGGAAGCAAAGTCAAAGATTCAATCAAAGGATTGTTCATCGGTCCAATTTTGATTATTATTGCTACCATATTCATTTTCGTTAATGAGAACCGTGCAATCAAGCAGTACAAAGCCAACGACAGGGCGCAAGGAGCATGTGTCGAGATGAGCGTCGACCAAGTCAATCAAGAGTTCACAGGAAAAATTGTTCACTGCACTGGTATCGCCCACACCAACGAAATCTTAAGTGAAGGTAATTTCGGCATCAACGTCAATGGTTTCCGCCTTACTCGCGACGTGGAATATTATCAAGTCATCGAGCGATCGAAAACTGAAACAAAGGAAAAACTTGGTGGTGGCACTGAAGAAATAACCACCTATTATTATGAGAAGGAATGGACATCAAGTCCTCAAGACAATGATTTCAAAGATCCCGACTATGTTGGCGAAAAGAATTTTGTCTACGTCTATCTTGATAACAACAAGCAAATGGCAGAAAACGTGAGTCTTGGTGCTTTCAAATTACCTGAAGAATTCATCAGTTCCATTTCAGGTTCAGAGCCTATCGAAGTCAAGTTCGACTCAACCCTTTTGAGCCAGTGGAATGCTTCCATCAAGAAGCAACTGAATGTTCCTGCTAATGTTCCTGTCAACTATGTCCACAGCCAAGAAAACGTAGCCTATTTCGGCAACAATCCCGAAAGCCCACAAGTTGGTGATGTCCGCGTGACTTTCTACTATACACCAAACGACAAGGAGATTTCCCTCGTAGCCGATGTTGATATTCCAAACAAGACTTTTGCCTACCACACCGATGCCAAAAATGGCAAAACTGTTGGGAAACTGATGATGGGCAACGTGTCTGCCGAACAGATGTTCGAAGCCATGAATCAAGAAAACAAGATCTGGACATGGATCTTCCGCATCATCATACTCCTCGTCATTGTTTCAGGATTCAAGCAAATATTCAGCGTAGCCTCCATCCTGCCCAAACTGGTTCCTTTCCTGGGCAAGGGAGTTGGATACATCACAGGTTTCATTGCATGGACTTTAGGCCTTAGCTGGACATTCCTCTTCATCGGCATTGCATGGATTACTGTCCGTCCCGCCTTGTCAATCCCATTATTAGCAATTGCTATTGGCCTTATCGTATTCTTTATCGTTAAAGGAAAGAAAAAAGCTGAAGCTGCAGAACTCAACGCTCCGGTCGAGACCGAGACCCTTCCAAATAACTAATGTAACGCAGCCATGAAAGTATTCGTCAACGACACAGAAGTGAAGACTTATTATGGTGCCAAGGTGAAGTCTGCCATTTTGGTATACTGCCGCGACAACAAGCTCAATTCCGATTTGCAACGAATTGAAGTGCGCGATGCCTTCGGCAATATCATGGATATCGACGGAGCCTTACGTGCTAACACCAGAATCTTCGTCAAATTCTTCTGAACGATGAACTGAATCTAAATATTGTCACTGGTGTCAGCCGACATCAGTGACAATTTAATTGAAAAATTGATTTTGGCACAGTTTTAGTAATGAAAGAATCAAAAATAAACCTAAGTCTAACCCTAAAAATCACACAACTATGAAAATCAAGAGCATTTTGATGACCATCCTGCTGGCAGTAGGATTCATCGCAGCAAAAGCAGCACCTGGCTATCCTCCAGAACTCGTCTTGGTCTCACAGCCAGTGTTGACTTACAACGACTACTCCAACACCATCACCGTCTATTACGACGTGCAGAACATTGGAGATTCACGTTACAAGGGTTATGTGTACATCTACCTTGACCCTGACGACGGATACTACTACGCAAGAGAATGGGTCAAAGTATGCCCCGGTAGAATCAAGAGAATCGCCATCGACATTCCGGCTTATCGCCCGAACCCATCCTACACCTACACGATCATGCCATACTACGAACTTGGCAACGAGCTCTACAGCTTCACCACCTTCGAATACTTCGAGCCTCTGAGCTTCCACTGGTATGGTCCTCGCACCGAACGCTGGGTGGTTTATGAGATCGGTCCTCGCCCACGCTACTATGTCCGCCCTGGCGACTACCGCTACTACTACGACGGCTTCCGCCCGATGCTTCCTCCTCCTGTAGCCGGATATGGCCCTGGACCTGGCCCAAGACCTCCAATGGACCCACATCACCACACCTATAACTACCATCACAATAATGGTGGCTACCCAGGAGCCAACTACTACTACGATGACCACGGCAACGCCACGCCTATCGAACACAACAACCAAGCTACGGTTCGTCCACACGATAACGGCACCCCAGGCAGCATGAGCAGCAACGGCGCTGGAGTCAACAACCAGAACAACTTCAACGGTTCAGGTAGCGACGGTGCCACGACTCGCCCAAATAGCGGCAACAGCAACGTCAACTCTGGCAGCAGCAACCGCCCAAGTAGCGGCACTACGACTCGCCCAAATAGTGGCAACAGCAACGTCAGCTCCGGAAGCAGCAACCGCCCAAGCAGCGGCAGCACCACGACTCGCCCAAATAGTGGCAACAGCAACGTCAGCTCCGGAAGCAGCAGCAACCGCCCAAGCAGCGGAGTGAGCTCTGGCAGCAACAGCGGAAGCAACCGCCCAAGTAGTGGGAGTAGCAACGTAGGTCGCTCAGGCAACTCAAGCAACAGCAGCAGTGGCACTTCGACCCGCTCGAGCAGCGGAAGCTCCAGCAGCAACCGCTCAGGCAACAGCAGCTCGTCAAGCTCTTCAAGAGCCAGCAGCTCATCAAGTTCAAGTAGCCGCAGCAGCGGGACTTCCTCATCGAGCAGCAGCTCAAGATCAAGCAACAGCTCTTCTTCAAGCTCAAGAAGCAGCAGCTCGTCAAGCGGAGCACGCAGATAAACTGCACAACATACAATACTCTAAGCAGAGGTGGCCAACCACCTCTGTTTTTTTATATCGTCTTTTAATTATTTAAAAAGATCAGGTCCTATTTTTTTCATAAATTTGCACAATAAAATTAAACTAATTTCATGAAGAAAAATCTATTCCTTTTCACTGCATTAGCCCTAATGGCATGCAGTTGCGTCAACAATCAACCTGTTGAAACTACTGAAGCAAACAATGAAACACAAACTGTCATGAATACTACCATGAACGACCTGCTGACACGTCGCAGCGTGCGCAGCTACACCGACGAGATGCCTCCACGCGAGGTCATCGAAGAAATCTGCGAAGCCGGAACCTACGCCCCCACGGGCATGAACCGCCAAAGTCCTATCATCATCGCCGTCACCAACCGCGAGGTGCGCGACCAGCTGAGCCGCCTCAACGCCGCCGTGATGGGCAACGACAGCGACCCATTCTATGGCGCCCCCGTCGTCCTCGTCGTCCTCGCCGACCGCGCCGCCGCCATGACATGGCACGAAGACGGCAGCCTCGTGATGGGCAACCTGATGAACGCCGCCCACGCCAAAGGCCTCGGCTCATGCTGGATCCACCGCGCCAAGGAAGTGTTCGAGACCGAAGAAGGCCAAGCCATCCTGAAGAGCCTCGGCATTGAAGGCGACTATGTGGGCATCGGCAACTGCATCCTCGGCTATGTGAACGGCGACTATCCTGAAGCCCGTCCACGCAAAGAGAACTACGTGTATTGGATTGAATGATGACCAAGCACCATTTCACCTTTGCCACGGGCGAAAGCCTCGAAGCCGACCTTGACGAGCTGAAGCAGCTGTTGGCCGAAAACCGACAATACCTGCAAAACTACGAGGAAGTCCTTGACTCGCTCGACGACGATGCCTACATCGCCCGTGGCAATGGATTTTGCGACCGGAAATACAGCGACGACTTCATTGAAGGACAAATCGAGAAATACCAACAACGTGTGAACGACATCGAAAGATGGATTGCCAAAATCGACTCAGAAAATGATTGAAAACCTTAAAGTTATAGCTTTTGACGCTGACGACACCCTATGGGATAACGAACCTTTCTTCCAGCAAGTGGAACGCGACATGTGCGCCATCCTGTCGCCCTACGCCGATGCCGCGACAGTATCGAAGAGCCTTTTCGAGACCGAGATGGGCAACATGGCTGACTATGGCTATGGTGCCGTTGCCTTCACCCTCTCGCTAGTCGAAAATGCCTGCAAAGTGAGCCAAGGCAAGGTAAAACCCGACGAGATTCTGCAAATCATCAATTTGGGCAAGACCCTCATGCACCTGAAAGCCACACCTTTAGCGGGCGTCGTCGAGACCATGCAAGCCCTGAAAGACAGCGGGAAATACCAACTTGTCCTTTTCACCAAAGGCGAACTGCTGACCCAAGAACACAAACTGCAGCGCTCTGGCCTAGAGCCTTTCTTCGACAAGGTAGTGATCGTCTCGAACAAGAAACAGCCACAATACCAACAGCTTTGCAAAGAAATGGGTATCGAGCCTTCCGAATTGCTGATGGTCGGGAACTCCCTGAAATCCGACATACAACCCGCCCTCGAAATAGGCGCATGGGGCGTTTTCATTCCTTACGAAGTGATGTGGCAGCACGAAGTCATCGAACACTTCGAGCACGAACGGATGATGAAAATCAGCCGTTTTGAAGAACTGAAACAGATTATGCTTTAATCGAACAGCACGCGCGGATTCATCTGATGAGGGCTGCGCCACTCGATTCCGTAACTTTCTAATACAGACTTTTTTGCGCTCCAATAGCTAAAACAGAAACCCATGCCGCGAGGCATTCCTTTCACTTTGGCATCAACTTTCTTTTCTACGTCATAAATGTTGCGTTCCCATTCCTCGCTACGTTCCACATCGTCGAACTTCAGTGTCTTGTGGTATCTTTGGCGCCATTCATCAGTGGATAAATTCGGGTCGATATAATCGCGAAGCCTTCTGACTTCTTCCTCATCGGCCAACTCAGGGCTGACTTGCTTCACATATTCCCACATCTTCAGGCAAAGACGGGGCGTGCTGAGCGGGTCCATGTTGTCGAGCATGTTGACGACAAGCCGGGCCTTGTCCTTATCGCTCTCAATCTCGCCTGGAACGACCTCGTTGATTTGTTCGGTGAGGATTGCGAAAGCTTCGCTGGCTAAGGGAATGTTCTTCCAGGCCATGCCGAAACCATTGTAGTTCTCAACCATATCTTTGAAAATGGTCGCCAAGCGCTTGATTTGATGGTCAGTATTCATGGTTAATAACTGGTATGCTGGATGGATTTGTATTCTTCGAACAAGTCGAGGCAAGCATCGCGGTCGATTTGGATGAGATACTCCTTGAGCTTGTCGCGGCCTTCAAACAAGTCGTTGAACTTGTCGTCGCGGAAGCCGATTTCGCCATTGTCGGCAATGGAGCAACCATAATACACTTTCTCGATGTTGGCCCAAAGGCAGGCGCAGAGGCACATGTGGCAAGGTTCGCCCGTGGTGTAGAGCTCGCAGCCCGAGAGGTCGAAAGTGTCGAGGTTGTCGCCCGCGTTGCGGATGGCCGCAATCTCGCCATGGCAAGTGGGGTCGTTGTTTCGCACCACGCGGTTATGCCCATGTCCTACAATCTCGCCATCCTTCACGATGACCGAGCCAAACGGTCCGCCATGACCCGCATGGATGCCTTTTCGGGCCTCTTCGATGGCCATCTGCATGTATTTGTTCGTCGCTTCTTGCATAGTCGTTGATTTTTTTTGCAAAGGTAATACTATTTTTGAACTTTACTTTGATTGCCTCATATTGAAATTTTATATATTTGCAACGCGTGTTGCAAAACAAATGTTTTAATATATAAAATTATAAATCAACAATATATGCCAAGAAAAGCATTGTTTACGAAAGAAGAAATGGTGGAGAAAGCCTTGAATTTGGTGCGCCGAAAAGGGATTGACGCCCTCACGGCACGCGAATTGGGAGCGGCTTTGGGCTGTTCTTCACGGCCGATTTTCACCTTATACAACAATATGGAAGAGGTGAACGCCGACGTCAAGAAAGCCGCGCAGCAACTCTTTTCCGATTATGTCGCCGATGTAAATGACTATACGCCAGCATTTAAGGAATTCGGTTTGCGGCTTGTGCGCTTTGCCCGCGAAGAACAGAACCTGTTTAACCTGCTTTTCTTCCATAAGGATGCTGATGTCGCCAACGAGATTCACCCCAAAGCCATGGAATGTTTGGATGTTATTTGCAGCGATTATGGCATCAGCAAAGAACAAGCCATCAAGCTCTTTGGACAACTGTGGGTGTTTACCTGCGGACTGGCATTGCTGAGCAGCAAAGACCCGGCTTTCTATTTCGACGAACTCGTCAGCGAGATGATTTCTATGCAATTCATCTCGACGTTGTCATTCCTCAAGTCAGGAAGACCGCTAGTCAGCCCTACACCACATCTTCGCTCCGAAAACGAGAAAGAGACAAGCATCATCGAATATTTGGGAAACAAATCAACAAATCAACAATGAAAAAGACATTGACACTCATTCTCCTGTTGGGCAGCCTTTTCACCTTTGCCCAGACTACAGAAAACCAGCTGAAACTCGCTCCAGCACCTCAAACCGAACAAACCCAAGCCGACCGAGGCGAAGGTTTGATTCGAACTCACTGGACGCAAAACTCACCCTACAACGACATGTGTCCGCGCGACCCATCGACAGGTTCGAGCAGCTTCGCGGGTTGTCCAGCCGTAGCCATGGGACAGATTATCAACTATCTGCGCACTACGCAAGGCACACGCTTTGATGACAGCGACGACTACCGTCACAACTATGCCGGACGCAACTACGACATCGACGATGATTGGGAGACCATCGGTTTTCCATCGTTCCCCATGCTGAACGGTTACCTCGACCAAGCCGACGAAACCTTTGCCACTGGCAACGACGCCACGGGCGATTTGGCAGCCGCCATCGTGTTTTCCTGCGGAACGGCTTGCACCCAAGTCTATACCTCGCAAGGTTCGGGCACTTTCTATGTCGAACAAGCCTACGATGCCTACAAGCGTTTCGGTTTCGACGACTGCGTGCTCTACAAAGACCCATGCGATGAAATGTACGAAATACTTAACGACAATCTGCAAAACGGTTATCCAGCACATCTCGCCGTTGAGAGTCCCGACGGACAATCGGGCCATAATGTGGTGGTAGATGGCTATCGCGAATCAGATGGGAAATACCACATGAATTTCGGCTATGGCGGCTCAATCGATGGTTGGTACAGCATCCCAGACCCGAACTTCTATTATGGTCTTACCGAACTTGAAGGCATCATCCTAAATATCATCCCCAAGCAGCAAAACGACATCGACCTTTATGTCTCTTCCACCGGCTTTGCCCTTTGGGATGGCGAAGGTGAGTTTTTGGTGAAACTTGGCAATCAAGAAGCCGTCAGCACCGAAAATCCTTTCTTCCAACACGATGTGGAAAACCTGGAATCGGGCATGACCTACACCACTTCCGTTGCCGTTGTGGAAAACGGCGTCGCTGGCCCATGGAATTCGTTCAGCTGGGTGTATGACCCTTGCGAACGCTATCCTGGCTTCCAAAACACTAATATCAGCAATTCCGATGGCAATGTCGTTCTCGAATGGACGCTGCCCGAAGGCTCGCTCCCTGGCCCCGATTTCGACCCAATTTGGATAGGCTATGATGATGGTGTCAACATTGCCAATCTGGGCGGTTCCGACATTCCTGGCGGGCAAAGCGCCAACATGTATTGGGGCATCAAGCTCCCAGCCAGCGAACTTGAGAGTTACGAACAAGGATGGCTGACTAAGATAGCTCTTTGGACCAACCACTTCACCCTCGGACCTTTCACTGCCGACATCTATCAAGGCCCGACACCTACGAACGAGAACCTCGTCCTCAACATGACCTTCCTCCCCAATATCGTCGAACAAATGACTGAAATAGAACTGAGTGCACCCATCCAAGTGGGCGATTCCGACCTTTGGATCATGCTCAGCCAAAGCGGCGCCACCTCGCCAGCTTCGGTGTGCGCCAACACTGGCGACCCCAACGGCCGCTATGTCAGCACCGATGGCATCAATTGGGTTGACCTTGCAAGTTTGGGTCTCGATTACACCTTCATGGTACGCGGCTACATTGAACCGACACCAAGTGCAAAACACGCCAAGGAAGTGCTCTTCGACCAAGCCCAATTCGTCACCGACGAAGGCGCCATGCCTAATAATACCGATGCTTCGAACTTGCAGCAAGGCCAAGTCACCTTTGGTGCCTACGCCAACTGGGCCGATGGCCACGGCGATTTCTATCTCGTGGCCGATGATTTCGACCTGCAAGGCAACAGCACCATCAACGAGATTGAAGTGTTTGGCTATCAAGTAGGTTCAGGACTTGAATCCACCTTCGACGGACTTTACATGCAAATCTGGCAAGGCAATCCAAACGGTGCAGGACATCCCGTCTGGGGCGACATGGCCACCAACCTGATGACCAGCACCAGCTTCACCAACTGCTACCGCACGCAATACCTTGAAGGCACTACGCGCCCCATCATGAGCATTGTCGCATCAGACCTCAATATCGACTTGCCGGCAGGTCACTACTGGCTCGTTTGGGGCATGACGGGCGACGACCAACTCAATGGACCTTACGCTCAACCCGTTGCCATAGCAGGACAGACCAACACCGGCAACGCCATGCAGAAAGCCTCTGACGGATGGCTTGCCCTGACCGATTCGCAATGCCACGACCCCTACGGCTTGGCCATGAAAATCTCAGGTGTCAATCATGGTGGCTTCCTGCCTTACGAGGGCACAGCCCTTGGCACCTTGATTTACCGCGACGGCGAGTTTCTCGCAGCTGTCGAACCAGGCGATGACCTTTATGGAAGCTATGTCGATGAAAACATCGGCTTCGGCAACCATATCTATGAGATGCGTGTGATTTACGACGGTGAAATTGCTGCAGCTCCCGAACTCGGCACCTTCTTCGCCATGTCGTGCCCCGAAATCCTCGTGTCGGACCCAACTTCAGTAAACGAAGAAAACGTAATGGTCAGCATCTATCCGAATCCTTCAAGCGGACATTTCACCATTGAAGCGGAAGGCATGAAACACATAGAAATCTTCAATGCCTTGGGACAATGCATCAAATCGGAAAATGTTGACAATGAACTATATGAAGTCAATCTGGAAAGTTCAAATGCAGGCATTTATCTCATCCGCGTTCTGACCGAGACCGGAATCATTTCAAAGCCGATTTGCATTCAATAAGGAATAATAAGACAAGTATAAATAACCAAATAACAAATTGAAAATGAAAGAGATGATAGCATTTTGCGGACTGGATTGCGAAAAATGCGAAGCCCGCATCGCAACGATTAACGACGACAACAATTTGAGAAAAAAGGTCGCTGACAAGTGGAGCAAATTGAACAACATTGAAATCCTGCCCGAACACATCAACTGCTTGGGATGCCGTGGCGAAGGCCCGAAAACCTATTATTGCAGCGACTTGTGCGAAATACGCAAGTGTGCCATGAGCAAGAAACTTGAAAGTTGCGGCAAATGCGCCGAAATGAACAGTTGCAAGAATGTCGGGGCCCTTTTGGAAAACAGCGACGAAGCGAAACAAAACCTTAAGGAACAATAAATTTGAAAATCATGAGAAAACATTGGATTGACAATCTCAGGTGGGTCACAGTACTTTTGGTGCTATTCTACCACGTCATTTATTTTTTCAACAACAAGGGCGTTTTCGGCGGTATCGGCGGTTTTGTCGACGACCCGACCAAGCAGCCTCAGGATGTGGTTATGTACATTCTTTATCCATGGTTCATGATGCTGCTTTTCTTGGTGGCAGGCATCTCGTCGCGCTATGCTTTGGACAAGCAGACCGGCAAACAATTCATCAAGAGCCGCACTTTGAAGCTGTTGGTGCCATCAACCATCGGTCTGTTCGTCTATCATTGGATGACAGGCTATTTCAACACCGCCGTGGCTCGCGGCATGGGCTCTTTCGACAACGTCCCCGCCATCGGGAGATATCTCATCTACACGTTTAGCGGGGTGGGACCTCTGTGGTTCATCCAAGACCTGTGGCTCTTCTCGCTGCTTATTGTCCTCATCAAGAAGATTGATTGTCGTGACCGATTTTGGAACTGGTGCGGCAAGGCAAACATTGCGGTCATCATTCTGCTCGGCGTGTTGGTCTGGTTGGGCTCGCAAGTGCTCATCTTCAATCCGCGCCCCGAGAGTCTTGATGGTTTGTACAACCTATACAAGCCTCTGACCTATTTCATTCCGTTCCTGTTGGGCTATTTCGTCTTCTCGCACGACGAGGTCCAAGACAAG
>JAZQMX010000046.1:0-3410 GCA_045627065.1 Bacteroidales bacterium | reverse complement strand
GAGGCGGCGATGAAACAATAAAACAAAAAATCCTGCCACCAAAAAGCGGCAGGATTTTTTTTAAGCACGTATTTCGCAATTACTCAACTACCACGAGGTAGTAGTTCTTCTTGCCTTTTTGGACGAGGATGTATTTGCCATCGATGAGGTCGGTGGCATCCATGGTCTTGTCCAAAGTGACTTTATCCTTGTTGACACTCACGCCATTGCCTTGCACCATCTTGCGGGCTTCGCCTTTCGATGGGAAGATTTGTGTGTTGACAGCCAAGAAATCCACAATCGGGATACCAGCTTCAAGGTCGGCCTTGGCGACGTTGGCGCGTGGCACACCATCGAAGACGTCGAGTAAGGTTTGTTCGTCGAGCTTTTCAAGGGCATCTTTGGTGGCTTTGCCAAAGAGGATGTTACTAGCTTCGATAGCGGCATCTAAGGCTTCCTGCGAGTGGACGAGGCGCGTAACTTCTTCAGCCAAACGCTTTTGCAGTATGCGCTGACCTGGGTCTTGCTTGTGCTGCTCAGTCAAAGTATCAATCACATCTTTCTCCAATGAAGTGAAAATCTTGATGTAGCGTTCGGCATCTTCATCGCTAACGTTGAGCCAGAATTGGTAGAACTTGTATGGCGTGGTGCGTTTTGGGTCGAGCCAGATATTGCCGCTTTCGGTCTTTCCGAACTTCTTGCCATCGCTCTTGGTGATGAGCGGGCAGGTGAGGGCAAAGGTCTCAACATCAGCACCTAAGGTGCGACGGATGAGCTCGGTACCCGTGGTCATATTACCCCATTGGTCGTTACCGCCCAATTGCAGTTTTACGCCTTTATGTTCGTAGAGGTAAAGGAAGTCGTAGCCTTGCAGCAGTTGATAGGTGAACTCGGTGAAGCTGAGGCCGTCGCGAGCAGTGCCGTTGAGGCGCTGTTGTACGCTGTCCTTAGCCATCATATAGTTGACGGTGATGTGCTTGCCCACCTCGCGTGCGAAATCGAGGAAAGTGAAGTCTTTCATCCAGTCGTAGTTGTTCACCATTTCGGCAGCATTGGGCTCGTTCGACTCGAAGTCGAGGAACTTGGCCACTTGCTTCTTGATGCACTCTTGGTTGTGATATAAGGTCTCGTTGGTGAGGAGGTTGCGTTCTTGGCTCTTGCCCGATGGGTCGCCAATCATGCCGGTGGCACCACCCACGAGGATGATGGGCTTGTGGCCACAGCGTTGCAGGTGGCGGAGCATCATGATGCCGCACAAGTGACCGATATGCAGCGAGTCGGCTGTTGGGTCGGTGCCGAGGTAGGCGGTCACCATTTCCTTTTGGAGGAGTTCCTCCGTGCCTGGCATTATCTGAGCCAGCATTCCGCGCCAGCGGAGTTCTTCAACAAAATTCTTCATCGAATGATATGGGTTTTATTTAGGGCGCAAAAATACGAAGTTTTTCAGCTTTTCGTAAAATGCGAGTGAAATAAACCACAATTTTTGTCCTTAACTGCTAAAAATTTCGCACCTTTGCAGCGGAATAAACGACATTCAATAATTTTAAAATAGATACAATGAAAAGAGACGAAAAAATCTTTGATCTGATACGTCAAGAAAGAGAACGTCAGATGCATGGTATCGAACTGATCGCTTCAGAAAACTTTGTCAGTGAACAGGTTCTGGAAGCCATGGGTTCGGTGATGACCAACAAATACGCTGAAGGTTATCCTGGAAAGCGTTATTACGGCGGTTGCCAAATCGTTGACCAAAGCGAACAGGTCGCTATCGACCGCGCTTGCCAATTGTTCGGCGCTACGTTTGCCAATGTGCAGCCTCACTCAGGTGCACAAGCCAATATGGCTGTGTTCCAAGCAGTGATGAATGCTGGCGATACCTTCATGGGCCTCGACCTTTCACACGGTGGTCACCTTTCACACGGCAGCCCGGTCAACGCTTCGGGTATCCTCTACAAGCCAGTGGCTTACCACGTCAGCCAGGAAACCGGTAGAGTCGACTACGACGAAATGGAACAAATCGCCCTTCAGTGCAAGCCAAAACTCATCGTGGCTGGTGCTTCGGCTTATTCACGCGACTGGGATTACGCTCGCATGCGTGCCATCGCTGACCAAGTTGGTGCTATCCTGATGGCCGACGTGAGCCACCCTGCTGGTCTCATCGCTAAGGGTCTGCTCAACGATCCTCTGAAATACTGCCACATCATCACCACCACTACTCACAAGACCCTCCGTGGTCCTCGTGGCGGCATGATCTTGATGCGTGAAGACTTCCCAGATCCACAAGGTCGCACCACTCCAAAGGGCGAAGTGAAGATGATGTCAGCTTTGATCAACAGCGCTGTGTTCCCAGGTGTCCAAGGTGGTCCTCTCGAACACGTCATCGCATCAAAGGCTGTCGCTTTCGGCGAAGCTCTGAGCGACGAATACATGGAATACATCCAACAGGTGAAGAAGAATGCTGCTGTCATGGCTCAAGCTTTCATCGACAAGGGTTACTACATCATCAGCGGTGGCACCGACAACCACAGCATGTTGATTGACCTGCGTTCGAAGTTCCCAGAAGTCACTGGTAAGATGGTTGAAAACACCCTCGTCCTTGCCGACATCACCGTCAACAAGAACATGGTTCCATTCGACAGCCGTAGCCCATTCCTTACCTCAGGCCTGCGTATTGGTACACCAGCTATCACCACTCGTGGCCTGAAGGAAGACAAGATGCCTGTCATCGTTGAACTCATCGACGACGTCATCTCAGCTATTGACCCAGCTTTGAAGACTGCTCCTGAAGCTAAGATCAATGCTGTGAGAGCTGAAGTCAACAAGATGATGAGCGAATATCCGCTCTTCGCATGGTAAGCTCATACATCTAAAATAAACGAAAGCACCCGGGCGTTTGCTTGGGTGCTTTTTTTGTTTATGCAGATGACATATAAAAGAGACCGTCCCGATGGGGCGGTCTCTTCTTTTGAGTCGTAAATTTGGCTATCTGGTGTCGGTAGAGGCGCGTGGGAGCGCCTCTACGCGATCACCAGACATTCACTTATCTGACGACAGTGACGCGCTGTGTGCTAACGCCGCTTTCGCTGCTGATGCGGACCATGTAGATGCCAGCATTGAACTGAGCCATGTTGATGCTCATTTCGTCGCAGTCGACGTCGGCATCGTAGACGACCTGTCCGAGGGCGCTGACCACGGTGATGTGGTTCATGCCTGCGGCCTCGATCTTCACGTTGCCGTTGGTCGGGTTAGGATACAGGGCGACGCCCTTGTTCTCTTCGACACCGGTAACGGCGACGATGACGTAGTTGTTGGCGTGGTTGCCTTCGGCGAGAGCAGGATCAGATTCGCAACCGTTGTCGTAGACAGCAGTCACCTGGTAGTAGTAGATGCCAGCGGCGACAGCGTCGAAGTACTCGTAGTAGGTCTGGCCT
>JAZQMX010000045.1:0-29416 GCA_045627065.1 Bacteroidales bacterium | reverse complement strand
TGACGATAGAATTTCAGGCTCGTGATTTTTCCATTAATATCGGGATCAATTTGGCGAGGTGCCATAACCATAATCGTGTTTTCCATCATGGCCATGTTGGAAAGATTGGTATTTCCGACCCATCCATCCCTATTGGTCTGTTCCGGATTTTCAAGTTTCAGCACCTGCTGTGCCGACATGAAGCTGCTGATAATCAATGCAGCAACGATAAGTAATAACTTTTTCATACTATAAACGGTTTATAATTTGAGGCAAAAATACAAAAATCTGACAACTATTATGTTATATGGAAGAAAATGTTGTTGTGGCTGCTGGCTATTGGCTTCTGGCCAGCTAATCCTCCCGACAAACACATTCGTTTTTCCTAATGGGCCATTAAGCCAATAGCCATTTCCTATCCTCCCCAAATTGTCGTAATAAACAAGGTATTCGTTTCGATAAACAAAAAGTTGTACCTTTGCACCGAATAAATTTAATCGAATATGGAAAACGCTTTATACATTTACAACACGCTGACGCGTTGCAAACAACCTTTCAAGCCTTTGAACGCCCCTCATGTGGGCATGTACGTTTGCGGTCCTACCGTTTATGGCGACGCCCATCTGGGTCATGCCCGTCCGGCCATCACTTTCGACTTGGTGTTCCGCTACCTGACGCACCTTGGCTATAAAGTACGCTATGTGCGCAACATCACCGATGTGGGTCACTTGGAGCACGATGCTGATGAAGGCGAAGACAAGATTGCAAAGAAAGCCCGCCTGGAAAACCTCGAGCCAATGGAAGTGGCGCAATATTACACCAATCGCTATCACCAGAGCATGGACAAGCTGAACGTGCTGCGTCCATCCATCGAACCACACGCATCGGGCCACATCATCGAGCAGATTGCCATGGTGCAGAAAATTCTAGACAACGGTTTTGCCTATATCGAAAACGGCAGCGTGTATTTCGACATTGAAAAATACAACAAGGAGCACCCATACGGCATTCTTTCGGGACGCAATTTCGAAGAACTGCTCAACACCACCCGCGACCTGAACGGTCAGGAAGAGAAGCACAACCCCGTCGATTTCGCCTTGTGGAAGAAAGCCGAGCCGAAACACATCATGCGTTGGCCTTCGCCATGGAGCGACGGTTTCCCTGGCTGGCACATGGAATGTTCAGCGATGGGTTGCAAATATTTGGGCGAAGAATTCGACATCCACGGTGGCGGCATGGACCTCATGTTCCCGCACCACGAGTCGGAAATCGCGCAATCGATGGCCGCCAACGGCAAGCAGCCTGTGAAATACTGGATGCACAACAACATGATTACCATCAACGGACAGAAGATGGGCAAATCGTTGGGCAACGCCATGTCGCTCGAAGACTTCTTCGCAGGCAACCACCCGCTTTTGGCCAAGGCCTACGCCCCGATGACCATCCGTTTCTTCATCCTCCAGGCACAATACCGCAGCACCCTCGACTTCTCCAACGAAGCCCTGCAAGCCGCCGAAAAAGGCTACGCCCGCATGATGGAAGCCTGCAAGGCTGCCAAGAGCATCGTCCCGACCGAAGGCGCCGCAGAAGTTGGCATTCAGAAGATTATGGATGCCTGCTACGATGCCATGAACGACGACTTCAACAGTCCAATCGTCATTGCAAACCTCTTCGAGGCCGTGCGTGTTGTGAACACCATCAAGGACGGCAAGATGCAAATCAATCCTGCCGAACTCGAACTGCTCAACAAGCTGTTCCAGAGTTTCGTCTTCGACATCCTCGGCCTCATCGACAGCGATGCCGCCGACAACAGCAGCGATTTGGTGGAAGGCCTCATGCAGACCATCATCGACATCCGCAAGGAAGCCCGCGCCAAGAAAGACTGGGCTACCAGCGACCTCATCCGCGACGAACTCGCCAAATACGACATCGTGCTGAAGGACGGCAAAGACGGCACCACTTGGAGCAAGAAATAATCGTTTCACGAATTTTAATCAATCATTTCCATGAAAAAAATCTTGGTGGTATTGGCATTATTGTGCCTCTGTGTCACCTCTTTCGGACAAGAAGGGCAAAGCCTCTGGAAAGACAACCGCAACACCTGGGAAATCGACGAACGACTCGGCAAGTACTTCCCTTTTGAGGAACGTCATGCCTACATGAAAGTGTTGCCCCAATACGGCATTGACCTACGCATGGGTCGCCAGACCGATGGCCGCAGCCAATGGGAGAAGGACTTCGGCTATATCAACTACGGCGCTTTCCTGCGCTTCGAGAAGAACAACGTCGACAGCATCAAGTTCAACGACCGTGACGAGATGGGTTACGAGCGTCAGAGTTGGATCGCCTTAGGCGACTGCTATTCGCTGGGCGGCTACATCAACGGCCACTTCTATCGCGGAAAGTATTGGACCTTCGACTACGACATCATGGGCGGTCTCTCCTTCTGGACACATTGGGGCGACGAGTTCATCGGCTCGTGCGCCAACGTGCACCTAGCCATCGACGCCGGTCCTACCTTCATGATCGAAGACAACTTCGACCTCCTCGTCCGCTACCAGTTTTCGCACTCCTCCAATGCCGCCATCGCCTTGCCCAACTGCGGTATTAACGTATTCAGCTGGTTGGTAGGACTGCGTTATCATCCCAACGGCAGACCCGAATTGTTGGCGAAAGAACCCTACAAATGGAGCAAATCCACTGCCATCTACGCGTCTGAGGCCTTCGGCATCCTGCAGACCAACGAGAACATGAGAGTATATGAAACCGCCGACGGCAATTTGGTCAACGACCTACCACAAGAAAGGCCTTATTATCTTGGCAACGTCATCCAATTAGGCGTTCACCGCCAGTTCCACCCCAAGTTCAGCTACGATGTCGCCCTCGATTTCGGCTACACCGGCGAGACCAAACGCATGTTCGAGAAAGCCCATCAGGACTACAACGACCACCACGAGTATTTCTTCCCTCAAGAAGGCAGCGAAGAGGAAGCCATACCTCTCCTCGAATATTCTTTCGTCCGTAGCTTGCACATCGCCCCTTCCGCCATGTTCGAGATCAACTACAACCGCTTCGCCTTCTGCATCGGCGGTGCCTATTACCTCTGGCACGGCATCTATAGCGGCACCGACCAGAAGAAGACCTGGGGGATTCCCGAAGACTCCGAGAGCAACTTCGAAGACGAATACCTGCCACCTTGCTACCGTACCTTCTACGGCCGTATGGGCTTCAAATACTATCTTGGCGAGAACCGTAACATGTACGTTGGCTCGTTCATGAAAGTGCACCAAGTGGTCATCGACTATGCCGAATTCACCTTTGGCATCAACCTGTTCCAATGGAAAGACAAGAACGAGAAAGTCTATAGATAAATGAGACGTCACCTCCGTCCAGCGCTTCTACTCCTGTCCTTGTTTTGCTGCACCTCCTTAGGTTGGGCGCAAGAACTCTACATCGAACCCGGATTCGACTTCGGACGTTATACTCCTTTCAGCGCCCGACACCAATACATAGGGGAACTGTGGCAATACAGCTTCGACGCCAGGATCGGCTGGCAAAGCACCGGCAAAAACCGCTGGGAACAAGACTTCAACTTCCCAAGCTACGGATTGCAGCTCGGATACACCCACAACACTTTAGATAGCGTCGTCTATGAAAGCCATGAGGGCAACTACTATGGTCCTGTCGGTGAGTGCTTCACGATAGCGGGTTTCATGAACGGTCCCATCTATCGCGGCAAGAACTGGTCGTTCGACTACGACATCATCTATGGTGCCGATATTTGGACACGCCACGGCAACGAGATGCTCGGTTCGGCACTCAACTTTCACGTCAGCTTCGACCTCGGTCCAACCATACGCCTCACCGACGACCTCGATTTGGCCGCACGACTGATGTATATCCACTCGTCCAACGGAGCCACCTTCCTTCCCGACAACGGCATGAACAGCCACAACTGGCGCTTAGCCCTGCGCTATCATCCCAACGGCCATCCTGAGTTGGAGCGCAAAGAATATGGCGAGTTCGAGAAGAAAAACAACCTCTTCGTTTCGGCAAGTGGCGGTTGGCTTCAGACCTACACACGTGTCGGCAATCAACTTCCACAAGAAACGCCGCTGTTCTTTGGCAGCACCTTGCGTGCCGGCTTCTCACGCCAATTCAACAGCAAGTTCCGATGGGATGTCACCCTCGATTATTGCTGGACGGGCGAGACGAAATATCGCTACGAATTGTTAGGTGAAAAATACAACTTCTGGAAATCGTCGCACCTCGACCTCTCCGCTGACTTCGAGATCCTCTTCGGACGCTTCGCCTTCTGCGCTGGCGGTGCCTACTACCTCTATCACGGCATCTATTCAGGCACCGACGAGAAGAAAAGCTGGGGCATGGAGATGACTCCTTTTGAGCAGGACCACCTCCCCGCCTTCTACACGCCTTTCTACGAGCGCGTAGGCTACAAACTTTACCTTGACAAGGATTGCCGCTATTTCTTCGGCACTTTCATGAAGATCCACCTCAACAGCATCGACTACATCGAGTGGACCGTTGGCGCCAACTTATTCTGATTCAATCTCGCCGAAATCGACTTCCTTCAGCAAGTTACCTTGCTCGTCGTAGAATTTCCACTTGCCGCAGTGCTTGCCTTTTTTATAAAAACCTTCTTGGTATAGGTTTCCATTTTCTTGATAGACAGTGGATTGACCCGTGCGTAAGCCATTTTCAAAATAGCCGATGCTTTGTGGACGTCCGTCAGGGAAATAGGCGGTCCAAAGGCCATCACGTTCGCCATCCTTTATACTGCCTTCCATTCTCACCTGACCCGTTTCGTAGTACTCCACTTTCTTCACGCAAGCATCCGACTTGTCGTAATAACGCACAGTTTGCGGTTGACCATTAGGGAATTTCACTTCCACCTTTTCGGTCAAGGTGTGGCAAGCCGAAAAAGAAAAAGCAATCAATAAAATAGCAAGTAATTTCTTCATATCCAAATAATTATCTATTAAATTCAAGTCTTTCGCCACGCGTTTCTTCGTGGAAAACTCCGTTTTCGAACACCAGATTGCCATTCACGAAAGTGTGCGTGACATTGTGATGCAAAACCGTTCCGTTCAAAGGCGTCCATCCGCATTTGTAAAGACAATTTTCGTTGGTAACCTTATTTTCTTTCTTCTCAACAAGCACCAAATCAGCGTGATAACCTTCACGAATAAAGCCACGGCGGTCAATGCGATAAAGTTCGGCTGGATGATGGCACATCAGTTCGACTACTTTTTCGATACTGAGATAACCTTTATGGACCAGTTCCAACATGCCGCAAAGCGAGTTCTGCACCATAGGCATTCCGCCTGGTGCAGAGAAATAAGGAGCACATTTCTCATCAAACGTATGCGGTGCATGGTCGGTGCCGATGGTATCAATCTTCCCATTCGCAGCGGCTTGCAACAGCGCTTGCCGGTCTTCCAATGTCTTGATGGCAGGATTGCACTTGATGAAATTGTCCAAGCGCTCGTAGTCCTTATCGCTGAACCAAAGATGATGCAGACACACTTCTGCAGTAATCTTCTTTTCGCTCAGCGGAATATCATTCCTAAACAGATCCAGTTCCTTTGCCGTGGTGATATGAAGCAGATGAAGTTGCGTGCCACATTTTTCGGCCAACGCGACAGCCTCAGCCGACGATTTGTAGCAAGCCTCTGCGTTGCGAATCAAAGGATGCAGTGCGGTATAAGCACGGCTGCCATATTGTTCCTTATAGCGTTGCATATTGGCTTTCACGATGCCTTCATCCTCGCAGTGTACCGCCACAAGGCATGGAGCGTTAGTGAAGATTTCCGTCAAGGCCTCTTCCCTATCCACCAGCATATTGCCCGTGCTCGAGCCCATGAACACCTTGATGCCGCAGACCATTTTCGGGTCGGTCTTCAGCACTTCTTCGAGGTTGTCGTTGGTAGCACCAATGTAAAACGAATAGTTGGCCAACGACTTTTCGGCAGCGAGTTCAAACTTCTGTTGCAGAAGCTCTTGTGTTGTGGTTTGAGGTACCGTGTTGGGCATGTCCATGTAAGATGTCACGCCACCCGCAACAGCAGCACGACTTTCGCTGTAGATGTCGGCCTTGTGGGTCAAGCCTGGCTCACGGAAATGCACATGCTCGTCAATGACACCAGGAATCAAGTATTTTCCCTTGGCGTCAATTACGGTATAACCTTCCGTGTCAGCAATTTCACCGCTGACAATCTTGGCAATCTCACCTCCTGAAACGAAAACACTTGCCTCGAAAGTCGTGCCTTCGTTGACAAGTGTCGCATTTTTTATGATATAGTTCATTCTGCTTTCCTAGGCTTAATTTGTCCCGTCATGCCGCGCCAGCGCAGGTTGATGACACCGAAAATGGCTTCGCGGAAAATGCCTTTGCTCATCTTCGAGGTGCCCTCGCGGCGGTCGGTGAAGATAATCGGTACTTCCTCGATGGCGAAACCGAGTTTCCAGGCCGTATATTTCATTTCAATCTGGAAGGCATAGCCCCAGAATTTCACTCTGTCGAAATCGATGGTTTCCAGCACTTTGCGTGTATAGCAGACAAATCCAGCAGTGGTGTCACGCACTTTCATTCGGGTAACGAAACGCACGTATGCCGAAGCGTAATACGACATCAGCACACGGCCCATCGGCCAGTTGACCACATTGACGCCCGTCTTGTAGCGCGAGCCAACCGCGAGGTCAGCACCATTGGCGCAAGCATCGTGCAGACGCGACAAGTCATCAGGATTGTGCGAGAAGTCGGCATCCATCTCAAAGACATACTGATAGTCGCGTTCCAAAGCCCATTTGAAACCCGTGATGTAAGCCGTTCCGAGACCCAGCTTGCCCGGGCGCTGAATCATGAAAAGTTTGTCAGAAAACTCATTCATAAGGTTTTTCACGATGTCGGCGGTGCCGTCGGGACTATTGTCATCGATAATCAGGATATCGAAAGCCATCGGGAGATTGAACACGTAACGGATGATTCTCTCGATGTTCTCCTTTTCTTTGTAGGTAGGGATGATTACTAAATTCTCTGCCATAGGTGATTTATTTGCTTATTTCCATAGAAACTGCAAAGGTCATAAAAAATTGCTTACAATGGGCGGATGTTGATGAAAAATATCTGACACACACGTTTGTTGAGACGCGATGAACCGTGTCTCTACCCTTTCACGACTTTCTGAACGCAACGGTTCCCGTTCTCATCGGTGATGCCCACAAAATAAATGCCTGCTGGGAGGTCACAAATGTCTATTTCGGTCTGCGTGCCATTGGCTTGCTGCATAACCACGCACTGGCCCAACATGTTAACGATTTCGATTTGTTTCAGATCCTTGCCCGTAATAGTGAGAGTTGCGTTAGCTGGATTGGGGAACAAGCAAGTCTTCTCTTCTGCGGCTACTTCATCAACGTCGTCCCAGCAGGTGCCATCGGTCCAAACGAGGGATTCTTCCTCAAAATAGCATTGCAAATACGAGAAACTGCTCGACATCAAATCGGGGTCGTAGCGAAGGTCAACGCCATACAAGCTGCCGATACCCTCAACCCACACTTCCGGTTCATTCCAACCATCGTTGAAGACATACTTGTTGCGCAACGAGCCGTCTTCCATTTCAACTTCTTCGATGGCAACCGCTTGTATATAATAGGGTTCATCGTAACCCACATCAAAGCTGTCGCCAACTTCAAGATTGAAATCGTAATACAGCTTCTCTTCCATGAAATATTGAAGCCCCGGATGCCACCATCTGACATAGACCTTTTTGTCTTCTTCGCGAATGGCTCCTCGCAGACCCGTATTATAATACTGGCCATCCATCACATAAGTCAATTTCCTGTACAGAACGCCATCCAGTTCGATTTCATCACCAAGAGACGTAATCCAATAATCGGTCTCACCCCAGATATACTCTATTTTAGCATCCCATTGCTTTTCACCTTTAACAGGTATCAAAGGATAATACGGCTTCGGTTCCGTAGCTTGCGCAGATAGGTTGTTCGCCACAAAGCCAAATGCAAACAATGCAAGCACAACAGACATCAATTTCGTTTTCATATCATTAGGTTGATTATTCCCGCAAAAATATGTATTTTTTCAAAACAAAGCATAAACCACTGTTTTTTTTTGATTTATGAATTTTGAAAACTGTTTTCAATTCTTTTTTTGGCAGGGGTTTCGCTATCTTCACCACCTGCCAAATCTCCACCGTCCCTACGGGACTTTGCGAAGCCCTGTAAGGGCGGCAAAGATTTAGCAGTGCACGTGAGTCACTGCACTACAAACAAAAAAAGCCGCCCCGAAGGTCGGCTTTTAATCATGCAACGAAGCAGCAACTTATTCAACAACGAGGTTTCTGATTTCCCAAGTCGAAGCGGTTGAAGAAGTGCTGGTGTATTTGAATGCAATCGTAATCTGCTGACCAGCGTACTGGTTGAGGCTTGCCGTAGCCGTGACAAAAGTCCAGCTTTCGCCATCGGGCCATGCCGACAAGGTCAACGGTGTCCATGATGCTGAAACTGACCGATGGCAATGTGGGGCGCGAAGGCGAACTGCTGACACTACCCATGTATCTTGCCTTTTGCCTGACAGAAATGTGATTGGTCATCGGACACAAGTCTAACAAGAATCTTTCATAAATGGGTTTTCCTGCTGCGCTTTACACTCACGAAAGTTTTCATAACAATGTACTTCTGCAACAAATTCCCTATCCATTCAATCAAAATAATGTATCTTTGCACTCGGTTTTCGGTTGAAAAATGTGCAGGAAACGCCATTTATTCGGTTGAAAAATGTGCAAGATATAGTAATTATTCGGTTGAAAAATGTGAAACATTATGTTTAAACGCAAGATTGACAACGAGTTGCTTGAATGGAAGCAAGCACCAAATCACAAGCCATTGGTGGTGAAAGGCGTAAGGCAATGTGGCAAGACAAGTTCAGTAAGGCAATTTGCCGAACAGAACTACAAGGAAGTGATTTATCTTGACTTCCGTGAGCATAATGAATACAAGAATCTGTTCACTCCAAATCTTGATGTGACAGCAATCATCATGCGGATGTCGATGACCCCTGAGCTTCAGCACCATGAGTTTGTTCCAGGCGACACCTGCCTTGTTTTCGACGAGGTGCAAGACTGCCCCATGGCACGGGCTTCGCTAAAGTATTTTTTCCTTGACGGCAGGTTCGATGTAATCTGCACAGGTTCGCTTTTAGGGGTGAGCGGTTATAAGACCAAAGAAGAACTTCTTGAAGAAAATCAAGCAAGCATTCCAGTCGGGTTTGAGGAAATCATCACGATGTACCCGATGGATTTCGAAGAATGGCTTTGGGCCAACGGAGTGAAACCCATGATGATGGATTATCTGAGGCGTTGCTATCGTGACGAAACACCCGTTGATGATGCGGTGCATGAAACGATGCGCGGATATTTAAGGAATTACATCATCGTTGGAGGCATGCCCGAAGCAGTGACGACATTTGTTGAGACGAAGCAGATGAACAAAGTGATTCGCGTTCAGCGGCGCATTGTTGACGAATACAAATCGGACATGATCAAATATGCGTCGCAGGGTGATAAGACAAAAATCATCGAGTGCTTTGATTCCATTCCAACCCAATTGGCACGCGAGTATAAGAAGTTCACTTACACCTCCGTGCGCAAAGGATCGAGAGGCCGCGATTATGCAGGTTGCATCCGTTGGATTGAAGATGCAGGCATCATACGCAGGTGTTACAATATCCGCGCAACCGAATTGCCATTGGACGGACAGAAAGAAGACAACGAGTTTAAGGTTTATATGGCTGACATCGGTCTGCTTGTCAGTCTGATGGAAGACGGAACCCAGTTGAGCATACAGCAAGGCGAATTGGGAGCGTACAAAGGTGCGATATACGAGAATGTGGTTGCCGACATATTGGGAAAAATGGGGCGAAAACTGTATTACTTTCACAAAGACAGCGGTTTGGAAATTGATTTCGTGATTCGTCACAAGGGAGAATGTGTGCCTTTGGAATGTAAGGCAAAGTCAGGCAAGGCGAAATCAATGAGCACGGTGCTGAAAAACAAGGAAATCTATCACGTCAACCACGCCCTGAAACTGACCGATGGCAATGTGGGACGCGAAGGCGAACTGCTGACACTACCCATGTATCTTGCCTTTTGCCTGACAGAAATGTGATTGGTTACCGGACATAAATCTTACAAGAATCTTTCGTAAATGTGCTTTCGCTGCTGCGTTGCGCTTGCTGGAAAGTTTCCATAATCTCTTTATCTGACAAACCTTTTGTAATACTTATTACGGCCACATAATATGTCAGGAATGTCGCATGGAGGCCAAACCGCTCCCTCGTAACACTCTACATCAGGCAAATCTTTAACATACGCATCGGTTCCGCTTATCGTCCAAACTCTCCAATTTACATCGGCATTATTGTGAACCACTTTCCTCTCAATATCACTTATTTCAGTGAAAAACACGACATCGGATATATTTGGGATGGGCTGTTTGCCAATTTTTTGCCAACCGAAAAACTTCACTCCGGCAGCAACCGTAGTATGGATGCAAAAATCCACCTCCTTTAGCGATTCATCTGTAAAGACACAAACTACATTCCCATTCAATTGATTGATGTCGTTACAGATATATTGAATATATCGCACTCCACATTCGGTTTCAATGGAAAAAACATCTCCTTTTTTTACTATAGTTCTTGTCATGGTAAATTTGTTACTTCAATCTAATGCTAAAACCATCCCCAGTTTTGTCCTTTTACGATGCGCTATATTAGGAAGATTTTCGTAATAGCAAGATAAAAATCAAAAAAAGCCGCCCGAAAGGACGGCTTTATCCATATCGTTGAAGCAAATTATTCCACAACGAGATTCTTGATTTCCCATGTGGCTGCGCCTGCTGCGGTGCTGGTGTATTTGAAAGCGATAGTCACTTGCTGACCTGCGTAAGCACTGAGGTCGGCAGTAGTGCTGATGAAAGTGAAATCGCTGCCTTCTGGCCATGCGCTCAAGCTCAATTCGTTCCAGGTTGCCGTGTTGACGTCACCATTATAGTTGGTGGAAATCATCACGAACAAGGAACCTTGTGGAGCCAAATAGTTGACAGCATGTTCGAAAGTCAAAGTGGCTGAAGTCACGCCGCTGAGGTCGATGACTGGGCTGACCAACCAGCTTTCGGTGTTAAAGGCTTGTTGATAGTAGCCCGAACCCTTCATGCATTGGTATTGTGACGACTGAGCCCAAACGTAGTTCAAACCTTCAGGGATAGTGACATCCTTAATGACGAAACTGCCTTGGCTTGTTGCGAAAGTCTCTGAGAAGATGCCTTGTGGTGGTGTAGGTGGAGTTGGTGGGACATAACCGCCTTCAAGGACGAAGTCACTCTCGGTGCCGCCGCTATCACGCAGACCAGCCTGACCGAAATAGGTACGGAGCTTACCGTTAACGGCAAGGAGCTTACCGAGGTTGTCAGGATTGTCCATCAGGTTGACTTGAGTACGCAGAGGCTTGCCAGCAGGCAGGTTGACGATAACGCAGCTGCTGACTTCTTGGCAAGTAGGATCATCAGCGATGAGGACATTGGTAGCCAAATCGAATGGAGCGGCCCAGTTGATGTCGGCATTGCTCGACACTGACGAGAGGCCTGATTTCACAGCACCGACGATGTAGCCTTGCACCCATGCCACGACATCCTGACCTTGCAAGGAGATACCTGAACCGACATTGTAAGGATCGTCAGCAGTGCCGCTGCCGCCTGGTGTAGGTGGTGTAGGAGGTGTGACGCCGCTGCCCTCTTGGATGGTGATGCTCTGGATTTCGATGGTACCAGCCTTCACATCAGTGGAGAGGTACTTCACGGCGAAGGTAACCGTCTGACCGACGTATTCAGTCAGAGAGACATCGGTAGTAGCGAAGTCGGTCCAGTTAGCGCCAGAAACCCATGTAGCAGAGACTTGGTTCCAAGTAGCTGTGGTTGGGTCGTTGCCGAAGACATAGTCCGGCGAAGCCCAAAGGGTGATGTCGCTATTGAGGTTGCTGAAATAACGAGCGATATAAGTCATGCTGAACTTAGCATCGCTGACGCCAGTGATGGCGACAGGTGATGAAATCAGCCAGTCTTCGTTGGCATAGTTGACAGCGTTTTCATAGCCCGTCATCTTGGCGGTGCTGTAGTCAATAATCCATTGTTGTGCGCCACCTTTGTCGTAAGTCATGTAAGTACCAAATTCAGATGCAAAGCTCTGTGTGTAAGGCATAGCCTGCACGTCGCCGCCTGGTGTTGGGCCTGGAGGAGGTGTTGGGCCGCTACCTTCCTGGATGAGGATGCTCTGCACTTCGATGGTGCCAGCCTTGGCGTCGGTGGAGAGATACTTCACAGCGACAGTCACTTTCTGACCAGCGAATTGTGAGAGGTCAACGGTAGTGGAAGCAAAGGTAGCCCAGTCGCTGCCCGAAGTCCAAGTTGCAGGAACATTGGTCCAAGTAGCCATAGTCGGGTCTCCTGAGGTGTAGTCAGAAGAGACTTGGATGGTGATGTCGTTATTCAAGTCGTTGAAGTAACGAGCGATATACGACATGGTCATGCTGACATTGGAGACACCTTCAAGTGAAACTGGGGCTGAAATCAGCCAGTCTTCGTTGGCGAAGTTGGTGCTGTTTTCATAACCCGTCATTTTGGCAGTGCTGTAATCGATGGCCCATTTCTGGTCACCCAGCACATCGTAAGTGGTATAAGTGCCGAATGAAGATGCAAAATCCTGATAGTAAGGCAGACCGTTGTCGCCGCCTGGGGTATAGCCTTCAAAATCGAGTTCTCTAGCCGAACGGATAAGCAGCTGCCATGTGGTGTTATACAAGGAAGCAATGGCAATCATATTACCTGTGCCTTGCGGCAGGCTGTCATTGGCGAAGTTAGCATAGTTGCTGGTGCGGACGATGACCGTCTTGGAATAGTCGGTAGGATCAACCAAAGTGCGGTTGCCGTAGGTGGTGGCATCAGCGAAAGTGTTATGTTCTGTGAACATCACGTTGCTGAGTTTCACGAGCGAACCAGGAGCAATGTTTCCGCCACAAATTTCGGCAATCGAAGTCTCCATTGGCTCAATAGGCTGATTGTTAGCCATGATGATGATGTGGCCGTCAGGTTCGAAATTGCTCAGTTGTGGGAGG
This sequence comes from Bacteroidales bacterium, assembly GCA_045627065.1. Classification (GTDB taxonomy): domain Bacteria; phylum Bacteroidota; class Bacteroidia; order Bacteroidales; family F082; genus Limimorpha. Next base: position 16,232 of record JAZQMX010000045.1, on the reverse strand, counting down.
CCGTTGTACAGAGCGTAGGTCACGCCTTTCAGGTAGATGCGGACGCGGTCGCCGATACGGACACCCGAAGTGGCATTCAGATAAAGCTCGATGGCCTTGCCCGTCTCCGGGTCTTGCATGAAAGCGGCCTTGTAGAGGTTGCCGGAAACCTCATCGGCGGTAATGGTGCCATAGACCGATGCGTCTTCATTGAAGACAAAACCCGATTCCAGAGCGAGAATCTGGTCGATGGTGTAAACCTGTCCGATAGGCAAATCCTGAATCGGAGGTTCGTCATAATGGTCCTTCTTGCACGAGGTGAACATCACACCCAGCATGGCGAGAAGAATGAAACTGTAGTTGACTAATTTTTTCATTTTATGTAGATTTTATTTTATTATTTTCTGATTGTCAAGCTGATATAATAGTTGATTCCGTACATGTAGCTATACTTCGAAGGGAACATGTCAGGATCGCTGGCGTTGAAGCGCAACTGGTCGTAGCCATAAAGCACGGTGCTCTTGTTGTTCAGCACATTGTTGACGCTCACATTCAGTAGGATGGTGTGACCTTTGACACGTCTTGAGATACCGCCGTAGAAATCGAGGGTGAAGGCTGGCTTCATCGGAGTCTGGCTCAGCACATCTTCGATACGGATATCACCGACAGCATAGTGCGACATGCCGGCTTCGGTGTGGTTGTAAGGGTTCACATCGAAATACATGTTAGCCAGATAGTTCCCGTTGAGGCTAACCCACCAGTTCTTAGGTGCATTGTACTTAATGCCTAACGAAGCCACTGTTTCTGGACCTGAAGAAACGTGGTAGCCTTTCAGATAAGCCGTCTCGTTTTCGATATAGGCGACTGCGTTGTTATCGTCGTAAACCGAGAAAGTCGGGCGGTTCATGTAGGTATGCGCGCCATTGGCAGCAGCGGCTTGCAAGGTGACGGTTGGCGAAACGTTGTATTCCATGCCCAATTCAACGCCGACGCTTTGTTGATTAATGCCTGTCATGATGAAATTGACGAACTCACTCTTGTAGGAGTTGCCGGCATCGCTCGAACCCGTCAGCACGTTTTCGCAATAGAAGCTGCGGTTCCAAATCAGATTATTATAGGTATAGTAATAACCCGTCAAGCGCAACTTGAAGTTAGGTGAGCGATACTGATAACTCAAGTCGATGGCATTGATTCTTTCGCTGCGCGGCTTATCGGTCACCAAGGTATTACGGGTGCGTGGCGAGACGTAAATGTCGCGGAATTGCGGAGCTTGGAAAAGATAGCATTCATTCAGCACAAGATAGTTACGGCCATTGATAGCGTAGGTCACACCTGCCTTGAAGCCAGGGTCAACGAAGTTGTGGAAATCGTCATCACCATAAGAATCATACATAAATGCGCCATTCATGAAGAGACCAGTGCGCCAAATCTGCGTGAAAGAAATCTGTGCGCCCCAATAAATGTCGAAGTTACCGACCAAGTAATTCCATTGGTTCCAAATGCGACCGTAATCGCGGTTGGCATAATAGTTATAATTGATGATATCGCCGACACGTGCCACATGGTTAGGATTGTTCAAATCAACCTGGCATTCGTCGGATTCCATGTTTTCGGCGTATTTGTTGATGTCGTAATAGTAATCGCCGCCAAGCAAATCATTCACATTTTCATAATAATGCGTTCTTGAAGAACTGATGGCGAAACCACCCGTCAAGTGGAAATTAGGATTGATTTCATGCTTGAAATAGGTGGCGTTGCCGGCCTGTAACTTGTCGTAATGGCGCTCGGCAAGGATATACTTTGAGAATTTCCCTGTCACATCCGATTCACCGCCATTGGCATTATGCACGGTTGCCAAGTGGTTGCGGTTGGCCATATACAATTCGTCCCAATTGATTTGGCAGACACTTGGATCGTGGTTCAGCCATGCATTCAGCTGAGCCTCATATTCCGCTTGGCTATGTGAGTTCCCGAAGAAATAGCTTGGCAGGTTGCGATAATAGTCCGGACGCGGGTCTTTGGCTTCGCCCCATTCGAGGGCCGTCTGGCCAGCCTTGCCGCCAAAGTAATAGAAAGTCGTGTTGAATGAGGTCTTCGGATTCGGGTCCCAATACCAAGTCAGTTGCACCATAGGCTGATGATAGGTGCTGACGCGCGAATTACGCTTCACCTGCGTGCCATCAGGCAAAGTCTGATAGCCCCAGTTGGGATTGTAGAAATTGGAGCCAATCAAATCGTAGGCTTCCTGCACCACAGGGGCTGAACCGCCACGCTGCGAAGGTGCGCCAAAAACGGTGAGGTTGAGGCTGTGCTTGCTGTTGATTTTCTTCTCCACAGAGAGGAAATAGCTGTAAGCCTGATAGAAAGTGCCTTCGGTGTAGCCTTCGCCGGCATAACGGCCCGAAGCGTTAGCCATCAAGTACCAGCCTTTCCCCATTTCGCCCGTACCGACCGAAGCCATCACGCGGTGGTTGTAGGAACGGTTGGAGAGAGCATAGCTCAACGAGGTTTGCTTGCGGTAGTTGGAAGCACGCGTCGAGATGGCCGTCAGGCCACCGAGACCGCCGAAACCGGCATCGGTCGTGCCAAGACCTTCGGTAATGGTGGAATTGCGCATGGCATCGTTCAGACCGCCCCAATTGGCAAAAACAGGTCGTCCCGTTTCGGGATCGTTCATCAGGATGCCGTTAATCATCACGTCAGAGTACTTCGAATCGTTGCCACGGATGCGGTAACGCAGGGAGCCGAAATTGTAGGCAGCGATGGAGTTGAAGGCATCGCGCGACGCCTGCAGCAAGGTTCCCGATTCGTTGACCGACGTCGATGACTCATCGAAGTCGGAATCCATGAGCATGATGGTCGGCACTTCCAGTTCCTGATTTGCCGTCGTATCAGCAACTTGTGCTGACATTCTTGCGACGAGCAAAACAGCGGCAGTTAAAAATAAAACTCTTTTCATAGGTATAAAAATTTCTTGTTGTCGGCAATAAGGGAGCAAAGATAGGGATTCTTTGAATTGGGAACGTCATTTTTTTGACGAAAAACCACACAAATTAAGTTTTATGACATAATTGCCGAGAGAACACACAAAAAAAACTATCTTTGCAAATTTAAAACACGACAAAATCATGTTCAAGCGCACATTATTCCTTATTTTAGTCATGGGAATCGGTTTCCCAATGAGCCAAATCAAAGCACAAGAAAAGCAAGCCTATAAAGTCGGATTGGTAGGTTTCTATAATTTGGAGAATCTTTTCGACACCATCGACGACCCGAACAAAAACGATGAAGAGTTTCTTCCCAATGGCGCAAACCAATGGAACACTGAGAAATACACGACCAAACTCCACAACATGGCTTACAGCATCTCGACCATCGGCACCGACATCACACCCGATGGCGTGGCCGTGCTCGGCTGTTCGGAGATGGAAAACCGCACCGTGCTTGAAGACTTGGTGGCCCAGCCCGAAATCAAGGACCGCAACTATCAGATTGTGCATTACGACTCGCCCGACCGTCGTGGCGTGGATGTGGGCTTAATCTACAACCCAAAATATTTCAAGGTGACAAGCACCAAGTCGTACCGCACCATCGTTCCCGGCCAACCCGATTTCATCACCCGCGACCAGCTTTTGGTCAGCGGCTTTTTCGATGGCGAGATGATGCACTTCATCGTCATGCACTGGCCTTCACGCTATGGCGGCGAAAAACGCTCCATGCCGGGCCGCATTGCTGCGGCTGAACTCTGCCGCCACATCGCCGACTCCATCATGCGCGAAGACCAAAACGCCAAAATCATCATGATGGGCGACTTCAACGACTACCCGACCAACAAGAGCATCACGGAATATCTGAGAACCTCAGGCGACATGAACGACCTGCGCGACGGCGAGTTCTTCAACCCGATGTACGAACTCCACAAGAAAGGCATCGGCACCAACTACTACCACGATGTGCCCGGCGTTTTGGACCAGACCATCCTCACCCCTGGCCTGCTGCCCACCGATTATTCCACCTATCAGTTCAAGAACGCCAAAGTGCATAACAAGGAATTCCTCAAGCAGCACGGCGGACGCTACAACGGCTATCCGTTCCGCACCTTCGGCAGCGGTGTCTGGATGGGCGGCTACAGCGACCACTTCCCAGTTTATGTCATTCTGCTGAAGAAGGCGTAATGTGCAGAAATAGAGAGACGTAGCACGCTACATCTCTACAGATAACATTTCAAATATCCATCCCAATCATAGCCTTTTGGGCATGGCTTGTCGTTCAGTTCGAGCCAAGTGCGCAAAGGCGGCAGATGGATAGATGAACGGCGTTGATCGACATTGGGAAGGTCGAGAATAGCAACCCGTCTGCCAAAGAGTTTCTGACCGAAATACGATTTCCTATAGAGGCGATAATACACTTCGTCGTACAATTCCGCATAGTCGAAAAGGTGATAGTTGCCCACCTCAACCTGCTTGAACAACCATTCGAAAAAAGCTTCATAATCATTTTTGGTCAATGTTTCCGATTTGTCGGAAATGAGTTCCTTGATATGTCCGTTCCACGCATCGATGGTATAGCGAGGATAAGAACCGCCGTCCAAAACCTTGACAAGCGTATCGAACGAAGTAATCGAATTGAGCATCAGGTCATCATCTTTTGCAATCATCCTTTCGTAATCGGCACGCAGCTCATCATAATTCGCCCTTACCGAATCCATAAGTGCCTGCGGCAAATGCCATTCCTCGTCGAGGCGCTTTCCGCACAGCACCATTTTCTTAGCCTCATTGACTGCAATGGATTTATCCAATCCGTATTTGTACCAATAAGTAGCCAAAAATTCCAAATCGCGTGGGAAAGGATAAATCATTTCATCAAAATAATAAGTTACGTTAATCACAGTATCATCTCTCGAACTTGCGACATTTGAAATATACATATTCGTATTGTTGACATAATAATTGGACACATAATCAAGATAATAGGGGAAAATGACTATCGAATCTGAAAGCAAATATTCACGATACATATATTCAATCGGACACAAACCTTCAGCAAGCCTACGCTTATCAACATTCTTGACATCAATAATAGGATAAAAACCCGAAAGCGTGTCTTGATTTTCAATTCTCCAAGACATTTGAGAACCATAGATTTGAGGCCTTCCCTGCAGCATCATATAGCGGTCTTCCATATAGGCAAGACTATGTTTGTCAGCGTTATTGTTTTTTACCGCATCCTTATAGTGTTCATAATACCAAGGCAGATAAGACCATGAATGCTGCGCTATCAGCCAAGCATTATGCGAAGCATCACGCCCCACCAACTCCCAGGTCGGGAAACCATATTGGGCTATCAATGCCTGAAGTTTGGCTGTATTTGTTGAATCAATCACCGACATCCGCCGGTTTCTCTCTTCCGACCACGGTTCTTTTCGAATGGCCTGATCTATTTCAGCCATCTTTGCCAATGAATCGATAAACGGCTTGCATCTTTTGCTTTCGGCAAGGCTAATAATCGAATCCAATTCATGCCAATAGGGACGTCCAAACACGCCAAGATCACGAAGGGTCGATTGCTCTACACCTCCCCTATCCAAACCTCTTGCCACCAAACGGAACAAAAGTTCCTTGCTTTTCAATGAATCCTTCTCAACCTCGGCTGCAAAATAATAATACCACAAATCGCAGAAATTGGTAATCGGCTCAACCGAATCTAATTCCGAATAAAGGGCATAAGACACCGAATTATCGAAAGACCAATAGGCTTTTTCAGCAATATACCTTTTCTCATCCAAATCGTCCTGCGCGAAAAGCGAAATGGCGCACAGCAAGAGCATTAAAGCAAGATACAATCTTTTCATACTATCGGGCATTTATGCACAAATAACGCTCAAAATGATTGAATTATTGCAGCATTTTTGGAAACGATTCCTTGACATCGTAAGCGCAAAAAAAGCGAAAATCGGAAGTAACACTCCCGATTTTCATTGTTTCCTGTCATTCCATCTCAATCTCATCCACGAAAAGCCAGGCCGGATTGCCGTAAGCTTCGTGGAACTCGGGCAGCATGTTAGGCTCAATGCGCACCATCACATAAAGGGCGCTTACGGGACTGAATTCCAATTCGTAAGTCAGCACACCGTCCTTTTCGTCTTGAGTAACAATAGGATAATCGGCATGGGCGATTTCCTCGAAATGACTGCCGTCGTTGGAGACGAAAACGCTGGCACTCTTTGGGTTGTAAATCCAATCGGCCTTGTTTACATTCACATTGAAACGCAATCGGCTGAGTTCCTTGCTGTCTTGCAAATCGAAAACGGCCTCACAAGGACATTCCCAAAAGCCCAACCAACGACCCGTACGGTAGTTACCTGTGCCTTTCAAGCCATCGTTCAAAGTGGAAGCGCCACCAAAAGTATAACTCGGACTCGGCGCATAATTCAGCGTTATCGGCTTCATGGTCAGCTGACTGAAATCGAAATGCGTACTGTATTCGCGGCCATTGCCTTGCTCGCGCACCACGATGGCGCGCAAATCGCAACTCTCAGTCAAATGGATTGGTTCGGTATAGATGATGCCTTGCATCGGGTCGGTGCCATCAAGCGTGTAGCGGATTTCGCCAGCGCCGAATTTCGTCAAAGCGACTTCGATATAGCCTTCATCGGGATGCGATTCCATCTTCGGTTTCAGGTCAAAAATATGCTTGGCGTAGTTGTAGCCATACAAATCATAAAGGCGTGTCATGCCGAAGCAACGGTTTGCAAACGAATCGTAATCCTTTTGCTCAGGCAGGCACCATTGTATTTCGCTCAAGGCAGCCATACGCGGCAAGGCCATGTATTGCACATGACGGAAAGTGCCGATGTATTCCGTCCAGATATTGGCCTGCACGCCCAAGATATGTTGCTGTTGTTCAGGCGTCAAAGCGGCTGGAACGGGTTCGTAGTTATAGACATTTTCAACCGGTACATAACCGCCGATGGCCAAAGGCTCGTTTTCGGTGTCGTCGGTCTGATAGTAGTCGAAATAAAGGTAACCGCAAGGCACCATCACCACATCGTGACCGCTTTGCGCCGCCGTGATGCCGCCTTCTTCGCCACGCCAACTCATAATGATAGCGTTTTCAGCCACTTCGCCTTCAAGTATTTCGTCCCAACCAAGGATACGGCGTCCACGGCTTTCGATGAGTTTTTCCATACGGCCCATCACATAACTCTGCAAGAAATCTTCAGCCGAGAACTTATCGTTTGCCTTGATACCCAGTTCCTTAATCTTTGCCTGACATTTCGGGCAGTCGTGCCAACGCACTTTCGGACATTCGTCGCCACCGATGTGGATGATTTCCGATGGGAACACATCCATCACCTCGTTCAGCACATCCTCCAAGAAGAGCATAGCATCCTCATTGCCAGCGCAAAGCACATCTTCCGAAACGCCCCACTGTTGCCAAACCTCGTAAGGTCCGCCCGTGCAGCCCAACTCGGGATAAGTGGCCAAAGCCGCCTGCATGTGACCCGGCAAATCGATTTCAGGAATGATGGTAATGTAACGGTCGGCAGCATATTGCACCAAGTCGCGCAACTCGTCCTGCGTATAGAATCCGCCATGACGAATAGTATCGTAAACACCTGAATTATGACCAATTACAGTTCCATTGCGATAAGCACCGACTTCAGTCAATTCGGGATACTTCTTGATTTCCATGCGCCAGCCTTGGTCGTCGGTGATGTGGAAATGGAAGGTATTGATGTTGTGCATGGCCAACATATCAACATAAATTTTCACCGAATCCATCGTGAAGAAATGACGTGCTGGATCGAGGTGCATGCCACGATAATGGAAACGAGGATAATCCTTGATGGTAGCGCAAGGGAAAGAAACATTGACTTTTGAACTTCCCATTTTCATAATTGGCAGAGATTTGCGCAAAGCCTGGATACCATAGAAAACGCCCGCAGCATCAGAGCCCGTCACCACCACTTGCTTTGGCGTGACCTCAATCTGATAGGCTTCAGTCTCATCAAAAGATGCAGGATCTAAAGCGAGCACAATTCCATCGCAGACATTAGGATTCCCTGCTGCCACCTGAAGACCAAAGCCCAACATGTCTTTCACATAGGAAGAAAGGAATTCGGCATTACGCTGCATATCAGCATTGCCGGCCTCGTAATACACTATGGTCTTTGGTGTCAGCACAAAGGTATTATAGTCGTCAATTTGCACTTCCTTAGGCGAAGGAATGATGTCGTAACTGGCTTCAACTATGCTTTTTTCACAAGCGGTCAACGCGAGCACCGCCAAGCAGATGATAGGTAAAAGTCTTTTCATAGATAACACGATATTCGATTAAAAAACATATTTGTTAAGCAATTCTGCAAGTAGGAACGAGAAAACGACAATAAGTACGCTAACCACTGATGAGATGATCAGTCCCGCCACCGCATAGCCCTTAGGCCTTCGGGAAAGACCTACCGACGAAAACACTATGGAAAGGACCCACAAGATAATATTGAATCCTGGCAACCACGAGAGGCCCAACGAAATCAAGGAGAAGATGAAGCCTGTCATCGCGATGCCATTATTCTTTGAAGGATTTGGGGCACTAGAGGCGACATGAATAGCCTCGACGATTGCGGATGGCTCATTATTGCTGATTGCCTTGTCGCAATGATTGCACACTAGGGCATCATTGGGGATTTCTTCGCCACAATATGGGCATTTCTTAGCATTTTCCATTTCTGTGATTGTCTGTTAACAACAATTATTGAGGCCGCAAATATAGTAAAATGCAACAAAAAAGGGCGACTTGCGCCGCCCTTCAAAAAAATATCATGAAAAACAATTACTTATTCGCCTAATTTGATGCGGAGGAATTGGTTCACGGTAGCTTCCTTATCGGCTGCAGCGATGTATTCGGCAACAGTCTTAGGATCAGCAATCAGAGAGACCTGGTTGAGCAGGCAGTTCTCCTTGAAGAACTTGTTCAGACGGCCCTTAGCGATGTTTTCGATCATGGCTTCGTTGAACTTCACGGTAGCTGGAGTGTTAGCGATGATTTCGCGAGCAGTAGCACCTTGTTCTTCGGTGATGTAACCCTTAGTGATGTTCGAGCTGATGTGGTCATCGCTGTCAACATGGTTAGGATTGATACCAGCCTTACGGAGAGCCTTTTCGATTTCCTTCTGGATTTGTTCGCCTCTTGCCTTTTCAGCAGCGACTTGGAGTTCGCGGTCCTTCACTTCTTGAGCGACGGAAGCTTCGCTGACAGCCATTGGGCTCATGGCAGCCACTTGCATGGCCACTTCGTGAGCGACTTCTTCGATGCCTTCGAAATTCTTGTTCATCTCGACGACGGTGGAGAGGCGGTTACCTGGGTGGTTGTAGTTAGCTATGTAAGCACCTTCGAGGACTTTGAAAGCACCGAGTTCGGTCTTTTCACCAGTCTTGGCACCTTCGTCGGTCAGACGGGTTTCGACGGTGACGTCACCCAACTTGGCAGCCTTAAGGGCTTCGATGTCCTTAATACGGTTAGCGACAGCGAAGTCAAGCATTTCACGGGTGAAAGCGACGAAGTCAGCGTTTTGTGCGACGAAGTCGGTTTCGCAGTTCAGCATGATGACGGCACCATAGGTGTGGTCTTCGCTGCACTTTGAAAGGACGCAACCTTCAGCAGCAGTGCGGTCGGCACGCTTGGCAGCCTTAGCGATACCCTTCTTGCGGAGGATGTCGATAGCAGCCTGGATGTCACCTTCGGTTTCGACGAGGGCCTTCTTGCAATCCATCATGCCGGCACCTGTCATTTGTCTCAGTTCGTTAACTTGAGAAGCGGTAATATTCATAGTATTATCTTTCTTTTAAGGGTTATTGTTTAGCGACTGGCTTGCGAGGACGACGGTTGGAGCGAGGACGACGTTCTTCCTTTTCTTCTTCGACGTTTTCGTCTTTTTCTTCTTCGAAGTCTTCTTCTGGTTCGTCAACGAGATCCTTGTTGTTCTTGCGTTCGTTCATGCCTTCTTCAATGGCTTCGACCATCTTACCGACGATGAGAGCGATTGACTTTGAAGCGTCGTCGTTAGCAGGGATTGGGAAGTCGATGAGGTTAGGATTGGTGTTGGTATCGACGATAGCGAAGGTAGGGATGTTCAGCTTGTGGGCTTCAGCCACAGCGATGTGTTCCTTCATGATATCGACGACGAACAGAGCTGAAGGCAGACGGTTCAGGTCTTGGATTGAACCGAGGTTCTTCTCGAGCTTTTCGCGTTCGCGTTCGATTTGGAGCTTTTCGCGCTTTGAGAGGCTCTTGTAAGCGTCGCTAGCCATCATCTTATCGATGCTGCTCATCTTCTTCACAGCCTTGCGGATGGTGGCGAAGTTGGTGAGCATACCGCCAGGCCAACGTTCGGTCACATAAGGCATGTTGACTTTCTGAGCCAGTTCGGCGACAACTTCCTTAGCTTGTTTCTTGGTAGCGACGAAAAGTACGCGCTTGCCTGATTTAGCCAGTTGGCAGAGAGCTGCAGCAGCTTCGTCAACCTTGGCTTGGGTCTTATAAAGGTCTATGATGTGGATACCATTGCGCTCCATGAAAATATAAGGAGCCATGTTCGGATTCCATTTTCTCTTCAGATGGCCGAAATGACAACCGGCATCCAGTAATTCTTCAAATGTTACTTGTGTCATGAGTTTTCTTTTAAATGTTTACATTCACTAAATACAATTGCCAAGTAGTTCTCGGGAAGAAAAATCTCAGCAATTTGGATACTAAACAAAATCGCTTTGCTGTTGATAGCTTAACGTTTGCTGAATTGGAACTTCTTACGTGCACCTGGCTGACCTGGCTTCTTACGTTCGACCATACGTGGGTCGCGGCGCATGAGGCCATTCTTCTTCAGGGTAGGACGATACTCGGCGTCGATTTCGCAAAGGGCGCGGCTGATAGCGAGGCGCAGGGCTTCGGCTTGGCCGTTGATGCCACCACCGTCGAGGTTAACCTTGATGTCGTACTTGCCGAGGTTGTCGGTCAGCATCAGAGGTTGTTCAACCACATAGTGGAGGATGCTCGTTGGGAAATACTCCTTGTAATCGCGCTTGTTCACCGTAATGTTACCGTTACCGGCCTTCATATAGATGCGTGCAACGGCGGTCTTTCTTCTACCTAAAGCGTTGATAACTTCCATGATTATTTCTTAATTGTGTTAATTTTGAGTTCGATAGGTTGTTGAGCCTGTTGCTTGTGCTCTGGGCCTTCATAGACGTAAAGGTTCTTGATGATAGCATCGCCGAGCTTGGTCTTGGGGAGCATACCTCTAACAGCATGTTCGATGACAGCGATTGGCTTTCTCTTCAACTGTTCCTTAACGGTTCTGACGCGTTGGCCACCAGGATAACCTGTGTAGCGAACATAGACCTTATCCTCCATCTTGTTGCCAGTGAGGATAACTTTCTCTGCATTGATGACGATGACATTATCACCACAATCGCTGTGGGGAGTATAGCATGCCTTCCTTTTACCACGCAGAATCAAGGCAATCTGTGATGCCAGACGGCCCAAAATTTGACCTTCAGCGTCGATAACATACCACTGTTTGTTGGCATTTTCCTTGTTGACGCTTACTGTTTTGTAACTTAAGTAATTCATTTTGTTGTTATTATGTTTATCCAATTCAATAAAACACTACCCTTTATAAGAGCGTGCAAAATTACATCTTTCTTCGATACGCGCAAACTTTTTTGTGCATTAATTCATCTTCGCCCATAAATTAATGCGTTTGCACCTACCGGAGTCAGATAATGGACTAGTTCTAACGAGGCCGCAAAAGTACAACTTTTTCTCTTACTGACAGCATTTTATGAGAAAATTAATTCCCATGGGAATGTACATCATTCTTTCGAGGCAGCTCCTCAATAATATGGGAAGAAAGCCCAGACAAGCCGCTCTTTCAACCGTGCCAAGTATAGAGTTTCTTCGCTGTTTCTTCGGTGATGCTTCGGTGATTGACCGAAGAAACCCCGAAAGAAGTGTGCGAAAACTGCGAAGAAAGTGCGGCCTTGACCACTTGTTGACACAAACACGGTAATGTCATGCCAATAAGTCGGGGCGCAAGAGAAAATCGAAAAGCGAAATGGTCAGAATACCATCATCGTTATACCAAGGTTCCACCTCGTCCTTCTGGACCAATATTTTCCGGAAAGAATCGTCAATGTTCTTGAGTGACAATTGCTCCTGCTGCATTTTTTCAGAAGTTGTCATCTCCATTGCCGATTGAATATACAAACGCTGACTTCCTCTGTTAGCAACGAAATCGACTTCGGTCTGCCGTCTCACCGCATGATGGTTCTCATTAATGGCGCTGGTCTCCACCACCCCAACATCTACAGAAAAACCCCGTACCAGCAATTCATTATAGATGACATTTTCCATTATATGTCCCTCCTCTTGTTGGCGGAAACTCAATCTGGCATTTCTCAGCCCAATATCGGTGAAATAATACTTCATAGGAGTTCCAATATAACGCCGTCCCTTGACATCGAAGCGGATGGCATGCGACACCAAAAACGAATCCTCAAGATAGTCGAGATATTTATCAACAGTATTCTGAGAAATCGACTTGCCTTTTACCGTTTGTATCGTGTTGGCAATGCGAAGTGGATTAACCAAGGAACCAATACCCGAAGCCAGCACATTGGCCACCTCATTCAGTTCGGCATTGCCACGCAGTCCGTAACGTTCCACGATATCCTTAATGAAGACTTTCTGAAATAGGTTTTTCAAATACTGTTCCTTTGCCTGTGGAGAATCGCGCTGCAAAATGAGAGGCATACCTCCATATTTGCTGTAACTTCTCCATGCTGCCATCGCATCACCCTCAAATGCAGAGAAGAACTCGGAAAACGTCAAAGGATATAGCCGTATCTCATCACTGCGATCGCCAAACTCTGTAGCGATATCAGTTGACAAGAATTTACTATTACTTCCCGTGACATAGACATCTACATTATCAATATGCAGGAAACCATTCAGCACATCTACAAAGTTGTCAGCTTTCTGCACCTCATCAATCAACACATAATAGCGACCATCATCCACAATTCGCTCCGTCACATACCGATATAGATTTTCTGGCTGACGACACGAGATAAACTTATAGTCATCAAGTTGCAAACGTATCAAATGATCTTCACCTACACCTTGCTCCACAAGGTAGCGGACAAACATTTTAAACAACAAATACGATTTCCCACATCTTCTGATTCCTGTCACCACTTTAATTTGTCCATTCCACTGTTTCTCAATCAATTGATTAAGATATAAATCACGTCTTATTTCCATATTTTGAATATCGTACTGAAAATTTTTGCAAAATAATGTATTTATTTTCATTATGACAAGTAAAACTAGAATTTTTCGGGCATAAAATGTCTGTTTCAGGCAAAACCCTTACCTTTGCACCCAAATTCATGCATGCAATGGCTATCGAAATCAATCACATTACCAAGCAATACGGCGAACAACTCGCGCTCAACGATGTCAGTCTCACTATTAATAAAGGTATCGTCGGCCTGCTGGGTCCGAATGGTGCTGGCAAATCGACACTGATGAAAATCATCACCTGCTTCATCCCACCTACCTCAGGCACAGTGAAGGTCAATGGTTTTGATGTGATGGACAACCCGATGGAAGTGAAACACATCGTTGGCTACCTGCCTGAGCACAACCCGCTTTATTTGGACATGTATGTGCGCGAATACCTCGAATTTGTAGCTGGTGTGCATCAGCTGAAAGGCGAAGCCGCCAAGAAACGCATCGAGGAGATGATTGACCAAACGGGCCTCGGATTGGAAGCCCACAAGAAAATCGGCGCCCTCTCGAAAGGCTACCGTCAACGTGTTGGCCTCGCCCAAGCCATGATGCACGACCCGCAGGTGCTCATCCTCGACGAACCCACTTCGGGCCTCGACCCGAACCAGTTGGTCGATATCCGCAACCTCATCTCCAACCTCGGAAAGGAGAAGACAGTGCTGCTCTCGACCCACATCATGCAGGAAGTGGAAGCCATCTGCGAACGCGCTATTATTATTAATAAAGGTGTGGTGGTGGCCGACGACAAAATCGAGAACCTGAAACAAGCCAACACACCAAGCAACGTGGTCATCGTGGAATTCGAAATTGAAGTGAGCGAGAGCCAGTTGCTCAGCATACCACAAGTGAGCAAAGTACAACAAGTGAAGAGCAATCACTGGATCATTGAGCCACAAGGCGATGCCGACATCCGTGCCAACCTGATGAAATGGTCAGTCGATAATGGGCTTATCATCAAGACCTTGCAAAAAGAAGACATCAGCATCGAGGAGGCGTTCCAAAAACTCACAAAGTAAAGGTAGATTTTTCAATTTTCTCCTTCCATTTCCCGATTTTTTTGTACTTTTGCCGCTGCAAACGTGGAAAGATTTGATTTGATTGCAACCACAAGAAAAAATGCTAAAACAATAGTTTTTTCCTACCTACACAATCTCAACAAAGCTTCCCGCAAATTATTTAATCAACATTTAAACAATTTGTTATGAGCTATTATTTCACCTCAGAATCAGTCTCTGAAGGACATCCTGACAAGGTAGCCGACCAGATTTCGGATGCCGTATTGGATGAGATCCTGCGCAATGACCCTAAATCGAAAGTGGCTTGCGAAACCTTAGTCACCACCGGCCTCGTTGTAGTGGCTGGCGAAATCCGCACCAACGCCTACGTCGAAATCCAAGATGTGACACGCCGTGTCATCAACCGCATCGGCTACAACAAGTCGGAGTACCAATTCGATGCAAAATCGTGTGGTGTGATGTCGGTCCTCCATGGCCAATCGAACGACATCTTCATGGGTGTCGGTCGCGAAAACCCCGAAAACCAAGGCGCTGGCGACCAAGGTATGATGTTCGGCTTCGCCTGCAAGGAAACCGAGAACTACATGCCTCTCACCATCGACCTCTCGCACCGCTTGCTGCGCGAGTTGGCAGCCATCCGTCGTGAAGGCAAGCAGATGAAATACCTCCGTCCCGACGCCAAGTCGCAAGTGACGGTAGAATACGAAGAAGGCTGGAAGCCCGTACGCATCGACACCATCGTCATCAGCACGCAGCACGACGACTTCATCAAGCCGACAGGCGAGATGACGCAAGAGGAAGCCGACCAACTGATGTGCGACACCATCGAGCGCGATGTGCTCAACATCCTCATCCCACGCGTGAAGAAACAACTTCCTGCCAAGTTGCGCAAACTGTTTGCCGACGGCATGAAGGTGTTCGTCAACCCGACGGGCAAGTTCGTCATCGGTGGCCCTCACGGCGACACCGGACTGACAGGCCGTAAGATCATCGTCGATACCTATGGCGGTCGTGGTGCACACGGCGGCGGTGCCTTCTCGGGCAAGGACAGCTCGAAGGTTGACCGTTCGGCTGCCTACGCTGCACGTCACATCGCCAAGAACATGGTGGCTGCCGGCCTCTGTGACCAAGTACTGGTGCAGATTGCCTACGCCATCGGCGTGGCTGAACCTGTCGGCTTCTATGTCAACACCGAGGGCACGGCCCATGTGAAGATGAGCGACGCTGAAATCGCCAAAATAGTCCAAGACATGGTTGACCTCCGCCCCTATCACATCGTGAAGCGCTTTGGTCTCACCAACCCAATCTTCGAAGAAACGGCTTCTTACGGTCACTTCGGACGCCAGCCCGAGACCAAAAAGATTGAAGTGTTCTATGAAGATGAAAACACTTTCCGCGAAGGCGACAAGATCTACAAGAACGTCGAATTCTTCGGTTGGGAACGTCTCGACCTGGTCGATAACATCAAGAAAACATTCGGATTGAAATAAGTTTCATCCTTCCGAAAAAGAAAACAGCCTGCGAGGATTTGACCTTGCAGGCTGTTCGTTTTTACTATATCAGAAATTATTCCTCTGTTGGAACCGTGTCGTTCATCATCTCAAACTCCTTAACAATCTCATCTGGAGTCATGCCGAGGAACTTCAAGGCTGCTTCAACCGAAGGGACAAAGTCGCTGTCGGGATAGTTGTTCAGAATCGTTTCAAACATCTCGCGAGCCTTGTCCAAATCGTGAAGTTGTTCATCATACACCATAGAACCCAAGACAAACATCGCCATTGGAGCCTTATCGTCGTCAGGATAATCCTTAATGAATTCATCACCAATTTCGATGGTCTTCTCTGGATTGAGGAAATTGACTGACAGGTCCAAAGCCTTAAACAGCCA
>JAZQMX010000044.1:0-36273 GCA_045627065.1 Bacteroidales bacterium | reverse complement strand
CTGAACATGCAAGTCGCTCAGAAAGAATATGGATATTTCAAGAAAGTACTGCAAAAAGTGGCTCACGTTCACGAAGTTGGCGACCTGCTCACCGACATCTTGAAGGACGACCGTGTGAAGTCAGCCTTGATCAACAAGATATGCAAGGCCGAAGACCGCGAGTTTCTTGTGGATTACCTCCTTTCAATGGAGCCCGAAGTGCTTTCAAAACAACTTATCGAAGGTGTGGTGCTGAAAGACGTTTCCTACATCAACAAAGACAGATTCGCTCTTCTCCCACTCCCTAACTTGTTCTTCATGCGTGACGCTTCGTTCACCATGTTCGACAATATCATGATTAGTCAGATGGCCACCCAAGTTCGTGCCCGCGAATGCATGATCCTTGACGCCATTTACAATATACACCCCATTTTCGACACCAAGGTTGTCAACCCAGTGATTGAACACTCTGTGAAACCTGGTGGCACTGTCGAAGGTGGCGACGTTTTGATTGTTCGCGACGATGTGGTCGTGTGTGGTTTTGGTGCACGCACCAACATGCATGGCGTAGAAGCATTGGTCGAACATCTGAAGACAAAAGGCGGTGTCAAGCACTTGATTTTCCAAGAGCTTCCTCTCACCCCCGAATCGTTCATCCATCTCGACATGGTGTTTACCATGCTTGATGTGGATAGATGCATGGCTTATAAGCCCGTCATCATGAACCCATTGTACAAGACGTATCACATCACCATCGACGGACAAAAGACCAGTATTGAGACTTGTTCAAGCATTCTTAAGGCTTTGAAGAACGTCGGCATCGACCTTGAACCAATCTTCTGCGGTGGTGGTGACGAATTCTTTGGTCCTCGCGAACAATGGCACAGCGGCTGCAACTTCTTCTGCCTTGCTCCTGGCAAGTTCATCGGTTATGGCCGCAACAACCACACCTTGCAAGCCCTTAGCGACAATGGCTTCAATATCATCACGGCTGCTGATGTGGTCAACAACAGGGTGAATCTCGACAAGAAAGACAAGTGCATCATTGCCTTTGAAGGCAACGAACTATCGCGTGGCGGTGGCGGTGCAAGGTGCATGACCATGCCTGTGCAACGCATGCCTGTCGATTGGTAAACTCCAGTTACATTATAGCAACAACAAAAAAAAGCCCCGCATTTGCGAGGCTTTTTTGTTGTTGATGTATGTCTTGAATTATTGTGCGTCCAAAGCCTTAGCTTCATCGAACATCTTGAGGTCAACATACATTGACTTCAAAACCTTCTTCACATCGTCTGATGGTTGAGCTTCGTAAGCTTGCTTCACGTATGGAAGACCAGCTTCGACGAGTTCTGCTGCTTCAGCAATCTTAGCTTCGTATTCCTTCATCTTGTCGAGAGGCAGGTCGTTGGCTTCAGCCTTGAGCTTGTTCGACATGGTGATGTACAGACCGCCGAGGTTATAGGCTGCATCCGAGTAGTTAGGGTTAGCAGCAAGAGCTTGCTTGTAATAGTTGATAGCTGAATCGGTATTGTAAACGCCTTCGTTGTTTTCGTCGCCGTAGATGGTGCCGAGGATGAACAAGATGGAAGCGTTGTTAGGATCGAGGGTGTTGAGCTCGAGAAGGTCGTTGATGGCTTCAGTGCCTTTACCTTGCTTGAGGTAGATGTTCACCTTTTCGATAATCATACTAGCGTCGCCAGGGAATTTTTCAAGACCAGCGGTAATCATTTCGAAAGCCTTGTCAGCATTACCTGCACCGTTGTAGGCAGCAGCGAGGTTCTTGTAGATGTTCACGTCGTCTTGACCCAGACCTTGAAGTTGGTTCAGATATTCGATAGCCTTGTCGTACATCTTGCCATTCAAAGCAGCTTGAGCAGCATTTGAGAGGTCATCCACGTCGACAGCACCAATACCTGACATCACTTGGTATGCATTGTAAAACTTATCAGAAGCGGTTGCGAAGTCTTGGAGGTTCCAAGCATCAACGCCAGCTTGACCGAATTGACGAGAGATTTCGCTGATATGCGAGAAAATGTCTTGCTTGTTTTCGTTGTAATAAGCTTGGTCAGTCGAAACGCAGTTACCGTAGGATTCAACAGCGAGTTCAAGAGCGTTCGGAACGGTTTCTCTGAATTCGGGTGACATATACACGTTGTAGTAGATTTCTCCACGATAGTGCCATGCCTTTGCACGTTCGGTTGGTTTCATGCCCAAGAACTGTTCATGGTTGACGCACTTTTCAATAGCTGTGATAGCGCGATCATATTGTTTGTTCTTGTTGTACATGAAAGCGTCGGTTCTGTCTTTCTTCTGGGCCATCATCACGTTTGCGGTGAGAACGATGGCGAGCAAAATCATTACTTTTTTCATTTCTATTTTAATTTTAAGTGTTAATAATTCCTATTTGTTCAAAGTCTGCCTTACAAATCCCGTTCCAAATTATTCTTCAGTAGGATTGGCTTCTGGATTTGCTGCCTCTGGTGCATTTTCAGCAGGGTTCTCCCCTACTTGATTCTCTGCATTTTCAGCAACTTCCTCAACTTCTTCCTCTTCGTGTTCCACCTTGGTGACAGCGGCGATTTGGTCGTTGCCGCGGAGGTCGATGAGCTTGACGCCTTGTGTAGCGCGGCCCATCACACGCAACGTGTTCACAGCCAAACGGATGACGATACCTGACTTGTTGATAATCATCAGGTCTTCATCATCGGTGACAGCCTTGATGGCGATGAGTTCGCCGGTCTTGTCGGTGATGTTGAGGGTCTTAACGCCCTTCGTACCACGGTTGGTGATGCGGTAATCATCCACATCGGAACGTTTGCCGAAGCCCTTTTCGGAGACCACCAGTACGGTTTGATTTGGATCTTCGATGCAAATCATACCGATGACTTCGTCTTCTTCCGAAGCTAAGGTGATGGCTTTCACACCGGTAGCGTTACGGCCCATCGGACGGACAGTGCTCTCGTTGAAGCGGACAGCCTTGCCCGAACGCAGTGCCATGATGACTTCGTCGTTACCCGAAGTGAGGCAAGCTTCAAGGAGTTCGTCGTTTTCACGGATGTTGACAGCGATGATACCGTTTTGGCGGATGTTCTTGTAGGCTGCCAACGTGGTCTTCTTGATGATGCCCTTCTTGGTGCAGAGGATGATGTAATTATTATTAAGGTAGTCCTCGTCGCTCATGCTCTTCACGTTGAGGTAAGCCATCACCTTGTTGTCCTTGTCGATAGGAATCAGGTTCTGGATGGCGCGACCCTTGCTGTTCTTGCCTTCTTCAGGAATTTCGAAAGCTCTGAGTTTGTAGCACTTACCTTGTTCGGTGAAGAACAACAAGTGGTTGTGGTTGGTGGCCGTAAAGATATGTTCAATGAAATCGGCATCGCGGGTGGCTGAGCCTTTCGAGCCCTTGCCGCCTCTGGTCTGCACGCGATATTCGGTCAAAGGAGTGCGCTTGATGTAGCCAAGGTGTGAGATGGTGATAACCACAGCGTCGTCGGCGATGATGTCTTCCATACGGAATTCGCCAGCGGCAGGCACGATTTGGGTGCGACGTTCATCGCCATATTTTTCCTTGATGACGAGCAGTTCGTCCTTGACGATTTGGAACTGCATGTCCACATTTTGTAGAATGTCGTGGAAATGCTTGATGCGTTCGTGCAACTCATCGAGTTCGCTCGTGATCTTCAAGATTTCAAGACCGGCCAACTGACCCAAGCGGTAAGCCACGATAGCTGAGGCTTGTGGGTCGTCGAAACCGAACTTGTCCATGATGGCTTGCTTGGCTTCTGGAGTGCCGCCCTTACAAGCACGGATGGTGGCGATGATTTCGTCCACGATGTCGATGGCGCGGGCCAGACCTTCGAGGATATGGGCGCGTTCTTCAGCTTTCTTCAGGTCGAAACGGGTACGACGAACGATGACTTCGTGGCGGTGTTCCACGAAATGTTCGATCAACTGTTTGAGGTTCAAAGTATAAGGACGACCATTCACCAAAGCCACGTTGTTCACGTTGAAGGAGCTTTGCAATGGGGTCATCATGAGCAGCTTGTTGAGAACCACATCTGGGTTGGCGTCGCGCTTCAGTTCATAGACGACGCGGATACCCTTGCGGTCTGACTCATCGCGGATGTCGGCGATGCCGTCCAACTTCTTCTCGCTGACGAGGTCGGCGGTCTTCTTGATCATGTCGGCCTTGTTCACCTGATAAGGAATTGAGGTGGCGATGATGCGTTCATGACCGTTGTGTTCCTCGATATGGGTCTCACCACGCAACACGATGCGTCCCTTACCTGTCTCGAAGGCTTCGCGGACACCTTCGTATCCGTAAATGATGCCTGCCGTTGGGAAATCAGGGGCCTTGATGTATTGCATCAGCTCTTGGATGGTGATGTCGCGGTTGTCGATATAGGCGATGATGCCATCAACGCATTCGCTCAAGTTGTGTGGTGCCATGTTGGTGGCCATACCCACGGCGATACCATTGGTGCCGTTGACGAGCAGCGTAGGAATCTGTGTTGGCAGCACGGTTGGCTCTTGCAGCGAGTCGTCGAAGTTATTCTGGAAATCGACGGTGTCCTTTTCGAGGTCGTCGAGCATTTCTTCGGAGATCTTCTTTAGGCGTGCTTCGGTGTAACGCATAGCGGCTGGGCTATCGCCATCGACGGAGCCGAAGTTACCTTGGCCATCGACCAAAGGATAACGCAGCGACCAGTTCTGGGCCATACGCACCATGGCATCGTAAACGGATGAGTCGCCATGTGGGTGATACTTACCGAGCACTTCACCGACGATACGGGCCGACTTCTTGTAGCCGCTCTTCGAGGTGACGCCCAACTCCTTCATGCCGTAAAGCACACGACGGTGAACAGGTTTCAGACCATCGCGCACATCAGGCAAAGCACGTGAGATGATGACCGACATCGAATAGTCGATGTAGGCCGATTTCATCTGGTTTTCAAGGTTTACCTTGATGATTTTTTCCCCACCAAGTTCTTCTGGGGTTTCTGGGTTGTTGATATTATTTTCGTCCATTTTAGGTGATTATTTTCCTATGTTCATAAAGCGTGCAAAGATAATAAAAAAATCCTTTTACCCCGCACAAAAAAGGCAGACTTTTACTCATTTTTTGGCAAGAAAAAAAAGGTGGCGCGGCTCAATTTTTGTTCTTACCTTTGCACAATATTTAGACAAAACCCTTTTGCAAGGTCAGATTTTAATTAGTAATTGATTACCAAATAGATAGAAATAAATGGATGCCAAATTTTCACCAAGGGTTCGCGACATTTTGTCACTTAGTCATGAAGAAGCGAAACGTCTTGGCAGTCCGTATGTGGGCTTAGAACACCTTTTTTTGGGACTTTTGAAGGACGGCGGCAGCTGTGCCATCAAAATATTAGAGCGTCTCAACCTTAACATCGAAGTCTTCACCATGAAACTGGAGGCTTCTATCAAGACAAGTACCCCGAGCCAGTCAACTTCTCCTGCCCTTCCGCTTACGAAGCAAGCCGAGCGCACCTTGAAGTTCACCTATATCATCGCAAAGGAATTCCGCTGCGAAATCGTCCGTTCCGAACATCTGATGCTCGCCATCTTGCACGAGAAGAACAATATCATCTCGCAAAACCTTGAATTTGAAGGCGTAACCTACGACAATTTCAAGGAAGAGCTAATCCGCTTCAACAACGAGGTCGGCAAAGACGTGCCTGCCTCGAAACCAGAAGAAAAGCCAACGCCAAACGATGTTTACGAAGAGGACGAAGATGACCTGATGGACGAAATCCGTCCGGAACGTCCCAAGAAGAGCAGCAACATCAAGAGCAAGACCCCTGTCTTGGACAATTTCGGCCGTGACCTCACCAAAGCCGCTGAAGAGAATCGCCTCGACCCTATCGTGGGACGCGAACGCGAACTGGAACGTATCGCACAGATCCTCAGCCGCCGCAAGAAGAACAACCCTATTTTAATAGGTGAGCCTGGCGTGGGCAAGTCGGCCATCGCCGAAGGCCTCGCCATCCGCATCACGCAGCATCGTGTGCCGCGCACCTTGTTCGACAAGCGCGTCGTCATGCTCGACCTTGGTGCCGTGGTGGCTGGAACGAAATACCGCGGCCAGTTCGAGGAACGCATCAAGTCGATCCTCAGCGAGCTGGAGAAAAACCGCGACATCATCCTCTTTGTCGATGAGATCCATAATCTGGTGGGTGCAGGCAATGCTTCCGGCTCACTCGATGCAAGCAACATGTTCAAGCCAGCCTTGGCTCGTGGCGAAATCCAATGCATCGGCTCTACCACCTTGGACGAATACCGTCAATACATCGAGAAGGATGGCGCTTTGGAGCGTCGTTTCCAAAAGATTCTCGTCGAGCCAACTACCCCTGAGGAGACCATCGAGATTCTGAACAATATCAAAGGCCGTTACGAAGACCATCATCTGGTGACCTACACACCCGAAGCCATCGAGGCTTGCGTGAAGCTCACCAACCGTTATATGAGTGAGCGCCATCTGCCCGACAAGGCCATCGACGCCTTGGACGAAGCCGGTGCGCGTGTCCACATCAAGAATATCGATGTGCCTGCCGAAATCACTGAGCTGGAGCAACGCATCGAAGAAGTGCGCAAGGACAAGAAAGCCGCCGTTGCAGAACAGAAGTTTGAAGAAGCGGGCATGTACCGCGCCGAAGAGGTCAAACTGATGGACAAGTTGGAACAGGCCAAGAAGGCTTGGGATGAAAACACCTTGTCGCACCGCCAGTTGGTGACCGAAGAGAATGTCGCCGAAGTGGTGGCCATGATGACGGGTGTGCCTACCCAACGCATCGCCCAAAACGAAGGCAACCGCCTGATGAATATGGAAAACGAATTGGCGGGCACCGTCATCGGACAAGACGAAGCCATCAAGAAGATCACGAGAGCCATACGCCGCAACCGCGCCGGGCTGAAAGACCCGAACCGTCCTATCGGATCGTTCATCTTCTCAGGCCCAACGGGTGTCGGTAAGACCTACTTGGCCAAGGTGCTGGCAAAATACCTTTTCGACTCGGAAGATGCCCTTATCCGCATCGACATGAGTGAATACATGGAGATATTCGCCGTCTCGCGCCTCGTGGGAGCGCCTCCCGGATATGTGGGTTATGAAGAAGGCGGTCAGCTGACGGAAAAAGTGCGCCGCAAGCCCTACTCTATCGTCCTTTTGGATGAAATCGAGAAGGCTCATGCCGATGTCTTCAACATCTTGCTGCAAGTGCTGGACGATGGTATGCTCACCGACAGCCTGGGCCGCAAGGTCGATTTCAAGAATACGATTATCATCATGACCTCCAATATCGGCTCACGTCAGCTGAAGGAATTCGGTCAAGGTGTGGGCTTTGGCACACAGGCCAAACGCGACTCGAAGGACGCCTATTCGCAGAGTGTCATCGAGAACGCCATGAAGCGCACCTTCTCGCCTGAGTTCCTGAACAGAATCGACGATGTGGTGATGTTCAACTCACTCGAAAAGGATGACATTCACAAGATTATCGACATCGAACTGAAGAACGTGTTCAAGCGCGTCGAAGAGATGGGCTATCGCATCGAGCTGACTCCTAAAGCCAAGGATTTCATCGCCGAACAAGGCTGGGACGAACAATATGGTGCTCGTCCGCTGAAGCGCGCCATCCAGAAATATGTGGAAGACGTGTTGGCTGAAGCCATTATCGGCACAGAGATTCATATCGGCGACCTGATTTCCATCGATTTGAATGAAAGTGGCGACGAGACCTTCGTCAACGTGGTGCCTAACGGCGAGAAAGTGATTGAAGCGGCCAAAAACTAAGCCATGGATTACGATTTCAGACCGCATATCAGCAACCCGATTTTCAAGGTAATCGCGAAGGCTTCGAAAGAACTCGGCTATCGTAGCTACGTCATCGGTGGCTATGTCCGTGATATTTTGCTGCACCGCAAGTCGAATGACATCGATGTGGTCACGGTGGGCAGCGGCATCAACCTCGCCAAGAAAGTGGCCTCTCTTCTGCCTGGCCACAAAGACGCCAAATATTATGGTGCTTTCGGCACGGCCATGATCCGCTACAACGGCATGGAGGTGGAGTTTGTGGGTGCACGCCGTGAGTCGTATGACCGCAACAGCCGCAAACCTGTGGTGGAAGATGGCACGCTCGAAGACGACCAAAATCGCCGCGACTTCACCATCAACGCGATGGCCATCAGCCTCAACGAGGACGACTTCGGTACTTTCGTCGATCCTTTCAACGGGATGGCCGACCTCAAAGAGCTTGAAATCCGCACGCCACTCGACCCTGACATCACCTATTCCGATGACCCGCTGCGCATGATGCGAGCCATCCGCTTCGCCACGCAGCTGCATTTCTATATCAACCCTGAATCGTTTGAGTCCATCCAACGGAATGCCGAGCGCATCAAAATCGTGTCGATGGAACGCATCACCGAGGAGCTGAACAAGATCATCCTCGCTGACCGACCCTCCACCGGTTTCCTTTTGCTGGACGAAAGCGGCTTATTGAAACTCATCTTCCCACAACTCACTCAGCTAAAAGGCGTTGAGACCATCCACGGACGTGGACACAAGGACAACTTCTTCCATACCTTGCAGGTCCTCGATCAGGTGGCCGAAAAGAGCGACGACCTCTGGCTGCGTTGGGCTGCCATCTTGCACGATATTGCCAAACCACTGACCAAGCGTTGGGAAGATGGCACGGGCTGGACGTTCCACGGACATGAGTTCAAGGGCTCCAAGATGGTGCCTAAGATCTTTGCCGACATGAAGCTACCGCTGAACGAGAAGATGAAATACGTCCAGAAGCTCGTCCTGCTACACCTCCGCCCTATCGTGTTGGCCGAAGATGTGGTCACCGACTCGGCTGTGCGTAGGCTCCTGTTCGATGCAGGCGATGATATCGATGACCTGATGCTGCTCTGCCATGCCGACATCACTTCGAAAAACGAAGAGAAAATCAAGAAGTACCACAAGAACTTTGAGATCGTCGAGGAGAAGCTGAAGGAAATCGAGGCCAAAGACCACTTGCGCAACTGGCAGCCACCTGTTGACGGCATCGCCATCATGGATACTTTTGGCATTCCGGCTGGCCGCGAAGTGGGCATCATCAAGAATGCCATCCGTGAAGCCATCTTGGATGGCGTCATAGGTA
Source organism: Bacteroidales bacterium (assembly GCA_045627065.1). GTDB lineage: Bacteria > Bacteroidota > Bacteroidia > Bacteroidales > F082 > Limimorpha. The sequence goes on along the minus strand of JAZQMX010000044.1, from coordinate 27,130 downwards.
ATACGTTCGAAGAAGCCTATGCTTTCGCCAAAGAGGAAGGCAAGAAACTGGGACTCAGCGTAGTGAAGGAAATCAGCGAGCCAGTGAAAGTTGCCAACAACGGTCCAGTACCACAAAAACTTGACAACCCATGAGTAAGCTCATCGTCGTTGCCGGTCCAACCGCCTCAGGCAAGACCTCCTACTCCATTCAGCTTGCCCAGAAATTGGGCACCGTCATCCTCTCTGCCGACAGCCGTCAGTTCTACAAGGAGATGAGCATCGGCACGGCAGCCCCCACTGAGGAAGAACTGCAACAAGCCAAGCATTATTTCGTTCATCATATCAGCATTGAAGACAAATATGATGTCGCTGATTATGAGCATGATGTAATATCACTCTTAAACCAGCTCTTCAAGCAACACGAAAGCGTAATCCTTACCGGTGGCTCGGGCCTTTTCATTGATGCGGTTTGTAACGGCATCGACCCTATGCCCGACGTGCAGCCCGAAATCAGGGAAAAGGTGGAGCATCTGCTCCGTGAAGGCGGGTTGAAAGCCATACAAGACGAGGTGCAACGTCTCGACCCCGACTATTTCGCCTTGGTTGACCAGCAAAATCCACGTCGTTTGCAACGCTGTCTTGAAATCTGCTACCAAACCGGTAACACCTTCACTTCATTCCGCCAAAGGCAGCCTGCCCAACGCGACTTCGAAATAGAGAAATACGCGCTCCTTTGGGATCGTGAAGAACTGATTCGCCGAATTGACCTTCGTGTGGATTTGATGATGGAGCAAGGACTGCTTGAAGAAGCCCGTTCACTATATCCAAAGCGTCACTTGAACGCCCTTAACACGGTGGGCTACAAGGAGTTGTTTGACTATTTCGATGGTAAATGCACCCTCAAGGAAGCCGTTGAGCAAATCAAGATACACACCCGCCAATATGCCAAGAGGCAGATGACGTGGCTACGGAAAGACAATAGCTATCAGTGGATTTGCATGGGCTGAGGCCTACTTGATCCTAATCTTCTGCCCTATGCGTAATGTGGCATTCTTGCTCAGGCCATTCAGTTGGCTGAGCTTCGTCACCGTTGTGTGGTTCTTGGTGGCTATTGTGCTCAAGCAATCGCCTTTCTTCACGATATAATACTGGTTTTTCGTGGGAATGTAAGTGGATGGCTTTGAGTCAATGACCTTGAATTTGAAGCTCTTGTTCATGTCTTCATAGGCGCTGTTCAGCATCGCGTTGGTCATCTTGTAATTCAAGTTGAGTCGGCGCACCGTATCGGCCAAGGAATGTGAGAAAAGCCAGTCATAGGTCTCTTCCATATAGAAGACGCGAGCCAAGATGGAATGGTTCACTTTGGGCATCTTGTCGAAGATGAGCAAGCTTGTGTCGCCACACGAAGCCATAGCATCAACAACTTTCTGCGAGCAGTTCACAGAGACGTCGCGGTCAGCCGTGCCGTGAATGATCCACAACGGCACATCGTTCAGGCCACAAACCGACTTCACGGATGCTCCACCGCACATGGCCATGGCGGCAGCGACCTTTTCGGGATAGGTTGCAGCATAATTGATGGTTCCATAGCCGCCCATGCTCATGCCCAAAACGTAGAAACGGTTGGTGTCAACGGCATAGTGGTCTTTCACCCATTCATAGACCTCGTCCACTTTGTCCGCTTTCCATGGACTCTGGGCCTGTGGGGCAATGACGACAGCATCAATCTCACGGCCTTTGAGGAGTGCGTCGATGCAGCCGTATCGCTTCACCATTGCCAGATTGTTGCCCGACAAGCTCCTGCCATGCAAGAACATGACAACGGGTTTCTGATAGTATGTCGTTGAGTCGTAATCTTCTGGTATATAGAGCCAAAAGTCATAGCCGTTCTTGATGGAATCACGGCATGCGATGAGTTGCGCCTTCGAAAATAGTGGAGCAAGTATTACGAGTGATAATAGCAATATTTTCTTCATATCTTTGGAAAACGCAACTCATCGAGTATTATTGTTTGCTAAAGATGATTTTTAAACACTAATCCGTTTCCATCCACATCGACCTCGATAGGTGTGTTCTTGTCGATCTGGTCGGAGAGCAGCATCTTCGAGAGGTCGTTGAGCAGCTCACGCTGCATCATACGCTTCACGGGACGCGCTCCATATTGCGGGTTGTAGCTCTCGTGAGCGATATATCGTACGGCTTCGTCGGTGATACTGATCTTTATGTCGTTGTCCTTCAGCATCTTTTGCACCTGTGCAAACTGCATCTTGACCACTTCCTGTATCTGTGACTCGTCCAGTGGACGGAACATGATGATGTCGTCAACACGGTTGAGGAACTCTGGGCGCATGAACTTGCGCAGCTGGGTCATCACCTCGTTGCGCGACTTCTCGAAAGCGCCTTCAAGGCCGATTTCGTCGACACGGGCGAAGTTGTTCTGGATGACATCGGCACCGATGTTGGATGTCATGATGGTGATGGTGTTCTTGAAGTTCACGGTGCGGCCCTTGTTATCGGTAAGTCGTCCATCGTCAAGCACTTGCAGCAGGATATTGAACACGTCGGGATGTGCTTTCTCGATCTCGTCGAGCAGGATGACGGAATAAGGACGGCGGCGCACGGCCTCAGTCAGCTGACCGCTCTCTTCGTAGCCGACGTATCCTGGAGGCGCACCGATGAGGCGCGACACCGAGTAACGTTCTTGGTATTCGCTCATGTCGATACGCACCATGGCGTTCTCGTCGTCGAAGAGGAATTCGGCCAAGGCCTTGGCGAGTTCGGTCTTACCCACACCGGTGGTTCCCATGAAGATGAACGAGCCGATAGGGTGTTTGCTGTCCTGCAGCCCGGCGCGGCTACGGCGTATGGCATCGCTCACGGCGGTGATGGCTTCGTCCTGCCCCACTACCCTCTTGTGAAGCTCGCTTTCGAGGTGCAGGAGCTTGTCGCGCTCGCTCTGCATCATCTTGTTGACGGGGATGCCAGTCCAGCGCGAAACGATTTCGGCCACATCATCGGAGCTGACTTCTTCATCGACAAGAGGATGGTCGCCTTGGGCGACTTTCAGGTCGGCCTTGGCTTTCTCGATGATGGCTTCCGACTCACGGATCTTGCCATATCGCAGTTCGGCCACACGGCCATAATCGCCATCACGTTCAGCCACAGCGGCTTGGTGACGATAGTTTTCGATATTGTCTTTCTCCTTTTGGATGGTATCGACAAAGCCTTTCTCGGTTTGCCATTGGGCGTTGATCTCATCGCGCTTGGCTTGCAGCTTGCTGATTTCCTGTCCCAGTTCGGCGAGTTTCTTGGTGTCGTTCTCGCGTTTGATGGCTTCGCGCTCGATCTCCAGCTGCCTGATGGCACGGTTCACGTCCTCAAGGTCTTCCGGCAATGAATCGATCTGCAGACGCAGACGCGATGCGGCCTCGTCGATGAGGTCGATGGCCTTGTCGGGCAGGAAACGGTCAGCGATGTAACGTGTGGAGAGTTCGACAGCCGACACGATGGCCTCGTCCAAGATGCGGATGTGATGGTGGTTCTCGTAGCGTTCCTTCAGTCCACGCAGGATGGAGATGGCTGAAGCGGCGTCAGGCTCCTCGACCATGACGAGTTGGAAACGGCGTTCCAAAGCCTTGTCCTTCTCGAAATATTGCTGGTATTCCTTCAGCGTGGTGGCACCGATGCATTGCAGCTCGCCACGCGAAAGCGCGGGCTTCAGGATATTGGCGGCATCGAGGGCGCTGCTGGTGGCTCCGGCTCCGACCAGGGTGTGTATCTCGTCGATGAAGAGGATCACTTCGCCCTCGCCATCGGTGACGTCTTTGATGACGCCTTTCAGACGTTCTTCAAATTCGCCTTGGTATTTGGCACCGGCAATCAAGGCGCCCATGTCGAGCGAGAAGACCAAGCGGTTCTTCAGGTTCTCGGGGACGTCACGGTTGATGATGCGTTGGGCCAAACCCTCGACAATGGCGGTCTTACCCACTCCGGGCTCACCTATTAATATAGGGTTGTTCTTGGTACGGCGTGACAGGATCTGAAGCACCCTACGCACTTCTTCGTCACGGCCAATCACGGGATCGAGCTTGCCTTGTGCGGCTAACTCGTTGAGGTTCTTTGCATACAGCTTCAGATAGTCGTAATTATGCCTCTGTTGCTTGTTTTGATTTGGGTTGTAGCTATTCATTTTCTGTTCTCAATTATTGTTTTTTGACGTCCTCCCTCTATCAAATCTTTTACCACGTGGTATTTTACCCATTATTTATGTCAAATTGACGGATAATCAAGAATATATATATGTATCCATGACAAATAGGCACTTTTATTTTGTCGTCTTCCAGAAATATCTTGAGAACAGCATGAGGATGGTGAAGATCTCGAGACGTCCAACGAGCATGTCGAACGACAGCAGCCACTTGGCCACTTGCGGTACGGCAGCGAAACTGCCATTGGGACCGGTAAGTCCCGAGCCGGGACCGAAGTTGCTAATGCAGGTGAGGAAAGAGCAGCACGAGTCCCACAGCCCCATCCCCATAACGGGCAGGGCTATCATGTTGACCACGAACAGCATAATGAAAAGCGAGAAGAAGGCGAAGACGCGCTTCACGGAGGCGTTGTCGACGATCTGGTTGGAGACTTTGATGCTGAACATTCGCGTCGGATGGATGATGCCGTTCACGCAGCTCTTGACGGCCTTGAACAAGACCACGACACGGATCACCTTGAAGCCGCCGCTGGTCGAACCCGCGCAACCGCCTATCACCATGAGCAACAAGGTCGGGATGACGAACAGCATGCCCCACAGGTCGTAGTTGAAGTTGGAGGCCTGGAAGCCCGTGTTCGAAAGCAGACTTGTGACTTGGAACAAAGCAGTTCGTACCGTGTCGTTGACGCCTTTCGGGAAGACGGCCAGCTGACTCTCGGTCACGCCATCGGCCTTGGGCGCAAACGTGAAGAGGACGATGAACAGGATGACGTTAGCCACTACCAAGCCCACATACCAACGCAGCTCTTCATCCTTCTTGATGACGTCGAAACGTCGCGCAGCCAGGAAGTGATAGGTGGCGAAGTTGATGCCCGCCAAGAACATGAACATGCAGCAGATGTATTCGAGATAATTGGATTGGTAGTATCCGATGCTGGCTTGGTGTGTGCTGAAACCACCCGTGGCGATCGTCGTGAAGGCATGGCATATAGCGTCGAAGAGGTTCATCGGCCCAAGGTAATAGCAGGTGGCACAGAGTATGGTGAGGACGATGTAGATCAGCCACAGCACACGCGAGGTGCCTTGCATGGTAGGTGCCAGCTTCTCGACATTCAGGCCTGGGGCTTCGGCAGCAAAGAGCGACATCTTCTTGGAGCCCTTTGCGACAGAGGGCAAGAACGCCAACGTGAACACCACGATACCCAAACCGCCCAGCCACTGCATGAGGCTGCGCCAGAACAGGATGCCATGAGGCAAGCTGTCGATGTTGTTGAGGATGGTGGCACCGGTGGTCGAGAAACCCGACATGGTCTCGAAGAAGGCATCGGTGACGTTGTCGATGGTGCCGGAGAAAAGGAAGGGCAACATGCCGAAGGCGGAGAACAAGATCCAGGAAAACGCCACCACGAGGAAGGTGTCCTTGATCTGCATCGAGCCTTTGATATGCCGGCCTATGAAATACAACACAAGGCCACAAGTTCCCGTGATGCATGCTGTCTGGATGAAATAGAGGTAGTCGGTCTCCCCCACTGCCACGTGGAAATGAGCCGCGACAGCCGCTGTCACCAGCAACGCCACAGTCTCGATCAGCAGCAGCACTCCAAACAGTTTCGTTTTCATATTTCGGTCTCTTTATATCACAAAAGGAGACTCGCCAAAGCGAATCTCCTTGTCAATTATTTCCAGTCTTCGGCCCAGCCGTCGCCGTAGTCGAAGTCGTCTTCGTCATCGTCTTCTTCCTTGTAGGAGTTGTCGGCATATTGCTCCACCCATTTGCGGAAGTTGGCGGAGGCGATGGCGGTGATTTGTCCGTCTTTCTCAGGCGACACCGCGATGTCGATCTCGTCGCGCGAGAGCTCACCGAGCCAGTGTTTCAGCTCGCTGAAGCCCATCTCCGTGACGTGGTAGCCCGCCCAGTCGCCCGTGGCAGCTTTGGCGGCCTTGTCTTCCGATTCCCATGCGGGCACATACCAGTTGTCGTTGCTGTCCTCAAGCATGGCGAACATGCCTTCCATGGCTTGCAGCAACCACACCTTACGGGTCGCTTGGATGGCGTTTATGAATTGTTCCAGTTCGTTCATCTTCTTTGTTGGGCTTGCATCTTGGCTTGTTGTTTCTGGGCTTCTTCCAGTCTCTTCTGGAAGTTCGACTTCTTGACAGGCTTTTGCTTGTTCTTCTCGATGGTAGCACGCACCTTGTCTTCCTTGATCATCTTACGGAAGATGAACATCTGGATGAAGGTGATGATGTTGACGAGCATGTAGTAGTAGCTCAAACCTGCAGAGTAGTTGTTGAAGATACCGAAGAACATGATCGGCATCAGGTACATCATCCACTTCATAGGTTTCATGGATGGGTTGCTCGACACGTCCATCTGCTTGTTGTTGACATAGGTATAGATGAAGGTGGTGATGGTCATGAGCAGGCAGAACAGGCTGATGTGGTCCATGCCGAGGAACTTCGGGAACTCGACGATGCTGTCGTAGGTCGAGAGGTCGTTACACCAGAGGAAAGGCTGTTGGCGCAACTCGATACTGGCGGGGAAGAAACGGAACACGGCGAACAGGATAGGCATCTGCAGCAAGGCAGGCACGCAGCCCGATGACGGACTGACACCGGCTTGGCGCTGCAGGTTCATCACGGCTTGCTGTTTCTTCATGGCGTCTTCTTCCTTAGGATATTTGGCGTTGATGGCGTCCATCTCGGGCTTCAGCACGCGGGTGATGGCCGACGACTTGTACGACTTGAAAGCGAATGGGAACAGCACCAACTTGATGAGGATGGTGAGGATGAGGATCACGATACCGTAACTCCAGCCGTAGGAACTCAGCCAGTTGAAGACGGCGATGACGCCGTGGTTGATCCAGCGGATAAGGAAGAACTTACCCAGGTTGATCTGGTGCTGCAGGCCGAGGCCGTAGCTCTTCAGGGTCTTGAAGTGGTTAGGACCGAAATAGAGCGACATCGGCACCATGCTCTCTTCCGCTCTCATGTCGAAAGGCACTTCGATGCTGGCCGTCATGGTCTTGAAATAGCGTGGGTTTTGCGACTTGTTGGTGACGACTTCAAAGTTGGCGTTCGAGAACTCTTCGCCTGCCACGAGGACGTTGCAGAAGAAACGTTGCTTGAACGACACCCATTTCAGCTTGTTGGAGACGCGCTTCTCGCTGTCTTTCATCTCGTCGAGATGGTCGACGTCGTCTTTCTTCATCGAGCAGTAATAGACCGACTCGCCTGAGAAACGGTCTTGGCTCTTTTCCTGTTTCATCAGGTCGACGTACCAGTCGATGGCCATATAGTTGGCGTTGGTAGCCAACACGTCTTGCAGGCCTACGGTGTGGATGTCGAAGCCCAGCATGTAGTTGTCATAACGGACGGTATAGACGAATTCGAGGTAACGGTTGCCGTCTTGCTGACCGTTGGCTTGGTCCAGGTTCACGCGCATGGCCAGCACGACGCTGTCGTTCTCGCCTACCGTTATGTCGCCGCCTTGGTAAGGCTGTCCGTTGACGAAAGGCTGGAAGAACAGTTGCGAAGTGTTGATGGTGCGGTTCTCGCTGAAGAAAGCCAGGTTGAAGTTCGAGGTCTCAGGGTCGAACGACAACAGAGGCAACGAGTCGTAGGTCTTATAGTCTTTCAGCTCGACTTGCTTGAGGAAGCCGCCTTTGTTGCTGAAGGTGAGTCTCTGATATTGGTTTTCGATGGTCCAGGTCTGTTCGTTGCCTTGTGATGCCGAGGCGAAAGCGCCGAACTTGGCCTTCAGTGAGTTGTATTGTTGCAAGGCAAGCGTTGCCGAATCCATTTCCTCTTCAGGGATGTTGGCGAGGGTGTCGAGGGCCGTGTTGGCGTTGTTCTGTTGCTCAAGGAGCCGGAGCGAGTCGAGGGCTGCGGCTTCGAGACGTGCCTGACGGATAGAGTCTTGGACGTGTTGCTGCTTGGCCAGTTCTTCTTTCGATGGTGTCATGAAATACATCCAGCCGAAGAGAATGGCCGCGATGAGGATAAAACCGATAAGGGTGTTCTTACTGTTGTTCATACAAAAATGCTTGTTCTTTCCTTATTAAATACAAAGCGGCAAAAATAGTAAAAATAACCTTATCATCGGGGACAATTTCCGTTTGGAAACGAAGAAATGTTATCCTTGCAGCCATATTATCGCAGATAACACACATTAAAACACATCAATATGAATAAATTCTCTACCCTCAGAACCATCCTCATGGCGGGGATGATGCTCATCGGTCTCAGCTGCTTTGCTGACGACACCTGCGACTATTTCATCGAGATCATAGAATACGAAGGCAGCAATGAAGTCCAAGGCGGCATCCGCCGCGTGATGATTGCACATTAATACATTCCGCTTTCGCGACTTATCCCCTGCCACTCTAGCCGAACGGGCAGTTGCCCTGTTCTGTCGTTTTCGTTTTTTCTTAACTTTCTTCTTGACAAGAAATCGAAGATTCAGCGAAGCTAAAGTTACAAAGAGTCAAGGGCAAGACCATCGGCCTCCACACATGGCGGGCGCTGCCCCGCCGTCTTGCCCGGGCCTCCCCGCCCACCCCGGACGAGTTTTGGAATGACGCTTCGCCGCAGGCATGACGTCTTCGGGGTAGAATGTGGTCATTCAGCGCAATGTTCTCCTACTGCGTCAGCAGTCAGTCAAACAAAAAGGGACATCATCACGACGCCCCTTTGCGAAAAATTAAACTATTAAAACTTTAAAACCATGTAAAAAAACAAAATTTACACGCTGCAAAGATAAATAAAAATTCTATCCATACAGCATCACCGCCAATTCCGACGCGCCACGGCGACACGTCATGCGGAGCATTCCGATATAATCTGATCTTGTGTTCATCGTAATTCAAAATTGTAATTTGTAATTTGTAGTAAATGTAGTAGATGTAACATCGTCTAAGTGGTTTTCTTCTTCCAGGTGTTTCTGCCCACATTTACGGCGTAGCCATCTCTAGTCCAACGGAAAATCATCTGTCGGATGGTATTCAATTTCATCGTTGGACGACATGAGCGTATTGAATCAATCGTAAATTCTTTTGGAAGCTTGTTGAAAAGTTCCTTATTTCTTGATTTGTAGCCTTCGTCCATACCGACTTGATTGTCTATGATTTGTTGTCCGAACAGCTCGCACTGGTACTTCAGGGCATACTCTGCCATCAGCACGGCGAAATCGAGGCTGTCCTTCGACTCTTGTTGCAGTTTCTTCAGGCTGTTGCCACTCGTCAACAGATGAAAGACCACCCCGCAGCGGAAACCGATGACAGCGGCGCGCTTGCGGAAGGTGTCAACCACATCATCGTTGTTGGCGCGGGCTTCGTCGGCCATGTCGTTGCACCATTTCTTCATCGTCTTGCGCAACAAGGGCGTGTCGATAAAGCCATGCGAGCTAGCCAAGATATGTACGGCCTCGTTGATCTTCTCTTCGTTGATGGACTTCACCTCCTGATAGGTGGGCATATACTCGAACTTCTTGGAGGGCATCTTCGAGAAGAGGACGCGACCGCCCATGCCGTTCTCGATGTTGTCGTTCTTGAAGCACTTGTTCACCGCACCTTGGGTGCCAAGCACGGTCCAGTTGTAGGCCACGGGGACTACCCCGCTCTCGGCATTGTCGCTGTTGTAGTCCTGACCCCAGATGCCGTTGTCGAAGGAGAGACGATAGACGTCGTACTTCGAACTCCACGAGCCCGCGCCGTTGGTCTTTCGCAAGGTGTCGAGTTCCTCGCCAAAGCTGAAGAGATGCATGTCGACGGCGTTCTTCAGACGTTTCAGCAAGGTACTGCACGAGATGGTGATAGGCACGTTGATGACGGGCTCGTGAGGTTCTTCAGGCAGCTTCTCGTTGGCCTTGCGGTTCTTCTTCATCTGCTTGAACTCGTCCTCGTGCTTGCGTGCTTCGGCATCGGCATCCATCATCGGCTTCATCCAGATGTCGAGGACATCCTTCACCGAGCTCTTGCCCGAGGCCTGCTTGCCGTAGATGACGCACATGCTGTTGAGGCGCATCATCTTGCCATCGCAGTATTTCACCTTCACGCGGGTGGCGTAGCTCATGGCGAGGGGCATCAGCCCACAGATGATGGGCATCATCACCTTCTCGGGCACGCCCACCAACGACTCCTTCAAGCCGATGGGTAGCTTGGGCATACGTGCGAGGAACTTCTCGTCATGTGGGTCGTCATCGGCGTCATCTTGTGCAGGGCATGGGTCGATGGGCAGAGACGTGCCATGACACGTCTCTACACACATCGCCCTCTGTGCCACCTCCATGCCACGGACGATGCCTTTCAGCTTACTTGGGGTGACGGGGCTCTTGTGCTCGTCGCGCCAACGCAGCGTGTCGTAGATGAGTTCTGCCACCTCGTGGTCCGATTTGTCGAGGGTCGGGGTGACGCGTTTCATCAGCTCGAGGTCGAAGTCGGTGAAATAGCACACCTGCCGAGCCCATTCCATCAGCGAGGCATGGCGTTCGCCCTTCAAGGGCTCTTCCCTACCTAATTCCGATTTCCAGAACTGCCGCAGGATGTCGGCATAACGCAGATCGCCGAACATCTCGTCGGGGTTGTACGGGATGGATTCCAACCGGGCGATGGTGGTGGCACGGTCTGACGTTTCCACGGGTAGAGACGCGCCCTGGCACGTCTCCCCTGCCAATCCCATTGACGTCGCAGGTATAAGAGACGCGCCATGACGCGTCTCTACAACCGGGCTGGAAACCACCATTTTGGGTTTCCCGTTCCACAGCCTACCCCGTTCATACAGCACGAACGATTCGGGCACGGCGTAGGAGGCGCGGGCGAGGTCCTTGCAGGCCTTGTCGCACTGCAGCCCCAATTCTCCGTCGAGCCATTGCTGGTTCTCGGCGATGGTCTTCAGTCCTTCACGGCATTCGGTGATGAGGTGCAGCCCGTGTTGGCGGATGCTGACCTCCACGCGGAGGATGCCCAGTGCATCGCAGCGGCCGCAGATCTTCTCGTTGAAGACCTTGCGCGGGTCGTCGATGCCGTCGTAGTCGCTGAAGAACAGCCCGCTGGGGATGGCGTTGGCGTTCTTGCGTTCCTTGCCGTCGAACGAGGCGTTGTAGGTGACCACGGGCAGCTTGTTCTTGGCGGCGCGTTCCTCGTCTTCGTCCTTGGCGGCTTGCAGCTCTTGTACGGCTTGGATATACGTGTCGCTGTTGACGTAGGCGGCCAAGACCTCAGGGGTGCAGGGCACCCCTTGCTTGGCCTTGATGTTCGGGAACAGGTCAAACTTCATGGCACACCTCCCTGGTGATGGAGTCCTCTGCCACGGCGCGGAACGAGGCCTTGGTCTCATAGACCACGCGCTTCAGCCTCTCTTCGAGGTCGCCGTCGGGGTTGATGAAGAAGCTGACGGCATAGCGTCCGTCCTTGCGCAGACGGCAGGTCAGCACACGTCCCTTGTAGATGATGGGGTTATGGTGGCTGTGGTCGGTGGCTTGCTTCACGACGAACTGGAAGGTGGTGGGGTCGACGATGACGCCGATGCCGTGCATCTCCTTCCCTATCTGCAGCTCCAGCTCCTCCTCGCTGCTGACGACGACATCCATGTCGTGCAGGTCCTGGCGTCTCATTGGGCACCTCCTTCCACGGCTTCGAGCTTCCAGCAGTCGATGTCGCCATAGTACTTGTCCTTGTCGTTTTTCGAAGGGTTGGCGCTGGTGTTGAGATAGGCCTTGAACACGGGCATGTGGGCGTAGCCCAATGCGATGATGCTGTCGAGTGCGGTGAGCACCGTGTCGTTCCAGGCGCGGAGCAGGATGCTCTGTGGGTGCTGACCGTCGATTTCGTCGAGCACGAAGGTGCGGTTGTGCCATTTCTTGCCTGTGGTAGGGTTCGTTCCTTCGTTGATGGGGCCAATCCATACGAGGTGGCCAATGAATATTATATTATTCATAATTAATAAGATGTTTAGGTTGATGGCCTCCGCCCTGGCCAGGGGCAGCCGCCGAATTAGGTTAATTACAAAAACACGTGTTCGCTCGCCAGAGACTCGACTATTTGTCTTTGTCTGACGAGGCAAAATTCTGAAGTTTCAACGAGGTGGACCGTGGAACTACCGTGGAACTACCATGGAACTTACCGTGGAACTACCATGGAACTATCAAGGGACTATCAAGGGTTTTCCTCAGCGCCCATGTCATTCCGAGGGCTTTGCCCGAAGAAATCTATGGGTGCTGACGATGAAGTGAGAATTGGTTAATATTGTTTTTTCTTATCCCCGATGAATAATGTCTTTGAAATACGTCACCAATTCATCGTATTTCGCACAACCGAAAACATTGTTGAATTTCTTGCTGAGGCTTTTCTTGTGCCACAACCTCTCGAAGGGCAGCCATCTCCCCTTCTTGTTGCAGCCGAGGGCTTGGTTGAAGACGTTGGCGAAGATAGCCATTTCAGAATCAAACTCCAACATGGGTTGCAGGTTTCGGTCAACCACACCGGCCATATAGGCATTCGTCCACAATCTTTGTGCCTTTGGCGATTTCAATGCCGGAGTCAGATTCCTGATGGACTCGAAATCGATGAGGTGGTTTGACGCTGTCGATGGGGCGTTAAGGTCGTCGAGCAGCACAGGTGGGACGTCCGGAAACGGGAAAGGCTGTTCGCATGCCGTTTCCTTCATCTGCCGGATCTGCGCCGACAGCTCGGGGTTTTGGTCGATGAGGTTGTTCACCATGTTCTGGCCATAGAGGCCTAGGCTGGCAAAGCCATCCATGAAGAGTTTCATGCCAATGATCAGTTTGGCGAAACTCCTTGATTTTTCGTTGTTGTTACTGTCATAGGGAGAGGGAGGTATGTTGTCCATGATTGCAAAAGAAATGAAAAAGGGTTGAAAAGAGAAAATGAAATAGGTTAAAATGTGTGTGGATAAAAAGCGGACAGCGAATCGAGATCCATCCTTTCCGGGGCGACCAAGCCCCCACTGAAATGAAAATCGACCGCTGTCCACAGGGGTTGAACCCGTGAACGATGCGGTCGTATGCTTTCAGTGTTTAATTATTTGGTCGTTTGGAAAGGAAGCCTACACCAACAATCGTTACTAATTATATATGATACTATTTCTTACTCTCGTCGTTTCTTTTGCTTGTATTCTAATTCTTGTTCATATCCCGAGCAACTGTTCTGGAGGATCTCCTTGATCTCGTCGCGTAGGATTTGAGGCTTCAAAATTACAACATTTTCGCCAAACGACAAGATTTTCTGTCGGAAATCGAAGCTGTCCTCTATGGTCCAGCCGAATACGGTATAGGTGTCGTTGTCGAGGAGGATGCGTTGTGAGTGGTGCCAAGGCAGCGACTTGACGTATTTGGCGCTCTTGCCGAAGACGGCGGCTTCCACCTCAAACACCTCCCCGTCGTGGTCGCCCGTCATGATGCCCAGCTTGGTGGAATAGTAGCGTTGCGCGTTGAAGTCGGCGGGCAGCACATAGTGCTCGTCGGTCAGTTCCATGGCCTTCACGCGGTCGAGCGAATAAGGGTGGCACTCGTCGTTGCCGACGGGGCAGATCATATACCAGCGCTGTTGCGATTGCTTGAAGGCATACACCGGCAGCGTCAGCTCGCGTGGCTCGTCCCAGTCGTACGACTGATAGGTGAAGTGCAGTTTCACGTTCTTGAACATGGATTTCAGTATGGGGAAATACCATCGCGAGCCTTGGGGCACCGACTCGAAGTGCACTCTAGCGTTCAGGCTGGGATGGGCGCTCAGCATCTTGCTGATGCCGAACGAGTTCAGGGTATATTCGCGGAAATACTCAGCCGAGGCCTCTATCCCCTTCCCTTTCACCACGTGGTAGCGGTAGCTCTTGTCCATCACGAAGTTCACATGGAACACCTCCTTAGCCTTTGCAATCCATTTCAGGATGGTGTTACGGTCGATGTATTCGTCATAATCTTCGAGCCACAGCTGGCGGAGTTCGCCGTTCTTCAGTCCCTTCGGTTCCGCTGCCTCGATAGTGCTAGTAAGCCAAAAACTGCTAAAAATAGAGTCCATACTGTAAATACCTTTATTAAATGGCTCCAAAATTATAACCTTTCCCGCCTACTTTTTAAGGGCGGTGAAAATTTTTCGGAAAAAATTTCAAAAAAAATCCCACTGCACCCGAAAAGTAGGCGGCAATTGACCGAGAAAGCTATATTTTCGCAGCTTGATTGGAAAATTTTAATTCTATAAGGTGTCCCGTCAAAAAGAAAATGTAATTTTGTAGGCTATATCAATAATTCAACGGAGTGAGGCGGAAACGTGCCGCTCTCTCTTCATAAAAGTTGCGCCCGACACATACCAAGGGATTGATGAAATGAAAAACCTGGCCATCTTCCTTCTTGGCGCTTTGGCCGCCACTGTTTTATGGTTCTCCATAGGCTATCTGCAAGTGAACAACGACAAAATGGGCAAGCTGTTGCAGCACGACGAGGTCGTTGTCGAAGAAGCATTCACCGAAGCCGAGCCCGCAGTTGAGGAAATCGTCGCCCAACCCGAGCCGGAGAAAGCTGTATCATCAGCCCAGCCCAGCATCATAGGCCGTTGGCGCATTGCCGACCCCGTTGGCTTTGAAGAGCAGGAAAGAATGTTGCAGATGGATGAATACGGTAACTTAAAGGATTACCGTGACGTAACATTTGGCAGTTCATCTGATTACACATATACCATTGAAGGCGACAAGCTGACATACAGTAATACTATTTCTCGCGGCTCTTTCCAATTCAAGTTGAGCTCGGTTAACGGAAAGGATTACCTTGAGATTTTCAACAACACCAAGTTTGGCGGGAAATGGATCAGGAGCAAGTGAATTATTTACGTTTCCTTTCACCACATAAATAATTCTTCACCATGATCACTGTTTTTTCGAACTGTTTCCATCACAACAAATAATGGCAATTTATAAATCAAAATCATTACAAATCAAACCGTTACAAAAGACCTAATAAAATAATCAATTCCGTATTGTTTTTTCTCCTACATTTGTAGATTTTATTTGTTCTGTCGTTCAACTTGTCAATATGAACGCTCCACTATCAGTTACTAAAAAGAATTACCTATGTATAAGATAACTTGGGACAAAGAAACTGGCGGAGTGCTTTTACACTCACGAATCGTAGAAGGCACGTTAGGCACATCTCCTCGTCCTGTATTTTGGGAAGAGTTGGATCTTCTTAAGTTGGACAAACATGGATGGAAGTATCCTCATTGTGACGAGCCTCTTCTTTGGGCGATCAACAAGCAATACTGGTATCGTGGCGAATTTGTTTTTGAAGCAAAAGGGGCCAACATTTATGACGAAGCAACCGTAGTGTTCCAACCTGGCATGGAATCACTGAAACTTAAGCCTATTGATGTTAAAAAAATGCTGGAACGCACAAAAGAATATATGTTTTTGCTTGAAAGCGAAGCCATTGAATTCATCCACGAAACATACACTCAATATGCTAGTGCCCGGAAAAGCGTTCAAAATGTAGCCGCTAACCAGCTCGATTACGAAGCTTTAGCTGCCAAAGCAGAAAAAGCCTCGAAGACCAAGATGGCCATTATCAAAGAGACTTGCGACTCCTTTGATATCATGCCACTTGACGAAGCCGAGAAGCAAGGGAAAAAGGTATATCAAACAACAAAAATTGACCGTTTTTTAGCCTCTTTTTCAGGCGGCAAAGACAGTCAAGTCGTGCTTGACCTTTGTACCCGCGCCATCCCTAGCACCGAGTTCGAAGTAATATATAGTGACACAGGCTATGAACTTCCATCTTCATTGAGTCTTTACGATAAAGTCCAAAAGCACTACAAGCAACTCTATCCCGATTTGAAATTCTCCATTGCTCGCAACCACGAAAACGTTTTGAATTATTGGGATAAAATTGGGACTCCCAGCGACTCTCACAGATGGTGCTGTGCGGTTATGAAGACAGCACCTTTATACCGTATGCTAAAAGTAGGTGATAATAAACAGGCAAGAGTTTTAACATTTGACGGGGTACGAGCAGAAGAAAGCACACGACGTTCAAATTATGACCGAATCGGCAAAGGTGTAAAACACGATACAGCCATCAATGCTAGACCTATTCTCACTTGGTCATCAGTTGAGATTTTTCTCTATTTGTGGAAATACAAATTGCCAATAAATCCCGCATATAAACAAGGAATGACAAGAGTTGGGTGCCTAATTTGTCCATTTGGTAATGAATGGAACGAAATGGTTGCTCAAGCCTATTACAAAGATTATCTCGCTCCATTTTTACAAAGAGTAGAAAAACTTTCTGTCAAAGCTGGTGTCAAAGACAACAAACAATACATAAGTGATGGAGGTTGGAAAAGACGTGCTAGTGGAGACTTAATTGACAGAACTTCATTTATTGAATTCAAAAGTTCAACACCAACATTTTTGGCTATAATAACAAAGCCAATGGTTCCAATAGACTCTTTCCTCCAAACCTTAGGAAATTACACCTTGATCACTTCAGGAAAAAGCAGAAAAGGAGAACTAAAAATCAAAGACAACATCTACAATCTTACTATTCTAGAGATTAAAGACAATGTCTTTGAATTCAAAATAGAAAACATATATGACATCCAAGTTGTAGGACAAATCAAAAAGACATTATTTAAATGCACATATTGCATTCAATGCGAAACATGCGAAGTTGAATGTCCAACCGGCGCTCTTTCGGTCTATCCTACAGTAGCAATAGATAAAAACAAATGTATACATTGTCAAAAATGTTTAGATTTTCATGAAAAAGGCTGTATTGCAGCAAATTCATTATACATAACAACTGGAGGCAACATGACAAAACAAGCAAATATCGACCGTTATAAAAACTTCGGTCTAAAAGAAGAATGGGTAGAAGACTACTTGATCAACCGTAATGATTTCTGGTCAAGTAGTCACGGCTTAAATGAAAACTACCAAATACCATCCCTAAAAAGTTGGTTAAAAGACGCAGAAATCATTGACGAAAAAAACCAGATCACTGAATTAGGCAATTTCCTTGCAGATAACAGAATGGATTATCCCGATTTAGTATGGGAAATCATTTGGATTAACTTGTCTCATAATTCCTTTATCATCAATTGGTTTAATTGCAACATTCCAGCAAATACAAATTATAGTTTAAAAGTTATGGAAACCATGATTCACGAGCAATATCCATCATACAAAGACAAGACCATTCACAATGCCGTGTATCAACTACAAAGAACCTTAAAAGAATCTCCAATTGGGTCAACATTTAACCAAATGGAACCGACCGGCAAAGATGCTTTCGAGCGTTTACCTCATGACGGTTTAAGCCCAGAGGCAATAGCGTATTCCATTTATAAATATGCAAATGCAAAAAAAATATTTTCATTACGTGTTTCTGATTTTTACAATCATGAAATAAACGGAGGAATAGCTAAAGAATTTGCCATTCCAAAATCTATTCTTGAAAAGGGCTTACGCTCATTGAACTCAAACACTAATCGCGTTATTGTTGCAGAGTTAAACATGGGGCTAGACAGTATTACTTTAAGAGAAGACCTTACTCCATTGTCATGTTTGCAAATGCTCATTTAAGGGATGGACTTATTTGCAGAAACATATAAAGACCTTCTTCTTCGGACAAAAAGAGGTAACAATCATGGAATTCTTTCCAATGCTAAACCTGTTTTTGTTCTTTCCATCATTGACGCAATTTCAAATGGTGTAATAATTGGAAACAAAATTGATTTTGAAAATGAAGGATTACAAGAAATCTACAAGAAGTCCTTTACCCGTTACCAGAACAAATCCACCTCAATTTTCAGAGCAAATATTCATATCACCCCATACAATCTTCCTTTCTTTCATCTAAATGCTGAACCATATTACCATATCAAATGGAAAGAAGGAATTATTCCTCCACAACAAGCTAAATCACCATCTTTCAAATTCTTGAAAGAAAATGTTCAGTTTTCATATCTAGACAATGAATTGTGGAATTTACTACAAACAACAGAAATAAGAACTGAGTATCAAAAATCTTTGATTCTGAAATTCTTCTCAAACGAAAAATAAAAAAAAATCATATGAAATACAGCGACATCGTTACTCTTAGGTCAATGCGACCTGCATATAACATCCAAGAAGAAAGTATAGGCGAATGGAAAACTTTCATTGCAAACGACCAATTCAACGACATACTAAACCGGATGATCAAGGCCGTTCGCAATAACGACGCAGACCACCACAAATCGATATGGATTGCTGGCACTTATGGAACTGGCAAATCTCACGCAGGTGCTGTGTTAAAACATCTTTTCTGCGACCCCATAGAAGATATTAAAGAGTATGTTGACGAAGAATACAAAAAAGAAAAATATGCGGTGTTACATTCCGCTATTCTTAATGTCAGGCAGCAAAAGCGTTTATTCCCCGTTAACCTTTATGGCCAACAAAGCATTGCTCACGAAGAAGATTTGTCGCTACAACTTCAAAAAGAGATAAAAAATGCGCTTGTCCATGCAGGCATCAAAATTGCAGTGAAAACTGACTTTGACATGTTAATACAACACATCGACGACCAACCCACCATTTGGCAATCGTTGATTGACAACAACACCATATTAAGCAGCGTCGCTCCCGATCTGAAAAAGCTAAAGCAGTTGCTCTCTGCATGCGATACCGAAGTGCTTGACCGAGTCCGTGATGCTCAACGCAAAGCTGGTATTGACATCCGCATGAACAGCAACAATATTCAACAATGGATATTTGAGGTTCAAGACGAAATTCGCAAAATAGGCTACAACGGGCTGCTAATCATTTGGGATGAATTCACCGAAATCATGACATCCAGCATTAGTACTCGCCTACTTGTCCAATTGCAAAAAATTGCCGAAGCCATGATGAACCCTGAAAACGATTCGTATTTTCTATTCATCTCTCACCCATCTGCTCTCAATTCCCTTCGAGAAGAAGAACGTGAAAAAACGAAAGGCCGTTACCACTATGTCACCTACAACATGGAACCCGTTTCAGCTTTCAAAATCATGTCTAAAAAATTTAAGATTGTTGATCCTGAAACATACAATCAACACACCAACAAATTTTTCTCTCAACACAGCAATCTATTAGATATTTTTTCATCAACATCAGCCAATCCCGATGAAACAAAAGAAAATATCCAAAATCTTTTCCCACTACATCCATCAACGGCCAACCTCGCCACTTACTACGCTCGTGAAGCCGGCAGCTCTAGCCGAAGCGTTTTCGAATTCTTAGCATGTGATGCGGTTAAAGACTTCCTAGATAACGATTCTTTCTTTGCTAACGAACGCACCATCACTTGCGATTATCTATGGGATTATGTTCGCGAATACTTCGAAAGTGACACAGCAAGATTTGGTGCTGTTACCGAACGCTACAACAGTCACCATCTTGCAGTTGAAAATGCAGATGGCTGTTATTTGAAAGTATTTAAAGGCATCCTTCTTTTAAATGCTTTAAATAATATTGCCAACAACGATACCGTTACCCCAAGCGAAGAGAATATCACAAATCTATTTGTAGGCACAGAAGCTGAAAAAGACCTTCCCGAAATTCTTGATTTCCTTAATGACAAGAGCATAATTCAACGTCAACCGAATGGGAATTTCTCTATACTTTTTACCGCCTTACCTGGTGACGAAATTCAAAGCATAAAAGAAGATTTAATATCGAGCAACTTCTTGTACACCGATCAAGTCATTAAATTTGGAGAAACTGCTCGGAATAATTTTGATAAGAGTTTCAAACAGATCTGTCGACCATTAGCCTATCAGTTCTTTTCAAAGCAAGCCAACGAATTCACTCTGCTAAGCAAAATAGATAACACAAAAAAAGAAGCTATGGCTTATGAAGTGTTTCTGGCAATTTTAGTAGCAAAAAATCAAGCCGAGTTGCTAGATCTAAAAGATTTAGCTGAACGCAACTGCAAAGAAGACCGTTTTCACAACACAGTTTTTGTAGTTATGGAGACCTATTTTGGCGAAAAGAACTACGATCGCTTTATAGAATATCAAGCCAATGCACAATGCGCGCAGCGCCATGGTCTTCCCAATCAACAAAAAACCTATTCTGATAATGCATCTACGATGATCACAGAGTGGACAAATAGCATGAAAGGTGGCAATGCCGTTTTTTATCTCAATGGCAATGCCATAACGATATCGGGAAGCAAATTAGCATCAACCATAAACATGACCATTGCTCCTGCAGTATTTCTCAATGGTCCTGAAGCACTTGACACAATTCGCACTAGAAGCTCTTATACTTATTGGAAGAAAGCCTCAGTAAAAGCTACCGTGGACGCAGTATTATCATACACCACAAAGCAAGACATTATCAATGCTTGTGGAGGCCCAGCCAAACATGTTGAGTTTTTACTGCAAGATAGCGTAGATGATAATTTAGATTGGAAAAACGACATTGATTCCAACCATCCATTGAAAAAAGTCTGCGACTATGTCGACGAATGGTTGTCGCCTACTCATACCAACAAAAACCAAACCTTCAACCTCGGCGAAAAGCTAATTGGCCTTACTCGGGCTCCATACGGCTTATTCCAAAGTTATGCCCCAATGGCAATGGTAGCATTTGCAATGCGCAAATATGTCAATCAAATTTTCGACACCAACGGAAAGCAACGCACAACGCAGCACGTTGTCGATGATGTTGTGGAGTTATTCAAGACATGGGAAGCAGGAAAGACATCCCCAAAATTGAACTTTATGTTTGAAAGCAGAGAAGCAAGTAAACTTTGCAGATACTTCATCGAAATGTTTTCTTTGAAGAAACTAAAAGGATATTCTGACATTAGTTCACTTAAGGATGCACGTTGGGCAATTCAACAAGGTTACACTAAGCAAAAAGGTTATCCGCTTTGGGCACTTAAACACTGCACCAGCGATTTCAACACCGACGAAATGAAAGTTCTCATTGACGACATCATAAAAGTCGTCAATGAGCCTGATAGCATAAAAAACACCGAATTACTCAACAGTACAATTCAAGGTTACGAAAAACAAAAGTTCGAATGCGGCAACCTCTTAGTTGAGAACAATGGTGACAACTTCAAAGAAGGCTTCAATAACTTTCTGAAAAACGATGGAATAGTTAATCTTAAAGACGAAGAAATACCCGAGGCCATGGCTTATCTAAAAGGGCACTTAGAAGGTGAAGTTGGTCTTTGGACTGAACTTGATGTTCGAGATAAATTAAAAGATTGGAGAATTTCACAAACTATTCCGTCTAGTGGTAATGGAGATAGTACTGACAAGGGTTATAGTAACAACAATGGTGGAATTGGAAAAGTTCCAGGAGGCAATACAGGTACTGGAAGCACTACAGGTGGAAACACTGGAGCGCCATACGTTCCGGGGGGAGGCGTTTCGAGCACAGGTGAAAGCCCAAATGACGTGCTTGAAAAACGCAGTAAACTCACCGGTAAAGTGAAGATGATTCCTGCACCGGAAGTAAAAGAAATATTCGAAGATATTATTAAAAATGAAAACGGTTACATTCTAGATATACTATTAAAATATGTACAGTGAGTATTGCTCTTTTGACGAACTTAAGAATCAAGTCTTAACTGACAGTGAGTCAACTGGCTTGAACGTTACAACTCGAAACAGATATCCCATCCGCTTCGTTTTGTTCGACAATTTCCGTGACTGCAGTCAGTTTGTTGACTTTGTACAAACCGATATGGGGGCCATTGTGCAAAGTGTGGACAAGTGGATTGACAAAGATTATCCCGATTTGATGATTACACACACACAATTAGCAGAGCAAATCCAAAATCACATCAAAAAAATGAACGGAGCGAACTGTGTCATTGCTCCTTTCTCAGAATTGGCTCGCTTCTACGAAAACGACAAGAAGAAGACCTTTGACGCTCTTCTTAAAACCATCAAAGCCACCCAAACAACTCCACAAGCATCTGAGGCTCACCAGCGTGTCTATGTGCCCATTGTTGGTCTAGAAGGCAAAATGGAAACATTCAGCAAAGACACCCAAAGCACCATTTGGCGTCTTCGTTCAGAAGATAGGGCACTCACTTATCGTTTAATCATCACCAACGGGAACACCTTTGGCGTAAAAGGGTTGGACAAGCATTACACCGTTGTAAACAACATACGTGAATGGCTAAATATTTGGAAAGATGCCGATAAACAGGTAACCCCAAATATAATTTGCACATCAAAATCCATTTTTGCCAATGCCGATTTTGCTCAACCAGACAACGCTTTCGTTTTCGCAACTTGCAGCGATGCCTTCAAGTTCCTTACCAAAGGTCTCCAACTTCAATTTGGCGGTCTGTCAAAAGTTGATAGCGACGGCAATAATTGGGAAATTCTTGCTGCTCAAATTGACATAACCAATGGCTTTAATTTCTCCAAGTTTGTAAACCATTATTTTTCCATTGACGGCATAGACAATTATGATGCATTCATAAAGTTATGGTTCAACAATCCAGGTCAATTTGAACGTTGGTTGCTTGCCAAATTCTATCAACTCCAGCAAAACGAAAACGACTTTATCTACAGAAGCCTTTCACAAACTACTACCCTTTCTGGAAGCGAATTCATCGAACAAATGACTCTTGACTTACCTGAAGACGACGATGCAATCGCAATCCGTCAATATTGTTTGAAAGAAGCATGCAAACACCATGTTGTCCTTCGCGAAGTCGTAGAATCAACCTTGTGCAACAAAATTCAAGAAATTGCAAGTAAACACAATTATACAACTGCTATGAAATACTTCTCTGGCATTACCACGAAAGAGAAGGAACTTGCAATTTCATGGCTTGCCAAAGATTTAATCAGCATTGACCAAGTCAGAGCATTCTTCCCAGACCTTTACTATTATTTTGCAACTCCTATTGGCATATCCGTCAATATTCCCGATTGGCTAACACCATACATGAAGGCTTACAAGAAAGCAAAAATTGCAAATGTTTACACACCTGAAATTGAACTTCAAATAAACTCTTTGAATCAATCCGAAGTCTCTTTTGACAATTGGTATCAAAATTTCAGTACTACAAGGACATTGTTGAGCGGCAGAAATGATATCGAAGTTCTTTATTGGATTGATGGTTTAGGCATCGAATGGATACCACTTATCAAGGAAATAATACAAGAAAAAAACGATCAAAACATCTATCTCAACGACATAAAGATTGCGAGAGCACTTTTACCTTCAAAAACCGAGACCAACAAGATTGATCTGCAGAAACTACTTCCTCCTGACAAACAACTCAAAAAAGCCGGTGACCTAGATAATTTGGCTCACCAAACATCTAACATATGGCCTTCCACCATAATAAAAGAGATTGAGCTTGTCAGAGAAATAATTGAAGAAATAATCTCAAAATACAACGGTAAAAAAATTGCTATTATTTCCGACCATGGTTTAACTTACTTGTCTCAACTTTGCGATGGTTTAGGTTTAATTGGCGTCGAATCCGATCACCATGGAAGAATCGCCATAAAGTATGGTAATTCATGGTCAACAGACTGCAACTACTTCCGCTTGGAAGACAACCATACAGCATGTGCCTTAAAGCACAAATCACTATGCAGTAAAGTGCCCAAAGGTCAAGGAATACATGGCGGCTGCACCCCCGAAGAAGTTCTCGTCCCCGTGTTCATTATTTCAAACCAAGCAGACAACACAAGTTGGTCATCCGACATCCTCACTCTTGAGATAAATGGCACTAATCCAAAGGTACAATTCCGTATCAAGAACCTTCCATCAATTGAAATTCCAACTATCGAATACAACGGAATTATTTATGCACTTCATCAAATCGGAACCGATCTGTTTGAGAGCGAACCTATTGCTGTTGATTCATCATGCAATTCAGTTACACTTATCATCGGAAACATCAACAAAGATTATCACATTAAGATATCCACTGAAGCCCAAGAGGACGACCTCTTTGGTGGCTTCTAAACCCATATAGCTTATGAAAGAAGAAATAATTAAAAAAATAAGGACCTACTTTCCTCTGATGTCAATATACAAAGACCCAGAGAAAACAAACAGCATCTTTGCAGGCCGCAATCTACCAGCATTTGTCAAAGACTTTCTCCTAAAAAGATTTCTAAACATCCAAACAGGCGAAATCGACACAATAGGCCTAACTCAATTTCTCGACCAAGTTATTCCTACAGACTCTGGTTCAGTCAAAGATAGAATAGTGTCAGGCCAAGAAGTTGTGTTGCTTGCTCGTTTCATCATCTATATTGACCTAATAAAAGGTCAAAAGCAATTTGCCATTCCCGACTATGGCATCAAATTAAGAGAAGGCATAATACCCGAATACACTTACAACAAGCACCAAGGCGAACTTGTCGATGGTGAAAAATGGGGCATCGTCAAGCTCTGTCTTCTGCCTGACGACGAAGGCTCAAAGAATCATGTTCAGATGGTGGATTACAAGCCTTTCAAGCCTTACAGCTCCGTTGATATCAATTACCTTGCTGAAGCCCGGCAACATTTCACTACAACCGAATGGATTGATTTATTGCTTTCAGCTATGGAATACGACCCTGACGGGTTCACAAACCTTACTCAAAAGTTAGAGTTTCTCACGCGCCTCCTCATTTTTGTCGAACCACGGCTCAACGTTATCGAATTGGCACCAAAAGGCACTGGCAAGTCCTATGTCTTTGGTAACCTTTCGAAATACGGTTGGCTAGTGAGTGGAGGAAAAGTAACCAGAGCGAAGCTCTTCTACGACAAGTCTAAGCAGCAAAACGGCATCATCAAAAATCATGACTTCACAGTATTTGATGAAATTCAAACAATTGTCTTCCAGGAGCCGGCTGAGATTCAAGCGGCATTAAAATCATATCTTGAAAGCGGAAAAACCACCATTGACAACAACGAGTTCTCTTCAGAATGTGGTTTAATGCTTATGGGAAACATTCCATTGACTGAGCAACACCAACCGGTTTCTCCGATGTATTTCGATTCATTACCTGAGAATTTCCGTGAATCAGCTTTATTAGACCGTTTCCATTGCTTTATCGAAGGATGGCTTCTCCCTCGTATCAACAACAGCATGATCTTCAAAGGTTGGACAATAAACGTCGAATACTTCTCTGAGATTTTACACACTATGCGCACTTGCAACACCTATGGCCTCTTATTCGACCAACTGTGTAATTTTGAGGGAAAATCCGATGTGCGCGATTCAAAAGCCATCAAACGAATTGCAACTGGCTATATGAAACTCCTCTTCCCTCATTGGAAAAACGTTTGTGATGTTAACATAGAAGAATTTGAGATGTATTGTCTAAATCCCGCCATCCATCGTCGAGGCATCATCAAAGAACAATGTCACAACATCGACCCAGAATTTAAAACGAAAATGCCTGAAATACATCTTGTTCCAATCACATCAGATCGTTTTGACGGAACTCTATTGTAAATTCAATTGTTCATCAATACTCCTAGAGCAATACTTTTCAATAAATCAATAGTTTCATGGAACGTCAAAAAAAATCAAAAAATGGAATCTTCATTATCTATGAATACAACAAACGCGAAATAGATGGTATTGAAGAATTCCAACAAAATATTGAAAATGACTATTCTTGCCAAGGAAAAGCCAAATGGTTACCCTCGTGCAGCGAAGGTGGAGAATTCTTTTTGAAAATTATATTTGAAACAGATTGGAGGTCTTTTATCTCATCTGCTATTCTTGGCGGCATTCTATGGGATTCCTTTAAAATTGCGAGCAAAGAATTTATCGTTAAACCTCTTTCAAATGCCATAGACCAACTAATAAATAGAAATAAAGACAGTTGGAAATTAAGGATGGAAGAAACTAGATTTTGCTTTAACGATATTGAAATCGTCATTTATGGTTTGTCTGATTGTTATAAAAATGAGGTTAATACTTTATTAAGTCAAATTGACGAAAGAATTGAGGAAATTGAAAAGCAATGCATAGGTTTCCCTATTCAAACAATAAAAGTGCCATACCGCCACATCAACGATTATAGTAATAATTACAATTGTAAAGAATACCTTGAAGAACCATTATACTTGAATGAGATACCTTTGTCAAATTGTTATTGGAAAGTAATTTTTCAAGATGGTACAGAAATAATGTATCATTATAATAATGAGTAAGCAAATCCCTAATACCTAAATAATATGAGTAAAATCAATCAAATTCAGAAGAAATCAGTAGTTTACTGTAATGCAGGTAATGGACTTAATACCATTTCCATAATCATATTGATTGCTGGAATCATCTTAAGTATCATTATTTTTGTGAATTCAGAAATTGAAGATGCAATCATACCGGGAATTGGAGTGTTTGTCACCTCAGTATTCCTTTGTGTATTTTGCAAAGCCGTGGCCAAAATAGCCAATTACGCGCAAGCCATTTACAAAAACACCAACCAAGATTTTGATTTTGACAAATACCTTGAAAAGGGCTTGAAATTTCTGCCTGGTGATAAAGCAATGGCAAAAGAAAAAGGCGTGGATATCCCTTTAACGATCAAATCACTTTCAAATGACTCAAGTGGTAATATAGTGTACAAATGCGAAACCGAAGGAAATGAATTAAAAGACTACCTTGGTTCCCAATTAACAAGAGTCGAATGATGTAATTTCAAAAAACAAGACACCAAACGGCGGTCGATTCATCCGGCTGCCGTTTTCTATTTTCCATATTCATCCCAATATCCATTCTTCCGCTTCGCTTTGTTTCATTTATCATCCTTTCTAGTCGTCCCCGCCACTATCGAAGAACCCTAACAGCCATAAGATAATCAGCCAGCCCTAAAACTTATAGGCAACGCCATTGCCTTGGAGCACCACTCCACTCTTATTCGTATTGTTTATGCTACTGCAATACAGAATGAACGACGCGAACTCTGCCACG
>JAZQMX010000043.1:0-12032 GCA_045627065.1 Bacteroidales bacterium | reverse complement strand
AAATATATCGAGGGCAACCTGATAAAATGGCCTGATGAGGAAGATGAAGGCAAATAAATGCTATCTTTGCCACATTAAATCATCAACAATTCGAATCATGAAAAGAAGAATTTTCCGTTTAGTCATGCCGTTGGCAGTGATGGCCTTGGCATTTACGGGTTGCCGTAATGAAAATAAAAATGTTGCACAAATTGATGTGAATGAGGCTGTTGTGGATACAATTCAAGAAGTCGTACCTCAAGAAGTCATCAGCACCATTGATTTCAACAGCATGGCAATCGACACGATGTCAAATTTCAAAGGCGGCGAAAACGACATCTATATGAAGATGTTGGTGGACGGCAAAAACAAGTTCATGTATTGCACCATTCCGTCGGGTTCGTCAGTCGGCAACCATACGCATGATACCGATATGGAAGTCGTGTATGTGCTGCAAGGCGAAGCCACCATTTTGTTTGATGGTGTGGAACAAGTCTATACGAAAGGCATGGCGCATTATTGCCAGAAAGGTCACGGTCACAGCATCAGTAACAAGGGCGAGGAAGATTTAGTGACCTTCAATGTCGTTGCACCACAGTAATTTAAGAATCATTTTCCTGTAGAGACGTAGCGTGCTACGTCTCAGTGTAAAAAATGAATATGATGAAAAAGATTCTCTTATTGTTCGCCTTGCTGTATGCGAACTTGGCGTTTTGCTGCACGACCATCATTGTGGGTGCCGATGCTAGTGCGAACGGTCGTCCTCTGCTGTGGAAGCAGCGCGATTCGTCGGTCCGGTTCAATTATTTGGACTTCTTTAATGACGAGGGCTGCTTTTCTTTTACAGGCGTTGTCGATACTAACGATACCTTGCGTGCCAGCGTCTGGTGTGGGACGAATGAGGTCGGTTTTTCCATCATGAACAGCGTGGCCTACGGCTTGTCGCCCATCATCGATGACAACCGTCCGTGGGAAGGCATCATCATGAAAAAGGCTTTGCAGATTTGCACGACAATCGATGATTTCCAGCATTATATCGATACGCTGCCGCAACCCAATGGCTTGGAAGCCAATTTCGGTGTGAGCGATGCCAATGGCGATGCCGCTTATTTCGAGGTGCATGATTTCGGTTACACCCGTTTCGATGTGCCCCGTGATGGCTATCTGATTCGCACCAATTACGCGTTCACCGGCCGTGAGGGTGAGGGGAAAGGCTATGATCGTTACAAACTCGTCGAGCAGAAAATGAAAGCCCATAAAGGCAAGTTCGATGCGGAATGGATATATGAGGAACTTGCCATGCAACCTATTATTGCGCGTCCAACGAGTGTCGCTAGTGTGGTGCTTGATGGTCAGGTGCTATGGTGTGAGACGGGCTACTCAAGAGCTTGTTATCCCATCCCAGTCTGGGTTGCTGCTGGTAACGAAATCCCCGTTCCGTTACGGAAGATTAATGCCCAAGGCAGTGAGGCAAGCGAGATTGCCTATACGTTGAATATTAGATATCGTGGCAAGAGGCTGGCGAAGAAGATCGACAAGGTTGTCAGACGAATGATGAAACTCGAATTGGAAGCCTTCCGTGATTTTGATGGGGAATCGGATGATTTTGGTATTGATATTGCTGTAGTGAAGCGCTATAATGCATCAGTGGCTGATAGGTTCGAGACTTTCAAGCGGGATTGTGCTCCTTACTTGAGATGACTAACCGCGGAAAATTAAGTACTTTTGCAATTTAATTGGACGAATGACGTTATTAAAGTAATTCAGAATATTAACACTAAAACGAAATAGAAATGAAGAAACAAGTTCTGTCGGTGGCCATTTTGCTTGCCCTGACGCTTTCGGTTTGCACTAGTTGCAGAAAACACAAGATCGAAGACAACACCCCTGCTCCAGAAGGCCTCTATCTTGGCATTGTGGGCTTTAACGACCAGCTCTACACGATGGACCTCGGCATGCTCAACAACAGCACAAAACATAATTTTGAATCGTTTGTCGATAATTTGACCATGCAAAACGGCACCATCCTCTATCATGCCGTTAATACGGGTATCGAAAAAATGGCGAGAGCCAAGAAACCTGCCGACCTTATTGACGTCAGCGTGGTGACCTTCACCGATGGCCTCGACCAAGGCTCGTATGTGATGTCGAACTTTAACTCGGGCGCAGAATACCTCACCGCTGTCAACAGTCGCATCCTCAACGAAAAGATTGGCGGTCAAGCCATCTCGGCTTATTCTATCGGTGTGCGCGGCTCCGATGTCGTCAATGTGGATGACTTCCGCAACAACTTGGAGAAGCTCTCAAGTGATCCACAACATAATGTCTTTGAAGTGAATAGCATGTCGGAGGCATCCGAAAAGTTTGCCGAGATTGCCCAGCAGCTTTATAACCAGAGCACTTACTACAATGTCACGCTCCGTCTGCCAGCTCAGGAGCCTGGGGTTGTCATCCGCTTTACGTTCGACGATGTCCAAAACGCTGCCCAATCGCAATGCTACATTCAAGGCACATACGTGCGTAATGGTGGCTTAGGCCAATTGACCGACATCCAATATGTTGGTTTGGAATGCCTTACAGGCACCACTGCTGTCTCAGTCCCTGATGGTATCTTCGACGTGTTCTCGTTCAAGAACCTCAACGACTTGCAAGGCGATCAGGTTTCGACCAGCTTCGTAAAACTGTGGAGTTTGATTCCGGCTACTAACCAATGGCAAGTGAATAGTGAGTTCACACCTTCGGGCAACACCGAAATCGTTGACGAATATAAGAGTGCCATGATTATGCTTGTGCTTGACTGCTCCAGCTCGTTGGGCAGCGATTTTGCAAGCATGAAGACTGCCGCCAACCAGTTCATCGAAACGCTGAGTGGCAACTACAACGGTCGCAGAGGCCGTTAAGGCAAGAACAGGCAACTGTCGCCGTAACTTAAGAATCGGAAATCATTGTCGAGAGCGAATTGGTAGCATTGCTTCCAACGCTCTCCGATGAGGGCCGAAACGAGCAGCAGCAAGGTGCTCTTGGGTTGATGGAAATTGGTAATCAATCCAGTGATGACACGCATTTTGTAGGAAGGCGCAATGATGAGCGCTGTGCTGGCTTCGAGGCGTGTAATCTGATGTAAGTCAAGATAATTCACGATGTTTTGTAGGGCTTCTGTAGCCGACAAAGCATCGTGATTTTCGTATGGATACCACTGCTCGACGTGTAAAGGACGCAGTTCCATGCCTTGCTCGTGGAGCATCATGCCGATCCAATAGAGGCTTTCCAAGGTGCGGGTACTCGTGGTGCCAACGGGGATGATGTTCTTCCCGATTTGGCCGATGAGCCGTTCGATCAGCGATTTGCGGACGATGATGGTCTCGGAGTGCATGGCGTGCTCGCCAATGGTTTCGGTAGCCACTGGGCGGAAGGTGCCTGCGCCAACGTGTAGTGTCACTTCGTCGAATTGCAATCCGCTGTTTTCGAGTTCCTTGATGAGCGGTTTAGTGAAATGCAATCCCGCTGTTGGGGCAGCCACCGAGCCGTCGTATTTGGCGAAGACGGTTTGGTAGCGGTCGCGATCTTCTGGCTCCGCATCGCGATGCAGATAAGGCGGCAAAGGAATCTCGCCAGCGGCTTCGAGGATGGAAGCGAAGGGTAGGGAAGAAGGCTCCCACGAAAACTCGATTTCCGAATACTGGTCGTTGCGCTCAATGCGGTTGGCGTTCAGCGTAACTTGATGTCCGCCAACGGTTAATGGCATCGAGAGCAAGCCTTCGCGCCAACGTTTCGAGTTGCCTACGAGGCATTTCCAGCGCACGGGAGAAGGACTGCTGAAGGCGATTTGATAGTCGTCGTCAGGCTCAAGGCAAAACACTTCGATGTGCGAACCGGTCTCTTTCTGGAACTGAAGTCTTGCCCTGATGACCTTGGTTTCGTTGAAGACCAACAGTGCGTCTTTGGGTAGAAATTCGCCAATGTTTCTGAATTGCGAGGCGCTTATCTTGTTGTCTTTCAAAACTAAGAGTTTCGAGGCGTCGCGTTCGGCCAAAGGGTATTTGGCGATGCGCTCGTCGGGCAAGGGGTAGTCGTATTCGTCGATGCTGATGTTTCTTACTTCTTCCATTTCCAAAATTTTGTGCAAAAGTAGGCTATATTTCCCGAAAAACGGCTAATTTTGCGGCATAAGGCAGAAAGAAATGTTGAAAACGGTATTGCTGAAAATAGAGTTAACACGCGAGTTCCTCTTCAAGTTCCTGAAATTCGGTGTGGTAGGATTCTCGGGTGTGTTCGTCAACTTTGGTGTCACCTACGTCTTTAAGGAGTGGCTGAAGCTGAATAAGTACCTCAGCAACATCTTGGGTTTCATTTTTGCTGCCACCACCAACTACATCCTCAACCGTATTTGGACCTTCCAAAGCACTAACCCTGAAATCGGGGCTGAGTATGCCAAATACTTCGCCATTTCGCTCGTTGGCTTGGGCCTCGACACCCTGACGGTCTATCTGCTCAACGGCAAACTGAAATGGAATTTCTACCTAAGCAAAATCTTTGGCGTTGGCGTTTCCACCTTGTGGAATTTCTTTGGTAACTTGTTGTTTACCTTTGCTTAGAGGAACTTATCTACGAAGATAAAGGGCATCAGCGACTCGATGCCGTCAAACACCATGACGGGGCCGATTTGCCCTTGGCAGATGACACGCAAAGGCCGTTTCGAGAGCTGTTCCACTTCCACCATCACCTGTCGGCAAGCCCCGCAAGGCGCGATGGGTTCGTCAACCAAGGCGTGTTCGGAGTGGGCTGTCACGGCGATGGCTTCGACGGCCACGCCAGGATATTGAGCTTGGGCGCTGAACAGCGTGACGCGTTCGGCGCACAGCCCGCTTGGATAGGCGGCATTCTCGATGTTGCAGCCTGTCACAATCTGGCCATTGGCCATGCGCACGGCGGCACCTACACGGAAACCGGAGTAGTGAGCGTAAGCCTTTGCGGTGGCTTCGTGGGCCAAACGCAGCAATTCGGCATCTTGCCGGCCGAGTTCCTGCTCGTTTTCGTAAAGTTCGTAAGGACAGACGAATTGTTCTTTTTTCATGATATGATGTTGTTGGAATTTTCTGTTGGATAGACAAACAGCAGCAACGCGTTGAAGAAGGCAAACAGCGAGGCTCCGGCTTGGGTTTCAAGGGTGTCCTCGGGGAACATCGACAAGACCATGATACACAAGAAGATGGTGTAAAGGTAATGTCGGTTTTTCTTGCATGAGAGGTAAGGAAAGAACAGGCTGACCAAGAACAGCGCCAATCCGACCAAGCCGAAGGCCACGGTGATGGCCAGATATTGGTTGTGTGCCCGATAGCGAAATTCCTGATTCAGCGGTGATTGTATTTCGTCGTAGGCTTGGGCAAAGGCTGTTGGCACGTCGCCAGTGCCGACACCAAACCACGGGTGCTTCTTGATGATGTGGAGCGATGCCCGCGTGTATTCGATGCGTTGCGAGAGCGAGCCGCCATTGGGGTTGTTGTAGCGTCGATAGAGATTGTATTCGAATAGCGTTGACGACAGCCGTGCCCTGAAACCCGGATGCGCCCAGTTGTTGTAGTTGGCGATGCCTTGCTCGATGTTCTGTATGTCGGTGTCAGTCAGTGCCATGACGCCTTCGGTATCTTTGCGCAGGCCTTTCGAGGTGAGATAACGCGCCAAGGTGGCCTCAAGGTTCTCGCCGTTGGTGGTCTGGCCATCAAAAGCCAGGCTGCTGCGCTGCGGCCATGCCTCTTTCAGCTCTTTTCGGCAATAATACAGTCCGACATAATGCCCGTCTTCGATAGGGTTGCAAATGGTGTCGTGCCAATAAGCGTTGCCTTGGGCGGTTGTCTTGTCTAACGCACTGAAATCCACCTCTTCGACTTCCATCATGGGCTTTACAATCTTGTATAAAGTAATGGAAGTTGCCGCCAGCGCAAAAATGGCAATCGAAACCACGGCAATGCGCCAACCGATGCCTTTCTTCCAATGCAAGAAAGCATGCAAGATGCTCACTATCACGACGGCTGCCAAGACTGCATAACCCGACAACGACTCGAAGATGTAAATCTGGTAGGCAAACCACAGAATGATAGCGAATTGTATGGCTTTGCTCCACCATTTTTCGGGTCGTTTGAAAAGATAATAGGCCGTTATCGCCATGCAGAAGACGATGTGCAGACAGAAGCGGATGTGGCTGATGAAATGCGAGATTTCGCGGACATCGTTGTAATCGTGTTTCAGATAGGCGGCAAAGCTGAACCATGTGGCCACAAAAACCGAAAGCACATAGATGTTCATCAGCAAGTCGAAATGCTTGCGGTCGAGTGGGGTGGTGGAGGCGAAGAGGAAAGGCAACAAAAGAATGGGTAACTTGACGCGCAGGTCTTTCATTGCATATTGGAAATCAGAGGTATAAGTCAATCCAATCACATGAAGGAGATAGAAGGCAACCAAGAGAACGGCAGCTTTGTTGTGCCAAAACTGGCTGCATTTGGCCTTGAAATCCTTATTGACGATGGCATCGATAATCCAGATGCCGATGAGCCAAAACTGCGCCACACTCATCACGAAAGGCGACAGCGTGAGCGAAGCCGCCAACATGACCAAGCCAAGGAAATAACCTTGCCTAATCAGTTGACTTATTGGCATCTGTATGGTCATCACTTACTCAGAAGGGTGTGGTACTCGTCTTTGCCGTTGGTGTTGAGCAGAATCTCGAAGGCGCGGTCGAGGTCGGGGTCGTTCTGCAGGGCTGCCTCGATGCGTCCTTTCTGGTAATAATAGCGTCCGACAATCTCCGAACGAAGCAGTTCCTCAATATCGTCGCGGTTGTTCTGCAGGTCGTTGGCTTTTTCGGCTTCCAATGCCTTTTCGAGCGACTTCACGATGTCGGCCACTTGCTTGTCGCAGCCTTCAATTTCCATGGCTTCCTTCAGCTTCTTCATCTCCATCTCGCAGCCTGTCGTGTAGCTGAAGTCTTGGGCTTTGACGAACGACATAAAGTCTTGATACGTAGCCTCGTCAATCTTGAAATCTTTGGCTGGAGCGATGGATTTGTGCTCGCTGTAATATTTGTTGGCGTAGTCGAAAATCATGTTTTTTCCATAGAGATAAGCGGTCACGGTGGCGTATGGATCGCGTTCCACTTTCACGTCGGGCGTGATGCCGTGGCCTTCATAGACGGTGCGTCCGGCCATTGTGGTGAAAGGCTTGCCCAAAGTGTCGTTTTTCACTACGGTGGAATCCTTCTTGTGCGAGTAGTCGATTTCTTGGATGCAGCGTCCGCTTGGGATGTAGTATTTGGCCACGGTGACTTTCATCTGCGTGTTGTAGCTCAATGGCAAGATGTTCTGCACCAGTCCTTTACCAAAGGTGCGTGTGCCGATGATGACGCCGCGGTCGTAGTCTTGGATCGAGCCGGCCACAATCTCGCTTGCCGATGCGCTGCTGCCATCAACCAGAATGGCCAACGGGATGTTCTCGTCAACGGAAGGGTTGTTGGTGTTGTATTGGTGGCACGAGTTAGCGGTCTTGCCTTTCATCGAAACAACGGGTTTGTCCTTGGCAATGAACAAGTTGACAATATCGACGGCTTCGTTCAGGAGTCCGCCACCATTGCCGCGAAGGTCGAGGATGAAGCCTTTCAGCTCGTGGTCTTTCTTCATTTCGAGGAGTTTGGCTTTCACGTTGGCCCCTGCCTCGCGGGTGAAGCCGCTCAGTGAGAGATAGGCGATGCCGTTGTCGAACACCGTATAATATGGTATGTCGTCGATTTTCACCTTTTCGCGTTTCAGGGTCTTCTCGATAGGTTTTTCGATGCCGTAGCGTCTGATTTTCAGTGTCACATCGGTGCCTGGCTGACCTTTCAGAAGTTCGCTCACCTGGGCGGTGGTCTTCTTGTGACAATCCACGCCATTCACTTCCAAGAGGATGTCGCCGGCTGTGAGACCAGCCTTTTGTGCGGGCCAGCCTTCGTAAGGGTCAGAGATGCGGGTGTATTCGCCATCGTATTGGATGAGTGCGCCGATGCCGCCATATTCGCCAGTGGTCAGGAATCGGGCGTCTTCGATGTTCGATTCGGGGATGAAGACGGTGTAAGGGTCGAGGCCCTCGAGCATGGCATGGATGGCTGCTTCGTTCAATTCGCCCGGATTAATCTCGTCAACATAGTTCAAATTCAGCTCGCGGAGAAGGCTGTTATAGATGTCGAGACTCTTTGCGATTTCAAAGTTGTTTTGCTTATCTTGGGCTATAGTTGCCACCGACATGAAGGCTAAAATTATCAACCCAAAAAATCTTTGTTTCATTGTATTTATTATTTTGTTAATCAATATTTTATATACCTTGAAGCGCTTTCGTTTTTGCTATCGCTTCATTTAAAACCCCACCGACGTGAAGCACCCTAATCACTCATGACTCAGTGACGCAAAATCTTGCGTCATTACGTCATGGGACAGGGTCATATCCACTGCCTCCCCAAGGGTTGCACGAGAGCACGCGTTTGATGGTAAGCCACGTT
Source organism: Bacteroidales bacterium (assembly GCA_045627065.1). GTDB lineage: Bacteria > Bacteroidota > Bacteroidia > Bacteroidales > F082 > Limimorpha. Next base: position 3,529 of record JAZQMX010000043.1, on the reverse strand, counting down.
CCTTTGATGGCACCATATTTTCGTAATGCTTGGATGCCGTAGTTGGAGCAGGTTGGGGTATAGCGGCAGCTTTTCCCGACGAGGGGCGACAAGGTGACTTGATACACTCTGATGAGGAATACCAAGAATTCAGTTGGCCATTGTTTGATTGGTTTCATAGCGTTTTACGACTTCGTGGATAGCTTTTTTTGTCTTGCTCATCATCTCGTCGTAGGAATGGATGACGGTAGCCGTATAGACTAACGCAACATCGACGGAAATATTGTCACGTTCACAAGTCTCGTAAAGTTCGGCTTTGTTTTTTCTCCACGACTCGCGGATGAGGCGTTTCACGCGGTTGCGCTTGAAGGCATGGTGGAAACGTTTCTTTGAAACGGAAAGCAATAGCCGGCATGTTACGCGACCATTGTAGTTGGGCTTGTAAAGGAATACAACGCGATAAGGATAGATGGAGATGCCTTCGCCTTTGTCGAACAGCGCTTGTATGTCGTTGTCTTTACAGATGCGTTCGTATTTCGGGAAATCCTCTTTTGTAGGCATGATCCAAAAGTGTGACGGAGGCTTATTTTTTCTTGTTTTTCTTCGCGTCGGCAGCGAGATATTCTTCGATGGCCATCGTCATGGAATGGGCTGTTGCAGTGGGGGCGCGCAGGTTCAGCTCGAAGCCTGCTGCCGTGATGGCTTGGCATGTCGAGTCACCGAAGCCGCCAATGGCGACATCGTTTTGCTGGAACTGCGGGAAGTTGTCTTTCAGCGACTGAATTCCTGCGGGGCTGAAGAACACCAACATGTCGTAGTTCTCAATCTTGATGGTGTCTTTCAGGTCGGCCGAAACGGTACGGAACATCACGGCTTTGGTGAAATCAAGCTTGGCAGCGGTCAGCAACTCGATAGTGCTGTCGGAGCTGATGTCGGAGCAGCAATACAGGTACTTCTCGTCCTTGTGCTTCTTCATGATGTCAATTAGGTCACTGAGGGTCTGGTTGCCGAAAAACACCTTGCGCTTGCGATATTGTACATAACGCTGCAGATACAAGGCTGTTGATTCGTTGATGCAGAAATACTTCAAGGTCTCGGGGATGGCGTAACGCATCTCTTTGGCGACTCTGAAGAAATGATCCACGGCGTTGCGGCTGGTGAGGATGATGGCTGAATACTCAGGCAATTTTATGTGTTCCTGGCGCAATTCTGTCGCCGAAACATCATCGAGTTTAATGAATTTTTCGAAGGTGAAAGTGACGCCATATTTCTTCGCCATATCGCCATAAGGCGTTTTCGAAATATCGGCAGGCTGGGGTTGAGACACCAAAATCGACTTGATCTTCATTCGTTCTACTTGCTTTTTAGTGCGTCTATATTCCTATTTTTTACTCGAATTATCGTGTATAACTTGTTAAAACACTGAGCCTTTGCTGAAATAGCGTGTGCCTGCTTCAACAAGTGTCACAACGGGTATGATTTCGAGGGCGCAAAAATACAAAAAAATGTAAAACGATGGTATTTTTGATGAAACTCTAGTTTCAATTATGTCTTCAATGGCCCTGACAAGGACGAATAAGAGGATGATACCGATGCCTACCCAGACGAAAGCGGAGTAGGGATTATACAGCAAAAGCAGTAAGATGGGTAAGATTACAATGAGGCATAAAGTGGACAACGAAAGTTGCACTGCCGTTTGCCTTTCTACGGCGTCATGTGCGTTGAAGAGCCAGTTCATGAGATACAAAATCCCATAACGTAGCAATACCCATCCTATCACGCAAGCCATTATGGTGCAATAGGTTCCGAAACTGTTGTACCGTGCGACGTCGCGCGACATGATGACACAGGCTTTTTGAATGAAGAGTGCCATGATGAGGATGTAGGCGAAGATGAACGAGATGCCAAGGAAACTGCCTGTAGGTGACCACTCGCGAAGCAATTGGTTGGTGTGTGAGGTGCCTTGCGGAACGGTGATCGTCTGGCGGAATTGTCGTGGATACAGCTGCTTGTTGAGCACGATGAGCAGCAATATCGCTGCCACGATGATGAGGTTCCAACCTTCAAGCACATCGTGCGCCACACGTAACACTGGCGTCAGCGAACTGTCGAAACTTGAGCCTGCGAAATGCGTAAGCACAGTGTCGCAACCGAGGGTGTCGGCTATCGAATCAGTCTGCATTATGAACGTGTTGTCGGGCATGTGTTTTGACGTCGTTTGTGGCTGCAAAAGTAAGTAAAAATCATTTTTTGTGACCGAAAATAGTGCTCAAATTGCAGAAAACAATAGAAAAATAAGGGGAAAACGTTAATTAATTTGTTCGCGTAGCGAAAAATCTTTATTTTTGCGCGCTTATTTTTTAAAAATATAAGAGGTAGATAACAATAAACAACAACTCATAACAACTTAGAATTATGGATTTAATGCAAGAAATCATTGCCAATGCCAAAGCCAACAAGCAACGCATTGTGCTCCCCGAAGGCGACGAGCCTCGCACCCTTAAAGCTGCCGACCAACTCTTGGCTGACGGCGTTGCCGACATCATCCTCATAGGACCTGCCGACAAGATCAAGGAAATGACGGCTGAGTTCGGCCTCAAGAACATCGATAAGGCCCAAATCATTGACCCGAAGAACAATCCTGACAAGCAGCAGTATGCCGAATTGCTTTACGAACTCCGTAAAGCCAAGGGCATGACCATGGAACAAGCTGAACAATTGGCCGAGAACTTCATGTATCTCGGTATCTTGCTCGTCAAGGCTGGTAAAGCTGATGGCCTCGTGAGCGGCGCTCGCAGCACCACTGGCGACATGCTTCGTCCTGCTCTGCAAATCATCAAGACCGTTCCTGGTGTGACTTGCGTGAGCGGCGCTTTCATCATGTTCCTGCCTGAAGGCTGCAAGTATGGCACCGATGGCAAGCTCGTCTTTGCTGACTGCGCTGTGACTCCTGTCCCAACGGCTGACCAACTGGCTGAAATTGCTGTCTGCACTGCCGACACCGCCAAGAACATCGCTAAGATTGACCCAATCACCGCTATCCTGAGCTTCTCGACAAAGGGCTCGGCCAAGCACGAAGATGTGGATAAGATCATCGAAGCCACACGCAAGGCCCAAGAGATGCGTCCTGACCTCGTCCTCGACGGTGAACTGCAAGCCGATGCCGCCATCGTCCCATCAGTGGGTTCGAGCAAGGCTCCTAACAGCCCTGTCGCCGGCAAGGCCAACACCCTCGTGTTCCCACGCCTCGAAGTCGGTAACATCGCTTACAAGCTCGTTCAACGTCTGGCTGGCGCCGAAGCTGTCGGCCCAGTGCTCCAAGGTCTTGCCAAGCCTTGCAACGACTTAAGCCGTGGCTGCTCCATTGACGATGTCTATAAACTCGTTGCTATCACCGCTAACCAAGCAATCGCACAAAAGAAGTAAAGACGCATGCGTCTCAAATCATAAAACAACAAATCAATATGAAAATTTTAGTCTTAAACTGTGGTAGTTCTTCCATCAAGTATCAGTTGCTTGACATGGAGAATGCCAACACCTCGCACCTTTT
>JAZQMX010000042.1:0-16362 GCA_045627065.1 Bacteroidales bacterium | reverse complement strand
GTGACCCGGCTGGGGCTCGAACCCAGGACCCCCACATTAAAAGTGTGATGCTCTACCTGCTGAGCTACCGAGTCATCCTTTTTTGCGGATGCAAAAGTAGTGCTTTTTTCAATATGTTAACTCAAAAATTGTCGATTTTTTTGCTTAATCCAAAATGCCTTTGCCCTGACGTGTGATAACAATCTCATTGTCAGTGCAATTCACGACAGTACTGGCTTGGTTATCGCCATAGCCTCCATCGATGATGATATCCACTTTGTCCTGATAACGCTCGTAGATTTCCTCTGGATCGGTGAGGTATTCGCCAATCTCGTCTTCTTCATCGACCAAGGAAGTGGTCATGATAGGGGTGCCGAACTCGCGGACGATGTTGGTAATGATAGGCTGGTCGGGGATACGGATACCGATGGTCTTCTTCTTGCTCTGGAAGATGCGTGGAATGTTGTTGTTGGCTTCCAAGATGAAGGTAAACGGACCAGGCAGATTGCGTTTCATCATCTTGAAGACGTCGTTGTTGATAGGTTTGGTGAACTCCGACAGCATACTCAAATCGTGGAAGATGAAGGAGAAATTGGCTTTCTCTTTCTTGATGCCCTTGATTTGGCAGATACGCTCCAAGGCTTTCGGGCTGCTGATGCTTCCGCCGAGACCATAGATGGTGTCGGTAGGGAAGATGATGAGTCCGCCGTCAGCCAAGCACTCCATGATCATCTTGATGTAGCGCGGATTGGGATTGGTAGGATAGAGTTTTAGTAACATATTGACCTTGTTTATTTTGAGCCGCAAAAGTAAGAATAAATTCGGAATTATGAATGCAGAATGCAGAATAAGCCCTACCTTTGCGCCCTCAAAAACGTCATAGATGCTAACTTCTGTCCTCATCAGTGCTATCACTTGCCTTGTCATGATTCTCGGCGTGCTGTTTTTCCCGAAAATCAGGGTGGGGAAGGGCGGCGTGGCTTCCTATTGGGTGATTGCCTTGATAGGAGCCTTGCTGTTGGTCGTTACCGGACAGACTGATTTCCAAAGGATTGGCTCAGCCTTGATGACGGACAATGCCATCAATCCGCTGAAAATCCTTATCTTGTTCATCTCGATGACTATCTTGTCGATTTATTTGGACGAGCTGGGATTTTTCCGTTATCTGGCCAACAAGACCCTGAAACATGCTGGCAGCAGTCAGATGAAGCTTTTCTTGTACCTTTATCTGATTGTCTCTGTGTTGACGGTGTTCACCTCCAACGATGTCATCATCTTGTCGTTCACGCCTTTCATCTGCTATTTCGCCAAGAATGCGAAAATCAACGCGATACCCTATCTGGCGGCGGAGTTTGTGGCGGCCAACACCTGGAGCATGACCTTGATTATCGGTAACCCGACAAACATCTATCTGGCCACGGCCAACGGCATCGGTTTCGTGGAATATCTGAAAGTCATGATTGTCCCTACCTTACTATCAGGTTTGGTGGCTTTTGCGATGCTTTACTTGTTGTTCCACAAGCAGTTGAAGCAACCTATCAGTGGCGAGGCCGAAGATGTGGTCATCAAGGAAAAGTTCAGCCTTTGGGTGGGCATCATTCATCTGGCAGTCTGCACGGTGATGTTGGCTATCTCGTCGTATGTGGGCATCGAGATGTGGGCTGTCTCGGCATGTGCTGTAGGCAGTTTGGTGATCTGGTGTCTTCTCATTGACCTTTTCAGCAAGCGCTTGCCCAATGAGTTGATAGCCTGCATGAAACGTGCGCCGTGGCAACTGATCCCCTTCGTACTCTCCATGTTCGTGATGACCATCGTTTTGGCCGACAAGGGCGTGACGGCGGCCATCGGACAATTCCTGGGCTCTGAATTCACCCTGCTGCGTTATGGTGCTGCTTCTTTTGTGGCGGCTAATGTGGTAAACAACATCCCGATGAGCGTGCTTTTCTGCTCCATCATGGAGGCGGCCAGTCCTGCCGTGATGATCAAGGTGGTGTTTGCCACCATCGTAGGCTCCAATGTGGGTGCTTTCCTTACGCCAATCGGTGCTTTGGCGGGCATCATGTGGAGCGGTATTCTCAACGAGCATGGCCTGAAGTTCGGCTATCTCGATTTCCTGAAGATAGGCATCACAGTGGCAGTCCCCGCCTTATTGGCTGCTTTATTGGGACTTAGCGTGGTTTTATAATTTTCTCGATTCCATTGTTGAATTTCGGCATTAATCTCTTATTTTTGCGCTTTCAAAATACATTTGACCAATGGGAGGCTTTTTTGGTGTAATTTCACAACACCCTTGCGCCACAGATTTGTTCTATGGCATTGATTATCACTCACATCTTGGCACCAAGCGTGCCGGTATGGTAACCCGCGAAGACGATGTCTTCCACCGCTCCATCCACGATATCGAGAACAGCTATTTCCGCACTAAGTTCAGCGACGAGATCAGCAAGTTCACTGGGGACTTGGGTATTGGCGTCATCAGCGATACTGATGCGCAGCCCATCGTGGTGAACTCGCATCTGGGACGTTTCGGCATCGTGACGGTGGCACGTATCAACAACTTAGACGAGTTGGTGCAGGACTGCCTCAACCGCCGTCAGCACTTCTCTGAGTTGAATTCGGGTAAGACGAATCCTACCGAACTCATCGCCTTGCTCATCAACCAAGGGGAGACCTTCACCGAGGGCATACAGAATGTATATAATAAGGTGAAAGGCTCGTGCTCGATGTTGATTCTCACCGACGATGGCATCATCGCTGCCCGCGATTTCTATGGCCGCACGCCGATTGTGGTGGGCAAGAACGAAGAGGGCTACTGCGTGGCATCTGAGAGCCATAGCTACATCAACCTTGATTATACCACTTGCTATAATGTCGCTCCGGGCGAAATCGTGAAGGTGACTTTGGATGGCGTCCAGCAGTTGCTGGCACCCAATCCGAAGAGTCAGATCTGTTCCTTCCTTTGGGTGTATTATGGCTATCCTGTCACCGACTACGAGGGCATCAATGTGGAAGAGGCCCGTTATCGCGAAGGCATCGAGATGGGCCGTGACGACGACGTGGACATCGACTATGTGAGCGCCATCCCTGACTCGGGCATCGGCATGGCCTTGGGCTACAGCAATGTGCGTAAGGTGCCTTATATGCGTGGCGTGGTGAAATATACGCCTACTTGGTCGCGTAGTTTCATGCCTGTCAACCAAGCACAACGTGAGCATGTGGCCAAGATGAAACTGATTGCCAACCGTCAGTTGCTCGAAGGTAAGAAGGTCGTGTTTTGCGACGACAGCATCGTGCGCGGCACACAGTTGCGTGATAACGTGAAGATGCTCTACGACTTTGGCGCTAAAGAAGTGCACATCCGTATCAGCTGTCCGCCTTTGTTGTATGGCTGCCCGTTCCTCAATTTCTCGGCTTCGAAGAACGTGATGGAACTCGCCACGCGCCGTTTTGTGGAACAACTGGAAGGCTCAAGCGAGAAAAACATAGAAAAATATTGCGACCACACCACCAAGGAATATGCGGCTATGGTGGAAATGATGCGTAAGAAATTAGGTGTGGATACGCTCAAATTCAACACTTTGGAAAATGTGGTGACGGCTATCGGTCTGCCTAAGTGCCAGCTCTGCACGCATTGCTTTGATGGTTCAAGCTATGGCCACGAATAAGCGGCTTGAATTTTTTCAAGAAAAACGCTTGTCAGTTTCCAAAAAGGTTGTACTTTTGCATCGGGTAAGTCTTATACGACCAGCTCCTGCTGAAATCCCCCAGGACCGGAAGGTAGCAAGGGTAGGTGGTTGTAGCGGTGCGATATAAGTAGCTTACCCTTTTTTTGTGCCTTTTGAAGGCATAGATTCGCTTCGCCCGATGCCCATGTCATACCGACCTACGAAGGAGGGAGCGTATCTATGGGCATTGGCCTCGGAATGACATGCCTTCAAAAGATGAATGTCAAAACACCCAGTTCGGATTGTCGGTACGCTCGTTTTCAGGATTTCTTTCAGTTCGTCAACAACATCGGGCCTTTCTTCGATGAGGTTGTGGCATTCCGATGGATCGTCTTTCAGATTATAAAGCTCGAAATACGCTTCGTTGCTGACATTCAGCTTGATGAGTTTCCAATCGCCACGGATGACGCATTGACGGCCGCCTAATTCTTGGAATTCGAAATAGAGATAATCGTGACCGTCTTGCTCTTTTCCTAATAGGGTGGGCACGATGCTGATGCCATCGAGGTCGTTGCAGTTGCCGTTAGCCAATTCAGCGAAAGTGGGCAGGTAGTCCCAGAAGGCGAACCTGAAGTCGGTGGTGCTGTTCGGGGCGATTTTTCCGTTCCATACCATCACGGTGGGGATGCGGATGCCGCCTTCGTAGAGGTCACGTTTGTAGCCGCGGAAATTGCCGTTGCTGTCGAAGTAATCGGGGTTGTTGCCGCCTTCTTGGTGAGGGCCGTTGTCGGAGGTGACGATGATGAGCGTGTTGTCGTAAAGTCCTTCTTCTTTCAGCTTCTGCACTATCTGACCTACATAGAGGTCGAAGCGCGACACCATGGCGGCGTAGGCTTGCAGAGGATGGGGTTGTGAACAATAGCCGCCCTTACGGAACGACTCGCAGCCGTAGTCGCAGCCACCGTAGGGTTCTTCTTCAGTGATGGCGTCTTGGTATTGCTGCAACAAGGCATCGTTAGGGGCAATCATCTCGGCATGGGGAAGGATGCATGGCACGAAGAGGAAGAAAGGCTCATTTTTATGTTTTTCAATGAAATGCAGCGTCTCGTGCTGAATCGTGTCAGGGGCGTAAGTGACGTTCTGTCCATCGCGGTTGGCGGCGAGGACGATGCGGGTGGAGTCGTGATAGAGGTAGTCGGGATAGTAACTGTGCGAGAATCGCTGGCAGTTGTATCCGAAGAACTCATCGACATATTGGTTCTCGGGTGCGCCTTCCGATTTGGGTGCGCCGAGGCCCCATTTGCCGAAAGCGCCTGTGGCATAGCCTGCATCCTTGAACATTTTGAATAGGGTGAAGGTGCCTTCGGGGATGGCCATCTGTCCTTCGGGATAGATCTCGAAGTTGCCACGGATGGGGGCGTGGCCGCTATGCAAACCCGTCAGCAGGCAGGCACGCGAGGGCGCACTGACTGTGGTGCCCGAGTAGCTCTGCGTACAGCGCAGACCTTGTTCGGCCAAGGCATCGATGTTTGGTGTTTGGATGATTTGCTGACCGAAACAGCCGAAGTCGTTGTAGCCTAAGTCGTCGGCAAGGATGAAGACGATGTTGGGCTTTTCGCTGGTGCTGTCGGCTGGCTTGTCGTTGTGGCAGGCAGTCAAGGCGGCCAAAGAGGCGGCTGATAAGATGATAGGCTTGATTTTCATGGATGCAAAGGTAGTTTTTTTTATTTTTGCAAAGCCTATCAAAAACAGAATCCATGAAGAAACGACTTGAAATCGCCTTGGGTATAGCCATCCTTGCCTTGCTTTCAGCTTCGTGCAAAGAGGAAGAAAACACGAGAACACCTATTGTGATGCGTTACGACGCACCTGCCGCGATTTGGGAAGAGACTTTGCCATTGGGCAATGGCCATATCGGCATGATGCCCGATGGAGGCGTTGAAAAAGAGTCTATCGTGCTGAACGACATTGCCTTATGGTCGGGTTCGCCGAGTGATGACAGCAATCCCTTGGCCAGACAATCGTTGCCCGAGATCCAGCAACTGCTGAAAGAAGGCAAGAACTACGAGGCGCAACAGCTGATGTATGAGACTTTCGTTTGTGGGGGACAAGGCTCGGGTCACGGCAATGGCGCTACGGTGCCTTTCGGGTGCTATCAGACTTTGGGAACGATGGAGGTGGAGTTTGAAGGACTTCGGGACTCTGTGGCTGACGCTTCGCGTCATTGCGAGGAACGAAGCAATCCGGACAATAGTTCATATTCCAGATCCTTGAACATCAGCGATGCCACGGCACACACTTCCTTTGTCGTAGATGGCACGAGTTTTACCCGCGAATATTTCACCTCGCGCACCGATGATATAGGTGTGATTCGCCTTCAAGCCGACCAAGAGGGTCAAATGTCGTTTACCTTACGTCTCTCGCGTCCCGAGCGTTTCGGAGTTCGTGCAGATGACAACACTTTGAAAATGAGCGGTCAACTCTCCAATGGCGTGGATAGCCTCGGTGGGATGCGCTACTGTGCTGGCGTCCGAGTGCTGAACGATGGGGGAGAAGTGGCTTATACGGATTCCGCCATTATTGTGAAAGGTGCCAATGAAGCAACTATCCTGTTCGCCAACTTCACCGATTATATTACTGAAGATTTTGAAGGTCAGTTAGATGAGACTTTAAATAAGGCTGCCGCTTTGGGCTTTGAAGCCTTGAAACGACGTCATCTGGATTCCTATCACGAGCTTTTCGACCGCGTGGAACTTGAAATTGGAGAGCCTACCGTTGATGATACGCTAACCTTAGCCCAACATTGGCAAGCCTTCCTCGACAATGACGATCCATGGCTGCCCGTCTGTTATTTCCAGTTTGGCCGTTATCTCCTCATCAGTTCGACACGTGAGGACCTGTTGCCGCCCAACTTGCAAGGCTTGTGGGCCAACACCATCAACACCCCGTGGAATGGCGACTACCACACCAATATCAACGTTCAGATGAACCATTGGCCTTGCGAGGTGTGTAACCTCTCGGAGTTACATCTGCCCTTGATTCGGTTGACTGAGAAGATGGTGCCATCGGGTGAACAGACGGCGCGAGGCTTCTACGACGCCGATGGCTGGGTGTGCCACTGGGCCACCAATCTTTGGGGCTTTACCGCTCCAGGCGAGCATCCTTCGTGGGGCGCTACAAACACGGGTGGCGCTTGGCTGGCACTTCATGCTTGGCAGCATTACCAGTTTACGCAAGATGCTGATTTCCTGCAGGAAGTCTATCCGATGATGAAAGGCGCAGCCCAGTTCTTCCTCGATGCGATGATTGAAGAGCCCGAGCATGGTTGGCTCGTCACAGCTCCTACCTCTTCGCCTGAGAATGCCTTCTATGTCGATTCGGTCCGTACCGCATCGGTGTGTATGGGCAGTACGATGGACGTGCAGATTATCAGCGAGTTGTATGACGCCGTTTGCGAGGCTTCCGCTATCTTGGCTTGCGATCACGCTTTTGCTGATTCGTTGCAACAGGCCAAGGCCAAGTTCCCGCCTATGCAAGTCAGCGAAGAGGGTTATCTGCAGGAGTGGCTGAAGGATTATCGTGAGACCGATCCACATCATCGCCATGTGTCGCATCTTTTCGGCTTGTATCCTGGAACCACCGTCACGCCCAACAAGACGCCTGAGCTGATGGACGCTTGCCGTGCGACTTTAGCGCGTCGTGGCGACGAAGGCACGGGTTGGTCGAGGGCATGGAAGATATGCTTCTGGGCGCGTCTCGGCGATGGCGACCACGCCTATCTAATGCTCAAGCAGCTATTGCAACCCAGTCTGCCGCTTGAAGGCACGACTTACGACGGCAGCGGTGCAGGCACTTATCCCAACCTATTCTGCGCCCATCCGCCTTTCCAGATTGACGGTAACTTCGGAGGTTGCGCTGGCATCGCCGAGATGCTGATTCAAAGCCATGATGGTGAGATTCAACTTTTGCCCGCATTGCCTTCGGCATGGCAGAACGGTCACTTCAAAGGCCTTCGCACTCGTGGCGGCAAGGTCGTCGATTGCGAATGGAAGGATGGCAAGGTGGTGAAGGTTGTTGAACGGTGAGTATAATCCTCATTCAAGATTGAAGATGCGGATGGCATCCTGCCTCGCGAGTTTGTGGAGACGATTGAAGGGTGATTGTAATTAATAAAGTAGATTCCGCTTGGCGGAATGGAAGATTCCGATACGATGATAGGCGACAGTATAACCATCTGTTATTGACGGCAGTAGCAACCGTCGCTTGTTCAATCTTCGATGTTTTCCATTCCGCAAGCGAAGCGTGACGGAATCTATTGTGAAAATCCGCTTTCAGATAGAATTATTTCCTATCTTTGCCATCTCCAAACGAAATCCTAAATAAATATCAAATAAATGAAAAAGTTCATGATCTGTCTCGGATTGGCGGGAGCCTTAGTGAGCTGCTCGCCTAAGCAACCGGTCGAAGAACCTCAGCCGCAACAAGAGGAATCGTTCAAGTTCCTCGTCGATGAGTTCGCCGACCTCCGCATCATGCGTTATCAGATCCCCGATTGGGACCAACTGACGCTGAACCAGAAGGCTTACATTTACTACCTGAATGAAGCCGCCAAATGTGGTCGCGACATCCTCGCCGACCAAAACTTCAAGTACAACCTCACCGTCCGCAAGACCATCGAGGCTGTCATCGAGTCGTATGAAGGCGACCGTGAAAGCGCTGATTTCCAGAATTTCATGGTCTATGCCAAACGTGTGTTCTTCAGCAATGGCATCCATCATCACTATGCTGAGGATAAGTTCTTCCCCGAAGTCACTGAAGCCTACTTCGCCGACCTCGTCCGCAACTCGAACGCCGAGCTGCTGCCTCTCAACGAAGGCGAGACCGTCGATGCTTTCATCGAGTTCCTGACTCCAGTGATCTTCGACCGCGACCTTTACAAGATGCGTCGTAGCAGCGAGAACGACATCGTCCAAAACTCGGCTGTCAACTTCTATGATGGCGACCTCACCGCTGCCGAAGTGACTGCTTTCTACGATGCCATGGCCGATCCTAACGACGAGACCCCAATCTCTTACGGCTTGAACTCCAAGCTCGTGAAGGACGAAAACGGTATCCACGAAGACGTGTATAAGGTTGGCGGACTCTATGGCGAGGCCATCCAAGCCATCATCGGCTGGCTGCAAAAAGCCAACGAAGTGGCCGAAAACGACATCCAACGCGACTACACCAACAAGCTCATCGCCTATTATACCACTGGCGACCTGAACATTTGGGACGAATACAACATCGCTTGGGTGCAAGACACCATCTCGATGATTGACTACACCAACGGCTTCATCGAAGACTATGCCGACCCGATGGGCCGCAAGGCTACCTGGGAAGCCATCGTCAACTTCAAGGACCTCGAAGCTACCAAGCGCAGCACCCTCATCGGCGACAATGCCCAGTGGTTCGAGGACAACTCGCCTGTCGATCCACGCTTCAAGAAGGAAGAATGCAAGGGCGTGTCGGCTAAGAGCATCATCACCACTACCTTGGCTGGTGAGTGCTTCCCTTCACCCCCGATTGGCATCAACCTGCCTAACGCCGATTGGATTCGCAAGGACTACGGCTCGAAGAGCGTCACCATCACCAATCTGATGGAAGCCTACGACAAGGCTGCCGACGAATGCCCACGTAGCGCCCTCGCCGAGTTCGCTTACTCGCAAGAGGAAATTGACCTCTGCAAGAAGTATGGCTCTGAAACCGATGTCATCCACACCAACCTGCACGAATGCCTCGGCCACGGTTCAGGTAAACTTCTGCCTGGCACACAACCTGGCGCTTTGAAGGAATTCAGCAGCACTCTTGAAGAAGCCCGTGCCGACCTCTTCGGCTTGTATTATCTCGCTGATCCTAAGATGGTTGAATTGGGTGTCATTTCCGACCTTGAAGCCTACAAAGCTGAATATGCTGGCTACATCCGCAATGGTCTGATGACCCAACTGGCTCGCGTTGAGCTGGGTAAGGATGTCACCGAGAGCCACATGCAGAACCGTAAGCTCATCGCCGAATGGTGTTTCGAACACGGTCAGGCCAACAACGTCATCGAAAAGAAGGTTGAAAACGGCAAGACCTATTTCGTCATCAACGATTACGAAGCTTTGCGCGGTCTCTTTGGTGAACTGCTTGCCGAAGTGCAACGCATCAAGAGCGAAGGCGACTATGCCGCTGGCAAGGCTTTGGTGGAACAATATGCCGTCAAGGTGGATCCTGTCCTCCACAAGGAAGTGAAGGAACGTTACGACGCCCTTGGACTGAAGCCATACGGTGGTTTCATCAATCCAGTCGTTGTTCCTGTCGAGGAAAACGGTCAAGTGGTGGATTACAAGGTGGAATATCCTGACGATTTCGTTGCCGAACACATGGACCTCGGAAAGCACTACAGCTTCCTCAAGGCTCATCATTGATTGGTTTAACGTAAGAAATGGAAAATCGGCTGTGCGAGGCGACTCGCATGGCCGATTTCCGTTTTATGACCAGACGACGCAGAACTAGACGCAGCACCCAACACTGCGGGCAAAGCCCTTGTATAGGGATACCGAAATCGCCTCTCTCCAAGAGGTTGACTGGCCCCGTCGTGCGCCAGCCTAGCCTCGAAGAGGCGACACTTCGGTAACCCCATACGAGCGCAGCGTGGTGTGGGGCAACAGCCCGGTAGGCCAAACTACACGACCAAACAAGACGACGCACTACCCTACACTGCGGGCGAAGCCCTTGTATAGGGATACCGAAATCGCCTCTCTCCAAGAGGCTGAAGCGAATGACTTACAAAAATAATAGAGGAAATGAAGAACCGAGCGTAAAAACAAATATCTTTGTGGACTAATATGAGTTACACCAAGTTATACTATCACATTGTCATTCGCACTTATAAAAGCGAACCTGCTATCAACATGGAGCATGAGAAAGAGTTGTATGCTTATATGTTAGGTTACATCAACAATATGAAAGCCAAGCTTTTCCGAATTGGCGGGATGCCCGATCACATTCACATGTTTGTATCGTTGCCGTCAACATTGCCTGTAGCTGAATTTGTGCAAAAACTAAAAGTCGCTTCAAGCAAATGGCTGAAAACCAATCCAAACTTTCCGATTTTTGATGGTTGGGGAAGAGAGTATGCTGCATTTTCGTATTGTGAGCGCGATAAAGACATGATAGTCAACTATATCAAAAACCAAAAAGAGCATCACATGAAAGAGAGTTTCCCTGATGAATACAGGAAGTTCCTTGTTGACAATGGTGTTACAGTCGATGAGACGTATTTCTTGAAAGATTAACAGTGGATGACTATCAGCTTAGCCTCGAAGAGGCGACACTTCGGTAACCCCATACGAGCTCAGCGTAGTGTGGGGCAGCACTCCGGTAGGTCATACTACATGACGCTACGGGACACTCGTGGCATCACTCCGGTAGGATAATCAAAACTTCCAAATCGCTTCCACCTTCAAGTCGGTCTTGTGGTTGCCTTCGATGAGGCTCGGCCCGCTGCTGATTTCGTCTTGGTCGGAATAGATGGTGCGGCCGATGCGGGCATATATCGTCAATGCGCCAAATAACTTGACTTTGCCTAACAGGTAGATTCTCATGCCTTTGCCGTAGAGTGCTGGCACACTGAAGGAATAGAGTACGTCGTTTTCGTAGGCATACACACGGGCGTTGTAGTCTTCGGTATCGAATAAGGCATAGCGGAAGGTGAGGCTGAAAGGTTTGCTTTGTGGTTTATAAGCGATGTCTTGACAAACGAAATAGCCGTGCGAGTTGCTGCCGTCGTCGTTCTTGTAGTGGGCGTATTCGGCTTTGTTGCAAAGGGCAAAGTCGTCGCCAATCATGTAGTTGATATTGAACTTGACGGAGTTTTTCGTGTAGAAGATGGGGTAGTAGCTGAAGCTGTGCTCGTCGGTGGAGTTCTTCATCTTGGTCTTCGACCTGAGTTGAAGATAGAACGATGTCTTCTTGTTGATACTGTGGCTGATGCGGCAGTAGTAGTCGTGTCCCCACGAGGGTGTGTAGGCTTGCATGGTGAGCCAGGTAAAGCGGAACTGGTCGGCATAAAGAAGGATGTTCCAATAGGGTGCGGGAGCCACTTCGATGCCGAGATACACGCCTTCTTCACCTTGTCCGCGGCTGCTCTCGGCAAATGGATTGGCGACGAGGTTCTGGTAGCGCTTGTCGTAGTTGCGGTAAAGGGCGGTGAAGTTGAGGTAGCCAGTAGGGCGCACTGTTAAGCCGACGAGACCCGCAAAGGCCTTGTTGAAACTCATCGCGCCTTCGCCAAAGAGGGCAAATTTGCCACGGACATACTTGAAGTCGAGGCCTTGGTTGGTGAGTTGCTTGCCTTGGAAATAGAATTGGTTGTAATGTGAGGGTGTGAGTTGCAACTCGGCGCTCAGCATGGTGTGGTGTAGTGTGTAGCCGATTTCGAGGTGCTCGTTGGCGAAGGCCAGATGTCCGCCAAACACTTGCTGACGGATGGCATGGCGGTCGAGGATTTCGCCAATGGTGCGGTGATAGCCAGTCTCTTGCAGACTGCTGATGTATTCAGCTTCGTCCAACGAATCGGCCACTGAGACGTTGGCGTCAATCATGCGGTTGGAATAGAACGCTGTGCCGTAGAACTTGCCAAAGTTAAGGGTGACGGCGGCACCGCGCATCGACTGAGCCGCGCTCGCTGAGGTCTTGGGACGTATGCCACGGCCTAACTTCATCACGCTGCTGCCTGCCACAGCCTTGCCGAAACTCATCCCTGACCAAAGCGTAAGCCCTTGACCAAACGAGAGTTGGTAGTCGCCGAGGGCGACATCTTTGACACAGCCTAAGTCGTTGGCATAGAGATGGAAACCGAAGAAGTCGAAGCCGCTGTAACGCTTGTCTCCCAAAATGGATTTGATAGTGTCGCTTAGTTTGTCGTTGAAAAATAGCTCACCAGCGTCTTTCTTGAGCGCGAAGCCTGCTCGAATCTTGTTGCGGTAGTTGTAGCTGTAGCGGAGTTCGTATTTCTGCGGACTGCCCAAATAGTGTGAGTTGGGGCTTTTCAGCAGCGCTGAATCGCTGATAGGGGAATAACCTTGCTGATGTTCAAGCACTTGCTCGTAGCGTCCGATGATTTGGTGCTTGCCGTAGCGTGCCAGTTTCTGCCCTGTGATTTTGTCTTTTGTGTTGTCTTCGCGGATGCAGACGATAGGTCGCAGGATGTTGATGGTCTGTTCGTCGAAGCCTTCCACCATCTCCAACTCATTGAGGAAGAGGAAGTTGCCGTAATAGCGGCGGTATTTTCGCAACTCTTCAAGTTGGAAAGCGTTGATGAGTTGCAGTTCAGCGAGTTGGACAATCTCTTCGCTGTTCAGGTTGATGGGGTTTTCGCTGAAAAAGATGTAGTTGTCGAGTAGTTCTTCGTAGTCGTTTTCTTCCTCGCCTTCGTCGGCCAGACGTTCAATCTGCTCGATGAGCATTTGGTTCAGTGCTTCCGAACTCAGCGTGTCGATGGCCACTTGCGCCCGCACCATCAACGGCAACCAAATTAAAACTGCCAAAATTCCCAACCATTTCATCTTTTTACTCATAACTTTATCATCTTTCCACTTTCCACTCTTCACTTAAAAACTAAAAATCATTCCCACTTGAATGGTATTTCCTAATTGCTGATGCAGTTGCGCGGCCACGTTGATTTGCACGATGCTGACTTCGTAACCCAATCCGAAGCTTAAGATGCCGGGGTTGGCTTGCAGTCCGGCGCGGAGGTAGAAGTTCTTGAGGGCTTCGTATTCTAGTCCGCCTCTTAGGGTGATGCCATCGCGGGCGGTGTTGCGCTCCAACTCGCACTGTCCGGTGAAGCCTTTCGTGAACAGGTAGGAGGCACCAAAACGGAACGCGATGGGAAGCTTCTCGTGGTTGATGGTCTCTTTCAGTGTGATGTCGATGGGGTTGAAGATGTAGGTACCGAGGGTGAGTTTGTCGGTGACTTGCGACTGTATGCCCAACTCGAAAGTTACAGCACTGAGTTTGTTGTAGCTATCTGTTGTATTGATGGTGAGGTAGTCGAGTTGCAAGCCGATTTGCAGGTATTGTCCGAAGGCTTTGGCGTAGGCCAAGCCGAATTTGTTCTCTGAGTATTTCTCGCTTCCGAATTGGTTAAAGCTCAGTCCAAGGGTGCCGAAGTTGTTGACAGGCAAGGCAAAAGCGCCGCATTTGTAGGCCGTCTCGGGCAACATCCATCGGTTTTCGTAGTAAAGCCCGAGACTGATGTGCTCCAAGCCAGCCATGCCTGCGGGGTTGTTCTGTATGCCCCAAAGCCCTTTCGAGGCCACCGAGCAGCCGCCCATGGCAGCAGCGCGACCGCCTATCGGACTAATGACATCGTGGGCAAATGTGCTTGTCGAAGCAAGGCAGACGATGGATAGAATGAGTATCTTTATGGAATTGAACTTCAGCAGTTTCATGATGAAAAGTGTTACAATTTGATAATCTGTTTGCTAGCTGAGCCTTCGCCAATCATTCGAATCAGGTAAAGTCCTGGTTGATATTGACTCATGTCTATGGTAGTTTCTTCTTTATCGCAGGCGAATGTTTCAAGAATTTGGCCAATGCTGTTCACAATTTCGATGCGGACCAAATCCTTCCCGTCGATGTGAAGCTCGTCGTGGACGGGGTTGGGATAAACGATGGCATTCTCTTCAACTTCGTTTTCATCGACCGCGCTGCAATCCTCAATGAAATTAGTGAAGTAGTTCCAATAAGGTGCATTGGGATAATCCGAATGGCAAGGAATGGTAATCGGGATATCTGTTGGAATTTCATAAAAGGTGTTTTGGAAAATTTCAGGAGGTGTGATGGACTTGAGATTCATGGTGGTGATATTGGAACATTCATAAAACGCGAAGTCCCCGATATATTCCACATTCTCAGGAATTGTAAATTTTGTCAATGAGGTGCAACTGCTAAAGGCGTAATCATCAATGCGCTTTAATGAATTAGGAAGCGAAATTGAATCCATATTTGTACATTGGCAGAAAATATAGGCAGGAAGACTTTCAACATCCTCACCAAAAATGACGTTTCTTACTCCTGATGAAAGAAATGCACCATTAGCAGTATAAGTTGGTGAGAATGCATTGGTGGCATTGTAAAAAACCGTGTCAAGGTTATCGCAGTAACTGAAAGAAAAGTCAATGGTATCAACACCATGAGGAATATTTACCGATGTGATGTTGTCGCAATCGCAAAAAGCGGAATAACCAATATAGGACACAGATTCGGGCAATTCCAAATGTCCTGTGATGTCGGAATATTGAAAGATGATTTCGGGAATGCGTGTCACGGAATCGGAAAGGATTAAGTCTGTGAAATGGCAGCCACGGAACGGCCAAAGTGCCTCTTTGCAGTCTATGGCATTGTAGTGTACGGTTGTCAGTCGGTCGCATGAGTTGAAAATTTCCATTCCAAGAAATCTAACAGAGGATGGAATTGTAATTGAAGTGAGTTTTTTGCATCCATAAAAGGCATACGAGTTTATGCTGTCAATAGAAGATGGCAAGTTGATTTCCATTAGGTTTTGGCAATTGTGAAATGCGTCTGATCCGATAACGGTGATGGTGTTGGGAAGTGTGACAGTCCGTGGCCCATAGGAAGAAGGCGAAAGTATGTAAAAAGCACTATAACCAATCTGAGTTACGGTGTAATTGCGTCCGTTATGTGTTACGGTTTCGGGTATAACTAGTGCGCCAGCCACATCGTTTTCGCTGTCAACCTTGACGTGAAGATTTTCGCTGTCAATGACTTTGAATTTCAGGGTCTGTCCCGATGGACATTCGGCTTCAAAGCTTTGTGCGTAAATGTTTCCGAATGTGAAGAATACAACAATTAAAGCAAGGAATGATTTTTTCATAGTGTAAATCTTTAATTGATAATCAGATTTTTTTCTTTTCATTAGCAATTGATTCCACAAAATTACAAAAAGAATGGCAATTGCCAACGGAATATGGAAAAATGTGTAATTTTGCTCGAAATAAATTGTAATGATATGGACGGACTTTCAATCATATTAATCATTGCATCCATTCTTTTGATTCTGGTGGGTTTGGTAGGGGCGGTTGTTCCTGGCATTGCCGGAACGCCAATCAGTTTTCTTGGTCTGCTGGCTTTGTCGTTTGTCGATGGCATTGATTATTCCACGCGCTTTCTCGTCATTATGGGCGTTATCGGGGCCATCGTCTTCACGCTCGATTATGTCGTTCCGCTTTGGGGAACAAAGAAGTTCGGCGGCACAAAAGCTGGCGTGCGCGGCAGTACTATCGGCTTGATTTTAGGCCTTTTGATAACGCTGTTTTTCCCCATCGGATTTATTGCGGTGCTGGCTGGCCCGTTTATCGGGGCTTACATCGGCGAGAAAAACAACGGCACGCCCGACAATCTGGCATGGCGCTCAGCTTTCGGCTCGTTTGTCGGTTTCTTGGCTGGCACTTTCGTTAAAATCGTCTATGGCTGCGTGTGCATCTTCTACGTTGTCAAGGATTTGGTGGGATTGATTTGAGCATGGGTTTTCTTCAATGTCTTGCTCCTCTGTTTGCCATTGTCCTTTTTGATGTTTGAATAATGCTGCAAATTTAGAGAATTGTTTATTTTTGCAACACAAAAATGGCATCATGAAGAAGTTAATCGCTTTTTTTACACGCATTTTCCC
>JAZQMX010000041.1:0-55412 GCA_045627065.1 Bacteroidales bacterium | reverse complement strand
ATAGCGTTTGCCGTTGCGTTCCACGTATTTGCGCGTGCTGCCCGAAGTGACCAAACCCTTGTTGCGCAGATAAAGGCGTTCCTGCACGTTGCGTTCCGAATCCCAGTTGGCGGCAGGTTTTTCGATGCCTACAATCCAATCCGAACCGTCGGGCTTGCCGCCTTGCGCCATGATTTCGCCACCCGTGTCGACCAAAAAATCACGTATGCCGTTGGATGCAAGAAAGTTAGCAATCATATCGGAAGTGTAGCCTTGCGCCACGGCATTAAAATCCAAAGTGATATTGGGATTGTCCTTGATGAGTTTTCCGTCTTCGATGCGCACGGATTGGTAATTGACAAATTGTTTCAGGCTGTCGACCAGTTGCGGTGTGATGCTGTCGCCGTTCCTGTAGCTGAAACCCCAGGCGGCCACTAAAGGCGAGATGGTAGCATCGAAATAACCGTCTGACAAGGCAGAGGCTTGTTGCGCAATGTTGAAGTTGTCGATGAAAACCTGATCAAGTTCCACGGCTTCGTTCCGGTTGACTTTCGAGATGATGGAACTGTCGTTCCAAAGCGAAACGGATTGGTCGACGAGGGCGAAGATGGAGTCTATTTCGTTCTGGAAATTGCGGTTCAAACTATCATAATAGGTGATGGCATAGTAGGAGCCTTGCGCCAAGCCTTGCAGCACGGTTTTCTGCAGCTGCGGCTGGCAGGCAGCAAGGAAAAGAACTGAAATGAATGTGATAAAATGTTTTCTCATAAATATAACAAATAGACAAATATTAACTGCAACTCCTTTCCCCCATCACTCATCATCCGCCGTTTCGACAAGCTCAACGTGCTAATCATTCATCATCCGTTTACAAATCAAAAATAACGCTCCACTTCAAGGCGAAATTGCTCCAGACATTATCGAAGGCGTAAGGGCCATAGCGGTAAAAGACACCGCCGCCCAACTTCATCATTGGCATGGTCAGCAGGCCTTCGACAACGATGCCGCTCTCGAAATAACCTTTTTCCATGGTTTGGAAACTGTAATCGGCCATGTCGTCGCGTTTCATCGTGCCCCAGCCTATGTTGGTGACGAGTGTCAGCTCGGGCTGGCACCATGGCGTGTCGGGTTGCCAGAGCATGCCGCTGAAATTGTGGCTGAGGAAAAGCGCTACAAAACGGTCGCAGAAGAACTCTTCGGGACGCATGGTGCTGAAGCTTTCGGGGGCATAGAGGCCTGTTTTGCTGTAAGTTGCCAAGATGTCAAAAGTCTCTTCCACAGGTGCGCCTTTGGTGACGTAGCCCACCTGGAAAAGTATGTTGGAGACGCCTAAATAACGCGAATAGAAATGCTTCTCGACTTGAAACTTGAAACGGTCGTATTCGTAGGAACTTCCCAAAATGTCCTTGAAAGAGTGCTGGTAGGCGAACCAAAACATCGGGCAGGTGCTTCCAAGCGACTGCAGGCCTTTGGGTGTGCTGATGAATTTTTCGTTGTATTGGTAGCGCAGGCGCAGTTCGGCAATGGCAAAATTGTTTTCGCGCGGATGATTCTCATGATTGTTGGCGATGAAGAAATTCTCCAAATATTGCTTGTGTGCGATTTCAAATTTGGCGAAACCCTTGAAATAGCGGCCGAAACGCGAGGAAAGTTCGGCATTGAAACCGTTTTTCCAGACGTAGATATTCTCGAAATATTCAAATTTGTAATCTCTTTGCGAAAGGATGGAATAGCCGTCCTGCAGGTTGTTGAACTCGCCAAGCACGTCGGAATTGTTGAAAACTGAAAACGACAGTTTTGTCTGTTTGCGGCGATACAGGTTGAAATTGATGCCGCCACCATAATCCCAGCGTTTCATTTTGGTCCAGTAGCCGCCGTTTGCGTTGAGGCTGAACACCCGCGAAAAGCGGTCGTTGGTCGAGAAGCCCAGACCGAAACGGAAGCCACGGTAGACGGAATAGCGCAAGGTCTTGTCGATGTTGAGATTAATCACACCCATCGGGATGGCGCTGTTGTCCATGATTTCGGTGGTCATGCCGAGAAGCCGGTCGAAGATGTCATTGCCGCGTGTGAGCGAATCCATGAAAGCGTAGGTGGCCAAGGTGCGCTGGTTCAGCGAGTCGATGCGGTCCGAAGCCCAGAAGTCTTCGTTGCGGTAGGCGGCATCGGGGTCGACTTCGACGGCTAATTCAGAAAACATCTTTTTGTCCAGTTCGGGATTGATGCGAATGTCGGTCAAATAACTCTTGCCGATGGCGGCCATAGGCAGTAAACCGTTTTCGCAGGGCACGCCGATTGACGGAAACACGAGGTTGGTGTTGAGTTGTTTTGGAAACCATTGCCCGTCGGTTTTTTCATAAAGCTGCTGTATGTTGACGGTGAACATTCCGCCTTTTTCGTCAGGCGAGGCCTTCACGCTTTGCACGGCCCAGCCGTCGGAATTGATGCTGAGGCTGCCGACCAATCCCTTGAAACTGCTGCCTTTGTAGGGGTGGAAACTGACGGTGTAGAGCGAGTCGCCGTTGCCGATGGCGGTCACCGATTCGATGTTGAAGAAATAGCGGCTCTTGCTGCCTTTGCTGAGCGGATTGATGTATTTTGTGCCCATGATGTTCACTTCCTCATCATAAAAGCTGATGCTTTGCAATTCGCTGACGAGGTAGAAAAACGTCGGGTCTTTCATGCCGGCGATTTTGGTGCCGGTCACGTTTTGCTGCTTGTGGTCGGGAGCCATGAAAAATACGTCCGACGAGGTTTCCATCACCATGAGGTCGTTGCGGTCGAGGATTTTGCTGAACAGGCCGCTGATGTCGTCGATTTCGTAAGTGCTGTCGCTGCGTTGCCGGCCTAAGGCGGTGCTGTCGATGGTGATGGCCATTTTGTCGTACATCGAGTAGGTGTAGGTCTGCAGCTTGTCGGGGTTGTTCTTGCTGCGGTGCGCCATCACGCTGTCGATGATGCGGTGGGCGGGGTTTTCGCCAGCGTCGACGGTGACTTCAGCCAGTTCGAAACTGATGGGTGTCAGGGCCACGTTGAGTCTCTCGCTGCCTTGCCTGACGACGGTCTCGTGGGCCTGGTAGCCGATGTAGGAAAACCTGACGCTGGCAATAGGTTCTTTGCAGCAGATGTCGTATTTTCCGTCAATGTCGCTCATGCCGCCGGCCACGCCGCCGTTGACGACAACGTTGACGAAAGCCAGAGGCTGGCGGTTGCGTTCGTCGGTAATCCTTCCCTTGATGTGGTAATCCTGTGCGAAACACCATTCGGCGATGATGGTCAGCAGCAGCACCAGTGCGCATCTTGTTATAGATAACCGTTTTGCCATTTTATTTGTCCGATTCGCCTTCTATCAGATAAATCACTTCGTTGTCGCGTTTCATCATGTAGTTTTCGCGTGCGGTCTTTTCCATGACGATGGAGTCGTGCTGCAGGTCGTCGAGCAGTTTCTCGCTGTTGCTGATTTCCTGCTTGTAGTATTCAATCTGTTGCTCTTGGTCTTTCAAAGTGCGGTGCAGTTTGATTTGCTCGAACACATTGAATTGATCAACGAAAAGTATGATGATTAAGAAAGCCAAGGTGACGTAAACGTAGCGGTTGTTGATTTTTTTTAGTACATCTTTAAATGCCATATTGTTTGTTTTTTGAAATGTTTACCGCTGCAAAAGTAGTGATAAAATGGAATTGTAGGGAAGGTGCCAGACACAAATTATCATCAATGAGGCAAAAATGATGCAGGGCTTGTGGAAAAATAGTGTAATTTCAAATAGGTGTGAAAAAAATGTCTATTTTTGCGCCCTCAAAATGAAACCGTGATTCAAATCAAAATACAACAGATGATTACAAGCAAAAAAAAGATTCTTATCTTGCTTATGGCCGTGGCCTTTGCAGGTAACGCCGGAGCACAGATTTTCAACAATGGTGCTGAGGGTTTTGGCAACCGTGTCATTGGTTCGGGCTTCAACAACGGCGGCGGAGCCGAGGGTTGGGGCAACATGAACATTGGCGATGGCTTCAATAATGGCGGCGGTGCCGAAGGCTTCGGCAATATCAACATTGACGATGGACTTAACGGCAATGGCAATGCCGAAGGTTTCGGCAACCTGGAGATTTCACCCATCGGCTCAGGGCTCTTCCTGCTGGCCGGCATGGCTGGAGCGTATGCCCTGATGCGCCGCAGAAAGGGAGATGAAGAATAAAGATTAGGATTCCCGCTTGGCAGCGGGAATGGATGTTGGGGATAGGTGTTCTAGCGGCGGCAGGTGAGGATGTCGCTTAGGTCTATGACAGGTCGCCGCCGCCATTTAATCCACATCCCGTTTTCCATTGACTACGTCGAATGCAAAGCATTTCCCTTGAGCCAGCGAAAGGGAATCTAAAAAAGTGAAGTAGAGTAATAAAATAACAAATAAAAACTAAACGCACAATGAAGAAAAGTTTCATGATTTTAGCAGTGCTGGCCATGTCGGCACTCGCAATGGTCTCTTGCAAGAAGGACAAGGACACTGATAACGGTGAAAAGATCACCATCTACGCCACGATGGACAGCCCAACCACGGGCGGCGGAAGAACCCATCTGGGCCCAACCACCAACAACTTCACGCCAACTTATTGGAGTGCTGGCGATGAGGTGGCCGTATTCTCAGGCAGCGAAAAGAAAGCGTTCACCCTGACCGGTGGAGCGGATACGCCTGATGCCACTTTCGCTGGCGAGGCTCCCGCAAGCAATACGGCTTACTGCGCTTTCTATCCTAACACTGGTTCTGCCAATCTCTCGGCAACCCAATCCGGCAGCGCTTATACTGTGACTTACGCCTTGCCGTATACCCAGATTTACAAAGCTCCTGTTAACGGCAACCCTACTTTCGATGATCGGGATTGTCCTATGATTGCCTACAGCACCGATGGTCAGAATTATCAGTTCAAGAACATGATGGGCGTGCTGAAACTCGACCTGAAAGGTACGGGCACAGTCAGTTATATCGTGTTGAAAGACAATAATACCAGTGCCAAACTTCGTGGCGCGGCCACAGTGACGGTGAGCGCTGTAGGTGCTACTCCTTCGGTGACTTCGGACTGTATCACTCCTCTTGGTGATCCTGGTAACAAAAACGAATTGAAGCTCACTTGCGGCAGCGGCGTGGAACTGAACAAAAACACCGCCACAAGTTTCTATTTCGTGGTGCCTGTCGGCACACTGGGCACCCATGGCTTCACTGTTGATGTGTACAACGCAGACGGTTATTCTTACCATATCGACAAGAGTAGTGTCTCTGGCAATATCATCCAGCGTTCCATTATTTCCACTTTGGCAGTTGATGACGTGAAATTGCCTCTCTCTGGCTCGATTGCTGGCAAGTTCACTATTAATGCAGATGGCACTCAAGTCTATTTCTCTAAGGGCAACTTGTGGTACGGCAACGGTACGTTCCAGTTTGAGGACAACCAGTACGACGCTGCATCAAGTTGGAACATTAATCACATTTCTCACTTCCTCTGGAGCCCTGAATTGGAAGAGGCAATTTCCACTCAATATAGTCCTACTTCTGGTGATGGTCTTTCAGGTACCATGGATGATGTCTTCTTCACCAACCAGCCTGGTTTTGTCGTAAACGGGCAGACAGGATGGCGTACACTCACTGGCGGCAAAGCCGAAAACGCCGCTGAGTGGAACTACCTTATAAACATTAGGACTATGACAAACGACAAACCTCGCTACTCATACAGTGAGAACGGCATTGCGGTAGGCGAAACCACCTACCATGGCATGTTCATTTATCCGGACGATTACAACGGTACAGAAGTCGGGACAGATGAGACTACCAACTCATGGGATAAGATAAATGCCCTTGGTATTGTATTCCTTCCATGCGCAGGAAGCCGCAATCAAGGAACAATCCATTCATTCGGCAGTCATGGTGGCTATGTTACTTCGTCGCCTAATGATGTAACCCATGCTTGGTCATGCGCCTTTTATGGACAAAATACTATAGGTCCAGATTACACTTGCCCTCGCGCCAATGGGTCTTCTGTGCGTTTGGTGCATATTGTCGAGGATTAATCAACTAACACACATTGAACCAACACAAACACGGGAAGAGGTGCGGCAGCGTGCCTCTTCTTTTTTTGTTTTGGATATAAAAGGGACAAATTGCATATTATTTCCTTCAAAAAACATATCTTTGCACACCGAAACAAACTAAATCTACATACAATGAAAAAAGCAATAGCAACGACAAAGGCTCCGGGTGCCATCGGACCTTACAGCCAGGCCATCGAAGCCAACGGCATGGTCTTCATTTCCGGACAACTTCCTATCAATCCCGAAACGGGCCTCATGCCTGAGACAGTGAGCGAACAAACCGAACAGAGCATGAAGAACTTGCAAGCCATCCTCGAAGCCGCTGGCTGCACTTTCGACAACGTGGTGAAATCGACCTGCTATCTGGCCGACATGAGCTATTTCGGTGAGATGAACGCCGTGTATGCCAAATATTTCACTGGCGACTGCCCAGCCCGTGCTGCTTTCGCGGTTAAGGAACTGCCTAAGAAAGCCTTGGTGGAAATCGAAATGATTGCTGCAAAGTAAGTTAAGCCATGAAAATCGTGTTTCTCGAACCGCTCGGGCTGAAACCCGAAGTGGTTGAAAAGGCTTGCGCCGGACTGAAACAGAACGGCCACGAAGTGGTAGTCTATCCCAACCGCAACGAAGACCCTGCCGAACTGAAACGTCGCGCCGAAGGCGCCGACGTGATTGTGGAAAGCAACATCCCGCTGCGTAAGGACTTCCTTGACGCATGCCCTAACCTGAAGATGCTCTCCATCGCCTTCACTGGCTTGGACCACATCGACATGGAAGAATGCCAACGCCGTGGCATCGTGGTGAACAATGCCGCTGGCTATAGCACCGAGGCTGTCGCCGAATTGGCCATCGCCTTGATGATTGATGTCTATCGCAAAGTTCTTGAAAACGACCAGATTACACGCCAATGTAACCGCAAAGGCATCATGCCCGGTCGCGAAATCGGTGGCAAGACCATCGGCATCATCGGCATGGGCAACATCGGTCAGCGCGTGGCAAAGTTGGCCAACGCTTTTGGCTGCAAGGTGTTGGCATGGAACCGCACGCCAAAGACTATCGAGGGGGTGACCTTTGTTGATAAGGAGACTTTACTGAAAGAAGCTGACATCGTCACTCTGCACATTGCACTGAATGCCGACACACGCGACTTCATCACCGAGAAAGATTTCGCCTTGATGAAGCCAAGCGCTATTTTGGTGAATACCGCTCGTGGTCCGGTCGTCAACGAGTTGGCTTTGGCCAATGCCTTGAAGAACGGCACCATCGCGGGTGCTGCCACCGACGTGTATGGCACCGAGCCGCCGCTCAAAACGGACAATCCATTGTTTGGTGTTCCTAACCTCATCATGCTGCCTCATATCGGTTTCGCCACCGAAGAAGCCTTCGAATTGCGCTTGGGTATCGTGGTTGGGAACGTCGAAAAATGGTTAAAAGCGAAATGAACTTGTTGAAAAAGATAAAATGTAAATAAATAAGAATCAATTAGTTACAAAGAAATTCTTATTATTACTTATTAAAATAGTTTTTAAATCGTAAAATCCTCGTAATCATTAGGTTGCGAGGATTTACTTATTATTGCTTATAAAAAAACGAGCCAAAAACTATTGACAAAATTTTTGTGCGAATATACTTTTGCAGCACAATCAACGAACAAAAAGTTTCAGTCATGAAAGCCGCAACGAAATATCACAACGCCTCCATTTCGCGAAACTCTATATATTTCCGTAGAGGTGCGCCGCAAGACTCGCCTCTACCTCTTTTCGAAACTCTATTGCATTGCACGGAGACTCTATTGCTCTTGCTTTGCCCATCATACAAAGATGCTTTTTCATATAGTGTGTTTGATTTAGTTAAAAGTAGTGTTTTTAGTTAGTGTTATGATTGTTAGCCTGGCGCAGTGATTGCGCTGGGCTTTTTTTGTAATTTGAATCTATCAATAAATAATTCATAATTTTGTAGTCATTCAATTTAATATTTGTGCTTATGAAAAAGATTTACTTTACGATTGTGTTTTGCTGCTGCTGCTTTTGGGCGCAAAGCCAAATCACGCCACCGTATGATTACATTGACATCAATAATGTGAGCATGCGTGTCATGGGCGATGGATCTAATTTCGATGCTTCGTTCGTGGAGAATTCGTGTATGACCCAAGAGGTGCCCAAAGGAAGCGGCAAAAACTCTGTTTTTGCTCAAGCGCTTTGGCTGGCAGGCCTTGATGCTGACGACAGCCTTTACGTTTCGGCCATGCGCTTCCATCAGTTGGGCAACGACTATTGGTCGGGCCCGTTGCGCTTGGATGATGCTTCTGTCGATTTGTTGACAGTGTTGAAATATCACCATATTTGGAACCTCACCCGCGAGGAAATAGAGTATTTCAAGTTGCACTATGGTGATGCCAATTACGAAATCCCTGATGATATCCTTACTTGGCCAGCCCATGGCGACGAAGGCTTTGCCGACAATCTGGCTCCTTTTGTGGATGTGAATGGCGACTATCATTATAACCCACATGATGGCGACTATCCCGACATCAAGGGCGATCAATGCCTTTTCTATATCTTTAATGATAATTTTAGCATTCATACTGAATCGAGTGGCGGTGAGCCTGGAATGGGTCTTGAAATCCATGGAATGGCTTATGCGTTTGACGCTCCTAATGATGAAGCCTTGAATAACACGATTTTCTTTAATTACAAGATTTTCAACCGCTCACAAAAAGATTATCACGATACTTACATTGCTGTGTGGGACGACATGGACATCGGCTATGGATGGGATGATTTCGTTGGTTGCGATGTGCTTCGCAGTTCTTTCTTCACTTATAATGGCGACGATTTTGATGAAGGCAGTGATGAGGATCTTGGTTATGGCAGCGACTGGCCGGTGCAAGTCTGCACCATTTTGGCAGGTCCATATATGGATGCCGATGGTCGCGACAATCCGGCATTCAATGGTGACTGCGCTATGCTTCAAGACCCCGAGCATCCTCTCGACCAGTATGCTTACAACGGCTATGGTTTTGGCAACGGCATCGTTGACGACGAGCGGTTGGGCATGTGCTATTCATCTTATCAAGATAACACGTCAGCCTATAATGGTGATCCTAATTCACCAGAGGGGTATTATTTGATAATGAGCCACGTGGGTTTAGATTATAGGTTCGACTTCCCGTCCGACAGCGACCCATGCAATTGGGGAACGGGTTGCGACACGCCTCCAAGCGATTTCTACGCTACCGAGGAAGAGGCAGGCCATCAGCCTTTCGATAGACGGGTTACCGGTTCGTGCGGCCCTTTCCATTTGGCTGCTGGTCAAATGCAGGAGCTTGACTTTGCCCAAATTACCGTGTTCGGCAATGAGGAACATTCGCAGATGGAACGTAAAGGCGATTTCATCGACTACATTCGCCAATTCTTCGCTAACCAAAATACCAAATAACTATTAAATAACTTATTGTCAAACAATTAAAATCGAATCGTTATGAAAAAGATATTTACACTTCTCGTTTTGGTCATGGTAGCTATTGGCGCTATGGCTCAGGGTAACCGTAGCGTTTGGAATGGAAAATGTGAGCTGTGGACTCGCGGCGAAGGCACAGCAGAGTCGCCCTATTTGATTGAATCGGCTGAAAATCTTGCTTTTCTGTCTTATATGTGTGCTGCGGGTTATGATACCTATGGCCTTCATTTCCGACTTACAACGGATATTGACCTTAATTGCAGTGAAGATCGGCTCTGGAATCCGATTGGCGTGTATTTGTATAATGACTACCAAACAGGATGTACGACAGGTTATCAAATGTATCGTGTGTTTCGAGGCTCTTTTGATGGTGGTGGTCACTGTATCTATAATCTATATACTCGTCCAAACTCATTAGGCGGTTTGTTTGGTGATGTTGCAGGAAGTCGCGAAAATCAAATTGTTATCGAAAATATCAAGATAATGAGTGGTACGGTAACTTCGGGCGGCATTGCCAGAAAGGCGACTAAGGCTACATTCCGCCGTTGTGTGAATAAGGCGGATGTTGTGGATGAAACGGGCAATGCGGGTGGCATTGTCGGTGAAGCAAGCACGTGTTTGATTGAAGAGTGCTACAACGAAGGCAAGGTGTATGGGAAATGTGCTGGTGGTATTGTGGGTTGTTCTCAGAAGGCAACCTTTCACAACTGCTATAATGTTGGTGATGTGGATGGTGTGATGGCATCAGGAGGATGTGTGGGTTATTCGTATAGGGTTGAGACTGTTGTAGAGAATAGCTATAACGTCGGAAGCATTTCGTGTGATAGTCTGGATGCTGGTGGCTTAATAGGTATCCATTCTGATTATGATTCAATAATTAATTCCTATTTCTTGAACACTTGCGGTGCTTTGGGATTGGGTACGCCAAAATCGGCTGATGAAATGCGTGAGCGGTCGTTTGTCGATGTGCTGAATTCTAGGACCAATGTTTGGGGCTTCGACGAAGACTATGTCAATCAGGGTTTCCCGATTTTGGAGAACAATCATGCAGCCGTTGATGAATCGTTGACTGCTGTTTTGCGCATCTATCCAAATCCAGCCAATGACGTTCTTGTGGTGGAATGCGGAGATGCTATAGCCATTGCTGTTTACGATGTTTTAGGTCAATGCTTACGTCAGGTGAACGTTTCCGACGCTACGACCAAACTTGATGTCGCTGACCTTGAAAGTGGAGTGTATATCCTCTCGGTGTGCGGCAGCAATCGCCCTGCTTTGGTGACTCGCTTTGTGGTGTCACGGTGATTAGAACTAAGATGTTTAGGAGAAGAGTTTCCGCCGCATGCGTCGGAATGGAGTGCATAGTGGTTTTGTCTATCGGCGGTGGCTACAGCAAATATATTTAAAACAGTACTAACCGCCGTCTGTCACTTAAATATGCACTCCATTACCTAACGGTGAATCTTCGATTTCCGCGAGCGAAGCGTAGCGGAAACTTATAAAAACAAGCCTGACGCATATCGCGCCAGGCTTGTTTGTTTTCAGCTGTATGTCAGCTCATTTCAGTTTGAAGTTGATGGGCAGAACGTAAGATGCCCTGACGGGCTTGCCATCGTTCATTCCAGGCTTCCATTTGGGCATCGACTTCACCACACGGATGGCTTCGTCGTCGCAAAGTTGAGCAATGGCTTTGTCATCTTCCTTTTCATAAAGGGCGGCTACGCCTTTCAGAATCTCAACATGGCTGACGCTGCCGTCAGGTTCGATGATGAAGTTGACGAAGCATTTGCCTTCAATGGATTTGTCTTTGGCTTGTTCGGGATAGCTGACATTGGTTGAGATGAACTCAATCAAGCCTTCTATTCCGCCAGGAAATTCGGGCATCACTTCACACATTTGGAAGATGGTGTCATTTTTCCCAATGTTGGATATCTCGTAATCTGCGTTGCCTGTTTTTTTAATGTATAGGTAACTGTTATCCATTTCAAGAACCGTGTCGTTGGCGATTCCATTGAATTCAAATCTTTGCGATTGCGAATCGCTTTCTTGAGGATTTGATTTGGAATTGCGGAGAG
This sequence comes from Bacteroidales bacterium, assembly GCA_045627065.1. Taxonomy (GTDB): domain Bacteria; phylum Bacteroidota; class Bacteroidia; order Bacteroidales; family F082; genus Limimorpha. The sequence goes on along the minus strand of JAZQMX010000041.1, from coordinate 43,823 downwards.
CAATGGTGCTGAAATTTTCTTTGTTGATAGAATAAGTGGTTGAATTTTGCGCATTAACTTTGTTGTTACAGTTGGCAAACAGAAGCAATGCAAAAACCGGAATGGTAAGCAAGGACTTGAAAATCAATCCTCTGGTCTTTTTTCTTTGTGTAATCATTTTAATTCTTTTTTTAGTGAGTGAAAAACTGAAGTTATTGGCTATACGTGTCGTGGCGCTTGGCCGAGCGCTTGTTCCCATAGCCGTGCACTGCTGCAGGATCAACATCATATAGTCGGTCTTGTCCGCACCGTTGTCGATGACATCACGGTCGGCGGTGTATTCGTGAATGTTTTGTAAGTCTTTCTTGATGAGCCGCATGAAAGGGTTGAACCACTGGAATGCAGTTGCGATTTCAATGAAAAGGATGTCGAGCGAATGATGATGCCTGACGTGGCTCATCTCGTGTCGCAAAATCTGCGGGTCGTTTTCGTCTTTCGGCATGAAGATATGGTCAAGGAAAGAGTAGGGGATGTGCTCTTTTCCCGTTTCCACGACTTTGATGCCTTCTATTTCCGTGTATTCGTTTTTCTTGGCTATCGTGTAGATTTTCAAAATGTTATAAGCCAGTTTTGCCAAAAATACGATGACACCTATTATATATAAAGCGCCGACGAGTTTCATCCAATCGAAACTTTGTGGAGCGGCATGCTGTGCTTCGACCGCGATTTCTCGAAGCATGAAATAGCTTGGCACGCTTTGCGTAAAGGTGGTGCTTTCAGCCATTTGCTGTGGCAACGTGATGTGGATGAAAGGCAAGGCAAAGGCGAAAACCGTCATCGAGAGCAACATGATTCTGTTGAACTGGAACTGGTTGCTGTTGCGGAAAAGCAGCCGATAGGTGAGCCAAAGGACTGCGGTCGCGATGAAGATGATGAGTGAGTTCGTAAGCATGGCATTAGTCGTTTATGGCGTTCTCGATCATTTTTTTCAGTTCCTCCAACTGCTCGATGCTGAGGTTTTCCTTCTTCGCAAAGGCCGACACCAATTCGGTGTAGGATCCGTTGAAATAGTTGGAAACCAATCCCTTGAGCGAGTTCTGTGAGTATTCTTCCTTGCTGACGATAGGATAATAGCGGTTGGCCTTGCAGAAGGTCTCGTGGCCTACGAAGCCTTTCTTCTCCAATATCCTCACCACGGTGAGGACGGTGTTGTAGGCAGGTTTCGGCTCTGGAAACGCCGCCATGATTTCGTTTGCAAACCCCTGACCGATCTTCCAGATGACTTGCATGACTTGTTCTTCTGCTTTCGTTAACTCTTTCATGATAATGATGATTTGGTAGTTTAACGCTGCAAATATACATTTTATTATTTAATGTTGTAACTATTTTTTTAGTTTTATAGGAAATTTTTATAAGATTCCGCTACGCATTGCTTGCGGAATGGAGAATATTGAGAATCTACCCAACTGCGGTGACATTGTAATCAATTATAATACAGTGTTATACCCCGTCTATCACCAAACTATCTTCTCCATTCCGATGTTTACAGCGGAATCTGTTCCCAATCATTTTTCAGTGCTTTTGCGATTTCGATTGAACTTTTGCCTAATTTTACACCCTCAAAATTTCAGTTTTAGTGAGCAGGGCTATATTTCGGTTTGTCTTTTTTGCTTTGATGCTTGTTGTAGCAGCCTGTCAGAGGCGCGATGAAGTGTCGTATCCTTTTGATAATGAGGAGGCTCCATACCATTATACTGTTTTCGCCCAAGCCAACACGTTCATGACTTTGCAGTCGGACAGCGCGATGCAAATCCTTATGGCGTTTCACGATTCGGTGGATATCCGCTCGCTCAAGAAGCCTGATTATTTCGAATTCATGCTCTTGGCTTCCGAAATTAGCACCAAGGGTCCCATCGATTCATTCCTGATGGCTCAAAATCAGCGCATCAATCATTTCTACGACAGCCTTCACATGGAGTATCCATCGTCGGAAATGGTGGATTTTTTGTTGGCGAAGTCGTATTATTGCATTGCCAATTGTGAGGAGAAAAGCGACCGTATCCTCTCAGCTTGCGACAATTATTTCGAAGCTTTGGCCTTGGCCGAGAAGGTGAGTGCCGAGCGTTTCCCGTTGGTGAACGAGTTCATGGCTCTTACCTATAATAAAATAGGTGTCATCTATTATAACAACGAGTCGTGGAGCATCGCCATCGAAAATCTCAAAAAAGCCAACATCTTTTTCAACCGCAACCACGTTGACATCGGTACTGCTTTTAATCTTGAAACCATTGGTGAAATTTTCTATCAAGCTGGAAATCAAGATAGTGCGTTAGTCTATTTCCATGAGGCTGATTCGGCTATCACGAACCTTTCGGATGTTGAGATCGGTTTCAAGAACCGCCAGACTTTGGTCAACAACCAAGCACGCACCTTGTTTAGCGTAGGCGACAAGGAATGGGCTTACGCCATGCTTTACGATGCGATTGCCGCGCAAACCGACGAAATAGAGCGCAAGCCGCACTATAGTTTGTTGGCCGAACTTTATTTCATGGATCAGGTCAGCGACAGTGCCTTGTTTTATTACGAAAAGAGTTTCCCCTTTGGCCCCTACGAGCGCACGCGCTTGCTCAACAACATGATTTCGTTGTGCAACGAGATGGGCGATTACGAAAAGGCGGCTTATTATGCCACTTTCCTCGGTGAAGAAGTGGTGCGTTCGAAAACGAAACTGGCTCTCGTTCAGCACTATGAGAATCATGTCAAGGATGTGGAGTTGCAGTCGCAGCACCAAATTTCGGTGTATAACAACGTGAAGAATGTCGTCATCATGTTCTTGATTTTTGCTGCTGTGGTGGCAATTTTGCTGCTGCTTTACAAGCGTCTGAAGAAATTGATGGTCAGCAACAAAGCACAGCATCAGCAGTCGATGAAGGAGAAGGAAAACGAGTTGAAGCACAAGGAACTCGAACTGGAGATGACCAAGAAGAAACTCTCGTTTGAGGAAAAGCCTGGCGATTATCTTGGCAGGATGCAGTTGTTTGAGCAATCGGATATTGTTATGAAAATCAAGTCGTTGCTTGAAAAGGAAGATGTGATGACCAAGAACCTGAAAGGTGGCTCGACGCCGTTGCTAAAGGAAAAGGATTTGGTGGAATTGGTGAAGACGGCCAATTATTGTTTCGATGATATGACGAGCATCTTGGCCAAGAATTTCCTGCGCTTGACCACCAACGACATCCGTTATTGCTGCTTGTTTTTCGTCAATCTGAAACAAAAGGAAGTGGCAGCCTTGATGGGTATTTCGCAAAGCGCCATCAACCAAAAGCATCGTCGGTTGCAGCAGGTTTTTGAAACCAACGATTCGGTCAGTTTCTTTCTAAGTACTTATTTCAAGGAGATTTACGGCTGAGGCTGTGTGGGTTCTTCGTCTCCCATCGTTATTTTTGGCTCATACACCATGTCGGTTGTTACGAAAGCCTCTCGGAATATTGGCTTGACGCGGCGTAGGCATTTCTCGGCCTCCACACGATTGCGGAAATCGCCGGCGCGAAGGCGGAAATATGGCTCGGAATATGAAAGATAGATCGGGATGTCGGGGAAGGCCTCCTCGAATTGCTTCTTCACTTTTTCGGCATTGGCTAATGCTTCGTTGCCGATTTCCATGAAAATATGGATGCGATAACCGCTGAAAGTGCTGTCTAAGGCATGAACTTGCTTTTGCTTTTGGAGCAACGTAGCGATACGGCTGTCTTGGTTAACATTCAGTGAACCACGATTTTGTGCTTGAGAAAAAATGGCAAGCATCAGTATGATAAGGATGAATCCAAGTCGTTTCATATTTGTGTTATTTCAATTGTGCAAAATTACACATTTTGAATTAAACACAGATTTTTGAAAGATTTTATGAGAAGATTTTTGAAAGATTTCTTGCCGTAAGGCAATCCCAAACCAAAATCATCATTTTGTTTCAATGAAAATTGTAATTTTGCCACACAATAATTCGACATGAACAGCAACTTAGACGCTAACGGATCAAGCCTCTCGAAGGCTGAAAAAGACCTTGAAAACGCCTTGCGTCCCGATGCCTTCAGCAGCTTCTCGGGTCAAAAGCAAGTGGTTGACAACCTGCGCGTTTTCGTGAAGGCCGCCGCCCAACGTGGCGAGGCCCTCGACCATACCCTGCTTCACGGCCCGCCCGGACTGGGCAAGACCACGCTGTCGCACATCATCGCTCACGAACTCGGTGTGGGCATGAAGATGACCTCGGGTCCTGTCCTCGACAAGCCCGGCAACTTGGCAGGCTTGCTTACCAGCCTTGAGCCTAACGATGTGCTCTTCATCGACGAGATTCACCGCCTCAGCCCGGTGGTGGAAGAGTACCTTTATTCGGCTATGGAAGACTACCGCATCGACATCATGCTCGAAACGGGTCCGAGTGCGCGAAGCATACAGATTACGCTCAATCCTTTCACCTTGATTGGTGCCACCACACGCAGCGGCTTGCTTACCGCACCATTGCGCTCGCGCTTCGGCATCAACTTGCGCTTGGAGTATTACGATGCGCAGACGCTTTCGAAGATTGTGAAGCGCTCGGCAGGCATCCTCAACGTGCCTATCGAAGATGCGGCGGCTTTCGAGATAGCCCGTCGTAGCCGTGGCACACCGCGTATCGCCAACCTCTTGCTGCGTCGTGTGCGCGACTTCGCACAGATTCAAGGCGATGGCCACATCGACCTTGAGATTGCCCGCATCGGTCTTTCGGCACTCAACGTCGATGAGCATGGTCTCGACGACATGGACAACCGCATCCTCTCTACCATCATCGACAAGTTCAAGGGTGGACCGGTGGGCGTGAATACCATCGCGACGGCAGTGGGTGAGGACCCAGGCACCATCGAGGAAGTGTGTGAGCCATTCCTCATCCAGGAAGGCTTCATTATGCGTACGCCTCGTGGCCGCGAGTGCACCGATTTGGCCTATAAGCATTTGGGCAAGACCCGCATCGCCAAGACCGGCGAATTGGACTTGTTCAACTGAGCCCAACAGTTTTCAGGCGAATGACATTTCTCATCATTTTGCGTGAGAAAAAAAACTATCTTTGCCGTTTGTTTTAAAATCAGGCAATAAACACCTAATATATTATGGATTACAACTTTAACGAAATCGAGAAAAAGTGGCAGCAGTATTGGCGCGACCAGAAAGTCTATAAGGTTGACATCGACCACAGCAAGCCTAAGTTCTATGTCCTTGACATGTTCCCTTATCCTTCGGGTGCGGGACTGCATGTGGGTCACCCTTTGGGCTACATCGCTTCTGATATCTATGCACGTTACAAGCGTCTGAAAGGCTTCAACGTGTTGCACCCCATGGGTTACGATGCCTATGGTCTTCCCGCCGAACAATATGCCATCCAAACGGGTACGCATCCAGCCATCACTACCGAGAAGAACATCAACCGCTACCGCGAGCAGATGGACAAGATTGGTTTCTGCTACGACTGGGACCGCGAAGTGCGTACCAGCGACCCGCAATATTATAAATGGACACAGTGGACTTTCTTGAAGTTGTTTGGCAGCTTCTATTGCAACGACTGCAAGAAGGCACAACCTATCGAGAAACTGATTGCCCGCTTCGAGGAAAAAGGTACCGAAGGCCTGAATGTGGCGCAAAGCAAGCCGCTGAGTTTCACCGCTCAAGAATGGAAAGCCATGAGCGAGAAGGAACAGCAAGAAACATTGATGAACTACCGCTTGGCTTACCAAGCCGAGACACTCGTGAACTGGTGTGCCGAATTGGGTACCGTGCTGGCTAACGACGAAGTGGCCGACGGTCTCTCGGTTCGTGGTGGCTTCCCTGTAGTCCGCAAGTCAATGAAACAGTGGCTGCTGCGTATCACTGCCTACGCTGACCGTCTGCTCGACGACCTCGAAATCGTGGATTGGAGCGACTCGGTGAAGGACGTCCAACGCAATTGGATTGGCAAGTCGATGGGTGCTTCGGTCATCTTTAAGGTGGCTGACAAGGACATCGACCTTGAGGTGTTCACCACCCGCGCCGACACCCTGTTTGGAACCACCTTCATGGTCTTGGCTCCCGAACACGAATTGGTCATGCAAATCACCACCGACGAACAACGTGCCGAAGTGGAAGAATATATCACACGCACCAAGAACCGCTCAGAGCGTGAGCGCATGGCCGAAGTGCGTAAAGTCAGTGGCGCTTTCACAGGTGCTTATGGTATCAACCCGATTACGGGTGCTAAGCTGCCTATCTGGATTGCCGACTATGTGCTGATGGGTTATGGTACAGGCGCTATCATGGCCGTCCCGGCTCACGACAGCCGCGACTTCGCCTTCGCTCGCCATTTCAACTTGCCTATCATCCAAGTGGTGAAGAAGCCGGGTTCAGAAACTACCGACCCTGCCACATGGGAAGAAAGTTTCGATGCCAAGGATGGCGAACTCGTCAACTCAGGCTTCCTTGATGGAATGCCAGTGAAGAAGGCTATCCTTCGTATGATTGAGGAACTTGAAAAGATGGGCGTGGGTACGGGCAAGACCAACTACCGTTTGCGCGATGCTATCTTCAGCCGCCAACGTTATTGGGGCGAGCCATTCCCGATTTACTATAAGGACGGCATGCCATACGCCATGGATGAATCGAAACTGCCTCTGATGCTGCCTTCTATCAGCGAATATAAGCCTACCGAAAATGGTGAGCCACCTTTGGCCCGCGCCAAGAATTGGGTCACCGAAGAGGGTTATCCTATCGAAACCAACACCATGCCTGGTTTTGCCGGTTCAAGTGGATATTATCTCCGCTATGAAGACCCACGCAACGACAACGAATACTTCAGCCGCGAAGCCAACGACTATTGGCAGAACGTCGATCTTTATATCGGTGGTGCTGAACATGCTACCGGTCACTTGATTTACAGCCGTTTCTGGTGCAAGTTCCTTTATGATTTGGGCCTCTCATGCAAGGCTGAGCCTTTCCAACGCATGATCAACCAAGGCATGATTCAAGGCCGCTCAAGCTTTGCTTATCGTGTCAATTACGAGAAACTTTGTGAATATTGGGTTTGGGAAATCATCAAGGATAAAAAGCTTGGTGTTGAGTTCATCAGAGACTTCAAAGATGGCCGTCGTCGTTTTGACTTCTTCTGCCCTGAAAAAGGTATCCTCATCGAAATCAACCGTGTAGGTAATCTTGAAAAGGTGGCTGATCCTTGGATTGAATATGCTGAAGAAAAGGGCTACACACTCTTGCTCCTGCCTTTGGGTGAAATCTTCGACGATTATTTCTTCCATACCGAGTTGGCAAAACAGAAAATCATGGATTTGATTGCGGGTAAGGAAGTGCCTATCTTCGTTGAGCGTGCGCCTCATGTTCGCACACCTTTGTTCGTGTCGAAGAATGTGCCTGGCCGTGCCGAATATAGCGACCCAATTCATGTCGACATCAATATGGTTCATAACGATGTGCTTGATGTCGAGGAGTTTAAGGCTTGGCGTGACGACTTGCATGAGGCTGACTTCATCTTCGAAAAGGACAAGGACGGCAATGATATTTTTGTCTGTGGTTCGGAAGTCGAGAAGATGTCGAAGTCGAAATTCAATGTGCAGAATCCTGACGACCTGGTGGAAAAATATGGTGCCGACACGCTGCGTCTCTACGAGATGTTCCTCGGACCTCTCGAACAGTCGAAGCCATGGGATACACAAGGCATCGAAGGAACGTTCCGCTTCGTGCGCAAGCTGTGGCGTCTCTATCACGACGACAACAATATGTTCTGCGTCAGCGATGAGCCAGCCAGCGCTGCCGAACTGAAGTGCCTGCACAAGCTCATCAAGAAGGAAGAAGAAGCCATCGAGAGCATCTCGTTCAACACGGTGGTCTCTGCCTTTATGATCTGCGTCAACGAACTCGCCGACCTCAAGTGCAACAAACGCGAAATCCTTGACCCATTGGCTGTTATGATTTCGCCTTACGCACCTCACATCGCCGAAGAACTCTGGCATCTGTTGGGCCATGATACCTCGGTGGTCAATGCTTCGTTCCCAGTTTACGACGAGTCGAAGACGGTGGAAAACAGCTTCAACTATCCTATCAGCTTCAATGGTAAGATGCGTTTCAGCATGGAACTGCCTTTGGGTTTGACTGCCGATGAAGTTCAAGATGCTGTGCAAGCCGCTCCTGAATCAGCCAAGTGGCTGGAAGGCAAGCAAATCCGTAAAGTGATTTATGTTCCGAAGAAAATCGTGAATATCGTGGTCGGATAAGCCTTAACGGATTTTCCGCACCATCATCAGCCCGTCGCGGATGGGCAGCAATACATTCTCGACACGCGGGTCGTCCTGCACCTTGTCATTAAAGGTAATGATGGCCTGCGTGTCGCGTTCTTTGGTGTTGGCATTCAATACTTTGCCTTCCCAAATCACGTTGTCGGCCAAGATGAAGCCACCCACATTGACTTTCTCGATGACCAAGTCATAATATGTCGGATAGCTGATTTTGTCGGCATCGATGAAGACGAGATCGAAGCCACCGGTCAAGTTTGGGATTACTTGCTTGGCATCGCCAAAAATCAAGTCTATCTTGTTGGTTACTTGTGCCTTGCCAAAATACTTGCGGATGATTTCTTCGTATTCCACATTGGCCTCGATGGTGGTCAGCCGACCCTCTTCGGGGAGGTTTTTGGCAAGGCAGATGGCTGAATAGCCTGTAAAGGTGCCAATCTCCAAAATGCGTTTAGGCTGTAACATTTGGACGATGAACTGCAAAAACTGGCCTTGAACGGGTCCCGAAGCCATGCGCGGATTCATCACGTGAAGATGCGTCTCACGGTAAAGCTCCGCAAGCACGGCATCGGCATTCGTAGTGTGTGCTTCGATGTATTCGTCTAAAAGGTGTTGCTCGTTATTCATTCTGTTCCTTTGAAAATCAGACAGCTAAGGTTCTTTCGGTCAAACACTTGGTTGGCGATGTAGAGGATGTCGCTCGCGCTCACGGCTTCCACCTTGCTGATGATTTCTGGCATGTATTCGAGAGGCTCGCCCAAAAGGGAGGATCGTGTGATGGAAAGCAACTCGTTCATCCCCGATTCGTAACTTAAAGCCAGTTGCCCAATAATCTGCTGCTTGGCGTGGTTGAGTTGCATTGTACCGAGACTTTGTGTGCAGAGTTTGTCTAATTCTTTATATACCAATGAGATGGCCTTTTCTAGCGAGTCGGGATCGACACCCATATACACGCTGATGAGACCCGTGTCGGAATAGGCATTGTATTGCGATTCGATGGTGTAGGCAAAGCCGTATTTCTCGCGAATGTTCAGGTTAAGCCTTGAACTCATAGCCGGACCACCCAAAATGTTGTTCAACAACACGATAGGCATCTTTTGTGGGCTGTTGAACTGAGGCGCAATACCTCCAATCATGCAGTGGCTGAGGTGGTTGCGACGTTCGGCAGTCTGCTCTTGCTGCTGGTAAGTGGTGAAAGGCTGACGGACGTGGTTGGGCGAGTGCTTCGGATGTTCGCCAAAATAGGCCATGGCGAGTTTTTCAAACTCCTTGAAGCTGATGTCGCCGATGGTGGCCACGACGATATTGGAAGTGTCGTAGTTTTGGGCCATGAACTCACGTACGTCATTAGGGGTGAATCCTTTTACCAAATCGCTGGTTCCCAATATGTTTCTGCATAGTGGATGGCCTTTGAACATCATCTCCTCGAACACATCGTAAATCTCTTCTGAAGGTGCATCGAGATAGGAGTTGATTTCGTCCAAGATGACTTCCTTTTCCTTGGCAAGTTCGTTTTCAGGGAAGCTGGCACGGAAAGCGAGGTCGGAGAAGAGGTCCATGGCGCGGTGATAGTGCTGCTTGAGGAACGATGCTTGAAGGCAGGTCTCTTCCTTGGTGGTGAAGGCGTTGAGGTCGCCACCCACGTTGTCGAGGCAGCTCAGAATATGGTATGCCTTGCGGTTCTGCGTGCCTTTGAAGATGGTGTGCTCGATGAAGTGTGCCATGCCGTTTTGGTGAGCCAACTCGTCGCGCGATCCGGTCTCGACCATCAAGACGAGATGGGCAATCTCGCCTGCTTTCTGCTTGTGTATCAGCCTGATGCCATTAGGCAACACGGCTTCGTTGTATTTCTCTTCGTACATTATTTTCAATTGGGCTGCAAAAATAGGACTTTTTTCCTACTTTTGTTCCCAAAATAAAATCCTCAATTCATTGTCTTATGAAGAAATTCCTATTCACTTTTGTCTTGGCAATCTTATGCTTTGGCATGTTTGCCCAAAACAACGTTATCGACTCGCCATTGCGTGATGAGATGAGCAAACGTTCTGATAACGAACTTATTGATATCGTTGTCATCATGAAGCCACAATACGATCGCTTAGAGCTTGACCGACGTGCCAGTTATTTTGCTACACGTGCCAAGCGTCGCGAGTTTGTGGTGAACGAATTGAAGGAGTTCGCCGCTGCTTCGCAGTACGACTTGCGTCATTCGCTTGCCGAGATGCAGCGAAATGGCCTTGCCACGGCTCCTGTGGACCTTTGGCTGTCGAATGCCTTGCGTTTCAAGGCTACCAAGGGTGTCATCAACGAGCTTGCCTTGCGTAACGATATCGAAATCATTGGTTTCAACGAAGAGCATTGCTGGATTCCCGATGGTGAAGTCGCTACTCCGGCATCGAACACTCGTGAAATCACGCAAAATGTGATTCAAGTGAATGCCGATGATGTTTGGGCTACTGGCTACACGGGTCAAGGCGTCGTTGTGGCCGTCATCGATACGGGTGTGCGTTATACTCACGTTGATGTGGCTGACCATCTTTGGGATGGCGGTAGCGAGTTCCCTAACCATGGTTGGGACATATATAACAATGATAACGACCCGATGGACGACATGGGCCATGGTTCGCACTGTGCTGGCACAGTGTGTGGCGATGGCACGGCCGGCTCGCAAACGGGCATGGCTCCCGATGCCACGCTGATGTGCGTCAAGGTGCTGAATGCAAACGGTAATGGCGGTGCTGCCGAAATTGCTGGTGGCATCCAATGGGCTGTCGAACATGGATGCGACTTGTTCAGCATGTCGTTGGGTATCGCGAATTCTAGCGTTGAAGAACGTACCTTGTTGCGTTACGCTTGCGAAGACGCTTTGGCTGCTGGCGTAGTGGCCGCCATCGCTGCAGGCAACGAAGGACAATATATGAGCTGGTATCCTGTCCCGAACAACGTGCGTGTGCCAGGTAGCTGCCCACCTCCTTATATTGATCCCGAACAAGCCGTAAATCCCGGAAAGCAGACTTGCTCGGTGTGCGTCGGCGCTGTTGATTATAACGACAATGCTGCTAGTTTCACCTCACATGGCCCTGTCACTTGGACCAATACTGAATTTGGCGATTATCCTTACAACCCTGGCATCGGCCTGATTCGCCCTGACATTTGTGCTCCGGGTGTCGATATCAAGTCGTTGGATTACACAGGAAACAATGGCTATACCCTCATGAGCGGCACTTCCATGGCTACACCTTGCACGGCTGGTGTGATGTGCCTCATGCTGAGCAAAAATATCAACACCACACCTTCTGATGTGTGCCGCATCTTGGAAGAGACTTGCGTGCCACTTTCCGAAACGAAGAGCAACGTCACTGGCTTTGGCCGCATCAATGCTATGGCTGCTGTTGAAGCCGTTCAGGCTGGCGCGCTGGCTTGCGATTCTTATGTCATCAATGACCCAGAAGGCAACAACGACCATAAACTCAATCCTGGCGAATCGGTGCTGATGAGCGTCACTTTGACTAATGTATCGGAAGATGCCGTTGATGGCGCTACCATGAGATTGACCACCGAAGATGAGAATGTGACTATTATCGATGACAGTGCCGACCTGCCTCATTTCGATGCCGGCGAGAGCCATACTGTCGAAAACGCTTTTGCTTTCTCGGTCTCAAACGCTGTGGTAGGCAGACAGACCATTAGGTTGACTGTCGAGATTGATGAAGGTGGTGAAGAACCAACTATTCAGAATTTCTCGGTGGTTGTCTATGCCGACAATCTCGTCTATGGGACTACTGTCGTGTTGAACGACGACAATGGCAACGGCTTGCTCGAACCTGGCGAAAATGCCGACCTCCGCATCTTGATCGATAACGATGGCAACGAAATCGTCTTTGGTGTCGAGGGCATGCTTTCATCTGAATATGAATATATTACCATCAACGAAGCGGAAGGCGACTATGGCACTATCGGTGCCGAAATGATGGGCTTCGCCGATTTCAATGTCACCCTTTCGGCTGATGCTCCTGCCGATTTCACCATCCCATTCGTGATGAACCTGGTGGATGTCAACGGCAAGGAGACTGTTCTTGATTTCAACTACAAGAACGCTTGCAACGTCATTTTCAATTTGCATGACAGCTATGGTGATGGTTGGAATGGCGCTTCGATGCATGTTGAGTATTCCGATGGCACACCTGCCGAAGACATGACTATTTCGTCAGGTAATTCGGCGGCAACCTATTCTCATGAGTTGGCTACTGGCTGCGTGGTCACCGTCACCTGGCATTCAGGCTCGTGGGATTCGGAATGCAGTTTCGACATTACCTACGATGACGGCACGGTTATCTACAATCATAGTGGCTCTATGAGCAGCCCTTATACCTTTACAGTCAACTGTGCCGGTGGAGGCTCGGTCCCAGAGTTCTGCCAACCAGTGCGTGATTTGACCTACGAAGTTGACGGCATGGATGTTACCTTGGCTTGGGAAGCCCCAGAAGAAGGCAATCCAACGGTTTACGAAGTGTATCGCGGCACGATTTTGCTCCAAACCATCACCGGATTGTCATTCACTGAAACTGTCGCCGAAGAAGGCCTTTACGATTACTGCATCTATGCCGTTTACGACGACTGCCAAAGCGAATTCGTCTGCACAGAAGTGGAAGTCTCGCTCTGCCAAGGTGTCAACAACTTGGACTATACTCTGGATGGTTTGCCCCTGAATCTCACTTGGGAAGCCCCCGACGACCCAACCGATTTGGTGGAATATGTCGTCATCCTGAATGGCGAAGAGCAGACCCGTACCAATGAATTGAGTTATCAGATTGAACTCAGCTCGGGCGATTACGATGTGTGCGTGGGCACTGTGTTCGCCGAATGCGAAAAGGAGACCTGCCTCTCCATCAGCATCTGCGAAGCACCTAATAACATGACTTATACCACTGATGGACAAAACGTTACTTTGACCTGGGAGATGGAAACCTCAGCCGAGTCGTACAACATCTATGCTGATGGCGAGTTGATTGGCACTTCGGAGACCAACAGCTTCACCGCTGAATTTGCTTCAGGCCAAACCAATGTGTGCGTCGAAGTGAATGGCGATTGCGAGCCTATCCAGACTTGCACTGAGGTGTGCGTGGTGATGCCAGTCAGCGAGCTGACTTACACTACAACGGATGTGGATGGTAGCCATTTCACATGGCAGTCCGCCGATGCCGAAAATATCGCCGGTTACGATGTGATGCTGAATGGCGAACTGGTTGCCCAGCCCACCGAAGCCGAAGCAGCGCTCACCTTGGTCGAGGGACATAACGAAATATGTGTCGTGGCCAAGTCGGTCTTCGGTTGCGAATCAGCGCCGACGTGTGCTGAACTTGAGGTCTGCGGCCTTGTTGCTAACTTGGATTACACCTTTGTTGGCAACGCTGTGAACTTCACCTGGGAAGGCAATGCTGCCGAATACGAAGTCTATGTGGATGATGAATTGAAAGCCACGGTTACCGAACATGCCTACAGCCTCGAACTTGAAAATGGCACCTATGCCGTTAGCGTGATGCCTGTCATCGAAGGATGCGTGAGCGTTCCTGCCTGGCTGGCACTCGACTTCAACTTTGTGGCTCCATCCAATTTGGTTGCAACCGATGTCCGTGAAGGCAAGATCGCCATGGCTTGGGATGCTGTTGAAACTGCCAATTCCTACCTCGTTTATCGCGATGGCGAACAGGTTGCCGAACCTGCCGAAGCAACTTTCGCCGATACCGAGATGGCCTTGAATGCCACCTACCGATACACCGTGGCAGCCGTTTATGAGAAGGGTGTCTCTGTGGCTTCAGAGGCTCTGAGTGTGGCTTACTACATGGGTGTTGGCGAAAACGCATCAAGGCTGAGCGTCTTCCCGAACCCGACTTCCGACAATGTCACCATCCAATGTGAAGGCATGAACCGCATTGAAGTCTATTCGGTTGAGGGTAAGCTCATCCAGACCATTGAAGTTGAGGATGATAGCTATCAGTTGAAAGACTTAAAGCAAGGCACCTATACGCTTCGCATCACCAAAGACAACGAGACCTTTGTGCGCAAGGTTGTGAAGATGTAATCTTCCATTGTTCTTGAAATATGTAAATGCGGATTGCAAATCCGGAAGAACAGGGTTTCCGCCGTGGCGGAAATCGAAGATTCACCGATAGGTAATGGAAGTTGTTGTTTTGGTGAAATGCGGCGGCAGACACGTTATCCTAATAGATTACGGTAGCCACCGCCGCTGTTTGCATTATGATTTCTCTCCATTTCGCAAGCGAAGCGCAGCGGAATCATAGCAGGCAACGCTGTGTTTGTTGCAATAATCGCATCTGCTTGATACACAGCTTATCCAATTCCTTATATTGGACGAGCATTGGGCGAAGTAGGGAGTTGGTGCGGAGCGGGTACGGAGTTGTTTGCTTCCACGTATTGCGCGTATCTTTATAAATGGCAATACAATAGATACGCGTGATACGTGGAGAAAAAACTATATTTCTACTTATCTGATTCCCTCAATGACCTTGCAGAGGTTCTCGAAAATCTGTGGAATCTCGCCCACGCCATTCACTGGATGCAGGTTGCCTTTGCCGACGTAGTAGTCGAGCACCGGACGCGTCTTGGCTTCGTATTCCACAAAGCGGTGCTTGATGGAGTCGATGTTGTCGTCGGCACGGCCGCTGGTCTTGCCACGTTCAAGCATACGTTCAATGAGCAGGTTCTCAGGCACTTCGAGACTCAAAACACCAGTGAGAGCCATGTTGTATTTCTTCATCATTTCATCCAAGATTTCGGCTTGCTTCACGGTGCGTGGATAGCCGTCGAAGAGGAAACCGGCCGAAGTCAGGTTCTCGGAGATTCGCTTTTCGATGATCTTGGCCACGATCTCGTCGCTGACGAGGTTGCCTTGGCTGATGATTTCCTTCACTTGCAGGCCGAGTTCGGTTTCGGCAGCTATCTCTTCACGCAAGATTTCGCCTGTTGAGATGTAAGTGAGTTGGTATTTTTCGCGCAGGAACTGCGATTGCGTTCCCTTACCGGCTCCTGGAGGGCCAAAAAGAATGATGTTAAGCATAATGTATTGATTGTTAGATTTATTCAATAATCTTGTAAATGTCAGGCAAATTGCGCCCCTGTTGGTTATAGTCGAGGCCGAAGCCAACGATGAATTCGTTGTCGATGTCCATGACCTTGTACTGAATCGGGAAATCGCATTTGAACAGCTGTGGCTTGAAAAACAGTGTGGAGACGCGGACATCAGCGGCACCTAAATTTCTAAGTTTGTGAATGGTGTAGTTGATGGTCTGACCGGTTTCGATAATGTCTTCAACGATAACTACATGGCGGCCTTCTATGGAATGGTCCAACCCGATGAGTTCCCTAACCACGTTGGTCGAAGCCGTGCCGCTGTACGATGAAAGCTTTACGAAAGAAATCTCGCAAGGGATGGTCAGCTTCTTGAACAGCTCGGAGGCGAACATGAAGGCACCGTTGAGTATCACGAGAAACAGCGGATTCTTGCCTCTCATGTCGTTGCTGATTTGCGCAGCAATGGGTTCTATCTTTTTTTCTATTTCTTCTTGCGGAATATAAATGGAAAATTCCTTGTCTAATACTTTTACCGTTTTCATTATCAAATGTTTAAATGGTCTTGCCTCGTGTTGGCATTACGTCACAAAGATACAAATTGAAAACACTGGTTTGTCCGAAAAAGAAAAAAAAACTATTTTTGCCTTTACTTTCAACTTTCAACTTAAATATGACTCCAATAGTAAGCATTATCATGGGAAGCACTTCTGACCTTCCCGTCCTTGAGAAAGCCGCCCAATTCTTCGACGACCTTGAGATTCCATTCGAAATGAACGCTTTGAGTGCGCACCGCACACCTCACGAGGTGGAACAGTTTGCACGTGAGGCCAAAGGCCGTGGCATCAAGGTCATCATCGCCGCTGCCGGAATGGCTGCTGCCTTGCCTGGCGTGATTGCCGCCAACACCACCTTGCCCGTCATCGGCGTGCCGGTGAAAGGTATGCTCGATGGCATGGATGCCATGTTGAGCATCATCCAGATGCCTCCTGGCATTCCGGTGGCTACCGTGGGCGTGAACGCTTCGCTCAATGCGGCCATCCTCGCTGCCGAGATGCTCGCCTTGGGCGATGCCGAAATGGCCGCCAAGGTGGGAAACTACAAGGAAAGCCTGAAAAACAAGATTACGAAGGCTAATGCCGAACTGAAAGAGGTGAAGTATAAGTTCAAGACGAACTGATTTTTACTTGCCTTTCATCTCGAATACGATGGCGTGTGGCAACTCGACGGGCGCATCCATCGTGATGGTGTATTGTCCGTCTTTTTCATTGAGACATGCTTTGGCTTTTGTGCCTAACACTTTGATTTTTCCTGTTTTAAGCTGTATCATCGAGGCGTCGATGAAATACTCGTTTGGAACGGGTGTCTCAGTTTCGTCCAACAGATAGATGCCGTAAATCTTACCGTCTTTTTGTGTGAAACGGAAGCGTCCGTAGGCGTAAGGATACACGGGACGAGTGCCGTAGATGGCTTCGCCGTTCACTTTCATCCACGCGCCGATTTCGTGCATGCGTTCCACGGCAGTCGGTGGCATAGTGCCTTCGGGACTTGGGCCAACATTCAGAAGGTAGTTGCCGCCTTTGGCCACGATGTCGCACAAGAGGTGGATGATGCGGTTGGTGCTCTTGTATTGGTCGGTTTCGACATACGACCATGAGTTGCCCATCGACATGCAAGTCTCCCAAGGATAGGGGAGAAGCGTGTCGGGCACTTGCTGCTCGGGGGTTTGGTAGTTCTCGTATTTCCCGCCCACCGAACGATCGACGATGATTAAATCTGGGTTGTCTTCGCGTGCCATGGCCGCAATCTTGGGCATGTCAACATCTTGTATCCAGCCTTGGCAGCCAAGCCACGGACGCGTTTCCTCGTTGACGCTCCATTCAGGGCGCACCCAGCCGCCATCGAGCCACAAGATGTCGATGTCGCCGTAGTTGTGGGTGAGTTCGCGTAGTTGATTGTAGGTGAAGTCTTTGTATTTCTGGAAACGTTCGGGATGTTCTTGCGGGTCGTAGTTGACATTACGGTCAGGCGTGGCCCATTCGTGTGCCCAATAGTCGTCGCAGTGCCAGTCGGGTTTCGAGAAATAAAGGCCAGTCCAGAAGCCTTTCTCACGGAAAGCCTTCACGATTTCGCCCGTGATGTCGGATTTTCCGTTTTTCGAGAACGGACAGCTCGGGTCGGTGATGGAGTAGGTGGTTTCCTTGGTGTCGAACATGCAGAAACCATCGTGGTGCTTGGTGGTGAACACGACATATTTCATGCCGGCTTCTTTGGCCAAGTCGGCCCACTGCTCGGGATTGAAGTTGACGGGATTGAAGGTGGTGTTGAGGTTCTGGTAGGCGTGCTTGTATTCGTAGTAATCGGCACCATTGCGGTTTATCCATGGCTCGTTGCATATCGACCACGATTCCACCACGCCCCATTGCGAATAGATGCCCCAGTGCATCATGAAGCCAAACTTGAGGTCTTGCCATTGGCTGATGCGGTTGGTGATGACGGGGGCGGTTTCGGGTTGTTGCTCGGTTTGTGCGTTGATGGTGCTTGGCATGATCGCCATCATGAATAAAATAGGTATGATGTGACGCTTCATTTCTGTTTTCTTTTTGTCGTGATTGTGCTGCAAAGATAAAACTTTCTGCTTGATGCTTTCATCTTGAAGAAATATTGTAATTTTACCGCTCAATTCCGATGCAATGAAAAGGATAGCTTTTATGGCGATGTTTATGATGCTTTTGGCGGTGGTTTCGTGCCGTCAGGAGGTGGAATATCCCATTGAGCCGCACATCACTTACAATGGATTCACTTATATCTTCAATGCTGACAGCACTTTCAGTGGCGAAGGTATCCTTTCGTTCGACTATACCGATGGTGATGGAGATTTGGGCCTTGATGATGCTGATTCAATCTATCCGTTTGGCTCCAACGACCCACATTATTATAATATGGTGGTTGATTACTTCAAGTCGGTGAACGGGCAGTTTGTGAAGATGCCTTTGACGTATTGGAACCAGCAGACGCAACAATACGACACGGTTTCATTCAACTCGAGATTCAAACGTCTGATTTTCAATGATGAGGTCAAACCAATTTCAGGCACGATTGAATATACGATGCAGGTGCAGAATCCGCTGTCGCCCAACGATACCATCAAGTTTGAGGTTCGCATCCTTGACCGTGCCCTTCACGAAAGCAATGTCATTCAAACTGACCCGATTTTTACGGGTATTGAATTGAAATGATATTTTTTATGTAGATCGTTTTTTTTGGAACGACATTTGTAAGAAATAACAAGTGTTTATATAGAAAACATAATTATTAACAAACTTAAATACCTTAAAACATGAAAAAATCAGTCATTTTCGGCGTTTTGGCTCTCTTCGCCATCAGCGCAATGAGTATCAACACAGTTCAGGCTCAAGACAAAAAGGCAAAGCCTCAAGTAAGTTCAACCACCACCGCAGCAAAGCCTAAGACAGTTAAAGCTGAAGATAAGGATACGAACAAGAAGGTTGTGAAGGAAGAAACGACCGCAGCCGACTCAAAGGTTAAAAAGAGTGGACTTTCTACCAATCAAGACAAACCAAAATTGAAGACCAATACCACGAAGAAGCAAGGTCCAAAGGCCGCTAAGGAAGTAAAGAAGGCCGACACCAAGGCTGTGACCAAAGCTTCTAAGGATGGCGTAAAAAATGCTACTCAACCCAACAAGAAGACGGTTGACGCCAAGAAAAACACAGCTAATTCAAAAACCGTGGTCAAATAACTTGATTCTTTGATTTAGAACAAATAAAGGGGAGGTCAACCTCCCCTTTATTTGTTTGTGACAATGTCTTATTTATTTCTTCCGGCTAGTTTTTCGGCATATCTTTTTAGGTGCGATTTTTTTTCTTCAGGTATGCTGATGGAGTCGAGGGAGGCAAAGGCTTTCCGGTCGTATGCTGCCATCACTTCTTCGACGGCTTCTTTCACCTTTAGCCGGTCGTAGATGGCTTTCACTTCGGCTATCTTTTCTTCTTCGTCGTGGTCGATGCGTGTCTCAAATAGCTGGATGAGGCGTTTGCGGTCGCGCTCAGATGCCAACTCCAAGGCCTTCAGGTAAAGGTAGGTCTTTTTGTTGTCGGCGATATCTCCTCCATGGCGTTTGCCGAAAACTTCCACGTCGCTGTATAGGTCGAGGATGTCGTCTTGTAGTTGGAAGCTGATGCCCAAAGCGATGCCGAAATCGTAAATAGCTTGTTGGTCTTTTGCGTCGGCACCAGCCAACATGGCACCCATTTGCAGACTTGTGGCGAGCAGCACCGCGGTCTTCAGCCTGATCATTTCTAGATATTCATCAATGCTTACCTTGTCTTGAGTCTCGAAGTTCAAGTCGTATTGCTGGCCTTCGCACACTTCGCGGGCCACCTTGCCGAGCAGTCGGGCAGCTTCTGCACCCTTGGGTGCTTTCAGTGCAAACTCGAAAGCCATGGCAAGCATATTGTCGCCCGAGAGGATGGCGATGTCGGAGTTCCATTTCTGATACACCGTAGGTAGGCCACGACGCATGGGAGCCTTGTCCATGATGTCGTCGTGAATCAACGTGAAGTTGTGGAAGGTCTCCAAAGCCAAGGCGGGCCAAAGGGCATCGTCTTCATTGCCGCCAAAGAGGTCGTTGGCCAAGAGGCAGAGCATTGGACGAAGACGCTTGCCAGGTTGCATGAGGGTATATGAAATAGGTGCATATAATTCAGATGGCTGACCATCGAGGTCACACTTTTTCAAAAAGTCGGTGAAATGTTGCTGCAATTGCTGTATTTTTTCCATAGTGACACTATTTTGTTGCACAAAAGTAGAGAATTCTTGCCAATCAATTCTATTTTGGTGTGAAATTTGTTGGATTTCCTAAGTCTTTAATCCTTTATTATGTCTATGAGATACCTGAAAATCATCCCTGCTTTGCTGCTTTGTGGCATGGCCGTTTCGTGCAACTCGTATAAGAAACTCTATGAGGCACAGGAATATGATCAAGTGATCCAAAATCTGTCGCCTGAGATTTGTGCTGGTGACATGAATCCCAAGCATATCAATTGGTTGGCGGCTTCGTATCATAAGGCTAACCAAGCCGACCATGATCGCATACAAGAGCTGAAAGCCTCGGGAAAACCCGAAGCATGGCCCGAGATATACCAACGTTATGCCAGCATGTCGGGTCGTTATGAGGCGCTGTCGTGTCTGCCTGAACAACTGAAAAAGGACATCAACTATGCTACGCTCGACCTCAACGAGGAGACGACGGTGGCTCGCAACAAGGCGGAAGCCTTTCTGATGGCCAAAATCAACCAGCTGTTGGCAACACGTAACCGGGATGATGCTGTTGAGGCGGAGTCGTATATCAAGCAGCTTCGTCATACTGTTCCCACGAATTCACATATCATGGAATATAGACGTGCGGCAATGCTTCATCAAGCTGAAAAGGTTTTGGTCTGTTTTGACAATGAAAGGGAATTGTCCTTGCCTCGTGGATTCGTCTCCACGCTGCTCTCTTTTGAAGAGGGATCCGTGCCATCAAATATCACTAGTTCCGAGAAGAGAGGTGAGAACTATGATTTGTATGTCTGTGTGGTGCTGAAAGATGTGAAGAGTGAGCCTGACCATCTTGATGAGGTGAGCTTTAGTGAGACAAATAATGGAAAGAAAGCACAAGTCACTGATTATACGATGAGTAAAAGCGCAACGATTTCTGGTATTGTTGAGTTTTACGACACTTCGCTGAAGAGGGTGAGGTCATCTTATCCTTTCAAGGTCAGTTCGGATTTTAGCTATCAATATGCCATTGCGGAAGGCGATCGTGAGGCTTGCTCGCAAGAAACCTTGAACAAGATAAACAATCCGGCCTTGCCTTTCCCAACCGATGAGAGCCTGCTTATTGATGCAGCCAAAAGACTAAATGATTTGGTTGCTGCTGAATTGAGAAAGTAACGCCTATTGGTTGTCGTTCTTTTGGGACGCTGCCTGCGCCTTCAGTAGCCGATTGGTCACTGAATCCATGATGTCTTCTAATGCCTTCGGATTATAGGTATAGTATCTCATGCTTTGGTTGAAAATACTATCCGTAATACCATAATGCTCGAATAATTGGTCATATAGGACAATAGATGCGGAATCGATGTTCATGCCTTTCGCCCTCCGGCTGTTGATATCGGCTTCGATGATTTGAACATCGGTCATGATGTCAATCATCTGGCTTTCGGAAAGAATACACTCGGCAATACCGTTTTCTTGTCGGTTGCATGCCAACATTGACAGCATAGCTATCGTGGCCATTATGGCTTTCCGCTTCATGATTGCCTTATCTTTTTTTGAATATCAGTTACCTTCGTCGGAGAGGAACTTGATGCGCATAAGGCGCACTTCTTCTTCTTCGTACTCGTCTTCGCCTAATTCTTCAAGTGCCGTCTTGATGTCGTCGGATTCGGCTTCGCGGAAATAGTCGAGAATGTCTTCGCGGTGGTAAACGTCGACATTGTCATCAATGTAGTAGTTGATGTCAAGGTGAGTGCCTGAAGAGACGATACTTTCGATTTCTGATAATAATTCGTCAAATTCTAGGCCTTTGCCGTAGGCGATATCATCGAGCGGAATCTTCTTGTCGATATTGGAGATGATGCCAATCTTAAGTGCCGAGTTGTTGACCGACGATTTCACCACCATATCATTAGGTCGGGTGATCTCGTTTTCTTCGACGTATTCCTTGATCAGCTTGATGAAAGGAGCGCCGAATTTTTCTGCCTTGCCGGCACCAACACCCGAAATCTGTGTCATTTCTTCCTTAGTGATAGGGTATTGGATGGCCATGTCTTCCAACGATGGGTCTTGGAAAATGACGAAAGGTGGCAAGTTATTTTGTTTTGCAATGGTCTTGCGAAGGTCTTTGAGCAATCCGAATAGGGTCTTGTCGGCACCACCATCCTTGCTCATGCCCATGGCCATAGCTTCGGCTTCTTCATCGTCCGAATTTTCGTAGTCATGGTCTTTGACGAGCATGATGGAGTAAGGCTTCTTGACGAAGTTCTTGCCTTCCTTGGTGATCTTTAGAATACCGTAGTTTTCTATATCCTTGACAAGCAGTTTGTTGACCAAGGCCTGACGGATGACAGCAGTCCAGAACTTCTCGTCGTGGTCATCGCCAGCACCGAAGAATTCGTTATTTTCCTGTTTGGCTGCTTTGATGTCGCCAGTCAGCTTGCCAGCAAGCAGTTCGGCGATGTGTTTGGTCTTGAAGAGCTGCTTGGTGTCGTCGATAGCTTCGATGACGAGTTTGAGGTCTTCCTTACCATCAAATTTCTCCTTGGGTGAGCGGCAGTTGTCGCACGATCCGCAGTTTTCCTTGTTGTATTCTTCTCCAAAGTAATGGAGCAATAGGCGGTGACGGCAAACGGCAGATTCAGCGTATGTTACGGTTTCGTTCAGCAGTTCACGGGCGATTTCCTGTTCGGCTACATTCTTGCCTTTGTTGAACTTTTCGAGTTTGTGGATGTCTTCGTAGTCGTAGAAAGCAATGCAGTTGCCTTCGCCGCCGTCGCGGCCTGCACGACCGGTTTCCTGATAGTAGCCTTCAAGGCTCTTCGGGATGTCGTGGTGGATGACGAAACGCACATCGGGCTTGTCGATGCCCATGCCGAAAGCGATGGTGGCAACAATGACGTCGGCTTCTTCCATCAGGAACTTGTCTTGATTTTCCTTACGGGTTTGGCTGTCCAATCCCGCATGGTAAGGCAAGGCGCGGATGCCGTTGATGGCCAGTGTCTCGGCCAATTCCTCCACCTTTTTGCGGCTTAGGCAATATACGATGCCCGATTTCCCTGGATTTTGTTTGATGTATTTGATGATGTCCTTGATGACATCTTTCGTCTTTGGTCTTACTTCGTAATACAAGTTTGGACGGTCGAAGGACGACTTGAACACTTTGGCGTCGGTGATTTCAAGGTTCTTCATGATGTCCTGTTGCACTTTCACGGTAGCCGTGGCGGTGAGGGTTATAATAGGAAGGTTGTCGCCAATGGCATTGATGATGGGACGGAGACGGCGGTATTCGGGACGGAAATCGTGACCCCATTCGGAGATGCAGTGGGCCTCGTCGATGGCGACGAACGAAATCTTCAATCCACGCAGGAAGTCAACAGTTTCTTCTTTGGTGAGCGATTCAGGGGCCACATAAAGGAGCTTGGTCTTCCCACTCTTCAAGTCTTCCTTCACTTCAAGCAGTTCTGCTTTCGAGAGGGATGAGTTCATCACATGGGCGATGCCCAACTCGGTGCCGAAGTTGCGTATCATGTCAACTTGGTTCTTCATCAGGGCAATCAGCGGTGAGACCACGATGGCGGTGCCTTCCGACATGAGCGCAGGCAACTGGTAGCAAAGCGATTTGCCGCCGCCAGTAGGCATAAGCACGAAAGTGTTGTTCCCGGCAAGAATGCTTTTGATAATTTCTTCCTGGTTCCCTTTGAATTGGTCAAAACCGAAGACATCTTTCAGTAATTTGTGAATCGCCAAATCTTCTTTTTTAGCCATATATCCTCCTATTGGTATTTTCCAAACTTTTGTGTTATTTTTGCAATTTCATTTGAAGTCTTTCGTTGTTATGGCAACTACTTTCCAAAACAGCAAAGACAAAGTTAGGGCATTTAATTCATACGGAGCAAGAAAATTCTTCAAAAAAATGAAAAAAAGTGAGAGTATTTTTGATATTGTGTCTCAAATAATTGAAAATGAGGCAAATGCAATTCTTGGCTTAAAAGCACTTATCGATGATAATTTCAAGAAAACCATAGAAATGATTCTTGAAAACAAGGGGAATCTCATTTTTTCTGGAATTGGGAAGAGCGCAATCATTGCCCAAAAGATAGTTGCTACGATGAATTCGACGGGCACGACATCGGTGTTCATGCATGCTGCCGACGCCATCCATGGTGATTTGGGCATCGTTCGCGAAGGTGATATCGTCGTCATCTTGTCGAAAAGCGGCGAGACTCCTGAGATTAAGGTGCTAGTACCGCTTATTAAGTTACGTGGCAACAAGATTGTGGCTATCGTCGGAAACAAACGCTCGTTTCTTGCTTCGCAAGCCGATTTTGTGCTTGACGTGACTGTTCCTGACGAAGCCATCCCTAATAGCCTCGCGCCAACCAGCAGCACTACCGCGCAACTCGTCATGGGCGATGCCTTGGCTCTCACGCTGATGTATTGCCGCGGCTTTTCAGCCGACGACTTTGCGAAATTCCACCCAGGCGGTGCGCTCGGCAAGCAATTATATTTAAAGGTGAAGGACCTATATACGAAAAACGAAAAGCCCGAAGTGGCTGCCGATGATAACCTCACGCAAGTGATTATCGAGATGACTCGCAAACGTCTTGGCGCAGCTGTGGTCACCGAAGGAGAACAGATTTTGGGCATCATCACCGACGGTGACCTGCGCCGTATGCTGATGCGCCATCCCGACATAGAGCATGTGAAGGCAGGAGAAATAATGACCCCCAATCCTAAAACGATAGAGGAAGATGCCCTCGTGGCGGACGCCTTGCATAGGATGCGCCACAACAGTATTACACAATTGCCTGTCACCGTTGATGGGCGCTATGTGGGAGTTATTCATCTGCATGATATTTTAAAAGAAGGTATTTTTTAAAGTTTTCGACTGATATGAAACTTTGGACACAAGATTTGATAAAGAAATATAAGCAACGCACCGTCGTGAAAGGCGTTAGCGTCGATGTCAATCAAGGTGAAATAGTGGGGCTTTTGGGACCGAATGGAGCTGGTAAGACGACAACGTTTTACATGGTGGTTGGCCTTATCAAACCTTTCTCGGGTAGGGTGTTTCTGGAAGACGAGGACATCTCTGAGCAACCTATGTACAAGCGTGCCCAAATGGGCATCGGGTATTTGGCGCAAGAAGCATCGGTGTTCCGCCAGATGAGTGTCGAAGACAATATCGCTTCCGTCATGCAGTTCAAGAAAGGTCTGACCAGGGCCCAGCGTCAGGAAAAGCTTGAAGCCTTGCTCGACGAGTTTGGCTTGCAGCATGTGCGCAAAAATAAAGGCATACAACTCTCGGGCGGCGAGAGACGCCGTACCGAAATCGCCCGCGCCTTGGCTGTCGATCCGAGTTTCATCCTTTTGGACGAGCCTTTTGCAGGCGTTGACCCGATTGCCGTGGAAGACATTCAACGCATCATCTTCAAGCTGAAGAGGAAAAACATCGGCGTGCTCATCACCGACCATAATGTGCACGAAACACTGTCAATCACCGACCGTGCTTACCTGCTTTTCGATGGTTCCGTCTTGATGTCGGGTACGCCTGAAGAACTTGCTGCCGACGCTCACGTCAGAGAGGTGTATCTCGGTCAGAACTTCGTCTTGCACAAGAAAGAAATGTAAGTCCTTTATTCCATCGTTTTCCCGAAGAAAATCGACAAGAGTATGTAAGCCATCATGATGAATGGCAAAGCCACAAAACGGAAGATGGCGAAACTGACGATGGCCAAAGCCAGGAATATGAAACGCACTTCGTTGCCTTTCCATTTCACGTTTTTCATCTTGAAGGAGAAAAACCTTAGATTACACACCATCATAAAGGAGAATATCAGCACGATGCCGATGCAGTAACCTAAACGCAAACTGCCGTCGGTGAGATGCTCCACTTGGCTTAAAGCCAAAGGCAACGAAGCCACAAAGATGGCCATGCCAGGGGCGGGAATGCCACGAAAAGAGGTCTTCTGCGTGTCGTCGATGTTGAACTTGGCCAATCGGATCGCGGAAAAAACGGGCAATAGAAAAGCAATGAGCGGCAAGAGGTCGAAAGAACCAACGGGAATGATAGGTTCGGTTATCGTCTTGGTCATCAGCCAATACATGATGAAACCTGGCGCCACGCCAAACGAGACCACATCCGAAAGCGAGTCCAAGTCAGCGCCGATAGGGGAGTGGGCGTGAAGCAGACGTGCGGCAAAGCCATCGAAGAAGTCGAAGATGCCTGCCACGAAAATCATGATAGCCGCCTTGACGGGCATATCGCTGGTGAGAAACAGAACAGACAGGCAGCCTGAAAGCAGGTTGCAGCATGTGATGGTATTCGGAATATGTTGTTTGATGCTCATGTTTATGGTGATTTTGATTCCACAAAAGTACGAAAAACATTATTTTTGCAGCAAAATATTTCACGATGGAAGATTCGTTTTATTACGATGTGTTCGAAAATAACCTGCGTGATGAGTTGGTAAGGCTCTGTACGTTGAACAATGTGTTGAGCGGTAACTTGTTGCGCTCCGACGATATCGATGGCAAATGGAAGGAACTGGCTCCCGACTATATGGCTGATGCCATGAAACTGATTACCGATTATCCGATGGTGTCGGTGGCATGGGCCGGTTATATGGGCATGGCAATCGCCAAATGGTGGGACCAGGATTGGGCTACCTTCGGAAAATATCCATATGCTAATTTGTTGGGCAAACAAGGCTTCGATGATATGGACGAGCATATCGTAAGCGATATCGTAGGCATTAAGTTAGAGAGCGAAGAGGCTGAGAAACTGGAGAATATCATGCGGCAATGCGCAACCACAGCTATCGGTTTCATTCGTCATGAAAACATTGAACCGCAGAGCATTAGGGCTTTCTATGTGTATGCCCGTGCGGTGAAGGTGATGTTCGAAATCGGTGCCGCTATCGAATTGCATCGTTTGGGATATAAATGGAAAAAAATGATTTGAGATGCAACATCAACGTTATTTTTTGAGTAAGGTTTCGGAGATTGTCGGTGGACAACTCATCGGAAATGATATAGATAGAGAAATCTGTGATCTTCTGATCGATAGCCGTCAACTCGTGACTGCCGACCAGGCTTTGTTTTTCGCTCTTGTCAGCGCGCGCAACGATGGACATAAGTATATCAAGAGCCTTTACGAAAAAGGAGTGCGTGCCTTCGTGGTGAACCACCGACCTGACGAAGCATTTTCGGGAGCCTCGTTCATTGTCGTAAACGATACGTTGAAAGCACTACAAACATTGGCGGCTTATCATCGTCAGCAATTCGATATCCCTATTGTGGGCATCACCG
Source organism: Bacteroidales bacterium (assembly GCA_045627065.1). Taxonomy (GTDB): domain Bacteria; phylum Bacteroidota; class Bacteroidia; order Bacteroidales; family F082; genus Limimorpha. The sequence continues at coordinate 16,359 of JAZQMX010000041.1, read as the reverse complement.
GAAGCAATGGTAAAACCATTGTGAAAGAATGGCTTGCGCAACTTTTTAGTCCAGATTACAACATTGTCCGCAGCCCGAAGAGCTACAACTCGCAAGTTGGTGTCCCGCTGTCGGTATGGCAAATGAACGAGCAAAACCAGTTGGGCATCTTCGAAGGTGGAATCTCTGAGCCAGATGAGATGATGGCTTTGCAAGAGGTCATCAAACCTACGATTGGAGTGTTCACAAATATCGGTCAGGCGCACGATGAGAATTTTATCAGCCGTTTGCAGAAAGCCGGTGAAAAACTCAATCTGTTCACAAAGGCTGAGAAACTGGTGTATTGCATGGACTATTCTGAAATACAGCAGGTCGTTATCAAGTCAGGTATTGCTTCCAAGATCCAGCTCTTTACTTGGAGCCGAAAGTTTCAGGAAACCGATATTTATATCAATAGGGTGGAAAAACGTGATCATGAAACTGAGATTGGTTTTGTCTACCAAGGCAATGACCATTCCTTCGTGATTCCTTTTGCGGACGATGCCTCTATCGAAAATGCCATTCATTGCCTGTCTGTCGGCTTGCTGATGGGGATGGGTTTCGATGTGATTGCTGAACGTCTTAGTCATCTTGCACCTATCGCCATGCGATTGGAAATCAAGTCGGGTATCAACAACTGTACGATTATCAACGACTATTATAATTCTGATGTCAATTCTTTGGCTATTGCCTTAGATGCCATGAACCAGCAGCATCAGCATAAGAATCATACTGTGATTTTGTCGGATATCCTTCAGAGTGGCCGAAATGAATATGATTTGTATGGAGAAATTTCTCAACTTCTTGAAAACAAAAATGTTAATATGCTGATCGGCATTGGCAACTCTATCTCGCGCCAAGCCAAGCAGTTCAAGATGGATAGTTATTTCTTCCCAACTGTCGCTGACTTTTTGGCTCAGTTTCCGTTCTCTAAGTTTAGCAATCAAGCTATCCTGCTGAAGGGTGCACGTGCCTTTGAGTTTGAACAAATTAGTGTGGAACTACAAGAAAAAGCACACGAGACAGTCCTTGAAATCAATTTTAATCACTTGGTGAACAACCTGAACTATTACCGCTCGAAGATTAAGCCCGAGACAAAGTTGATGGTTATGGTGAAGGCCTTCGGCTATGGTAGCGGTAATCTTGAGGTTTCCAATATTCTGCAATTCCACAATGCTGATTATCTTACTGTTGCTTTTGCCGATGAAGGTGTCGAGTTGCGCAAAGCTGGCATCAATCTTCCTATCATGGTGATGAGCCCTGAAGTAAACAGCTACGATAATATCATCAAATATCATCTTGAGCCAGAGGTGTTCAGTTTCCGTAACTTGGACTTTATCGAGAAGGCCATGGAGAATCTTGCTTTGCCTGAGGCTCATCCACTTAATGTCCACATCAAGCTTGATACGGGTATGCACCGTTTGGGCTTCGCCAAGAGCGAACTTCCAGAACTCATCAAGCGCTTGAAGGCTAACCCGATGCTCCATGTGAAGAGTGTGTTTTCGCATTTGGCTACGGCCGATAATCCTGCAGAAGACGAGTTCACTATGAGCCAGATCAAATTGTTCGAGGAAGGCAGCCAGATGATTGTTGATGCATTCCCGCATAAGGTATTGCGCCATATCCTCAATACAGCTGGCATTACCCGATTCACGAAATATCAGTTCGATATGGTGCGTTTAGGCATCGGGCTGTATGGTGTCCCGACTTGTGATGCTGACAAAGGCAATCTGCAGACGGTTGTCTCGCTGAAGACGACAATCAACCAAATCAAGAATATACCTGCAGGCGATAGCATAGGTTATAATCGTCATGGCCATGCCAACCATGATATGCGTATCGGTATCGTGCCGATTGGTTATGCTGACGGACTTTCACGCTTGTTAGGCAACGGCAATGGTAAATTCTATGTGAATGGGAATCAGGTTCCTATTATCGGCGATATCTGCATGGATATGTGTATGCTTGACCTCACCAACATTGAAGCTCACGAAGGCGACACCGTTGTGGTTTTTGATGGTGAGCATAGTGTTAATGATATTGCAAAAGCTTGCCAGACCATACCCTACGAAATCATGACACGTGTTTCGCAAAGAGTGAAGCGCGTGTATTTCCAAGAGTAACTTCAAGTTACCATAAAAAAACAATGGTCACGTCAATAGGGTTGACGTGACCATGATTTTTTTTGATGCTTAATTATTTATCCGTTCAACGCTTCGGCACCACCCACGATGTCGATCAACTCGTTGGTGATGACGTTTTGACGTGCCTTGTTGTATTGGATCTTCAGATCTTGCAACAACTCGTTGGCGTTGTCGGATGCGATGTGCATGGCGGTCATGCGTGCTCCGTGCTCGGCGGTGAAGGTGTCGAGCATGATGGAGTAGAAGTTGGTGCGCACCACCTTGGGGACCAAGTCGTTGATAAACTCTTCCTTGTTGGGTTCAACGATGTAGTCGAAGGTTTGCTCTTCTGCTGAGGCTTCGGCCTTCAAAGGCAAGATGACTTCGCGTTGAGGAGTTTGCACGCCGGCGTTCTTGAAGTGGTTGTAAATCAGTTCCACGCGGTCAACCTTGTGGCTGAGGAAGAGTTCCACCATCATGTCGCTGATTTCGGCAGCGGAGTCATAACTAGGCTTCTCGCTCATCGGCTCGTAGTATTTCTCCACGGGGATGTCGAATTTCTTGACGTAGTCGCTGATTTTCTTGCCCACCAAATAGACGATGACGTTTTCAGCACCGAGGCTTTCCGCATATTCGTCGTAGGCTTGCTTGAATAGCTTGCTGACGCTCGAATTATATACGCCACACAATCCGCTGCTCGACGAGAAAGCCATCAAGGCCACTTTCTTCACCTCGCGGTGTTCGGCCAATGGAATGTTGACTTCGCCCTCCAGCGAACTGAGGTAATTGGTCAGTGCCTCGCTGAGTTTGTTCTTATAGGGCAAGAAACGCACCGTAGTGCTCTCGGCCTTCTTCAGCTTGGCTGCCGAAACCATCTTCATGGCTGAAGTGATTTTCTGCGTGGAGCCTACCGAAGCGATTCTTGCGCGTATTTCTTTCAGTGATGCCATAGGCTATCAGTTTTGGAATTGTTCAGCTAACAGAAGGGCTTCTTCTTTCAGCACAGCTTTGATGTCGTCGTCAATCTTACCTGATTTCAGTTGGTTGATCACGTCTTTGTGCTTCAGTTCCATCATGTCGAGGTATTGCTTTTCGAATTCAAGCACGCGGTTGCCGGGCACTTTGGCGAGCAATCCGTTTGTGCCGCAGAAGATGATGGCAACTTGTTTCTCAACAGGCATTGGCGAGTATTGTGGCTGCTTCAGCAGTTCCACGTTCTTGCGGCCCTTGTCGAGGATGGCCATGGTAGCGGCATCGAGTTCGGCACCGAACTTCGAGAAGGCTTCCATCTCACGGAATTGTGCTTGGTCGAGTTTCAGTGTACCTGCCACCTTCTTCATTGACTTGATTTGGGCGTTACCACCCACACGCGATACCGAGATACCTACGTTGATGGCAGGACGGATACCGGCATTGAAGAGATTGGTCTCCAAGAAGATCTGGCCATCGGTGATGGAGATGACGTTGGTTGGAATGTAGGCCGACACGTCGCCTGCTTGGGTCTCGATGATTGGCAGGGCAGTCATGGAACCGCCACCTTTCACGATGTCTTTCATCGACTCTGGCAGGTCGTTCATCTTGCGGGCCACATCGTCGTTCTTGATGATTTTGGCGGCACGTTCGAGCAGACGGCTGTGGAGGTAGAAGATGTCGCCCGGGTAGGCTTCACGCCCTGGGGGACGACGAAGAATCAACGAGACTTCACGGTAAGCCACGGCTTGCTTGGAGAGGTCGTCGTAGATGACCAAGGCATGGCGGCCTGAGTCACGGAAATATTCGGCGATGGCTGCACCAGCGTAAGGTGCATAGAACTGCATGGCGGCAGGGTCGGAAGCGGTGGCCGAGACTACGATGGTGTAGTCCATGGCACCGTTTTCTTCCAAGACTTTCACTAAGTTAGCTACGGTTGAGCCTTTTTGGCCTACTGCTACGTAGATGCAATAAACAGGGTCGCCGTTCTTGAAGTTTTCCTTTTGGTTGATGATGGTGTCGATGGCGATAGCGGTCTTACCTGTTTGGCGGTCGCCGATGATAAGTTCACGTTGTCCGCGGCCGATAGGAATCATGGCATCGACGGCTTTCAGACCGGTTTGCAGTGGCTCATTGACAGGTTGACGATAGATGACGCCAGGAGCCTTGCGCTCGAGAGGCATTTCGTAGGTCTTGCCAGTGATAGGACCTTTGCCATCGATAGGCATACCCAAACCATCCACTACGCGTCCCAACATGCCTTCGCCTGCCAGTACGGAGGCGATGCGCTGGGTGCGCTTCACGGTCTCGCCTTCCTTGATGCCTTCAGTAGGGCCAAGGAGCACGACACCGACGTTGTCTTCTTCCAGGTTGAGCACGACGCCCATGGTGCCGTTTTCGAACTGCACCAGTTCGTTGGCTTGCACGTTGTCAAGTCCATAGACGTGGGCCACGCCGTCGCTCACTTGCAGCACCTTGCCGATTTCCTCAAACTGGATGCGGCTGCTCAGGTTCTGGAGCTGTTGCTGCAGAATGCTTGATATTTCACTTGGTTTGATGTTTGACATAGTTTATGTTTTATTATTTGATTATTATTTTGTTATCTGTTATAAACGCAGCGTATTCAGGAGAAAAATCGATGGCAACATTCGTAACCAATCGACCTGGAATATTATTGTAACAACTGCCATTCATTGCGCAGAAATAATAAGGATCGCCATCCATAATATCTTGAGCATAATTGATGCCATTGCTAAAAAGAAAACATGCAATAAATAATAATGTAATTCTATTCACAGGAGTTGGTTATTATTAGTTTGCTGTTCGATAATAAAAAGTAATACATCTTTCCAAAGAATCCGAAGAGTTTTTATGCACCAATTTTGTGATATAGCCACACTCATCCGCTTCATATTCTTTATACAAAGGATGGATAGGTTGATATTTCCATAGCGGGTTAAAAAGTGGTTGCCTTATTTCGTAAGCCACCTCAGAAGACAGATAAAAAGGCAAAGTGTAGTGTGGATGGATATATTTGGTGAAGGTATCAAAGACAACGGTAGTATTGTTTTCCATCATCTCATATTCCACCACGCCATCACCTTCCCATCTAAAGACATCGTTTGCTGCACCATTATAATAAGATCTCTTGATCAGTTTATTATCTTCATTATAGAAATAATACTCTACATCTTTCAAATCGTTGTCTACAAAGCAACATATACTGTCAATTCTATTATTTGTAAGATGTATCATAATTCGATTATACCAAAAACTCCAAAAAGAAATCTCATCCGAAACAGACCATGTAACCTGAATGCTGTCATTATTATAGTAAAGGAAATCATAATCGATACATGGTCCATACCCCAATCCATATTTCACATGAAGTATTTTGGAACAATCATCGTTCCAATCAATATCGAGCATGATTCTTTCGGGGTCGTCGTTAAGCAGTTGTTTTACAAGATACTTCTTTACCAAAGTGTCAGTCGTCTCATTGCCATTGGGGTCAATGTCTGGCTCGGGCTTGCGGCAGGCGGTCAAGGCCAAAGCGAAGATACAAGTTAATAATAAGAGCTTTTTCATGGCGATATGTTTTATATGTTCTTTGCTTTGGTGTAGATGTAATCCAAGTCACTGGCCTTGGTCAGTTTGCCGCTTTGCAAAAAAGTCTGAAGCGTCGTTCCTTGGTAGTCGGAAAAAGCGTTGGTGCGTTGCAAACAACGCCCAATGGCAAGAGCGATTACTATGCGATTGGTGCTGCCATATACGCTGTATTGCGTCTTTTGCTCTTTCTTGTTATAAAGCATTTCTGCAATTTGGGCAACTTGCGTATCTGAAGCCAATGGAGCAGCATCAGTAAACATGAACTCCATAATATGGTAGTCGAAGGCGTAATGCCCTTGCTCGCGGTCTATTTCTATCTGGTTTACGAATGTGACATTTCTTGAGCCATATAGATTCATCAGCTGTTGCACAAAATCCGGCCGTTGGTACAGTTCGGCATAACCATTGAACTGTTCCTTTACCCTGTTGAAACTATAAATTTGGTCGTCGAGGGCAAAGATGTCGATGTTGAACGGGTAATACAAGCAGGTTTCCAATAGTCTTGCCGTGGATATGTTCTGTAATGTATCCTCCGGCAGTTGCAACGAAGCAACCCGCTGTGTGTGGCTGATGCTTTTCCATTCGTCTGTACCCGGCACTGTTGGAAATGAAAAACCATGATAAACGATAACGCCGCTTTTATATGGTTGGAAGGTCTGGGCTTTTACAATGCTTGTTATTGCAAGCAACACGCTGAATAGCATTGAAACCTTGTTTATCTTTTTTTTGTTAATCATTGTATATAGCCGATTTGTAGATAAATAGAAATTCTATTATTACTTCAATTTCTTTTTCAGCGTTTCGAGTTGCCCGGCTACCGAGGCATCCATGCGGTCGTTCTCGATGTCGAGGATGAAACCACCGATGAGGCTTGGATCGACTGAGATGTGCATTTCGGCATGGCAGTCGAAGTTTTGTTCCACAAAGCCTTTCAGTTTGCGGAGGGTTTCATCGGGGAGGTCGGCGGCAGTGGTCACGTGGGTGAGCAGTATGTCTTTCGACTCGCGGTACATCTCTTGGAATTTCAAGGCGATGCGATAGATGCCGCTCTCACGTTTCTGGTTGGCCACAAACTCGATGAAGTGATCCAGGCAAGGGTGGAGTGGCTCGCCCACAGCAGCCTTCACGAGGTTTACTTTCTCTTCTGTCCCGATGATGGGGTTGGTGAGGACCTCGTTGAATTGTGCTATGGCCAAGTCGTAATTCTGGGTGAGACGCATCAAGCCTTCATACACTTCCTGCTCGCACTGTTCTTGTCGTGCGAGGTTAAGCAAGGCGCGTGCGTATCTGACCGATATCTTTCCGTTGTCCATAGTCGTTATGCTTCAATCTGTTGGTTGCTGCGAAGCAGCTTTTCGATATAGTCGCTCTGCTTGTTCTGCTCTTTCAGTTCGCTTTGCAGAAGTTTTTCGGCGATGTCAACCGAGAGGGTGATGACTTGGCTCTTGATTTCGGCCATGGCTTCGGCCTGCTCCTTTTCGATGCGCAGACGTGCGTCGGCCACAATCTTTTCGGCCTCTTGGCGTGCTTGCTGCTTGGCTTCTTCGATGAGTTGCGTCTTCAGTTCTTGGCTTTCTTTCATGATGCGAAGTTGCTCGGCCTGCGATTCGGCCAAAGCTTCTTTCTTGCGTTGTTCAATGCCTGCCAATGCGTTGTTGGCTTCTTCTGCTGCCAGCAACGAGTCGGCAATGTGTGTGTTGCGCTTTTCGACAGCACCCATAATCATGGGCCAACCCACCTTGGCGAGGATGGCAAACACGATAAGGAAGGCTATCAGCATCCATATAACTAAACCGCTTTCAGGGAGAAATAAATCCATTTTGTTGTCTTTTTAAGGGTTAAAGTGTCGGAGGCTTGTCAGTCAAGCCCCCGACGAATTTAAGGTGATTAGCCGAGAACAGCCAACAGGCAGACGACGATGGCGAACAGAGTTGCACCTTCGACGAGAGCACCAGCGATGATCATGCCTGATTGGATTTTGCTTGCTGCTTCAGGCTGACGTGCCATGGCTTCCATGGCTGATTGACCGATTTTACCGATACCGAAACCTGCACCGATGACGGCGATAGATGCAGCGATGGCTGCCAGACCTGGAGCGAATGAAGCTGCATCGAGAAGGATTGATAATAACATGATTGATTGAATTTAGTTTGTTAATGGATTATGTTTGTTTATTTGTTTGTTCTCTTTTGAGACGCACCATGGTGCGTCTTTACATCTTTTATCTTTCAACTTTCAACTTTCATCTTTAATCTTCCTCCGGTTCTTGTTGTGCCATTCCGATGAAGAGCGACGAAAGGATAGTGAATACGTATGCTTGGATGTAGGCCACCAGCAGTTCCAAGCAGGTCATGAAGATGGTCATGAAGATAGACACAATCGAAATCACACCACCCATGCCTGCGCCATACATGCCGCCGATGATGAAAATCAGCGCCATGAGCACCATGATGACGATGTGGCCTGCCAAGATGTTGGCAAACAGACGGACCATCAAGGCGAAAGGCTTGGTAATGGTGGAGATGAGTTCGATGATAGGCATCAGCGGGAAGGCCTTCAGGAAGATAGGCACATCGGGCCAAAGGATGTCTTTCCAGTAGTGCTTGTTGCCGAAGATGTTGACGATGAAATATGTCATCAGGGCAAGCACGATGGTGATGCTGAGGTTACCCGTCACGTTGGCGCTGAATGGGAAGATAGGAATCAAGCCGAACAGGTTGGAGAAGAAGATGAAGAAGAATGCCGTCAGAAGATAAGGCGCGAATTTCTTCACTTTCTTTTCGGGGATGTTAGGGGCGATGATGCCATCCAGCACCGTATAGGTGAGCCATTCCACCATGCCTTGGTATTTGGTGGGCTTGGCCATCGGGTCTTTCTTGTATTTGTAGGCTGCAGGCAAGAAGAAGGCCAAGAGGAAAATGCTCACGAGGAAGATGCCGAAGGCATTCTTGGTGAACGAGATGTCGAAAGGCCGTTTCAGCTCGCCCGTGCTGCTCACTTCAACCAACTTGCCTGGGTATTGGTCCGCATTGATAGGCGAGACGTAGAAGTTGGAGCCTTTGTGGTTGAAGGTTTCGCCCTCTTTCAGCTCGCAGACGTGTTTCGACGAGAAGCAGTGCCAGCCTGTTTCCTTGCTCTTGACGATGACGGGGAGCCAAACGCAGATGGGCTTCTCGTTGATCTCAGTGATGTGGTAACAATAGCTGTCGCCCGTGTGACCGAAGATGAACGACTTGGCGTCGAACTTCTCGGGTTTGGCTTCGGCTTCTTCGCTGAGGGCCTCTTCGGTTTGCATTTCGGCTTCCTCGGCTTGAGCAAAGCCGCGCAAGGGAACGAAGGCCATCATGGCAACGAGCAGAATGAGCGATATGGATTTGAAAACATTATTCATGTTTGCTCTCTTTGTTGAGGTTCTTTATGTAGTGGGTATAGACACAAGTCTCGATAGTCAGCGCAACAAGATAGGATATTGCGGTGATGATGATGAACGGCTTGACGCTTTGCTTGACGAAGACGATGAAAAGCACTACGGCAACGATGGATACCAAGAACTTGATGCCTTTGTAGATGAAAAGCCAATTCAATTTGGAAGTGGTGGTCTCAACGTTTTTCTTCATCATCTGGCAATAGAAGGCACCGAGAATCATGTAGATATTCGGAATCATTGCCATCCAGTTGTTCCACCATGCCTTTTCGGAAAAGCCACAGAGCAGGATTCCGTCGAGCAAAAGGCAGACCAAGAGGAAGATGGCCAAATATTTCGTTGTCGGGTCTTTTTTCATATCTCAGCGCAGACTATCAGCGTGTTGTCGTGGTTTTCACAAAAGCCGCCCTTGATGGCAAACTCTTGCTCTTCTCCGTTTTCTTGCGTGAGGCATATCTTGCCTGCTTCAAGGATGGCCACGATGGCGGCGTGATGCTCGAGCAAGGTGAATGGACCTTGTTTGCTCGGCACCGTCACCGAACTTACCGTGCCGGAGAAAAGCTTCGAATCGGGGGTGATGATTTCGACTTTCATGACACCTAATTAATTATTAGCAGCATTTTTCAGCATCTCTTCACCTTTGGCGATGGCATCGTCGATGGTGCCAACGAGGTTGAAGGCAGCTTCGGGGTATTGATCTACTTCGCCGTCCATGATCATGTTGAAGCCGCGGATGGTCTCTTCGATAGGTACCATTACACCCTTCAAGCCAGTGAATTGTTCGGCCACGGTGAATGGCTGCGACAGGAAGCGCTGCACACGGCGTGCGCGGTGCACCACGAGTTTGTCTTCTTCGGAGAGTTCTTCCATACCAAGGATGGCGATGATGTCTTGCAGTTCCTTGTTGCGTTGCAGCAGCTGGATGACGCGCTGTGCGGTGTTGTAGTGCTTTTCGCCGATGATGTTGGGGTCGAGGATGCGCGAGGTGGAATCGAGCGGGTCAACGGCAGGGTAGATGCCGAGTTCCGAAATCTTACGGCTCAACACGGTGGTGGCGTCCAAGTGCGAGAAGGTGGTAGCCGGTGCCGGGTCGGTAAGGTCGTCGGCAGGCACGTAGATGGCTTGCACCGAAGTGATGGAACCGCTCTTGGTGGAGGTGATGCGTTCCTGCATCTGACCCATCTCCGATGCCAGCGTAGGTTGATAACCCACAGCCGAAGGCATACGTCCGAGCAGAGCCGACACTTCGGAACCTGCTTGGGTGAAACGGAAGATATTGTCGATGAAGAGCAGGATGTCTTTTTGGTCGCTTGATGGGTCGTCGCGGAACGACTCAGCGACGGTCAGACCTGAAAGGGCAACGCTCACACGAGCCCCAGGAGGTTCGTTCATCTGGCCGAACACCAAAGTGGCTTGCGAGGTTGAAAGGGCTTTCTTGTCAATTTTCGAAAGGTCCCAGTCGCCCTTTTCCATGGCTTCCTTGAATTCGTCGCCGTATTTGATGATGCCTGACTCAATCATCTCACGCAGCAAGTCGTTACCCTCACGGGTACGTTCACCAACGCCAGTGAACACCGAGAAACCATTGTAACCTTTTGCGATGTTGTTGATGAGTTCCATGATAAGCACGGTCTTGCCCACACCTGCGCCGCCGAACAGACCGATTTTGCCGCCCTTCGAGTAGGGTTCAAGCAAGTCGATGACCTTGATGCCGGTGAAGAGCACTTCCTTCGAGGTGGCGAGGTCTTCATACTTAGGTGGTTCGCGGTGGATAGGATATTCAGTGCTGCGGCTCAGTTCGCCGATGCCGTCGATGGCATCACCAGTGACGTTGAGCAAGCGCCCTTTGATTTGTCCGCCAATCGGGATGGAGATAGGTTTGTTGAGCGGGATGACTTCCATGCCGCGCATCAAGCCGTCGGTCGAGTCCATGGCGATGGTACGCACCGAGTCTTCGCCGATGTGCTGCTGGCATTCCAGAATCAGGTTCTTGCCGTTAGGGCGCACTACTTCCAAGGCGTCGTGGATCTTTGGCAAGGCATTTTCGCCGCCTGCAAAGTAAACGTCAACCACGGGGCCGATGATTTGTGTGATTTGTCCTTTGTTTTCTTTTGACATTGTATATGAATTTTCTTGTATTTCTTGCTTCGTTTTACAAAGCGGCAAATATAGAAAAATAAATGACGCAAGAAAAATTTTTTGTTTTAAGTTGTCTTTTTCCTCTATCTTTGTCGAAAAATAAAGCTATGAAGCAAGACGACGATATGAAATGGAAAGTGCTCGAGAGCGAGACGCTCTTCGGCGAGTTGTGGCTCAACGCGCGCCGCGACAAGGTGCAACTGCCTGATGGTCGCATCTATGACAGTTATTATGTGCTGCACTATCCCGATTGGGTGAATGTCATTGCCATTACCGACGATGGCCTTGTCGTGCTCGAACGGCAGTATCGCCACGGAATAGCATCGGTTTCGACTGAGATCGTGGCTGGATGTGTCGAACCTGGTGAAGCGCCTTTGGAGGCAGCGCAGCGCGAGCTGATGGAAGAGACGGGCTTCGGTGGCGGCACCTGGACGCCGTTGATGACTCTTGCGCCAAATGCCAGCACGCAAGACAACCGCTGCCATTGTTTCCTTGCCGAAGGTGTCACCTTGCAAGGTCAGCAGCATCTCGATGCCACGGAAGATATCCGTGTCATGCTCTATTCGAAAGAAGAGGTGAAGCGGATGCTCGATGCAGGCGAGTTCGTCCAAGCCATGATGGTGGCTCCGCTGTTGAAGGTGTTTGGATGTTAGCTAAAGCAGAATTTCCGACATCCCGTCAATATATTTCATTGTATCTTGCTTTTCCATAAGAATAGGTGAAAAGCATAATACAAAGAGTCATTATAGTTTTTTCTCAATATGGTTATTTTTCCCAATACGGTTATTTTCCTTTGATATTACAAATGGAAATGCTTATCTTTGCACGCTAAATTTTTGATAAAGAGAATAGGAAAATATAAATAGTAAATAATCAACAAGTTATGCAAAATAAGTTGCAAGAATTGACCGACAAGCTTTACAACGAAGGTTTGTCGAAAGGAAAACAGGATGGCGAAGAACTGCTGCAGAAGGCTAAGGCCGAATCGGAAAGCATCATCGCCCAGGCCCAGGCCGAAGCCGAGCGCATCGTGGCTCAGGCTAACAAGGAAGCCGAAGAATTGCGCACCAAGGTGATGGCCGACGTGAAGATGGCTGCTACGCAGAGTATCGCTGTCACCAAGCAGGAAATCGAGAAGATGGTGCTCACTCTCACCGCTGCCGAAGGCGTGAAAGCCAACATGGGCAACGCTGACTTCGTGAAGGAACTTATCCTCAGCGTGGTGAAGGCCTTCAACCCACAGAATGCGTCGCCCGTCGATTTGAGCCTCATCTTGCCCGAATCGCTGAAAGCCGAAGTGGAGCCTTTCGTGAAGAACGAAATCGCCAGCCAATTCAAGGCCGAGGTGAAGGTGGACTACTCCAAGAAGATGAACGGTGGCTTCAAGGTGTCGCCCAAAGATGGCGGCTATGTGCTCCAGTTCACTGACGAGGAATTCACCCAACTCATCGCCAATTACCTGCGTCCCGCCACCAAGAAAATCCTCTTCGGATAATGGATAACTATGTTTATATAGTGGCCGGCTTGCCCGAACTGACTGCCAACTATGATGGCGGTAGTTTCGACTATTCCGCCCTCAAGGCCTCAATCGTTGAACTGCTCTCCGAGAAGGACCAGCAACTGGTAGAACTCTTGGAGGAAGGCTTCGACGAGAATGCACTTGGCAAGGACTTCTACGAAAAGGCTGCCGCGAGCAAGAACGACTTCATCAGGCAGTATTTCGACTTCGACGCCCGCTTGCGCAACATGAAGGTGAACTACTTGGCCAAACGCTTGGGCAAGAAAGGGGAGGACTATCTCGTGGAACTGCCCGAGGCCGACTTCGAGGAGGAAACGCAAATCAGCGACATCCTCAACGATGCCGACTTCGTGGAGCGTGAACACAAGATGGACGAACTGAAGTGGGAAAAGGCCAACGACATCGCTCGCATGGACTATTTCAACATGAACACCATTCTCGCTTTCCTCGTCAAGGCCAAGGCAGTGCAGCGTTGGGCCGAACTCGATGAGAAGAAAGGCGAAGAGATGTTCCAGAAACTCGTTTCGGAGGTGCGCGGCACTTTCGAGGGCGTGAAATATGACGAAAATAAGAAATAACACAACAATATGAAAACAACAGGTAAAGTTACAGGTATCATTGCCAACTTGGTCACCGTTCAGGTGGACGGCCCTGTCGCTCAGAATGAAATCTGCTTCATCGATCTTGACGGTGTCAAGCTGATGGCAGAAGTCATTAAGGTGAACGGCAACAAGGCCTCCGTGCAGGTGTATGAAAGCACCCGCGGCCTGAAAATCGGCAACCCGGTGGAATTTCAGGGTTACATGCTTGAAGTGACCTTGGGACCTGGTTTGCTATCAAGCAATTTCGACGGCTTGCAGAACAATCTGGCCACCATGACGGATGTGTTCCTCAAGAGAGGCGAATACACCAAGCCGCTCGACGAAAACAAGAAATGGGATTTTGCTCCGCTTGCCAAGGCTGGCCAACAGGTTGTGGCCGCCGACTGGTTGGGCGAAGTGAAGGAAGGCTGGCTGCCTCACAAAATCATGGTGCCGTTCGCATTTGAAGGAACCTACACCGTGAAATCGGTGGCTGCCGCCGGACAATACAAGATTACCGATACCATAGCCGTCCTCACCAATGCCGATGGCGAAGAGGTAAAGGTTACAATGATGCAGAAATGGCCTGTCAAGGTGGCCGTGGGCGGTTACGTCGAAAAGCCGCGTCCGTTCAAGGTCATGGAGACCGGCGTGCGCTGCATCGACACCTTGAACCCGATTGCCGAAGGCGGCACGGGCTTCATTCCTGGTCCTTTCGGCTGTGGCAAGACCGTCTTGCAGCACGCTTTGGCCGAACAGGCCGATGCCGATGTCATCATCATGGCGGCTTGCGGTGAACGTGCTAACGAGGTTGTGGAAATCTTCACCGAGTTCCCTGAACTGAAAGACAAGCACACGGGCCGTAGCCTGATGGAACGTACCATCATCATCTGCAACACATCCAACATGCCTGTCGCCGCCCGTGAGGCTTCCGTCTATACGGCAATGACCTTGGGCGAATATTACCGCGCCATGGGCATGAAGGTGCTGCTGCTGGCCGACTCCACTTCGCGCTGGGCTCAGGCTTTGCGTGAAATGAGTAACCGTTTGGAAGAATTGCCGGGTCAGGATGGTTTCCCAGTTGACCTTTCGGCTATCATTTCTTCCTTCTACGCCCGCGCCGGTTATGTGAAACTGAACAACGGTGCCACGGGTTCCATCACCTTCATCGGTACGGTTTCGCCTGCTGGCGGTAACCTGAAGGAGCCTGTCACCGAATCGACAAAGAAGGCTGCTCGTTGCTTCTACGGCCTTTCACAGAACCGCGCCGATAAGAAGCGTTATCCTGCCGTTGACCCTGTCGATTCCTATTCAAAGTATCTTGAATATCCTGAAATCATTGAATATCTTGATAATAAGATTGAAAAAGGCTGGGTCGACAAGGTGACGAAGATGAAATATATCATTCGCCGAGGCAAGGATGCTTACGAACAAATCAACATCTTGGGCGATGACGGCGTGCCGATGTCGTATCACGAGCAGTATTGGAAGTCGGAATTGTTGGACTTCGTCATCTTGCAGCAGGATGCTTTTGATGAAATCGATGCTTCGACGCCTCTGGAGCGTCAGAAATTCATGCTCGACTTGCTCTTAGAAGTCTGCGACCGTTCGTTCAAGTTCAATGATTTTGAAGAATGCACAACCTACTTCAAGGAGTTAATCAACATTTGCAAGCAGATGAACTATTCGGAGTATCAGTCAGAACAATTCAATAAATATCTCAATCAGTTTAAGGAGGAATTGAAACATGAGTGAGAAAGCATTTCAAAGAATTTATACCCATTTGACTGCCATCACCAAGGCAACCGTTTCATTGGATGCCGAGGGCGTGTCGAACGATGAACTGGCTCTCGTGGCTGGCCGTCTGGCTCAGGTGGTGAAAATCAAGGATAAGAACGTTACCTTGCAGGTGTTTGGCGGAACGGAAGACATTCCGACCGATGCCGAGGTGACTTTCTTTGGCGAACCTCCATGCCTTAATGTGAGTGACGACCTCGCTGGCCGTTTCTTCAATGCCTACGGCGACCCTATCGACGGCGGTCCGGCCGTGGAAGGCGAAAAGCGTCAGATTGGCGGCCCTTCGGTCAACCCGTACAAGAGAAGACAGCCTTCTCAACTGATTCCGACAGGTATTGCTGGCATCGACCTGAACAACACTTTAGTCTCCGGCCAGAAGATTCCTTTCTTCGCCGACCCTGACCAGCCTTACAACCAGGTGATGAGCATGGTGGCCTTGCGTGCCGATGTCGATAAGATTATCCTCGGCGGCATGGGCTTGACCAACGACGATTACCTGTATTTCAAGAACCAGTTTGAAAGTGCAGGTGCCTTGCATAAGATCATTTCTTTCGTCAACACCACCGACCAACCGCCTGTCGAGCGTCTGCTGATTCCTGACATGGCTTTGACGGCTGCCGAATATTTCGCTGTCGATAAGAACGAAAAGGTTTTGGTTCTGTTGACCGATATGACCCTTTATGCCGATGCTCTGAGTATCGTGAGCAACCGTATGGACCAGATTCCTTCGAAGGACTCCATGCCTGGCTCGCTTTACTCCGATTTGGCAAAGATTTACGAAAAGGCCGTGCAACTGCCTGATGGCGGTTCCATTACCATTATCGCTGTGACCACCTTGAACGATGGCGATATCACTCACGCTATCCCTGATAACACGGGTTATATCACTGAAGGTCAGCTGTTCCTGCGTGCCGATGCCGATTCGGGCAAGGTCATCGTTGACCCGTTCCGCTCTCTGTCGCGTCTGAAGCAGTTGGTGCAGAACAAGAAGACCCGCGAAGACCACAGTGCCGTGATGAACACCTCAGTCCGTCTGTATGCCGATGCCGCCAACGCCAAGACGAAGCTGGAAAACGGTTTCGACCTGAGCGACTACGACTTGCGTTGCCTCGACTATGCCAAGGAATATGCTACCCGATTGCTCGCCATCGACGTCAACATTCCTATCAATGAAATGCT
>JAZQMX010000040.1:0-82342 GCA_045627065.1 Bacteroidales bacterium | reverse complement strand
TGCCATTCCTGAAGTCTTGCAGGAAAATTTCCGTTTAGAGAAAATGACTTTGAGTCAGGACAGCGATTATGTGGGAAAAACGATTGCCGAAACCGATTTCCGTGATAATTACAACATCAGTGTGGTCAGTGTGGAGCGTGGCAAGAAGGTCTTTGACTTGCCGAATAAGGATTTTGTACTTTTCCCGATGGATGTCATCACTTTCGTGGGCAACGATGACCATATCATGAAATTGAAGGGCAGGGTGGAGATTGATAATGAAGTGCTTATTAACGAGACAGTTGTAAACGATGTCGACTTGCACAAGATGGTCATTACGAAAGAAAACCGTTTCTATCAGGTCTCGCTTGTGGATTCCGGCTTGTCGAGCCATTACAGCGCCATGGTGATTGCCATTGAGCGCAACGGCGATTTCATTCTGAATCCTTCGGCGCGCATCGTCTTTGAGGAAAACGATGTGGTGTGGTTTGTAAGTTCGAAAGCTTCGGCAGAAAAACTGAAAACAGCAGAGATTATCGTTTAAACGAAAAAAATCCTACATTTGCACGTTAAAAAAGGAAAATCATGTTTACTTGCCCGATACAAATCAGAATGAGCGACTTGGATCCGTTCAATCACGTCAACAATGGTTATCAGCTGAACCTTTACGAATATGGCCGCACGCAATTCCTCGAAAACGCCATGCAGAAAGAAATCGACTGGCTGACTTTCGACATGGTTCTGGTTCACGTTGATATTGATTTCAAGCAGCCGATTCACATTCACGACAAGATTGTCTGCGAGACGGAAGTGGCTGAATTTGGCCGCAGTAGCGTGAAACTGAAACAATGTTTGCGAAACACAGAAACCGGCGAAGTAATGTCGGTTTGCGGCAGTGTTTTGGTCTGCATCGACCGTGAGAAAAACGTGTCGAAGCCTATTCCAGAGGATTTGAAAAAGTTGTTCCAGTAATTTGTAAATGCTTTCTAATGAAACGGTTGTTATTGATATTAGTGCTGTTTTTCTGCTTGAATTGTTTTTCGCAGCAGAAGGAAAGCGTTCGCGTCGCCTTTTGGAACATGGAGAATTTCTTCGACCCTTTCGTGGATAGCACACGTGCCTACAACGAGTTTACGTCCGAAGGAATGCAGCATTGGACCAAATCGCGTTTCTATACCAAACGGAACAATATGTACAAGGCCATTTTGGCGATGTCGGAAAACCACCCCATCGGCATTTTCGGCCTTTGCGAGGTGGAGAACGAATATGTGCTGAATTCGCTTTTCGCTTTGACGCCACTCAAGAAGCATAACTACCGCTGGGTGCATTACGAAGGCCCCGACCGCCGAGGCATCGATCCCGCCATCGTGTATTCAAAAGACTTGCTCACCCTGGTTGAAAGCGCTACTATACCTTATTACAATCCAGAAGATACAGCCTATCATTCGCGCGACATTCTTTATGCGAAATTCATTGATAACGAAGACGATACTATCCATATTTTCGTCAATCACTGGCCATCGCGCTATAGTGGAGAACTGGAAACGGTGGGTTCGAGGGCTTGCTCGGCGGCTATCTTGCGTTCGAAAGTGGATTCCATCTGTGCGGCGATGCCCGAAGGCTACCAAGCCAAAATCATCATGATGGGCGACTTGAAC
This sequence comes from Bacteroidales bacterium, assembly GCA_045627065.1. GTDB lineage: Bacteria > Bacteroidota > Bacteroidia > Bacteroidales > F082 > Limimorpha. The sequence continues at coordinate 80,705 of JAZQMX010000040.1, read as the reverse complement.
GATTGCCCCACCGACCCATCGGTGCACGATGTGTTGAAGGCCCGTAAAGTTGCTGAATATGAAGAAGGCATGCTCTACAATCTTTTTGCTGAAAATGATGGATTAGGTTTTGTAGGCACGTTGAAACATCAATCCGATTGGCAGATTTTCGACCAAATCATCGTCACTCCAGCAGTCATGGACGACAATGTGGGACTGCATTTCAAGGAAGGCTCGGCGCGCATCTTCTGGATGGATTTCATGCTCGAAGACGACGACACCTATCACGGCAAGAAACTGTTTCGGACATACATCGGACCGCGCTATTTTGGTGGTTTCAGTGACCATTTGCCAGTTTTTATCGATTTGGTCAAGTAACCGACCCCATATTTTCCTATTTTTGCCGCCGCAAAACGCAAAACAATTATGTGGGTCATTTTATCGTTGACTTCAGCCTTCCTATTGGGCTTCTACGACATCTTCAAAAAGAAGTCGGTCACGGCTAATGCCATTGCGCCTGTGCTGTTCTATAGCACGATGGTCAGTGCCATCATCTTCATCCCTATCATTTTGATTTCCAATCTCAGACCATCCCTCTTTTCAAGTGGTTTCTTGACCAATTTCATGGTCGAAAAGATTCCATTGAAAAGCCATCTGCTCATTCTCGGTAAGACAGCTATGGTGCTGTGCTCGTGGATGTTCAGCTATACGGCGATGAAAAATCTTCCTATCACTGTTGTTGGACCAGTCAACCAGCTTCGTCCAGCCATCTCGTTGATTTTGCTGCTGATTGTCTTCCAAGAGCATTTGACTGCTTTTCAATGGATTGGCGTGGTGCTTGCTATCGTTTCCTTCTATCTGATGAACCGTTCTGGCAAGAAGGAAGGCATTCAGTTTAAGTCTAACAAATGGGTGATCATGTTGTTGGCATCGGCTCTCATTGTTGCCTTTAGCGGCATTTACGACAAATATCTTCTCAGTAAACAAGAGATATCGCCGGTCACTGTGCAGTCGTGGTATACCATTTATGAGTTCGTGCTCATGTTCGTCTTTATGGCGTGTATTTGGTGGCGGCGTCGCAAGGAATATCCGTTCGAGTGGCGATGGAGTATCGTAATCATGGCTATCTTCGTTTCGGTGGCCGACTGCATTTATCTCGCTGGACTGAACCAAGAAGCAGCTGTTATCGTTCTTATCCCGCTGATTTTGAATGGAGTAAGATTGATTATTTCTTTCACATACGGCGCTTTGTGTTTCAGGGAGAAGAACATACGCAGCAAGATTATTCCATTGATGATGGTCTTAGCTGCCTTGGTGTTTATGTGCATTTAAGCATTATTTTTTTCCATTTTGTAAATTAATAAATTGACATAAAGGAAAAAGTCCTATTTTTGTGGATTAATTGTAACGAGCATTTTATCTTATGGAAATAAAACGAGTATTCGATTTGCTCCATTATTATGTGGAGCGATATCCTCGCCAGAACATTGCCTTAGCTGGCAAAAAGAATGGTGAATGGGTGAAATACAGCGTCCAAGACTATCAGGAATATGCCAATACGCTGAGTTATGCCCTCATCGAATTGGGCATTGTCAAAGGCGATAAGGTAGCCATGATTTTGACCAATCGTCCGGAATGGAACATGATCGATATGGCTGTCAGCCAAGTGGGTGCCATTACGGTGCCTATTTATCCTACCATCAGCGAAGAGGACTATCGATATATTCTTTCTCATTGCGATGCCAAAATGGTCATCATTGATGGCTTGGCTGTGATGAACAAGGTGACTAACATCTTGCCAGATGCGCCCAACGTGAAGATGGTTTATACTATGGTTGACCGCGAAGTGTATCCATATTTTGATCAGTTGGTGCAATTGGGTAGGGAACATCCACATCCTGAAGAACTTAAGGCGCGTGAAGATATGGTCTTCGAAAACGATTGCGCTACAATTATTTATACATCAGGAACCACCGGTACGCCGAAGGGTGTCATGTTGTCAAACAAGAACTTGATGAGCCAGTTCAAGTGCTTCTGCCACACACCATCGCCTGAATCAAAGGTTGCCTTCAGTTTCTTGCCGGTATGCCATGCCTACGAGCGTGCGTTGATTTACATGTACCAATATAATGGCATGTCAATCTATTATGCTGAAAGTTTGGCTACTATTGCCGACAATATGAAAGAAGTGCATCCAACGATGATGTGTGCCGTGCCGCGTATTCTTGAACGTTTTTACGAGTCGATTTATCAATCGGGTAAGAAGATGACGGGTATGTCAAAGACGATTTATTATTGGGCTTTGCATCTCGGCGAAAGATATAAGGTAGATCAAAAGCATCGCGGGAAGTTCTATGATTTCAAGTTGGGTATTGCCGATAAATTGGTTTACAGTAAGATACGTGAAAAATTAGGTGCTGAGCATTTCGATATTATCGTTTCGGGAGCAGCGTCCATCTCGCAGAAGATGTCGGGATTCTTTTCGGCTATCGGCATGCCGGTATTTGAAGGCTATGGCTTGACCGAAACTTCACCTGTCATCTCGGTGAGTAACCGCTCTGAGCATGGTCGTGAAGTTGGCTATGTGGGTCAACCTATTGAAGGCGTGCAAGTTAAAATTACCAATGAAGGCGAAATCATTTGCCGTGGCCATAATGTGATGATGGGTTATTATAAGAACCCAGAACTTACTGCAGAGGTCATCGACAAGGATGGTTGGTTCCACACTGGCGATATGGGTCAAATCAACAAGTATGGATTGCTCAAGATTACGGGCCGTCTGAAGAGCCTTTTCAAGACTTCGGGCGGAAAATACATTAATCCAGATGTTATTGAAGCTAAGTTCTGTGCATCGAAGTTGATCGACCAAGTGCTTGTGGTGGGTGAGAATCAGAAGTTCGCTGGCGCTCTTATCGTGCCGAGTTTCAGCTACTTGAAGTCGTGGTGCAAGAGCCAGAAGATTAAATATACTACACCTGAAGAAATTATCCAGAACAAGGATGTGGTCAAGATGTATTCGCGTGAAGTGAATAGGCTGAATTCTGGTTTAGGCGATACCGAAAAGGTAAAGAAACACGTCCTTGTTGCTGACGAATGGACCGTTGCCAATGGCATGCTTACTCCTACACTCAAGGTGAAGAGAAAAATCGTTATGCAACGCTACAAAGAATTGATCGATAGTTTGTTTGAACAAAAATAAACTTTGTTTTGCGGCATGAAGCACAAGATTCTTGTGGTTGAGGACGATGCCTCGTTTGGCATGATGCTGCTGACCTGGCTGAAGAAGAATGGCTATGAAGCCATCCTTGCTTCGCGTTATGAACAAGCCAAGATTGAAATTTCGTCGAATAGCTTTAGCTTGGTTATTACCGATTTGCGTTTGCCTGATGGCGACGGAATCTTGTTGATGACATGGGTGCGCGAAAAGATGAAGAGCCATGTGCCTATCATTGTGATGACGGGCTATGCCGAAGTCCAGACGGCTGTTTCGGCCATGAAACTTGGTGCTTTCGATTACTTGAAAAAGCCTATTAATCCAAGCGTCCTTCAAGAAAAGATTGAGGCGGCTTTGTCAGCTTCGGGTGATGAAACCATTGACGAGTTTGTCCCTCAGCGCAAGCAGTTTGTGCGTGGTTCTAGTCCTGTGATGCAACGGCTTTATAAGCATGTCGAGTTGGTTGCACCAACCCGTTTTTCCGTCTTGATTCTTGGAGAAAGCGGCACGGGCAAGGAGTATATCGCTCGTATGATTCACGATTGCAGCCAGAGGAAGGATGGCCCTTTCATCCCGGTGGACTGTGGTAGCCTGTCGAAGGAATTGGCACCTTCTGAATTGTTCGGCCATCTGAAGGGCTCCTTCACTTCAGCCATCGCTGATAAGAAAGGCGTTTTCGAGCAAGCCAAAGGCGGTACGGTGTTTTTGGACGAGGTGGGTAACTTGCCATATGAGGTCCAGATGCAATTGCTGCGTGCCTTGCAAGAACAGAAGGTGCGCCCTGTCGGTTCCGCTACTGATGTCAACGTGGACGTCCGTATTGTGGCGGCTACGAACGAGAACATAGAGAAAGCCATCAGCGAAGGCCGTTTCCGTCAGGATCTTTATCACCGCATTAATGAATTTGCTCTCGAAGTGCCGCCCTTGCGTGAACGTGCCGAGGACTTTGAAGAACTGGCAGCATTCTTTATCGAACAAGCCAACCAAGAACTTGGGAAAAACGTGAAGGGAATTTCGGAAGATGCTTTGCACGTGATGAAAGCACAGCCATGGAATGGCAACTTGCGTGAATTGCGCAATGTGGTGCGCCGCTGTGTGCTTTTCTCAGAAACCGAACGGGTTGAATTGGATGATCTACCTGTATTTACGTCGGCTTCAAAGTCTGCAGCTCAGATTGCTACTGAAGATGATTATGCTTTGTGTCCCGGCAACGAGAAAGAACAGATAGAGACAGCCCTTCGTAAGGCCCGTGGCAATAAGACCGTGGCTGCCAAGCTGCTGCAGATCGATAGGAAGACCTTATATAATAAGATGCACTTATACGGAATCGAATTGTAGAGTCAGGCCATGACGCGTCTCTGCAATTCAATTTAATGTCTCTTCGATAATTTCCAACAATTCATCCGCTTGCGCCATGAATGTCGTTGCGTCGTCAATCCAAGTAGGGTAGGATTCGGCTGAGTCGGCCTTGCCGCGCATTTCGTTCATCTTCGTGAGGAATGTGGTATCTTGCTCAAGTTGCGTGAACATAGGTAGCATCTTGTGACAAAGTGCTTGCGCGCCAACAAAATCATTGCTGTCAATGCACATGTTTAAGCCTAACAGATCGTTGGCGGTGGATGATGCGAAAACCTCCATGATGGATCGGATGGCTTCGCTGTCATTGCCCATTAACTCGCAAAAGTTTGGAAACTTATTTGCAAATGGACTTCCTGCGGCCTCTGGCTCATTAAAAGATGCTCTTCCGAACAGTGCTTCCAAATCTTTTAGGTTGAAAGGCTTGCGGATGAAGTCGTCGAAGCCTTCATCTTTGGCTTTCTCGTTGTTGTATTCTACGCGCGCGGTCATCAGAATCACGGGCTTCTCGGTGTCGACATCTTTGAACATCCGGAGAATTTCATTACCATTGAGTGCGCCCATTTCACGGTCGGTGAGAATGAAGTCGTATGTGTCAATCTGATGTAAGGCGCCTTCGATGTCGTTCTTCGAACTGCAAGGAATGCCCACGTGACCTAGCTTTTGCAGAAGTCCACCCACAACAGACAAAAGGGTGTTGTCGTCGTCAATGATTAATATGTTGAGTGATTTTTCATTGGTCTGCGCTAACGAGTCTACCAACTCGGATCCCGTTTCGTCCATCTTGACAGGTATCTTGACGGTGAAGTGTGTGCCAGCCCCGACCTCCGATTCTATTGAGATCTCTCCTTCCAGCAAATCGACCAGACCTTTCACGACGGAAAGACCATAACCGCTGCCTTCGGCGAATTGGTTGTAGGTGTCGATGCGGACAAAAGGCTTAAACACCTCGCTTATCTTGTCTTCCGGAATGCCTAATCCGGTATCAGCGATATCGAATACGAGTTCCCCGTCTTCCATCTTTGATGCGAATTCTACCGTTCCTTCAAGGGTGTATTTGATGCCGTTCGATATCAAATTGCTGATTATTTGTTTGATTCTCAGTTTGTCGGAAATGACTAGCGTGGATTCTTCTATCTCTGTGTGAAAATTAAACCGGAGGTTTTTCTGCCGCGCTATCGGTTCGAACATGTTGGCGGTTTCTTGGCATAAGGCGAAGGCATCGAAAGGAGCATTTTCTGCTTTCAGCTTGCCTTGCTCAAGGCTTGAGAATTCCAGTAGGTTGGTGAGTAGGTTCAAGATATGGTCGGCTGATTGCTCTATTGAATTGATTTCCTTCTCGTTGGCCGTTTTGTCTAGGAGTTCTGTGTTGCCTAAAATAGAAGTTAGAGGTGTCTTGATGTCGTGAGAAACGGAGAGAAGTAGCTTGTGACGGCTTTCCAAAACCTCTTCAGTCCTTTTCTTGGCTTCTTCGGCCGCTTGACGCATCCGATAGCTTTTGTTGACATCGCTGATGATGAGAATGACGAATACTATTATTAATATAAGGGTGACAAATCCAATGATGGTTGATATCCTCATGTTCTCTTCGATGACGCTCTCGCTCTTCGCGATTTCTGACACAGAGGAGTCAAGCACTTCTTGGTTGAGTTGGACTAGCATTGTCGAGATTTTTTCTGATAGCCGGTTGTCGTCTGATATCAGCTTGCTGGCTTGGATTCCATATTCGTTGATTCTGGTTTTGTATTCGTCTTTCGCTTTTTCAGAAAGGGAACGCAAATCGTAAAGTATCGGCAACGTATCCGTTTTATGTTGGATCAACGTGTCAACTTGAGTCTCTTTTATTTGCACAATGCTATCTGTCGCTTCGGGACTGAACACGTTGCCTAATCTTTGCCAAAAGTTCAGTTTTTTTCCTTGGTGGACGATGGTGTCCTTCTTGGTTGTGGTGATGTAGGTGGGTTGCTCTTTTTCGATAGGCTGGTATTCGTCGATGGTACGGTCGAATTCGGCAAGCGGATTGAAGTCGCTGAATTGTTTTGATAGGGTGTAGCTGATTTTGCCTTTGCTCTCGATGAGATCGACTATTTCTTTGATTCTCTGTTTGTTCTGTTCATCAATGTCGGTGTTCGAAATAGAGTCGGAAATGAAGCGGAGCGCATCGCGTTGCTGCGAGAAGCTTTTGATGAGGTCGGCTCGGTTTGAAAATGCGATGAGATTGGCGGTGTTTTGGGCTTTATGAACCTTTTTGGTAAACTCAGTGGCCCATGTCAAGGTCTCGTTCCTTTGACTGATATTCATCCTCTGATTTTCGACAGAATGACGTAAGTCGCTGATATAGTAAAACATGGCGCAGCATAAGGCAATGACAAAAAGGTAGGCCACAACGACCTTCCATCTGGTGCGTTGCTCAACGGAATTCCCCTTTTTATTTGCTTTTGCCATGACGCTGCAAATTTATGATTTTTTCCTATTTTTGCGCAAAATATTCTGTTATGAAAGTTTTTGTCAATGATGTGGAAATTAGCATCTTCAATGGCGCTCGTGTTATTGATGCTGCCCATAAGTTCATCCAACAGTTTGAATTGTTTGAGAAACTTCGTCATTTGTCGGCTCGCGATGCCTATCGTAATCGAATCGACCTTGATGGGGCTCTGCATGATGGCAGCAAAATTTACCTTGACTAAATTATTTATCGTATGAAAAAGATATTATCTGTTCTATTAACTATCTGTCTCGTAGCTATATTTGGCTGTGACCCTAATCCTGCTCCTCAGACTGAAAAAAACAATGGAGGAGAGGCAACTATCGCTATTTTGGCGGTCAACGACATCCATGGCAATATTGATTTGTTCCCGCAATTTGCTTCTCTGGTCGATAGCCTGAAAGGCGCTTATCCTGATTTGCTGGTGTTTTCGGCTGGCGACAATCGTACGGGTAATCCAATCAACGATCAGTTCAACCCAGTGAATTATCCGATGATCGCATTAATGAATAAGGTGGGATTTGACGTTTCTGCCGTTGGCAACCATGAATGGGACGCTACACCAGTGAATTTACAAAAGAATATCGAGCAAGCCAACTTTCCTTTCCTCTGCGCCAATGTGTTCCCCCAAAGTTCCTTGAATCTTGACGTGAAGCCATATATGATTATCGAAAATCAGGGTGTCAAGATTGCTGTGGTGGGTATGATCGAGTTGCGTCATGATGGTATTCCTGGAGCACATCCAAAGAACTTTACAGAGGTGAGCTTCAAACAAGCATCTGAAGTGTTGCCCGACTATAGATATCTCCGCGACGAGAACGAAGTGATGATTCTGCTTTCACACTGCGGCATCGAAGATGATATGGAATTGGCGCAAGCCTTCCCTTATCTTGACGCTATCATCGGCGGTCACTCGCACACTTTGATTGAAGATCCGCACGAGGTGAATGGCGTTCTGGTCTCCCAGTCGGGCTCGCATCTCGAATATGCCACCTTACATCTTTTCAATGTAAAGAACGGAAAGGTGGTGAGCAAGAGCGCTGTTTTGCTGAATGTTAAGGACTTCGGTAAGAAAGACGCGGAGACCCAGAAAATGATTGATGAATTCAACGATGCACCAAGCTTGAATGAGGCCATTGCTACTGCTAAGACGAAGTTCAATAATAGGGAAGAGCTGGGCTGCATGATGACCGATGCCATGCGCGAGGTGAGTGGTGCCGATTTCGCTTTCCAAAATACGGGTGGCGTGCGCGTCAATTACTTGAAGAAAGGCCCTATCACCGTGAAGGACGTCTATTCCATCGACCCATTCAACAACGAAGTGGTAGTTTATACCATGACTGGCGCTCAGGTGGAGAACTTTATCATCAATTCATACAGAAAGAATGGCCGCTATCCTTCGCACGTTTCGGGCATGAGATACGAGGTGGTGGAAAATGGCCGTAACTTGAAGGCAAACATTCATTTGGACAAAGGAAACTTCTCGAAGAAAGCAACTTATACGATTGCCATAAACAGCTATATGGCCTCGACGGTAAATATTGAGAGCCTTGACGACGGCCAAAGCCAATACATGACTTCGGAAGAAATGATGATTGAATTTTTGAAGAAACAAAAAGTTGTTGATTATCAGGGAGTTTCGAGAGTAAAGTAAATTTCGTTTGTGTAGTTCAATAACATTTTGTATTTTTGCCGCCTAAATTTTGAAAGAAAGAAATCGGAAGAAATGAAAAAAGCATTATCGATTTTTGCAATGGCTTTGTTGTTAGCCAGTTGCGGTCCGAAGAAGAAAGAAGTTCAGTTGATTGATGCCGCCAATTTCAATACTCAGATTGACGGAAAACAGGTTTCACTTTACACCATGCGTAATGGCAATCTGACTATGCAGGTCACCAACTATGGTGGTCGCATCGTCTCGTTGTGGATGCCTGACCGTCGTGGCAGTTTCGAAGATATTGTTTTGGGTTATGAAAATATTGACAAATATGTGAATAACCCTGGCGAACGCTACCTCGGCGCTGTGGTTGGTCGTTGCGCCAACCGTATCGGTGGTGGCACTTTCACCTTGAATGGCCAAACTTACCAACTCCCCAAAAATGATGGCGAAAACACGCTCCATGGCGGTATCATTGGTGCCGACAAGATGGTTTGGGATGTGGTCTCTTCTAACGATAGCGTTATCGAGATGCATGCTCTGCTTCCTGACGGACAAGATGGTTTCCCTGGCAACTTGGATATCAATATGAGCTACACGCTGACGGCAGCTAATACTTTAGAGATCCGCTATGCCGCCACTACCGATTCCACCACTTTGTGCAACCTCTCCAACCACTCGTTCTTCAACCTGAAGGGTGAAGGCAATGGTACCATCCTCGACCACGAGATGCAAATCAACTCAAGATACATGACCACTATTAACAACCAGATCCTAACCGATGGTAAATTCTCAGGTGTGAAGAACACTCCTTTCGATTTCCGCGAAAAGCACACTATCGGCGAACGCATCAATGCTGAAGATGAACAACTCGCTAACGGTCATGGTTACGATCATAACTGGATTATCGACAAGAGTTCTCCTGCTGAATACACTTGGGCTGCTATCGTCTCAGATCCGCAATCGGGCCGTGAACTTCAAGTGTGGACCGATCAGGTTGGTCTCCAGTTCTATAGCGGCAACTTCTTCGATGGCAAGTGCAACGGCAAATGGGGCCAACCTCTGAACAAGCGCGAAGGTTTTGCTCTGGAGACCCAATATTTCCCGGATGCCATCAACCATCCAACTTTGGCTCCAATGCCAATCCTCAACCCTGGTGAGGAATATCACCAACTCACTATCTACAAGTTCAACGTACTTCCAAAAGAGAAATAATCTACTTGCAAATAAAGAATAGCCTCGTGTCGGAAGATGCGAGGCTTTTTTTTATTTTTGCCATTCCAAAACTTAAATGATATGCTGAAATTCAAATGCCCCTTGATTGCCGTTACCGATATGGCTAAGTCGATTTATTTTTATGAAGAAGTCATCGGCGACCGCATCGCCATGGACTTCGGCGAGAATGTGACTTTCGAAGGCGGTTTTGCCTTGCAAGAAATGAAGACTTGGAAATCGATGATTCATACTGATAATGTGCGCCGTAAGGCCAACGATGCTGAGCTTTATTTCGAGGAAGAAGATTTCGATGGCTTTATCGAATATCTAAAGGAATTCCCTGAGATACAGTTCGTCCATCCGATGGAGGAAATGTCGTGGGGGCAACGTGTCATCCGTATTTATGACCCTGATTTCCATATCATTGAAATCGGTGAAAGCATGGATGTGGTCATCCGCCGTATGCTCAAGTCGGGCATGACGGTTGAAGAAGCATCGGCCAAGTCGCAGTTCCCGATAGAGTACGTCCAACGCTTAGCCAAATGAACTATCTTTCAGTAAACGGCATCTCCAAGTCGTTTGGCATCAAGACTTTGTTCGACAATGCCACTTTTGGCATTGAGAAAGGTGACAAGACGGCTTTGATCGCAGCCAACGGGTCGGGCAAATCGACGATGCTGAAAATCTTGGTCGGGAAAGAAAGTCCTGACACGGGTGCCATTGTCTATGCCAACGACTTGAAAGTTGGGTATTTGGAGCAGTTGCCTGTTTATCCAGCAGGTAGTGTCATTTCCGATTTGTTGGAAGACTTGACCGATGAACAACACCTGAAAGCACGTCAGTTTCTCTCGCGTTTCGAGTTGAATGACTTGTCACAAAGTGTCGATACACTGTCGGGTGGTCAAGTCAAACGTTTGGCCTTGGCCTTGGTGCTGCTTCACGAGCCTGACTTCCTCATCATGGACGAGCCCACCAACCACCTTGACGTGGAAATGGTGGAATGGCTTGAGAAATACCTCACGCAATCGACGATGACGCTTCTGATGGTGACGCACGACCGCTATTTCCTCGACCGCGTGTGCAACAAGATTTTTGAGTTGTATCAAGGCGTAATGTACACTCATAATGGTAATTACGACTATTATGTTGAGAAAAGCCGCGAACGCGAAGAAGTGAAACGTGCTACGGCCGAGAAAGCCGGTCAACTGCTGAAGCACGAACTGGAATGGATGCGCAGCACGCCGCAAGCCCGTACGGGAAAGTCGAAGAGCCGTATCGATGCGTTCTATGATTTGAAAGACAAGGCCAAGATACAGCAAGTGGAAGACAAACTCCAATTTGGGCTCAATATGCAGCGTCTTGGAGGTAAGATATTGGAACTGAGTAATGTAACAAAGTCGTATGGCGATGTCAACGTGCTCAAGGACTTCGACTATGTCTTCAAGCGTGGCGAACGCATCGGCTTGATTGGCAAGAATGGGGTAGGCAAGTCATCGTTCCTCAACCTGATTACGGGTTCTGTCTTGCCCGACAAAGGCCAGATCAAGACGGGAGAGACGGTCACTTACGGCTATTACCGTCAAGAAGGCATCCAGTTCGACGAGAACAAGACCGTGCTGAGTACCATCCGCGACATAGCCGAAGTGGTGTATTACGGCAAAGACAAGGTCTATACTGCCGACCAGCTTTTGGCGCATTTCATGTTCCCTTACAAGATGCACCGCCAGCCCGTGTCGTTGCTAAGCGGTGGCGAGAAACGTCGCCTTTATCTGCTTACCGTCCTCGTCAGCAACCCCAACTTCCTCATCTTGGACGAACCTACAAACGACTTGGATTTGTTGACTTTACAGAAACTCGAAGATTTCCTTCAAGGCTATAAAGGCTGCCTTTTGGTGGTCTCGCACGACCGCTATTTCATGGATGAAGTGGTTGATCAACTCTTTGTCTTCCAAGGCGATGGCATGGTGAAAGGCTTCATGGGCAACTATTCGCAATACAAGGATTACCTTGAAGCCAAACTCAAGGAAGAACGCAAGGAACAGAATGCCCAAAAGAGGGAAGAAGCCAAGCCTGTAAAACAACGTGAGAAGACCAAACGCTCGTTCAAGGAAGAACGCGAATACAACCAACTGGCTGCTGACATCGCTGCTTTGGAAACCGAGAAAGCGCAATTGACCGATACTTTGAACACCGAGACCGACTACCAGAAACTTCAACAAATGGGCAACCGCATCCAAGAAATCAACGACCTTTTGGACGAGAAAGAACTGCGTTGGTTAGAATTGGATGAGATAGGATAAATAAAAATAGGGTGCGCTTTCCGACGCACCCTATTTGATTTATGAATGTTCGCGATTATTCAGCGCAAATCTTGCAGACAAGGTTTCTGTCGCCGTAGGCATCGTCGATGCGGGTGACGTGTGGGAAGTACTTGTCCTGAACGTCGCTCTTCATCGGGAAGCCGGCTTCTTCGCGGCTGAATGGGAACTCCCAGTTGCTCGACATCAGCATTTCGGCTGTGTATGGAGCGTGCGAGATGATGTTGTTGCCCTTTTCGGCACGGCCTTCTTCGATATCCTTGATTTCCTTGCGGATCTGAATCATGGCTTCGACGAAGCGGTCGAGTTCAGCGATAGGCTCGCTCTCGGTAGGTTCAACCATCAAGGTCTCGTGGACTGGGAAGGCCACGGTTGGAGCGTGGAAACCGAAGTCCATCAAACGCTTGGCGATGTCGATGGCGGCCACGCCGACGTTCTTGTTGATGGCGTTGATGTCGAGAATCATCTCGTGAGCCACATGACCGTGGTTGCCGGTATAAAGGATTGGATAGTAGTCTTTCAGACGTTCCTTCAGGTAATTGGCGTTCATGATGGCACCCATGGTGGCTTTCTTCAGACCTTCACCACCCAGCATCTTGATGTAGCAGTAGGTGATGGTGAGGATTTGTGCACTGCCGAATGGAGCTGCCGAAACAGCGCCTTCTTGCTTTTCGCCGCCGCATTGGAACAGAATGTGTGAAGGCAGATATGGCTTGAGGTGTTCGGCTACGCCGATAGGACCAACGCCAGGACCGCCACCACCGTGAGGGATAGCAAAGGTCTTGTGCAGGTTGAGGTGGCAGACATCGGCACCGATGAAGCCGGGGCTGGTCAGACCGACCTGAGCGTTCATGTTGGCACCGTCCATATAGACTTGACCGCCGTTGTCGTGAACGAGTTGCACGAGGGTGCGGATGCCGTCTTCGTAAATGCCGTGGGTTGAAGGATAGGTGACCATGAAGGCAGCGAGGCTGTCCTTATATTGTTCGGCCTTTGCCTTGGCGTCTTCGAGGTTGATGTTACCGTGTTCGTCGCAAGCAACCACGACCACTTGCATGCCAGCCATAGCAGCCGATGCTGGATTGGTGCCGTGAGCCGAAGCAGGAATCAGGCAGATGTTGCGGTGACCTTGTCCGTTGGCTTCTTGATAACGACGGATGGTAAGCAGACCAGCATATTCGCCACTTGCACCTGAATTAGGCATGAAGCTCATGCCCTTGAAACCAGTGATTTCGCAGAGATCCTTGGTGAGTTCGTCGATGAGTTCGAGGTAGCCTTCCACTTGGTCGGCAGGGACGAATGGGTGAATGTTGCCAAATTCAGGCCAGCTGAGGGCGAACATCGAGGTGGCAGGGTTCAGCTTCATGGTGCATGAGCCAAGCGGAATCATGCAGCGGTTGAGGCTGAGGTCGCGGTTTTCAAGCTTCTTCATGTAACGCATCATGTCGGTCTCGCTGCGGTAATTGAAGAACAGAGGAGCCTGCATGAACTTCGAGGTGCGGCGCATCTCTTCTTGGATGCCGTTGAAGCTCTTGCAGCTTGGGTCGCAAACGAGGTCTTCGTGTTTCACGCCCATGGCTTCGCACACCACGGCGACGATTTCGTTGATGTCTTCCTTAGCGGTGGTTTCGTCGATGCTGATGCCGAAGTGCTGCTTGTCGATGATGCGGAAGTTCATCTTGTGCTGCAAGGCGATTTCGTTGACTTTGCAAGTGCAAACGTCATTTGGCATTTCGAACAGCAGGGTGTCGAAGAAGTGCTTGTTGAGTTGCTTCACACCGTATTTTGCCATTTCGGAAGTGAGTTTTCCGGCGAGGCAGTTGATGTGGCGTGCGATTTCGGTCAGTCCATCCGGACCGTGGTAGATGGCGTAGAAGCCCGACATGATGGCGAGCAGAGCCTGAGCGGTGCAGATGTTGGATGTGGCCTTTTCACGCTTGATATGTTGTTCGCGGGTTTGCAGTGCCAGACGATAGGCTGGATTGCCGAGGGCATCGATAGAGATACCGATGATACGGCCTGGCATTTCGCGCTTGTAGGCTTCGGTGGTGGCGAAGTAACCGGCATGAGGACCGCCAAATCCCATTGGCAGACCGAAACGCTGGTTCGAACCGAGAACGACGTCGGCACCCCATTCGCCTGGAGGGGTGATGAGCACGAGGCTGAGAAGGTCGGCGGCAACGGCAACTTGCATGCCTTTGGCTTTCCATTCAGCAACCTTGGCGCGGTTGTCAACGATTTCACCAAACTGGTTAGGGCATTGCAGCAACACGCCGAAGAAGTCTTCGCCACAGGTGAAGTTGTTGATGTCGTCAACCACGACTTCGATGCCTTGGAAGTGGGCGCGGGTCTTGATGACTTCGATGCTTTGTGGGAACACGTCGTTGGCCACGAAGAATTTCTTCACGCCAGCCTTCACTTGGGCGCGGCTGCGGGCATGCCAGAACATGAGCATGGCTTCGGCAGCAGCGGTGCCTTCGTCGAGCAACGAAGCATTGGCGAGAGGCATTCCAGTGAGGTCGCTGATGACGGTCTGGAAGTTGACGAGAGCTTCGAGACGGCCTTGCGAAACTTCAGCTTGGTAAGGAGTATAGGAGGTGTACCAACCTGGATTTTCAAGGATGTTGCGGGTGATGACACCTGGAGTGATGGTGTTGTAGTAACCCAAACCAATGTAGGTGCGGAACTGCTTGTTCTTGGCACCCAATGCCTTGAGGTGGCTGATGCACTCGTATTCATTCATGCCGCGACCGATGTTGAGGTCCTTAGGCAGACGGATTTCGGGAGAGATGATCTCGCTGACGAGTTGTTCTTGCGATTCAACGCCGATGACCTTGAGCATCTTTTCAGCATCTGATGCGGTTGGGCCATTGTGACGGTTGATGAAGTTGTTGTTAATCATTGTCTTGTTGTTTGTTTATGATTTTGTGTATTGTTGACTAATCACGTTTACTTGACAGCGTCAAGTTTCTCGATGAGTTGATTTACTGTTTCGATGGATTGAAGTTCGTTATCAGGGATCTTCTTCAGTCTGTTGTACCAGTCTTTGAAGGTTGGCCAATCTTTGAGTACGGTGAGTCGGAGATACTCGAATTCTTCACCTGATGCTTCTTTCCTGTAGTTCTTGTAGAGCGCATCGTATGGATCCATCTGTAGGGTACGGTTATGAATCAGCGTCCAGAACTCTTGTTTGAATGCAGCGCTGGGGTCAGAAGGAATTTGTTCTTGCTCTTCCGGGACACTGATGCGGTCGGAGAGGTCAAGGATGACCCCTGACGAGTCGTTTTGGATGGAGTCGGCTATGGTGTCTGTCACGAGAACTAGCGTATCTGAAATAATGGTGTCGATGTCGACGACAGGTACTTGGACCGGTGGGTCTGCTGGCTTTACAGGTGCCGATTTGGGCGTCTTGGATATGCCTGAAGCCAGGACAATAATTAATACTATGATGGCGACTGCCGCAACGCCAAGGATGATTTTCCAAAGGTTGGCAGCTAAAATGTTGGTTATGGGCTGCTTCTCATATTGAGCAAGCAGCTTGCCATCATAAATCTGATTGTTGGGGATGTCGACAAGCTTGAATCCGACGAATTTGTGGCCTTTAGGTGGAATGATATACGATACTACATCGTGACCATCCTCGTAAAGTGAGTATGGACAACCTTCCATCTTGAAACCTTCGCCGGCATCAATACTATAGTGCTTTTCGGTGTTATCTGCCATTGGGGTAAATGGTATTATGGTTTATTTCAATTCTTTGTTTAATGAAATATAGTTTGGGTATGCCATCTGACGACCATTGATGGAGATGTAAGGCTTCACTTGCAAGCCAACGTTCACGGGATCACTTTGGGCACCTGCCAACTTGAAAGCCAGGTTGACAATGGCGTCAGAAGTCTCTCCGTTGAAGAGCTTGAAAAGGTCGGTGGTGATTGGAATGGAGATGGTGCTGCTCGAGTTGCTAGGCACGCTGATGCCATTGTTCATAGTAGTGCTGATGACTTCCTTGCCGTTCAGCGCAACGATATAGTCCATCTTGGCCATTGATGCAGCAATGCTATTGGGGTTGTCAACATTAAGGTTAAGGTTGAAGGAAACAGGGAGCGACTTGTTGAGGAGGGCGTTCGTGAGCTGGAGCAATTGCGAGACGTTAAGGTCGCTCTTGTTCATGCCTCTGCTAAGGTTGATACCTAGCATTTGGATCTGGTTCACGTCCTTGAAGTCAAAGGTGCAGTTGGTGAAATTGTACATTTCAGCTGCACTGTTGGCGATTTGTGTGAGCACTTCGCAGGATGACAATCCTAATGATACGAAGATGATTATGAGGGCTTTCTTGAATTTATTCATTGTTGTGTCGTTTTGATTGGTTGTGTGTTTTGTTGATCCTAACTTTAGTTAGCACTCTTCGCGTCTGTTGGCGCGTTTGCGTTCGAGTTCGTCGAGGATGATCTTGCGCAGGCGGAGGCTCTTAGGTGTGACTTCGAGGTACTCGTCATCACGGATGTATTCCATGTATTCTTCCAACGAGAAGCGTACAGGCGGTATGAGACGGATGGCTTCGTCGGAACCAGAAGCACGCACGTTGGTGAGGTGCTTGGTCTTGTTGACGTTAAGCACGATGTCGTTCGAACGGGTGTTTTCACCGATGACTTCACCGGCATACACGTCTTCGTTCGGGTTGATGAAGAAGATGCCGCGGTCTTGCAGTTTCCAGATGGCGTATGGGATGGCAGGACCTGTCTCCATCGAGATGAGGGCACCCACATTGCGTGATGGCATCTCGCCCTTCCATGGCTCATAGTCCTTGAAACGGCTCGACACGATGGCTTCGCCTTCGGTGACGGTGAGCAGCACGTTGCGCAAGCCGATGAGGCCGCGCGAAGGGATGTCAAACTCGAGACACATGCGGTCGCCCTTAGGCTCCATCTGCGTCATTTCACCCTTGCGAGCGCTCACTTGTTCGATGACACGACCCGAAAAGTCTTCGGGCACCAGCACGGTGAGGCATTCCATAGGCTCGCACTTCACGTCGTCGATGTATTTGACGATGACTTTAGGTTGACCCAATTGGAATTCGTAGCCTTCGCGACGCATGGTCTCAATAAGGATGCTGAGGTGAAGGATGCCACGGCCATAAACCATGAGTGCATCAGGTGAGTTGGTGTCTTCCACCTTCAAGGCGAGGTTCTTCTCGGTTTCCTTGTAGAGACGTTCGCGCAGGTGACGTGAGGTTACGTATTTTCCTTCCTTGCCGAAGAATGGTGAGTTGTTGATGGTGAACAACATGCTCATCGTTGGTTCGTCAACCTTGATAGGAGGGAGGGCTTCAGGATTCTCGTAGTCGGCGACGGTATCGCCAATCTCGAAGTCGTCGATACCCATCAGCGCGATGATGTCACCAGCCATGACAGGGTTCTTCGTGCGTTCCTTGCCCAAGCCTTCAAAGGTATAGAGTTCCTTGATGGTGCTGCGGGTGACGCTGCCATCGCGTTTTACGAGGCTCACATTCATGCCGGCTTGCAACGAGCCGCGTTTCAGACGTCCCACTGCGATACGGCCCACGTATGAGCTGTAGTCCAACGAGGTGATCAGCATCTGAGGCGTGCCTTCTTCGTACTTGGCTTCAGGGATGGTGTCGATGATGACGTCAAGAAGGTACGACACGTCACTCGTTACGTTGTTCCAATTGTCCGACATCCAACCTTGCTTCGACGAACCATAAACGGTTGGGAAATCGAGCTGGTCTTCAGTGGCACCGAGGTTGAACATGAGGTCGAAGACGGCTTCTTGTACTTCGTCGGGACGGCAGTTGGGTTTATCTACCTTATTAATAACAACGATAGGCTTCAGACCCAACTCGATGGCTTTCTGCAGCACGAAGCGGGTTTGAGGCATAGGACCTTCAAAAGCGTCAACAAGAAGCAGCACGCCATCGGCCATGTTGAGCACACGCTCCACCTCGCCACCGAAATCAGCGTGACCGGGAGTGTCAATGATGTTGATTTTTACGTCTTTATATCTTACCGAAACGTTCTTCGACAAAATGGTGATGCCGCGTTCACGTTCCAAATCGTTGTTGTCAAGAATGAGCTGCCCAGGAGTTTCGTCTGACTCCTTAAATAACTTAGATTGATGAAGAATACGGTCAACCAATGTGGTCTTGCCATGGTCAACGTGAGCTATGATAGCTATATTTCTGATACTCTGCATATTATTGTAATAATACTTAGGAAATTTGAAAATGCAAATATAGTGAAAAAAGGCAATAGATTCAGTTTGCGGACAATAATTTTGTATTTTTGCCGTCCAATTCTTGAAAATCATTTTATGAAGAGATATTTCATCATATTGATGCTTCTTGTGGCACCTTTGTGGATGCACGCACAAGTCCCAGTGTCGCGTTCGTCGGAGATAGTGAAAATCGGTAATGCCGAGTATTATATGCATCACGTCGAAGCTGGACAGACACTTTATGGCATTTCGAAGACTTACAATGTTTCGATTGACGAAATCACCCGATTGAATCCCGAAGTGGCTGATGGCTTGAAAGCCGAAATGGTCATCGGAATTCCTGTGGTTGAGGAGTCTGAAGTAGAAGAGGAACAGCTTAATAATGTAGGGGAGGAGCGTCCTAAAGTGGTTCCCGTAAAACCTTCTCCTTCGCACGAAAACGCGGAGCCGGTGCCTGATGATACCTATGTCGTCCAAGGTGGGGAAGACCTATACGATATCGCAAAGAAATTCGGCATTGACGTGTCGGAGTTTAAGGCTGTCAACCCGGGTCTTGACAACTATCCTAGTGAAGGAACCTCGATTGTAGTTCCTGCAATATATAACGAAGATGACTATATCGTCCATAAAGTGGAGGAACAAGAACGTACTTCTTCGTTGGTGAAACGTTGGAAAGTGTCGGAAGATGACTTCCGAGAGAAGAACATGTCTGTTGGCTCGCGTGTGTTTGCCGGACAAATTGTTCTCATTCCTATCGAGCCAGTTGTCAGGGAGTTACCTGCCGCTATTCCCGATGAGCCTGAAGCTATCGAGGAGATTCAGCCTGTTGTAGAGGAACCTCAACCTATTGTGGAAGAGCCCGAGCCAGTGGTTGAATGTGATATTGATCCTGAAAATGAGCATAATCGTTATCATGTCGCCTTGTTGGTGCCTCTCTACTTACATGAAGCCGCTTCAATCAATGTGAGTAAGGAGACCATTGCCCAAGCCCAAAAGTCGCGCGCACTTTCGTTCCTCCAGTTTTATGAAGGCTTCATGTTGGCCGTCGACTCATTGGTAACTCAAAGAGGCCTCAAACTTGACCTTACTGTTATCGATGTCACGGACAGCGAATCTACTGCACACCGCGCTGTTGAGAATATGGAAGGCTCTGATTTCGACTTGATTATAGGCCCATTTTTCGGGAAGTCGTTTGCTGTGGTATCGGAGTATGCAAAAGAAAATGACATCTTGATAGTCAATCCGCTGTCGACACGTGAGAGCATCCTCGATGATAATCCTAATGTGGTGAAACTGAAGCCGAGTCGATATGGTCAGATCCGCGATGTGGCCAATTTGGTGAAAAACCAATATAAGGATGCGAATGTCTTCGTCGTAAGCCAAGAAAAGTCGGCTGATTCATTGTTCCTGGATGAATTGGAACGACAGTTGATTCTTTCCATTAACGAAGATGTCGTTATTGAGAATGCTGACCTCTTGAAATATGCTGAAGAGGAAAGCGAACGACAGGAGATGGGTGAACAGATGGTCTCGACGATTACTGTGGAAGGCCAGGTCTATTCGACAAATGAACTTAAGAACGAGTCGGATGGCAAGGTGGTGGTTGAGAATCAGATAGGCCGCTATACTTATAGTGAACTGAGGACGATGCTCTCGAAGTTCTCTGGTGTGCGTACCAATTTCGTCGTGGCTTATGGCGACAATAATGTGTTCGCTACACAGGTGCTGAACGGCATGAAGAAGTCCGCGAAGGGGCACCCGATTACTTTGGTGGCTCTCCCAGAATGGGACAAGTTCGAGAAACTTTCGGTGGAGTCGCTCCTTCAGATGAATGCCATCTATGTGGACGATGGTTTTGTCGACTATTCTGACGATCTCGTCAAACAGTTCGTGCTGCAATTCAGACACAAGTATGGCGTTGAGGCTATGAACTATGCTTTTGAAGGCTTCGATGTGGCATGGTATTTCCTCAATGCCTTGATGCTTTATGGCTCCGACATGAGAGATTGCTTGCCATCATGCGATATCCCATTGTTGCGTTCCAGCTATCATTTTGTTAACTCTGGCGCTAATCGTGGTTTGGAAAACCAATCCTGGAGAATGTATCAGTATGATTCGGAATTGATTGAATTGAAACCTGTCGATTCATCTCAACAAATTGAAACTGAAAAGTGATGAAAAAGTTTTTCGGTCTTGTCCTCTTCCTTCTTGCCTTCGCTTCGTGTGACGACGGCACCAAGAAGTCCTATTATGATGATGGAACACTTAAGTCGGTGTTGCGTTATGAAAATGAAAAACTCAACGGCGAGTGCTTCTGGTATTATGCCAACGGTAAGCCGCTGATGCATGCCTTCTTCAAGGATAATGTGAAGGAAGGCCCTTTCACGCGTTGGCATGAGAATGGGAACCTCATGGAAGATGGTTACTACAAGAATGGCGAATTCGACAGCATCTATCATTCGTATACCTTGGCTGGTATCTTGGCATCGGAAGAACATTACAAAGACGGCCTCCTCAATGGCGATTTCAAGAAATGGTACGAGAACGGACAGGTCTTTCAGGATGGCCAATATGTCGACGACATGATGGATGGCTCATGGCTCTTGTTCTATCCCGATGGTTCTATGGCGGCTAAGGCTGAATTCGATCATGGTACGGGAACTCAGACGAGTTACGACCAGTCGGGCTACAAATGCTTGGTTACCAACTATAAAGATAATCTCAAACATGGCCGTGAGTATTACTACAATCCTGACGGCACGCTCACTCAGGTGCTCATCTACGAAGAAGGTGAAGTGGTAGGCGAGGAGTAATTACAATTCAGCAATTTCTTTCCCGACATTAAGCGCAGCAAGATAGACCAGCTCGGCGCAAGGACGTTTCTTGTAGTATTCCGCAGTGCGTGGCGATGGGGCAGGGCTTTCCTTCTTCTCGCTCAAGCCGAGCAACTCACGGCAGATGATGCTACCGTTTTGCTCGCGAAAACGCTCTGCCAAACGTTGCACCATGGCATAACATTTTTTCTTGGCTTGCATATCAGTGGGATCATCGCATGGTATGGCTAATCCGGCGACGAGGAAGCTGGCGCTACAGGCTCCGCAAACCTCGCGCAGGCGGCCCATGCCACCACCTAATGGCGCAGCTATGATGGCGGCTTGCTTGGCATCTATGCCAAAGAGGTCGGCGTAAGCCATATAGACTGACTGCGCACAATTATAGCCTTGTATAAAGAATGATTTAGCTTGCTCAGCTCGCGAAATAATCTTGTCTTCAGTGAGTTGGAACATTATTCCACCATGATTTTGAGGATTTCCACGTCGGTCTCTTTCATACCGTTGCGTCCGAGGCGACCAATGTGGTCGATGGTCGATTCCACGTCATCGCCGATGATGCCGTCGCCACCCACAAAGTCGTCGTCGCTCTTGGCCATCTCGTAACCAAGCAGACCCGCTTCGACAGCCAAGGCGATCTTGCCTGCGCATGAAGGCTTGGCACCGTCGCACACGATGCCTGCGGCCATGCCGAGGGCGTTTTCAAGCGTGTGGTTGATGGTGTTGAGGTCGGCTCCCATGAGGAAGGCGACGCCACAGCCAGCGGCGCAGCCAGCGCTGACGGCACCGCAGTAGGCCGAGAGACGACCGATGCCGGTCTTCTCGTGAATGGTGGTGAGGTTGGCGAAAGTCACGGCACGCATGGCGGCTTCTTCGCAGAGACCGTAGTGTTCGGCGTAGGCCAAGACAGGGAGACAGGTGGTCATGCCTTGGTTGCCGCTACCTGAGTTGATGATGACAGGCATCGAGCAGCCGCTCATGCGGGCGTCGCTGCCTGCAGCAGCCCATGCACGGGCTTTCTGGTGCACGTCGTCGTTCATCTTCAGCAAGTTGCTGCCGATGTTGGCACCCCAGCTGTTTTTCAGACCCTCCATGGCGATGGCGCGGTTGCATTCCATCTGACGGCCAATGAGGGGCTTCAGGTCTTCGATGTCAGCGGTCTTGGCGAAGTCGTATATCTTGTCCATGGTGAGGCAACTGCGGTCGGTGAGTTTGGCGTTAGGGTTGTCGGAATATTCGCTGTCGAACAACACTTGATCGTCTTTTTCGATTCTCACAATATTGGTGTGGAAGCCAGCGATGCGCACCCTCGACGAGTGCTCGCCATCGTAGAGGTTGACGGCTACATCCAAGCGTGCCACCAAGTTGAGCGGCTCGATGGTCATCAGCACATTGTCGAGGAAGTGCTTGATGTCAACTATCTGTTCGTCAGTAACATTGGCGATGACTTCTAAGGCTTTGTCGGCGTTGCCTGCCACGATGCCAGCAGCTACCGAGGCCTTGAGGCCCTTCATGCCGCCCGTGTTGGGCACGATGACGCTCTTCACGTTCTTGATGATGTTGCCCGAGGCTTCAATCTTGACGCGTTTCGGCATCGAGCCGAGCACATCGCGCGCTTTTGCTGCGGCGTATGCCAGACAGATAGGTTCAGTACAGCCCATGGCGGGCACAAGCTCTTCTTTCAGAATATTGAGGTACGAGGTGTATAAACAATCGCTTTTTTCCATTTTGCAAAAATTTTCGCAAAGATAGGAAAATAGAGCGTATCGTTGAACGGCTTATTCGAGAAAAATTGGGCATTTATATACAATTTGCCCCTGGTTGAATGATTAAACAGGTTTTGGAAGCCTTCGTCCGGCAGGCATCAGCGTATCTCAATGCCTCACCACAAACGAGCAGGTGCGGTAAGCCTTTTGCGCGTCGATGACACGAAGCAGATAGAGTCCATCGGTCAAGGTGCTGACATCCAAGGTGGCCGTCCCATCGAAGCAATGTAGGCTGCACTGCATCACCTTCGCGCCCAGCACGTTGAACACTTCCACTTCTTCGATTTGGCCGCCCTCGATCCGCAAGGTGCCTTGGGTTGGATTAGGATAGATGGCAAGGCTGCTGCCATGCACTTCGCCCACCGCCATATCGAGGCCTACGAGGATGGGGAAACCGAAGTTATGATTATCTTCATCCATGTTCCACACATCGGTGTTATCGTTGAGCGTGGCCACGAATTCGGGAAGCCGCATGGCGTCTTCGTCCATCGCAACGCCAAGGCCCTGTGCCCCGCAGGTATTCAGGTAATAGCAGTTCTTCACCGAGTCGGGTTCGATTTCATAGCCTACTATGCCTCCCGTGTGGTCGCTCGCGCCATTGATGCTACCCACGTTGTAGCAGTTGTGGAATGCTATCCTAGTCGGAATGACAAAGCCAACAATGCCACCACAGCCAACCATATCATGTAAAGCTTCTGCCGACAGCGTTGACACCGAACCTGTGTTATAGCAGTTCTCAATGGTGAATTTAGAAAGTGTAGTATTTCCGCCCGCTATGCCTCCTGCAGTTGGGCCTTCGCTATACACCTCCCCCGTGTTGTAGCACTGTCTCACCCATCCATTGGCAACCGAGGTGATACCTCCTGCCCAATCAGTAGCATACACCTTGCCCGTATTGTAGCAACGCTCAATCCAACCATTTTGACCCGTAATGCCGCCCGCTCCCTGACCGTGTATTTCGGCAGCGTTATAGCAATCGGAGATTATCAATTTACCATCAACACAACCCGCAATGCCTCCCGAAACACCGCCATTGATATAGCCACTCACGATGCGTATGTTCTTGATGTATATGGTATCGCTAACGACGGTCCCGATGTGGCCAAACAAGCCAGCATAATCCCTACTATCAACATAGATGTTTGAAATGGCATGGCCATTGCCATCGAAACTGCCCACGAAAGAAATATCAACCTCGTACTTTTCTTTTCTCAAACAGCCATCTTCATAAAAATAAGCCGAACCGATTGGCGTCCAAAGTTGTTCTTCGCTACCATTGAGGTCGATATCTGTGGTGAGCTTGAAATGCACACCTCGCATCTGATATCCTTTGTTGACGGCATACGACAGCATGGCCAACTGGTCGGCATTCTCAATCAGGTAGGGACTTTCTTCCGTGCCTTCGCCGCGCGTCCATACTTCGCGGCCACCATGCCAGACACTCGTCTGAGCCATGGCGAAATTGCCCAACAAGACAAGGGCAATGATGATAAATATCTTTTTCATGATTGTATTTCTTTAAAGGTGAAACAATAGGTTGAAATCATTTCTTCAGGCCATTGAAGAAGAACTCCCTGATATGGTCGATGAACTCGCCACGGCGTTCCATGGCCGACTGGCTTTCGTTTTTCCACAGCGTGATGAGTGCAAAATCGATTTCCTGCATGTCTTGATAATCGAATGTGAAAGGTCCCATGGAGCCCACACCTCGACGGTCAGCAGGGGTCTCTTCGCAATATTCCTCAGTCCAGTATTTCCCCTCGATGTTGAAGCCGTCTTGCGGGGCAACGCCATCAGTGCCATAATTGAACGGATCCGAATCGTCAGGAAACATAAAATGACATGCCGGACCAGAATAATCGCACCCATACCCTATCGGCGAACCATCACGGCGAATCATGCGCATCATGTTATAGTAATCAATCGCATTTTCAGGATAATAAGACAAACCGGGGAATGATTGATAGTAGAAATTGCACAGTCCCAGACGCTCGTCATCGGCAATGCCATTGCCGAAATTGGCACCGTTATAAGCGAACTTATCGTTAGGAAACTCTTCGTTGAAAAGGTGCTCGCCAATGCCATCGAAAGTAGGATTGTCGCGGCCATCGGCATTCACGCGCGGACCTGCCAACACCGTTACAACCTGAATGGGTGGATTGTCGCCGTATGCAAAAGGCTGGCCCTCACCATCCGTAAGAATAGAATTATAGCCATAGAACGAACCGCGTTGCACATCGCAGCCTATAAAGTCGTCATAACCATCACCAATATCAAAATCGGCAAACAAGCCAGCATAACACATAGAATACTCAGATGCACGCCTGTTGAAACACTTGTAGTTGAAGAAGATGGTGTTGTTGAGGGCTTCGTCGCCAGGAGCATCGAAAGCATACACCATGGCATGGACCTCAAGGCCAATATTTGCACCGTTGGTTTGTGTGTGTTCACACGCATCGTTGAAGATGAAAAACAAGCATTGGTCGCCCTTGATGTCGGGATAGTCGCCATCGGCAGGCACATAGCGTCCGTCACCATTGACATCGACGAAAGGCGCCAGATTCGGGGCGAAGCCTTCATCGCCATGAGCCGGCCATTCGAGGATGTCCTTGGGAATCTCGTAGCCATTATCGCCATGATGAGCGATGAACTGGTCGATTTCGGCACGCGTAAGGTTCCAAATACGCATGAATTTCAATTGGGTCATAAGGTCGTTTGTGCCATAATCCAGTCTCAAAGGTCCCATCACATAATCCCTACCCCAATTATTTTGGAAATACGTTCCCGAAAGGTGAAGTTGATTGGCAATGTCCACTGCGCCAAACCAAAACGAGAGTTGGTTGAATGTCTGGCAGCCGCTGCCTTGCGGCACTTCGTACCACGGACAAGGGTTGGGGGTGTTCGAATCCTTATCCCATTCCGAAGGCGGCATAATGGAGCCATTGCCCAAGATGGTAGCACGGATATTATTAATGTCGAGATGCGAGATGGGCGGAGTCTGGGCCTGAAGCACTCCGCACAGACCAATGGCCAAAAGAAAAGCAAATGTCTTTTTCATAATGCAAAGTATTTAATGAGTAATAGATTTTCGCGACAAAATTAGGAAAAAACGATACGAAAAGCAAATTTTCGAAAAATTAGCGAAATTAGCGGTCAATATTCCACGTCCGGCAGGCCTCACTCCCGCTTCGCGTCTTGCCGAGGAGAAGCGGCAAAGCTGCAACAATTGACCCTAATTGACTAATGTTAGGATCTCTGAAATGGCGTCAAAATCAGTTGATTTTGTGCTTTTTTCATCACAAGAATGGCATGTTAGGATTGCAAGAAACAGGAAGGTGAGTTTGATTGTTTGTTTGAATACTTTCATTTTGGTTGTTAGAGAGTATTCGTGGTATTTATTGATTATCAATAGTATAAATGTCTGTGTATCAATTCCCTCTCGAAATCTCCACTAGTCCAATCTCCACATCGTTGTTTTCGGAGATAATCTCAATCCAGGTGTTGTCTTCGCTGAACCACTTGTATTGTGCACCGACGCGGAACACGAAGGTCTTCTCTTCATCGGTGGCGGCTATGGGCAGCACGAAACCTCCGTTCTTGCCTCCTTCACCACCGAAGCTGACAATCATCGGGAAGGTCTTATCGGGGTGTGGGTTGTGTACCTTGATGACGATGTAGTTGCTGCGTCGCACGGCGATGTCAATCTTGTTGAACTCAAAGCGTTGTGCTTGACCTGCACCTAAGGCAATCATCTGGTTGTTGAGCTCATAAAGCTTATTGGCCTCGATGATTTCGTTGATGCGGTTGATCATCTCGCTGGGGTAGGTCTCCAAGCCGAGTTCCTCAGCCTTGGCGTAGTTTTCGAGTGCCTTGTCGAACACGTTGCTCTTGTATTGCGCATCGGCTTCCTTGATGAAGGCGTTGTATTGTGACCTCAGTGCAGCGATGCGGTCGTCCTCAAGTTTTTGTGCGGCAGCGAGTTGCTTGGTGGCGTTCTCGTCGTTGGGCTTGTAGGTGAGGGCTTCTTGGAATTTGGCGATGGCTGAAGCGAAGTTCTCTGTGCTCAAAGCCTGAGCGCCAGCAGCCATGGCGTTGTCGTAATTCTGTTGCAGTTCGGCAGCGCGTTGGGCGAAGATGTTGTCGATTTCCTGAATCTTGGCTGTGGCGGTGGCATTGCTTTCATCGATGACGAAGACTTCCTGGTATTTCAGTTTTGCTGCTGCCAGTTCTTCGTTGGCAAACAGTTCGTTAGCGGCATCCAAGATGGTGCTGATTTGTGCTTGGCGTTCGGCTTCGGCGGCGGCCAATGCGGCTTGGCGGGCAGCCTCTTCTTCGGCGGCGATGCGTGCGGCTTCGGCTTCGGCAGCCAGACGTGCGGCCTCTTCTTCAGCAGCGATGCGCGCAGCTTCTTCGGCTGCTAAGCGCGCAGCTTCCTGTTCGGCGGCGATACGAGCAGCTTCTTGCTCTGCTGCAATGCGTGCAGCCTCTTGTTCGGCAGCGATGCGTGCGGCTTCGGCTTCAGCGGCTAAGCGTGCGGCTTCTGCCTCTGCTGCCAGACGTGCGGCTTCGGCTTCGGCAGCCAGACGTGCTGCTTCTTGTTCTGCGGCGATGCGTGCTGCTTCTTCGGCATCTTGCTCGGCGATGAGCGGGTCGAGGCGGGCTATCATATCGGTGGCGTAGGCATCGCCTGCCACAACGGTAAGGGCATTCTGGAATTGTGCTTTTGCTTCCTTATAGGCTTTATTTTCATACAGTTGGTCGGCTTGTGCGATGATGGCGTCGTAGCGTTCGGCAACGCCTTTGGCAGCTTGGTATTCTCTCATCTTGTTGGCAGCGGTCACGTCGTTGGGGAAGAGCTCGAGGGCTTGGTTCAGCTTGTCGATGGCGGCTTGGTAATTCTTGCGCAGACCTAAGTTATTGGCGTCTTCAACCAGTTTGTCAAAGAGGTTGAGCTTGTCGGTGAAGAGTCGTTTCTGCTGTTGGGCTTCGGCGAGTCGTTCCTTAGGCAACTTGTCGGTAGGGAAGATTTCGATGGCAGCTTCGAACTGCATGATGGCGGCATCATAGTTCTCTTCGGCGAGCAGGGCTTCGCCTTGACTCATGGCGGTGTCGAAGGCGTCTTGCTTGTCCTTGCGTTCCTTGAGGATGGCGCGGATGGCTTCGGCTTGTGCGCCTA
This sequence comes from Bacteroidales bacterium, assembly GCA_045627065.1. Taxonomy (GTDB): domain Bacteria; phylum Bacteroidota; class Bacteroidia; order Bacteroidales; family F082; genus Limimorpha. Next base: position 52,480 of record JAZQMX010000040.1, on the reverse strand, counting down.
CATATTTGTCGTCGGGGAACACGGCAAGTGCCTTCTCGTATTCTGCCAGGGCTTCTTCGTAGCGTTCTTGGCGGTTGAGCATGTCGCCTTCGTCGAGGTGGGCGTAGAAAATCTCTTGCCTTTCGCCGTCTTCCTGGATTTTCTTCACGGTCTCGTTCAGCTTTTGCTTGGCGGTGGCATCGCCGGCTTTCTGCTTGAGGGCCATCTCGTAATAGGTCTTGGCGCTGATGTAGTCTTTTGCGCCAAATTTGTCGTTGCCTTTCTTCATCAGCGACTCGTAAGTCTCTGCGTTTTGGGCTTGTACGAATAATGGAGTGCCTGTCAGTGCGGCACCGAAAAGGATGGAGAATATGATGCGTTTGTTCATTTCAGAATTAATATAATTACCTTTAACGGATGACACCGTCTTTTATTGTGATGGTGCGGTCCGACATGGCGGCCAGTTCGGGGTTGTGGGTGACGATGACGAAGGTTTGGTGCATCTCGTCGCGCAACTTGAAGAAAAGTTGATGCAGTTCTTGTGCTGATTTCGAGTCGAGGTTGCCCGAAGGCTCATCGGCAAGCACCACGGATGGGTTGTTGATGAGTGCGCGCGCCACAGCGATGCGTTGCTGTTCACCGCCCGAGAGTTCCGATGGCTTGTGATTTTTTCGGTCGGTTAAATTCAGATATTCAAGCAGTTGCATGGCTCTGTCGGTGGCTTCTTTCTTGCCCATGCCGCCGATGAAGGCGGGGATGCAGATGTTTTCAAGGGCAGTGAACTCGGGCAGAAGGTGATGGAACTGGAACACGAAGCCAATCTTTTGGTTGCGGAAAGCCGCCAAGGCGGTATCGTTCAGCTTACTGACTTCGGTGCCGTCGATGACGAGTTGACCACAGTCGGCCTTGTCCAAAGTGCCGATGATGTGGAGTAGTGTGGATTTGCCAGCTCCCGAAGCGCCTACGATGCTTACTATTTCCTGCCTATTGATGTGAAGGTCAATGCCTTTCAGCACTTCGAGGTTGTCGTATGACTTGTGTATTCCGTTTGCTTGAATCATCTTCCGAATTTTCGGCAAAGATACGGAATTTCAGCGAATCATCGCCGATTAGATTTCGTCTTCTATTTCCTCGCCAAAATCAGCCTTGCCGATTTCTTGGATGAGGTCCATGGCTTGGTCGTAGTCGTGTTCGAAAACGAATAGCGCGCACTGCTTCTGCGGGATGATGTCGGCCACCCAGCCTGCTATGCGGCTTTCCCTTTCAAGGTCACGGATGAGGTACTCGATGCCGTTGTCTTCCATGATTTGGGCAACGAATTCAACTTCTACCAATGTTCCGGAGAACACTTGCGTTATCTTGTCTTCCATAGTCGTTTTTGTTTTGGTTTGTTAATATAATAGGTTTGCGGGGTCAAGGGGTCTGCTGGGTCTCGAGGGCTCGCGACCTCGTGATCTCGCGATCTAAACTTTATCGTTCATTCGGGCTTCCTTTTCCCATTTCACGCACATGATGATGCTGTTGACGAGGTAGCAGGCATACATGAGGGCGAGGGCGAGGGTGACTTCTTTAGAGGTCAGGAAGAGATAGATGCTTGCAATGTTGATGATGATCCACACAATCCACTGTTCAGCATACATGCGAACCATCATGATCATGGCCAGGACTTGAGCGATGGTGATGAAAGCATCGATGAAGGGATGCTCGTCGCCGACTTTCAGCATGAGGAAGCCGAAGGCTGCCGAGGCCATCACGAGGATGACGGTGTACAGCGCTCTTGTCTTGTTCGTCATGTGTATCTTCTTCACCTCATGCGTGTCTGAGTTCATGTTTTTCGACCAGGCGAAGAAACCTACGAACTGCATGACCAGGTTGTAGATGCTGACCAGCATGATGCCGTAGTTTTTCACCTTGAGGTTGATGTAGCACATCAGCACGGCGCTGATGACGCCGAAGAAATAGTTCGACAGTTTGCCTTTGCCGCCAAGCACCACGTTGATGACACCGATGATGGCTGCGATGATGGAGCACACCATGCAGGCTTGTGCCGCATTCGGAGAGAGCTGGCTGTAGTCCTCGACATTCGAGGTCAGCAGCGTGACCACCGTGATGATGGTGCAGATGGTTGCTAACCAGATGATATCAAAGGGCTTCCAGCCTGAGAGTTCTTCTTTGAGTAATGATTTGAGTTTCTGCATTTTTATGGTTTTCTTTTTAATTTGAGGGTGCAAAATTAGTAAAAAGTCAAGTAGGGTTTGCTATTTTGGACCAAAACAACCAAAACTGCCAAAACATATTAGTTATTTCGCCAAAGTACGGAAAAATCGGCTTGGTTTCGTGTGTTTTTTGGAAAGGCAATTGAAAAAGCCCTGACCATGCGGTCAAGGCTTTTACTTTCAGGTTAATGATATGCAATCTTGCTCCCGAATAGCATTGGTCATTATCAAATGTCGTATTGGGTGTAAGTCTGAAGTGAACCCGGCTTGAACCACAGGAAATATTTACCTGGGAATACAAACTCATAATCACTTTCAGCTACCCATTTTGTAAGGTGGTAACGAAGCGGAATCCAAGCCATTTCAGCCGAAGTAGCTTTTATACTAATTGTGCTTGAAAAATGCTCGTCGTGATAAAAGCAAGGTTCATAACCGTGGCATTGGTTGCCATCGACAATAATGTATCCATTCAAAGGAAGGCCTACATTGTAAAAACCTGATGTCCTAAAGATAGATTCACCAAATATTTCAGTATGACTGAACCAATTATCTACATAAATGTCCATTGTGGTTTCTTGCGACATAAGATATACATCTTCGTAATTCGCGACCTCATTGGAATAGGCATTTTGAAGGGTGAAAATGGTATTGTAATGTCCTGGAACAATCATGCCGCCATCTTGCAGACAGTTCAGGATGGTGTAGTCCTTGCCGAAACTCGTCCTATAATAGGTCGTTATCTGGCTGATTTGAGCGTTTGTCAGCTGGGAATCGTGCGCAACATTGACATTATCAGCATTCGAAACTATACCATCGAGGAACGCGTGTTTCTGACCATTAAGACCTGATATGTTTGTTGTACAAGTCCATGACTTGTGCCATGTCAGGGCATCCGATTGAAGGATAAACAGAGCTCCTGAAAGCTGGCATACTACCTTATCGTAACGTCGGTTGACGGTATTGCCATCGTGTGAGAAAAATGCATTAAGTGTATTGATTGTCGTCCCGACTTCCAAAACTTTGTCATCAGCGTTTATCGTCCTGTAATATAGGGCTGACAGCCATGCGGAGCGTAACACTTCAGTTGCGACGGCAGCACGGAACATATCGCGGATGTCGTAGCCTGTCATCTCCCAAGGTGTGTTGTGGAACACTATCACATCGTAGATGTCAAAAATGTTGCGTTGGCTGCCATGAAATATTAGGCTAGAATACAGGCGATTGCTCAACTGATTCAAAGCGTTATAGGCATTGCCGCAGTAAGGAATTTGCTGGTTTCCCCATTCTTGCATGACTTGAACTATCTGTTGCTCCATCTCGTCGGGATCCAAATTCATGGAATTCTCATGAATTGCTTCCAATCTGCGCGTATAAATATCGTTGACATTGGTCAAGGATGTAAGAATGCTCTGAAATTCAGTGTAGTTCTGGTGTATTTGGTTGTAATTGACTTCGTCCAACACTTGGAGCGCCAGTTCTGTGTTGCTCATGAGTATGTTCATCTGGTTCTCAATCACTTTCAGCTCACCAATTATCTTATCCAGTTTTTGTTGGGTTTCATCGCCACCGAGAATCGCATTGGTCAGCATTGATCCCAACGGAGAAAACATTCCTGCTACCAGGCCGCCTCCGCCTTTTTCCAATATCCACATGCCTGCATCCGCCCAGAAACTACCTCCTTCTGATGCGCCACTTTTTGCTGAACCTATCAGTTGACTGATGTCGATATACGGGAAGTCCATCGTGTCGATGATGTGGTTCATGGGATCGCATCCTTCCGTGATGATAGGATGGCATACGGGAATGTCCAAGTTGGCTTCAGGTATCGGAGAGGGTTCCTGTAAAGGTTCAGAGTTATCTTTCTTGCAACTCGAAAGTACGAGCGACGACATCAGTATGATGAATGCCGCGCTAACAAATGTATTTTTTAATGATGTTGTCTTCATGATTGACAAATTTATTGGTTTGTATGATTTTCATTAGCTTTGATTATTCGGCGGGAACCACGACATCTCTGACCAAACGCAGTGCGGCACCACTATATAGAGTTAATTCTGCTTTCGGATTGACATACCTGTCGCCCCATTTGGCTTGTTGCGATTGGAAGAAGAGAGCATAGATGTAATTGTTCGAGCTTACACTGGGTGTTGAAGACCAATAGGCGCCATACAGACCGTCTTCGCCTATGAAAATGCCATCACTCATGTGCTGGTTGAAGCTAAAGCCTGCGGCAGGAAGGAATACGATGCCAGCGGCTGTAGCAGCCTCGTACTCGGCTTCGGTATCGAACGATTGTGTGTCGAAATCCTGAACCCTTGTCCCGTCATATCCATCGGGATAAAGGACAAGGCAATTGGCACTTCCCATCACCGTCACTCCTTTGCGATACATGTCACGGCGGGTGTTGTTGTCATAATCTTCACCGTAAGAATTGATACCATCCCATTTGTAACTGAAAAGGTACATCCACTCCTCGGCTGTGAGTGCTCGCCATACGCCATCCTGCGTGGTTCCATCATTCATCATTATGGGAATATACGACATTAAGCCATTGCTGCTCAACATCGTTCCCGTGAAAGAAGTGCCGTAATTGGGATATGCATATTCGTAAAGATATTGCTTATCTAAAAAAGAATACCTCACATTGGACAAGTTGTTATAGTTTGCTAGCAGGTTGCCTTGCGAGAAATAGACCTTTTTGTTTTCGCCAACGCTGAACACGCCTTTGATTCCGGTTATGTCGTCAAGTTCCAGAATCTCGTCATGAGCCACCGTGGTGATGTTGGCACGCTGGATGTTGCCGCCTGCCACGCCGATTTTTTCAATGGTGTGACAAACATTGTCAAGGTCGTACACGTCAATCTTGAAATTAAAGCCTTCTTCATTGCGCAGTGTGCCGACGGGCACCACGAAATAGAAACTCGTGGGGGTTTCGCTCAGTTGGGCATGGTTGCAATTGAGGGTCAGTGTGTTGCCGCCCTCGCTTAAGTCTGCGGAATGTATTTCAGGTATGTCTGTTTCAGCAGACATCGTTACCGAGACCTTTCCCCATAGCTTGTTTCCTTCATTGAGGTCGGTCAACACCATTTTATTCACCCATCCGGTGCCTATGAGATCGACCTTCAGAATGGCCATTGGCGTGTTGAAGTTGAATACGTGGTATTGTGATGAGTAGGCCAACATTGGGAGCATACCTTTGCCCAAAGTTGGGATGCCGTTGATTGGTTTCTGATAGGTCTGTATCTGTGGCAGGTAGAAGGTCACCGTATAGCTGTCGTTGTTGAGTTCTGCTGTAGGATTCATGCCAGTCGGATAGATGGCGCAATAATTGTTTGATTCGAAAGGACTTGCAAGAGTCGTAAATCGCGCATTTGAAGTGTTCTCACCGCTTTCAAGCTCAAATTCGTAGCGGTTGACGCCATCGAAGACGCCAATGTGGTCGTTTTTGTCCCACAAAATAGGGGTTTGCCCGTCGGTGGTTGGTCCAAGGTAGGTCTTTGCCCCGTTGTTGAGGGAGGGACTTTTCATTTCAGACCTAATGATGACTTGGTCTTTGTCTTTTTTGCAGCTTGGCAGCAGCATGAGAACTGCGGCAAGCGCCGAAAGAATCATGATGTTTTTCTTCATTGTATTATGAAATTGGTTATTACTATTTCTTCCTTGCTTTTAGGGAATTATTCCTCAACTTTCAGCTACTCCATTTTCGCCGAAATCGACCGCCATGGTTTCACGTCCATTAGTTGTCCCCTATTGGCGAATTCGTATTCGAGCGGCATAGGACCTTGCGCCTTCAGTGCGAAATTGCAGCATGGCAAGGTTGTGAGAATGAGGAAAGTCTTCTTCAATGAATTGATTGTAGTTGTTTACTTTGTAAGTATGTAAATTAAAACGACAGCAAAAATACGAAAAATTCGGTTTGCATTCGCTTGACCGTATACCCCCCCCCTAATCGCCTCCGAATACCGCAACTGCTCGATACAAGCCAGCCTCTCGGCCTTTCCCAACTTGCATCTTTATAACATTCTTTTGTGTTTTTTTCCCGCATAAACCGTATCTTTGCAGCCAAATTCAATACATAATTAATATGAAGAAGTATTTGTTCCTTTTTGTGGCCGCTGTGCTTCCGTTTGCCTCGGCCTTCGCTCAAGAAAAGACCAACGTGGCACGCGAGTGCGTCCTTTTCGAATTGTTCACCGGCGTGCGCTGCCCTTATTGCCCTGCCGCTGCCAATGGCGTCGCCCAACTGTTGGAAGAGGGTAAGGCCATCGCTCCCGTGGCTTACCATACCAACGCTTTTTCTACTGCAGATTATTTTACGGATGAGACCAACGCTCGCGCAAATTATTATGGCGTAAATAGTTACCCAACCCTGAAGGCTGACGGCATCGTGAGCCATTCTGGTGGCGGTGACGCTTCGTCAAGCAACTATTCTGCATACCTGAGCCGTTACAACCAACGCATCAGCCAGACCAGTCCGTTCACTATCGACCTGAGCTACGAGCCTGTCGAAGGCAACACCTGCCGCGTGAACTGCACCGTGACCCAAGTGGGCGACTGCGCTGGCACCGATGTGCGTGTGTTCATCGCCCTCACACAAAGCAACATCGACGTGAGCTGGCAAGGTATGCAAGGCCTGCACCACGTTTGTCGCGACATGATTCCTACCCAAACCGGAACCCCTTTCACGGGTACTTCGATGACGGTGAGCGAGACCTTCGAGCTGAACTATCCTAAGGAAGATTGCTTCCTCACCGCTTGGGTGCAAAACTATAGCGGCAACACTAAGGAAGTGTATCAGGCCGTGCGTATGTCAACGGCCCTCGATCTCGACTACGACCTTGCCATGAAGTCGGCTACCCAACTGACCACCCAAAACTGCTCGGGCTATATCAACCCCATCGTGACCGTGAAGAACTGTGGTAACGAAACCATCACCACTTTTGATATTGTGGCTTCAGTGGAAGGCCAAGAAGTGAGCCGCTACACTTGGAATGGCAGCCTCGCCAAAGACGAAATGGTGGATGTGGAAGTCCCTGAATTCAACTTCGGCCAAGCCGAGAATCTGATGTTCAGTGCCGTGATGCCTAATGGCCACGAGGATGGTTTTATCGCCGACAACAATATCAATATCCCTATGGATGAAGTGCCTGAAATCAACGGATACCTGAAGATTCAAGCCAAGTCGGGAAGAAACAACGAGAATGAATCGTTGGTGTTCACCGATATGGCTACGGGCGAGATATTCCGCACCATTACTTTCGATATCCCAAGCCACGTCTATACCTACGAAGTGATCCTTCCTAATGCATCGTGCTATCGCATCTCTGCCTTTGACACCGAAGGCGAGGGATGGGGTACCGGTTACTTCCAAATCAAGAGCGCAAGCAACCAACTCTTGCTTCAAGGTGGTGGCAATGCTGGACCTTTTGAATATCAAATGAGTGCTGAAGTGAGCTGCGATGGCGAACTCGGCGTCGTGGAAGTGGAAGAAAACGAAATGGTTGTGTATCCAAACCCCAACAGCGGTATCTTCAACATTGATTTGTGCGAAGGCCCATGGCAGGTGAGCGTCTATGACGTGACGGGTCGTGTGGTCTATGAAAACGCGCAATTCACCGAAGGTCAAATCGACCTGCGTCAATGCGGTAATGGCGTCTATTTCATCAAGGCCAAGAACGGCGTTGACGAAATGGTGAAGAAGGTCGTAGTGATGTAAGGTTCCGCTCGCAAAGCTCGCGGAATGGAGCATGACAAATATTAATCATAAGCGGTGGTTAGCACATAAGTGTTAGCCACCGCTAATTTATATTCTGCTTAATTTCCATTCCGCATGCGAAGCATTGCGGAATCTCATTTTATTTTTTGTGCTATCTCCTTCAAGGCCGCAAAGCCTTGCGGCACGGGAAACATAGGGTAGGTGTGGAACATGCCTTCGGCTTCGTGGAAATAGGCCGTCTTGCCTATCTTTTCCAAAGCCTCGCGGAACAGCTCGACATCCACTTTCAGTATCTCGTTGCTGCCATAATACACGCTGACGTTGTTGAGGCACTGCAAGTCGCCGAACAACGGGCTGACCCATGGGTGGCTGGCGGGCAATTCGCCGCGCCACACGTCGGTGATGATGTAGATGCGCTCGAATTGTATCATCGGGTCTTTGTCTTGCAGGGCGAGCATCTCTTTCTCGTGGGTGTAGGTGAGGTCGAGGCAAGGGGAGAGGAGCGTCAGCGAGCTGTGCTCTTGCCAGCCGCGCTTGTGCATCTCTTGCGCCATCACCATGGCAGAGCAGGCTCCTGCCGAGTCGCCCATGAGGTGGATCTCGTCGTAGCCCATCGGCTCGATGACTTCGTGGAAATAGTCCATCACCGTCGAGAGCGAGAAGCTGGTGTGGTATTCGGGCGACTTGGGGTAGATGGGCATCACGATGTCGGCTTTGGTGCGCAGCCCGAGGTCGTGGAGAAAACGCCAGTGAAAATAGACGGGCTGGTAGATGGTGGCACCGCCATGCAGATAGAAGATCAGCTTGCGTGAGTGGTTGCGGCGCTTGAAGACTTGCATCGCATAGCCTCTTTCCGCGCAATATATCCCTTCTTCGAAATAGTCGCGAAACATGCGAGGCACCCTGACGGGACGTAGGTTCTCGCGACGGCAATGCTCAAGTTCTTCCTGCACCTGTTCGGGTGTGGCATCGCGCAAGCCTTTGAACATCAGCTTGATGTAACGGTTCGTTAGTTCTACGCCAGCATTCATCAGTGCTTCTGGTATATCTTAAGGTCAAACATTTCGGTAGCGGCCAAGATGTGGTCGAAGATGTCGCTTTGGATTTTTTCGTAACTTTCCCATTCCTTGATGCTACTGAACGCGTATATCTGAATCGGCACGCCGTACTCGTTAGGTTGCAGCTGGCGGACCATCATGGTCATGTTGTGGTTGAGCTTCGCGTTGTTTTTGAGATAAGCTGTCAGATAGGCCCGATAGATGCCTAAGTTGGTCTGTTGGCGGCCGTTGATGATGCAGTCGGTGTCAATCTTGTTGGCTTTGTTGTACTCGTCGATTTCTTCTTGGTGTTCGGTTAGGTAGTCGCTGACAAGACTGTATTGCTTGTATTTCTCAATCATCTCAGGCGTGCAGAATTGGATGGTGTTGACGTCGATGTTGATGCTTCGTGAGATGCGTCGTCCGCCCGATTCGCTCATGCCGCGCCAGTTGGTGAAGGGGTTTGAAACTAACGAGTAGGTGGGTATCGTGGTGATGGTGTTGTCCCAGTTTTGCACCTTCACGGTGGTGAGGTTGATCTCGAGCACGTTGCCATCGGCTTCGCCCATCACAATCCAATCGCCGATGCGAAGCATGTCGTTGACAGTGAGTTGGATGCCTCCTACGAAACCCTTTATGGTGTCCTGGAAGACGAGCATCAATACGGCTGAGATGGTGCCTAAGCCGATGAGTATCTTGCTGACCTTGGTGTGTAGCATGAAGGCAATAATCAACAGAACGCAGAGGATGATTAGGATGATTTTGACGAACTGCACCAAACCGGTCATCGGCTTGCTCTTCGACCTTTGATAATTGTTATAGAGGCCAGCCACGGTATTGAGGACGGCGATGTTGAATAGGGTAAACACGATGATTTCGTAGATGACAGTCGCCCTCATGAGCAACTTTAGCGTGTTGGGGAAGTCGGGCAGCACGTCAGCGCCGTATGCCTTGATGAGAATGGCAGGGATGAACAGAAGGATGCGCTCCAACACTTTGCTATCGTATATGGAATCGTCTTTTTTCGTCGGTGTTTTCTTGATGTACTTGTATAAAGTCTTTTTCAGAATGAACCTGATAAGTATGATTAGTAAAACACTTACGGTTATCAGTGAAAGTGTCGCCAACGCATCGGCTATGATGAGGGTGGCACGTTCGTTAAGGTGCATTCCTCTACCGATGGTTTCTAATATTTCAAGATATTTTGCTATCATATTCCGCTAATTTTTGTTTTTGTGTAACCTTTTTTGATGAGTATTTCTAGCACTTTCTCTCGGAAGTCGCCTTGCAGTATGATTTCGCCATCTTTGGCGCTGCCACCCACACCGCAAGCTGTTTTCAGTTCTTTGCTCAAGGTGGCTAAATCGAAGTCGGAGCCTTGGAAGCCAGTGATTAGGGTGACTTTCTTTCCGGCGCGTTGTTTCTTGTCGAGCATCACGCGGAGGTTCTGCTTGGCAGGATCGAGAGTGGTGTTTCCTGCTTCGTCGTATTCGAATTGGAAGTCGGGGTTGGTGGAATAAACGGTTCCGTTGTTGTCAGCTTTGTTTTTCATTGCAAATAATATTAAGGCTCAATGGGTTAACTTTCTTATCGAGGTGCTCATCAATCTGCTGGGGTAAGTTCTTCTTGTGCAACTTGCCTGAAATCGGGTTGATGATGAAGCGTATCTTCTTCTTGCTTATACCTTAGTTTATCATTTATCATTCGGTTGTTGTACTCTTGTATGAATTGGTATAGTCTGTCGAAAACATCGTTGCATTGCAGATGCTTGACCAGGTTGTTGTTCAGTTCAGGGTCGTCGTTCGGACGGAAGATGCCGAAAGGAGTTTTCCCATCAGATTGGACGAGATAGGTACCATTGCAGTATTCGTAGGTCAGGTTGAAATAGTTGACGTAGGCTGGCTCGCTGACGCTGTCGAAAAGGTTGCGCCCAAACGAAAATAGCGTGTCATGGACTTGCATGGCCGATAAGATGGAGGGCCCGATGTCGATTTGTTGAGCAATCTCGCTGTTGCGTTGGGCTGGTATGCGTCCGGGGTAGTAGAATGCAATAGGGATGGCTTTCGAACCCCACACGTTGTTGTATTCGGTCTGGAAGTGCTCGCTGTTCGAGAAGTCGGATGTGATGACGAACAGGGTGTGGTCGAACCAATCGCTGGTGGAGATGTGTGCAAAGAAGTCGCGGAGCGAGCAGTCGGTGTAATATACGGTCTTCTCGAAACCGGTCCAGAAGTAGCTCTCGTCGGGCAAATCGAAATCCTTGGGGACGATGAAGGGGTGACGAGAGGAAAGGGTATAGATGGCAGTGGCGAAGGGCTCGTGGGTGTAGTTGAGCGTGCGAGCGGCATACTGCAGGAAAGGTCCGTCGTAGATGCCCCATTGCTGGTCGTAATCGCGGTCGTCGTCGTATTCGGTACGACCGTAGTAGTTCTTGAATCCGGATTTATAGGAGAAGGCGTCAAAGTCCATCGCGCCATTGCTTCCGCCGTGCATGAAGATGGTCTTGTAGCCGTGTTGCTGCAAGTGCTGGCCGAAGGCATCGAAGTCGTTTTGGGCGTATTTTGAGGTGGCGAAGTCATCGTCCATGAGGTCGGGGATGCTGGCCAAGATGGCGGGTAACGCTTGGATGGTGCGCTGGGCATTGGCGCGTCCGTCGAAAGTGAGACTCTGGCTAAGCAGGCTATCCAAGAAAGGCGTCAAAGCGTAACGATGGCTCGGGTTATAGTATCCTATCATCTCTTGTCCAATGCCTTTCATGATGATGAGCACGACATTGTCGGGCATTTCGTCGCCGTCAATGCTGTCGTTGATGAATCGGTTGGCCTTCAAGTCGAAATGAATAGGGGAATAGGGGTTGTCGTCGTAGCGGTGCCATTCCTCGAGGGTGAGGTTGTAGTCGTAAAACAGGCTGAAGGGCGTGTTGAGAAGGATGGGCGCGTTTTGGGGGTCGGCGTATTGTAGGGCTGTCTCTTTGTCGATGGGCTCTTTCTGGAATCCGCCTCTGATGGCAATGGCCGAAATGATGATGGCTATGGGTAGGCAAATCGTTTGCCTGAGTTTCCAACGTTTAAGGTCCTCTTCCCGTGGCTTCTTGATTTGGGTGCGCTGTGCAACGACGCAGATGATGAGGATGAAAAGAATGAAAATGACAATCAGATACCAATGGTCGAAGAAGATCTGCCTTAGGAAGCCGCCAGCAATTTCATCGGAATTGCGGAGAAACGCGGGCGAGTTCCATGTGATGTGTTCCCCGATGTAATGGAAATAGATGATATCGCCAAAGTTAAGGGCGATGGCCAATCCATTGACGATGACGTACAGATAATCGACAATGCGTTGCAGCACTTTATTGGCGATGAATTTGCCTGGAAAACAATAATATAAGATAAGAGGCAGGTTGAGTAGGAAGGCAATCACCACGTCGAAGCGCATGCCGTAAATATAAAGCTTTAAGGCTTCTCTAAGATCGAGGTGATGGAAGAACTGCATGTTGAAGATGTATAGCAACCACCGGCTGATGCTGAGCGTCAGGATGATGGCGATAATCCTGTAAACCAACATCATCGGAGGTGATGTCAGCCATTCGGTCTTCTTCTTCTTTCTTGCGTAGTAACTCACTTTCTTGTGTCAAATAATGCGGCAAATTTAGGAAAATTTACCTATTTTTGCGCAACAATTCTATCAATATGAAAATACGTTTTATCTATGGCATTCTTTTGTGTTTCTTGGCTGGCTCGATGATGGCACAAGAAGCGTTTCCTAAGTATGGTAAACCCGTTGATATTCCGATTTATCTGTCGGCCACTTTCGCGGAACTGCGTCCCAACCATCTCCATTCGGGCATCGACATCAAGACGCAAGGCGTAGAAGGCAAGGCAGTCTATGCCGTTGCCGATGGCTATGTGAGCCGCATCGGTGTATCGCCTTATGGCTATGGTAATGTGTTGTATATCACTCATTATGATGGATACACGTCGGTTTATGGACACATGCAACGTTTCTCCTCAAGCATCGCAAAGTATGTGAAGAACTACCAATACAGCCACAAGACTTTCACTTCGCAAATCTATCCTTCGAAGGATAAGTTCCCGGTCAAGAAAGGTGACTTGATTGGTTATTCGGGCAATTCGGGTGGCTCGGGCGGACCTCATCTGCATTTCGAGATCCGTCACACGGCAAGTGAGAAGCCCGTCAATCCATTGTATTTCGGCTATAAGATTGCCGACGATGTGAAGCCATCGGTCAATGGTGTTGCGGTCTATCCTGTGGGCGAGGCTACGCTTGAGGGCAACATTAAGCCTATGTATTTCATGCTTGAAGGACAAAATGGGAAATACAGCCTGAAGGAACGCAAATATGTCCATGCCAACGGCGAAGTGGCTTTCGGCATTTGCGCCTACGACCAGGTCGGGACGTCGCCGAACAAGAATGGCCCGTATCTTTATGAACTCTATCTTAATGAGGTGCTCGCTTTCCAAGTGGAATGCGACAGCTTCTCGTTCGATGAGCAACGTTATGTGAATAGCCTCTTGGATTATCGCCATTATAAAGAAAAGAAGACTAGCTACGTTCGCACTGAGGTCGATCCATTCAACAAGATGTCGGTGATTGCACGGAAGAACGGCGTCGTGGAAGTCATTGAAGGCGACACAGTGGATGTGGCTTTGAAGGCTATCGACTATGTCGGCAACACTTCAACGGTGAATTTCAAGCTTGTGGGAACGGCTCCTGCTGAGGTGGAACGCCCAGGTCATCGTCGGAGCGAGTATTTCGTGACAGCCGATGGCTCGATGAATGCCAACATTGATATTGAAGCATTCAGTGTCAGAACCAAAAAGGGTACCTTCTTCCGCGATGAGTGGGTGCAGACGGGCCAACGTGACCAAGAAGGTTGCTGCTCGCGCATCTATCGCTATGGCGATGAGGGACTGGCCGTGTTCAAGAATATCACGGTGAGCATTACGCCTAATGAAGAATGGAAAGATCAGAAGGGTATGTTCATCGCTTCCATCGATAATAATGGCAAGGTTAGTTCTTTAGGCGGTTCGATGAAGGATGGCCGCATGGTGACCGAAACGCGTACCTTGGGTGAATACACTATCATGGTCGATTCCATCGCCCCGAAAGTGACGGCATCTAACTTCAAGGACGGCCAGTCCATCAAGGAACTCAAGTCCTTGCGTTTCAAGATCTCAGACGACATGACGGGCATCGATTCCTACAACATTTACCTCAATGACGCTTGGGTCTTGGGTAAATATGATGCCAAGAATAACTTGTTGTACTATGAATTCGACGAGCATCTGCCCGCTGGAAACATCAATGTGAAAGTGGTGGTGAAGGATGCCGTTGGCAACTCGAAGACCTTGAAAACCAAGGTGATCAACTAATCTCTCGGAACATATTGGTAGGCACCCATATCGGGGATGCCGATGCGTGAAACGCCGTCCAAGTCGTATGGCACTTCGTTGCCAAACACCGGATTGCCAGTGCCGATGACGGGCGAGGCAATGCTGTCGATATGGTAATCATTGTGGTTGACATCCACAAACAGCGGCTCTTCGTTGAAGATGCAGTGGTTGAAACCATTTGACGAGTTGGCGAATCTGCTGGTTTTCAGCAAGCAGTGATTGAAGACGAAAGAAGAGTCGCTGCCACCATCAAAGCCTGTGACGAACTCGTTCTCGAGCGAGCCGGTGATGATGCAGTTGTCCATCTCCATATTGAAAGGATAATAGTAATAATTGTGGTCGTTGTCCATTTGGTAGTTGCCTACTTGTACGGATGCAGTCTTGCGTGCCGTTGTGCTGGCGCGCCAATGGTCGTCAAGGGTGCAGTGCACGAAACGGTAGTCGCCGCCCAAGGCGAAGAAGGTGCTGTAGCCGCAGTTGCCGATCACGCTGTTTTTCACTTCGATAGGGTAGTAGATAGAGAACAGGCCGTAACTGGAGTGGTTCTCGATGATGGTGTTGTCGATGCGCATGGCGCATTCGGTGACTTTCAATGACGATTGGCAGTTCACACCAATCAAGCCATTGCGGATGATGGCATGGTTGATGCGGTGGTCAGCACCAGCACGGCCGTCCATCAGGATGATTTGCTCCCATTGTCCGGGCAGGTCTTTGTAGCTGGCTTCGAGTCGGTCGCCTTGAATGACGACGGGGTTGGCCTCGCTGCCGTCGATGATGAGCTGCCCATCGCTCCACGAGAAGATGCCGCTGCCTTGGTGACAATACACGCGTGTGCCTTCTTCGATGCGCAAAGTGCCGTATGAATTGATCATGGCGTAGCCGTAAATCACATAAGGACGCTCGTTGGTCCAAACGGTGGTTTCGAGGCTGTCGGCAACAATGGCGTAACGATAAGGCGTGTCACCGAGAATAATGGTCTTGTCGGCCACAATGTAATGCGCATTTTGCCCCCAAGCCATCAGTTTGACAGTCTGTGTGTTGCCGTTGGTGATAAATTCAAGTTCGTCTTCCACTACAAAAGGTGCGTTGACATCGGTCGGGTCGATGGTGACGCGCAGGAAACCATAAAGGCTGTCGCTGGCAGGAATCACCTTGTCGTATAGCTCGGTGGCTGCTTCGCCGTCGAGATTGAGACGGAAAGGGGATGATTCGCCTTTGATAAGTCGCACTGAACTGATTTTCAATGGGTCAGAGTGCCTGTTGTAGATCATTAGATGATGCGTTGCTGAACCCAATGAGGTGAAGACGGTGTCGAACAAGATGGTGTCTGTCGAAAATTCCAGCTTCAGGTTCGAGTCAGGATTGATTTGTGTGTCTTTCTTGCACGAATAGGCCAAAAAGCCCAACGCCAATATAATAAGGAGTGAGATTCTGCTTTTCATAGTGTGAATTTGCGGCTGCAAAGTTACAAATTTATCGTTTTACGGATTCTTCTGGCTTTTATTGTGTTTTGCTCTTCACGGGCTGAAAAAAACATCTTTATCGTTTGATAAAGTAATAATATCTATTTTTGCACGCGAATTGCCATGAGCATTTCGACGAGAATAGTTAACAACTTCTAATTTATATTTCTAATGAAAACAAAATTGATGATGGCTGCAATGGCAGCGGCCTTGATGCTTCTGAGCGCATGCCATAAAGATCCAATCGAACCCCAAAGAAATCATATCCATTTTGAGGTCATTAGCCGTCCGCAAGGGCAGCAATTCTTTGTGAGTAATATTGAACAGGCTCATATTTCCCCAATATGCATTGATATCTGCATGCGACAGCAAAATAGTGATTATGAAGATTTTATGGATGTGTGCCGTGACGATGTAATTGATGTGCCCGGTTCATTGCTGTTTTTGGTTGATAGTTTGGAAGCACGAATGAACCGTCGCATTGATGCTATGGGATTGAATTTTCCTTTCAACCAACCGATTTCGCTGGCAAATTCGAAGATGTTGGCTTGGGACCATGCTGCGGGTTTTACACTTGGGACCTATATTTTCATTGATTTCGAGATGTTGAAACTGTATTATGACTATGATTCACAAAATGGTACAAGTTATGCCGAGACTTTGTTCTGGCATGAACTCTGTCATGTTCTGGATAGGATGTATCCTGATTTCCGTAAACAGTTCTATTCGTTGATTGGCTTTGAAATCCTGCCGGATGAAATCCCGATTCCGGAAGATGTGAAGAATAGCTTGATTTATAATCCAGATGTCAACCGACATGATTCTTTTGCCAAATTCAATATCAATGGGGAAGAGAGGGATTGCATGTTAATTACACGCTGTCCCGACAGTGTTTATTTGGAGGGCGAGGGCTTGATGGATTATTTCACCAGCAATAAGGGAATCTATCTGCTTGCCCTTGATGAAAACCACGAACCTTATAAGGTTGATGGACAATGGACCATGTATCATGCATCGGAAGTCTCGAATTTCGATTATGTCATGTCGAATGGCAATACTGACTATTGTGTTGACCCAGAAGAGTGCATTGCCGATAACTTTTCGTTTGCCATCATGCAGGACCAATCGTGCCCGAATCAGGAACTGCTGAAACGGATTCTGGAAATCCTTTCCAAATGATGTTCCCGAAATTAAGTTGTTCTAATTAACTGAAATAATGAAAATGAAACGAATATTACTTTTCTTTTGTTTTTGCGCGTTTGCAGGAGCTGCCCAGGCGCAATGGACGCTTCGGTCATACGGCGAGTATGAATACACCCGCACCGAAGGAAGCAATGTGGCCTTGGCGGTGTTTGGCGATTATCAGTTGAATGATTATTTTACGGCTGGCGTAAGTCTGAAAGGGACCTTGAGCTATCCTTTGGCCATGAATCTGTATTGGCAGGCCGATTTGCTTCAGGCCAAGAGCGGAACGCTCTATTTGGAGAATCGTTATCTCTATCGTTTGTTTCCAAACTACAACTTGCAGGAATTCAATGGCTTGCTCGACCTTGGCTGGAGAAACCGCCATTTCAATTTCCAGTTAGGTCTCTGTAACCGTTATACGGCTGAGATTCCGCTTCGTCAAGA
The DNA here is from genome assembly GCA_045627065.1 of Bacteroidales bacterium. GTDB lineage: Bacteria > Bacteroidota > Bacteroidia > Bacteroidales > F082 > Limimorpha. The sequence goes on along the minus strand of JAZQMX010000040.1, from coordinate 35,029 downwards.
TGGAGGAATGGGTACCATCTTCGAGCCGATGAACGTCACTTTCTGCATCGAAGGTAACGTCTTTGATGACTCGCATCCTTGGAACATCGGTGGCCGCATCTCCAATTTCGATGATTTCATCATCGAGCGCGTTTCCATCTTTATTTATTGTATCACAGGTTATTATGAACTGAATGACAACTTGCGTCTCACCGGTGAAGTGTGTTTCCATCCTAGCAGCAACTTGAATTTGTCGGCGCAACCCAACGGAATTGAGACCCATTTCGGCATCAGTTGGACTCCTAAAAAATGAACACTATGAAAAAGAGATATTTTTGCATTTTGACTGCTGCAACAGCACTGTTTTTCGCCACAAGTTGCAACCATTTGGATATTCCGGGCATGGTCATCAACCGCAGCGACACGGAAGAACGCGTGAACGACTGGATTGACTACAACGTGCAAAATGGCGAACCCATCATTGAGAATGCGCCTGACAACTATTTGGTCTATTCTTCGTCTGATTCGCATTTTAATGTTGCTGACAGCGCCATCGTACAAACCGATGACGACCGTCTTTTCCAATTCATTACTGCCGAGCGCAACGATCCACAAGCTGTTTTCTCTATGCTTGTCGGTGACTTGGCGAATGAAAATGGTGAGATGCCTTACAAAATTGTTGAGGCTTCGATGCAATATGATGCTGAAAGTCAAGCCAAAAACGACCCTTGCTTCCCGACAATCGGCAATCATGATGTGTATTTCGATTGCGCAAAATGGTATAAGGAGCATTTCCACACTTCAACCTACACGGTGACTGTGAAAACCGTCGGCGGTTTCAAGGACTTGTTCGTTTTCCTCGATTCGGGCAACGGAACGCATGGCAAGCGCCAGATGGATTGGTTAGAAGAAAAGTTGTCGCATCGTGATGAATATCGTAATTGCGTGGTTATCAGCCACTGCTGGCTGTTCCGCACAAGCTACAACTACACGACGACACCAGCCGCCAATCTTCCTCTTGATGAGCAATACGCCTTCATGGATTTGATGAGCCGAAGCAATGTCTCGTTAGTCGTCATGGGTCATTTCCACATGCGCGAACATCGCGAATTTAACGGCATCACCTACGTTATGACCGACAACCTGAATGAAGGAACGCTGAAACCAAGTTATATGGTACTAAGTTGCGGCGACAAGGTGAGCTACGAATATCGTGAACTTGCTTCTTCGGCGTTATAATCAATTTACCGTCAAGTTTGCCACTGTAACTTGGGAGAACGATGCAGATTTTGCACCGGAATATCTCTATGACATCAGTATCGCCGCTTGATGATTTCAAACTCCAAAACATTATCATAATCCCTTGCCATGCAGATTTTTGCGGTTTTCCTGGTGAGGTTGTAAACCGCTGACCATTGTGTGTTGCTGGTCTTTTCAGCCGTTGCGGTTTGCGACAATTCTTTCAATAGTTGCATGGCTTCTTCTTCGGTGAAGACACCGTTTTTTGCTTCGTAAACATCCCTTACTTTTTCATAGCGGTCGTAGCCGTGGCCTATGTGCTGCCAGCCTTCGTTGAGATAGGCGTTTGTGACATATTTTGCTTCAACAGGACTCATTGTCCACGACTTATCACATTCATTATGAATGTATTCCAGCACAACGGAATGTCCTTCTGCATCGGAAATTAGGAAATGGTAACTGTGCGGAATCTCGCTTTTCGTTTTGTCGGCAAACATATTGTATTGCTGCATCAAGGCAAGGGCTTCATCGGTGTCGGCGGCTTTGTCTAACATGATGCGCATGGCGGAAAGCGTCATAATGTCGTGTTTATCAGGGTCGTATTGTTCCGTTCCTTCGCCGTCGAGATACAACACGCTGACGGCCAACCCTTTTTCGTTCATGCCGTCCATCAAAAGATAAGGTGCAACGATGAGCAGTGAATTGTCTGATTTTCCGTCATCCAAATCGCCTTGCCTTTTACCGACCAATGAAAAAGGTGCCATGGAAATGGAGGCATAGCCATTTTCGGGTTGCGTCCTCACCAAAACCGAAGCCGATGGCTCGGAAAAAGTGAAATCGAAGTTACGGGCATAAATGATGTCGCCATCGGGAGTAATGGCTTGAAATGCGCTGCAGGCAGGCAAAAGGCTTTTGATGTGAAAGACTGCCTTGAAAGGATTCATCATTTTTGTGACCGCATACTTGACAAATGACGGAACGGAAGTGACATCGTTTTCAATCAAGCGGTCTAAATCGTAATCATATTGATAATCAAGCTCGTAGAGTAATCCTTTATCAACATTTTTCAGACCGGAAAGCATTTCAGCCTGCGCCTTTTCCAAGGCACAGGCTGGATTGCTGTTTTGAGCGTTTGCCGCCATTGCAAACAGCAAAACGCTGAATATTAAGAATTTTTGCAAAAAATTCATTCTGCTGGCTTATATTCCAATCCCATATTGTAAAGGATGAAAGAGTAGATGTCGGCTTGTTCTTCCAAGACCTTTGAAATCGGTTTGCCACCGCCATGACCAGCTTTCGAGTCGATACGGATAATCTTAGGTTCATTGCCGGTTTGGGCAGCCTGAAGCGTTGCGGCATATTTGAAGGAGTGTGCAGGAACAACGCGGTCGTCATGGTCGGCAGTCGTGACCATAATTGCCGGATAATGAACATCTTCGCCACTCTTGATGGTGTGCAATGGTGAATAGGCATACAGTGCCTTGAACATTTCTTCGCTATCTTCGCTAGTGCCGTAATCGCTGGCCCAGTTCCAACCGATGGTGAACAGATGATAACGCAGCATGTCCATCACGCCGACTTGTGGAACGGCAACACGGAACAAGTCAGGGCGCTGATTGACGACAGCACCGACCAAAAGGCCACCGTTTGAACCGCCATTCAGGGCGAGATAATCGGCTGAGGTGTATTTGTTTGCAATCAGATATTCTGCGCAGGCGATGCAGTCGTCGAAGACATTCTGCTTCTGGAGTTTCGTGCCAGCCAAATGCCATTCTTCACCGTATTCGTTACCACCACGCAGGTTCATCTGTGCATAGATGCCGCCGTTTTCAATGAACGGAAGACGTGAGGTCGAGAAGCCAGGATTCAGCGTGATGTTGAAACCACCGTAACCGTAAAGTAGGGTAGGATTGGTGCCGTCTTTCACAAGGTCTTTCTTGTAAGTCAGGAACATAGGAACTTTTGTGCCGTCCTTCGACTCGACAAAAACCTGTTCGGTGGTGAAATCTTCGGGAACAAAATCAACTGCTGGAGCACGGAAAACGGTCGAGGTGTTGCTCTCGATGTCGTAGCTGTAGATTGTGGTCGGGAAAGCGAAAGATGTGAAGGAATAGAACACTTCCTGGTCGTCGTAGCGAGTGCTGAAGCCGACAGCGCCAAAGGTCGGGAACTCGATTTCGTGAACGAGCTGGCCATCCATGGTATAGACGAAGGAGTGGTTGGCGGCATCTTGGTCGTAAGTGACAATCATCTTGCCGGCAGCAAGGTTGATGCCTGCAATGACGTTTTCGCTTTCAGGAATGACGGTCTCCCAATTTTCCATTTGTGGAGCCTTGGCCGAAACGCGGCAGATGCGGCCCTTAGGTGCATCGTAGTTGGTGTAGATGTATAGCACATCGTCGATGACATCCATTGGGCTATACGAATAGTTCATGTCGTTAGCAATCTGCGTAAACTTGCCATTGGGGTCTTGCATGTCGCGAATCCAGAGCGTATGGCCTGCGCCTTGACCGCTTTCGAAGAGGAACATGTAATGCTCATCTTCAGTTAAGTCAACTTGGTGAAAATAGCGTGGCTGAGCTGGATTCTCGTAGAAGAGCTGGTCTTGGTCTTGTGGTGTGCCAAGTTTGTGATAGTAAATCTTGTGGTTTTCGTTGACATTCGAGAATTCCTTGCCTTCTTCCGGACGGTCGTAGGCGGCATAGAAGAAGCCGTCTTGATACCATGATGCACCCGTGAACTTGGCCCATTCGATATGGTCGGGGAGGAGCTCCTTAGTGGCGATGTCCAACACATAGATTTCAACCCAGTCGGAACCGCTGCGCTGAATGGTGTAGGCGTAGTATTTTCCGTCGTTGGAAAGGGAGCCGCCGCCAAAGGCGACAGTGCCGTCCTCAGAGAGTTTGTTGGGGTCGAGGAGTACTTCGGCTTCAGCGTCAAGTGCGGATTGGATGTAAATCACATTTTGGTTTTGCAGGCCGTCGTTCTTCGAGAACATGTAGCGGCCAAAACGTTTCGATGGTGCGCTGTAGCGTTCGTAGTTCACAATTTGCGTGAGGCGGTCTTTGATGGCGTTGCGGAAAGGAATGTGACTCAGATAATCTTGAGTGACAGCCCTTTGTGCTTCAACCCAAGCAGAAGTCTCGGCGCAGGTGTCGTTTTCCAACCAACGGTAAGGGTCGGCGACTTGTGTTCCGAAATAGTCGTCAACCACGGTGGTGTCTTTTCTGGTTTCGGGATATTCCTTGACGGAATAACGTTCAGGCTGGCTTTCGTTGCAGCCGAACAAAGTGATCATGCTTCCCATGATGATGAGTTTTGCATTTGTTTTCATAATATGTTATGATTGGATTATAATTTATCCATCTCCGAATCATCTTCAATCCTCAGATTATTGATGATGAACTTTTGGCGTTCCATGGTGTTCTTACCCATGTAATATTCCAGCAATTCCTTGATGCCGAAGTCGTTGCGTAGGATGACGGGTTCCAAACGGATGTTCTGTCCGATGAAGCCGCGAAACTCGTCGGGCGAGATTTCACCGAGACCTTTGAATCGTGTGATTTCGGCTTGCGCACCGCATTTCTCCTTGGCGGCAACGCGTTCTTCGTCGCTGTAGCAGTAGAAGGTCTCTTTCTTGTTGCGAACGCGGAACAGCGGCGTTTGCAAGATATAGACATGACCGTTACGCACGAGGTCGGGATAGAACTGCAGGAAGAAAGTGAGGAGGAGCAGACGGATGTGCATTCCATCTACATCGGCATCGGTGGCGATGACGATGTTGTTGTAGCGCAGGTTCTCCATGTCGTCTTCGATGTTCAAGGCGGCTTGCAAGAGGTTGAACTCTTCATTTTCGTAGCATACCTTCTTGCTCATTCCCAAGCAGTTGAGCGGCTTACCACGCAAACTGAACACGGCTTGTGTCTGCACGTCGCGGCTTTTAGTGATGCTTCCCGATGCGGAGTCACCCTCGGTGATGAAGATGGTGCTGTCCAAACGGTTCTCGTGGTTGGTGTTGAGGTGTACACGGCAGTCACGCAACTTGCGGTTGTTTAGGCTGACCTTTTTCGCACTGTCGCGGGCAGCCTTCTTGATACCGGCGATCTCCTTGCGTTCTTTCTCGTTGGCCAGGATTTTTTGCTGAAGAACCTGAACCGAAGCGGGATTCATGTGAAGATAATTGTCTAAATGGCGCTTCAGGATGTCGAAAACGTAGGTCTTCAAAACCGGACTGTCATTCGTGCCGTCAGGATTGTTAGGAGCAAGGTGAGTGGACCCCAACTTGGTCTTGGTTTGTGCCTCAAAAACAGGCTCTTGAATGCGTACGCAAAGCGCGCACACCAAGCCTTGACGGATGTCGGCGGGTTCGTATTCCTTTTGGAAGAACTCGCGCACCACGCGGGCGTAGCCTTCGCGGAAAGCAGATTGGTGTGTGCCGCCCTCGGTGGTGTGCTGCCCGTTGACGAAGGAATAGAAATAGTCACTCGACTGACCGTTGACATGTGTGAAAGCCGCCTCAAAATCATCGTCTTTGATGTGGATGATAGGGTAGAGGCCTTCGCCTTCCATGTTGTTCTCCAATAGGTCGAGCAAGCCGTTCTTCGAGTAATAACGCTTGTCGTTATATATTAGGCTGAGGCCGCGGTTAAGGTAGGCGTAGTTCCAAACGCGCTTCTCTATGTATTCGTCAACGTAATGGTAGTTGCCAAACAAAACAGTGTCGGGGATGAACTCAATCAGGGTGCCAGGCTCTTCGTTGCAAGGGATGATGCCGCTGTCGGAGATCAGTTTGCCTTGGGCGAACTCGGCGATGCGGGTCTTGCCTTCGCGGATGGCTTGGGCCTTGAAATACGACGAAAGTGCATTCACGGCTTTGGTACCAACACCATTCAGACCGACGGATTTCTGGAAAACCTTGCTGTCGTATTTAGCACCTGTGTTCAGCTTCGAGACGGCATCGACAATCTTTCCCAAAGGGATGCCACGACCGTAGTCGCGGATGGTGACTTTCTTCTCCGCCTTGTTGACGGTAATCTCAATCTTCTTGCCGAAGCCGGAAGTGAATTCGTCGATGGAGTTGTCAATCACTTCTTTGATAAGCACATAGATGCCGTCGTCTTGTGAGGCACCATCGCCCAATTTGCCGATGTACATACCGGGACGGCGGCGGATGTGCTCCATGTCTTCAAGGTGCACGATGCTGTCGTCGTTATAGCTTTCTGTGTTAGGTGTGGGGTTTTCGCCTTGAGCGAAAATATCTTTCTCTTCGTATTCGTTTTCCATAAAAGCGGATTTTGCGCAAAAATACGAAAATTTGGTGAAATTCTTAGCCCTTCTTGAAGATTCCCGTAATTTCTTCCTTGGCCCATTCCCAATCGTCTCTGTTCGGGACAAGTTGACTCAACTTGATGCCTGTAAGTCTGTGGAAAACAACCCACTGGTAAATGAAGATGGCAGCGAAGGTGAGCGAGGTGGAGATGGCGGCTCCAGCGATGCCAAGCCACGGAATGAGGATGTAAACGCTTGGTAATGTGATGGCTAATCCAATCAGAGAAGCGTAGAGGTTGTATTTGGGTTGACCTGTGCCTTGGAAATGGTTGGCCAAAATATTGTGAGCCGAAAAGAATACGATGCCGGGTGCCATGAGGATGATGACGGTGCGTATCTCGCTGAATTCCTTCGAGAAAAGCCATTCGAATAGTGAAGTAGGCAGCAATGATACGATGACCATCGCCACTAAGGTGAGTGTTATGGAGATCTTCATGAAACGCAAGGTCAGTTGGTTGGCGCGTTCTTGACTCTCGGTGTTGCTTAAAGCGGAGAACTGTACTAGTCCGATGCTGTTGCCGATAATCTTTACGCTTTCGGTGACTTGCGTGCCCGAACCATAAACGCCCGCTGATGCAGGACTGCTATTCCCTTGAAGGACATAGAGATTCAATCGCTTGTTGATGGTGGCTACGATATTCGACAGTTGCATGATGACACCATAACCAAACATCTCTTTGAGAGTGGGCTTTATTGGGTCGATGCCTTCGCGTTTCAAGGTCGGGAGAAGCAAAATCCAGCCGACAAGCAAGGCCAAGGTGTATCCGCAGAGTTGTGAATAGAGGAAGGCACGGGCATCTGTCATGTCGAAGGCAAAGATGAACAGACTCATAGTGCCGACTTGCGTGAGTATCTGCAAGAGAAACAGCAAGTTGAATGTCTTTACTTTTTCTTTTCCAAGAAAATAGTTGAGGTTGAACTCGTGAAGACTATAAGTGAGGGTTTGCAGCAAAAGTATGGCGGCATAGCCCTCGGGGACCACTCTGTGATAGAAATCGGGAGCTAACGAGAGTCCCTTGAAAAGCAATACATAAAACAACATCACGATGCCAATCCATGCGTAGGAAAGGGTCAGCAAAGTGGAGAGCTTTTTGCGTGGGGTGAAATACACCAATCCGCTGCCTGCCAGCAACTCGATGCCAATCAACAAAAAGGTGTTATCTACTTGTACGGTATAGGCAATGCCCCATTCGGCGGCGCCGAGGAACTTGGTTCCCATGACGAGCGTCGCGAATTGCGTCAGCAAGTTAATGGCGCGCACCGCCCCCGTGCCAAGTATCTTCTTGAACATCAGATTTGTTTCCTCTCCCAGGTTTCGAAACGGTAGGAATAGTCTACCTGCGGGTCGTCATCGATGACTTCCATGTCAACGAGGCTCCATTCCTCAAAGTTAATGTAAGGGAAGAAGGTGTCGGCTTCAAATTCCTTGTCGAGACGGGTCAGATAAAGACGGTCGACTTTGGGTAGAAACTGCTCGTAGATGCTGCCGCCGCCTATGATGAAGACCTCGTCATCGTCGCGCACTATTTCTATGGCGGTAGGGATGGAATTGGCCAGTTCGAAACCATCTGGTGCTTGCTCCAGTCTGCTGGAAATGATGATGTTCCTGCGATTGGGCAGGGCCTTGTGATTCGGCAATGACAAGAAGGTCTTGTATCCCATCACGACCGTATGTCCTGTGGTGATGGCTTTGAAATGCTTTAGGTCGCGCGAGAGATGCCAAATGAGGTCGCCGTCTTTCCCGATGGCACGGTTGGAGGCCATGGCGACGATGATGGATAGGGTCATATAGATACTTCTCCTTTTATTGCTGGATGTGGATCGTAGTTTTCTAATGTAAAGTCTTCGTATCTGAAGGCGAAGAGGTCTTTGACCTCAGGGTTCAATCTCATCGTAGGCAGAGGGCGAGGAACACGTGTTAGCTGGGTCTTCACCTGCTCGATGAGGTTGTTGTAGATATGGACGTCGCCGAAGGTGTGGACGAACTCGCCAGGTTGCAGGCCGCAAACTTGCGCCATCATCATGGTGAGGAGGGCGTAGGAGGCAATGTTGAAAGGCACGCCCAAAAACACGTCGGCGCTGCGTTGGTAGAGTTGGCACGAGAGTTTGCCATCGGCCACATAGAATTGGAAGAAGGCATGGCAAGGTGGAAGCGCAGCTTTCCCAGCGGCTACGTTGGCGGCAAAGTCTTTCTCGTGTTCGTCGGGTAAAACCGATGGATTCCAAGCTGTTACGATATGACGTCGGCTGTTGGGATTGCTCTTGATGCTCTCAATTACTTCCTTGATTTGGTCGATGCCATCGTTGTTCCAGTTGCGCCATTGGGCACCATAAACGGGACCGAGGTCGCCATTTGCATCAGCCCACTCGTCCCAAATGCTGACCTTGTTGTCGTGCAAGTATTTGATGTTGGTGTCGCCACTCAAGAGCCACAGCAGTTCGTGGATGATGGACTTCAAGTGCACCTTTTTCGTGGTGACCAAAGGAAATCCCTCCGAGAGGTCGAAACGCATCTGGTAACCGAACACACTGATGGTGCCGGTGCCGGTGCGGTCGCCTTTCTGCACGCCGTGGTCGAGGATATGCTGAAGTAGGTCGAGATACTGGCGCATAACTACTTGATTATTCTTTTACTTCGTGTTTGTACTTAAACAGGATGGCAAACAAAATGCCAACCACGAAGGCGAAGCCTGCGAAGATGTACCAAGCTGTTGACCATCCGCTCATCAGCTGGTCGAATTGTGTGGTGGCATCGAGGCCGCCAGTGAAGCGGTTGACGATAGCACCAGCGCAGAATGAACCCACGGTAGCACCTAAGCCGTTGGTCATCATCATGAACACACCTTGTGCGCTGCTGCGGATGCTGATGTCGGTATTTTGGTCAACGAAGAGCGAGCCGCTGATGTTGTAGAAGTCGAAAGCCACGCCATAAACGATCATCGAGAGGATGAACAGCACGAGGCCGAAGCCGGTTGGGCTACCTGCACCCAAGAGTGCGAAACGCAGGAACCATGCCATGAAGGCGACGATCATCACCTTCTTGATGCCGAACTTGCGCAGGAAGAATGGGATGAGCAGGATGCAGAGCGTCTCCGAAATCTGTGAGATGGACGAGAGGAACACGCTGTTCTTCACGGCGAAGGCGTTGGCGTATGCGTCAACTTTACCGAAAGTGTCGAGATATGGGGTACAGAAACCGTTGGTCACTTGCAAGCACATGCCCAAAAGGAACGAGAAGATGAAGAAGATGCACATCTTGGGGTCTTTAAACAAGGTGAAAGCACGCAAACCCAAGGCGTCAATAAACGAAGCATTTTCTTGCTTCTTGCTGGTTGGGCATTCTGGCAAAGTGAAGGAATAGATGCCTAAGATGAGGCTCCATCCAGCCGAGACGAACAACTGCATGTAACTATCTTTGAAGCCCGTGAAGTTGACGATCCACATCGAGACGATGAAGCCGATGGTACCGAACACGCGAATAGGAGGGTAGGCCTTGACAGTGTCTAAACCAGCCTTGTTTAATGCGTTGTATGATACAGAGTTGCCTAAGGCGATGGTTGGCATGAAGAAAGCGACGCTAAGGGCATACCAAGGGAAGATCTGGCCGAAGGTGATGTCGGCTCCATGACTCATTCCCATGTAACCGGCCATGCCGATGAAAGCAGCTGAAAGCAGGTGGCAGATGCCCAACAGCTTCTGTGCAGGAATCCAACGGTCAGCCACGATGCCCATCAAGGCAGGCATGAAGAGTGACACGATGCCTTGGATGGCGAAAAACGAGCCGATGTTGGCACCCATGCCGACATTGCCCAAATAAATACCTAATGAACAAAGATAAGCTCCCCATGAGGCAAAGATGAGGAAGTTCATCGCAATTAAACGAGTCTTGATACCTTTCATTTGTATTATGATTTATTGTTTATTTCTCTTGTTGATTTCGTCGCGAAGGCGTGCTGCTTCCGCATAGTCTTCTTTTTCAATGGCTTCTCGCAGCTGTTCTTCGAGTTCTTCAATATTCTGGGTGCTGAGCGGAGTCGAAGCACCGCTTTCATCTTCCATCTTTCCACTTTTATCTTTCAACTCTCCGCTCTCTTCACTTTCCGTTTCATCTTCCATCTCAATCCCAGCCTCTTCCATCACGGTTTCGTAAGCATATATCTCGCAGTTGAGGCGCACGGCCAAGGCGATGGCATCGGATGGACGAGCATCTACCATGGTGAGTTCGCCGTCGTGTTCGCAAACCAGCATGGCGTAGAACACACCGTCGCGGAAACGGTTGATGACGACTTCTTTTAAATTAATATTAAAGGTGTTGGCGAACTTGATGAACAAATCGTGGGTGAGGGGACGGCTGTTTTTCTGCCTTTCAATACCCACTGCAATTGATTGTGCTTCAGCCCCTCCGATGACGATGGGAAGCCGCAGGTTCGAGTTGCGGTCACCTAAAATAAGCACGTATGCACCCGTTGATGACTCGCTATAGGTCATCCCGACGATTTCAAGTCTGACTTTGTTCATCTCGTTTTCAATTTCAAAGGCAAAACGCTGAAACCTCGTTCTTTACGGCAAGGATTCGCGAAAAAACCTTTTTCCTCAATCGACAAAAATACGGACATTTTTCCAATCTGCCAAAAAAAGTTGCTTTTTGGAAAAAATCTTTCCGCAAACTTAAAAACCATTTTATTTTGTTCTTATTTTTGCACGCTTAAACACGATTGAAAGTAATTTAATAATAACTAAAATTTTTCGCTTATGAATCTTTCAGTAGTTTATTGGGTGCTAGCGGCCTCTATCTTGGCACTGGCATTCGCCTTCTTTTTCTACAAGCAAATGATGAAGGAAGATGAAGGCACTGATTTAATGAAGAAGATTGCCGCTCACGTGCGCAAGGGTGCCATGGCATACCTGAAACAGCAGTACAAAGTGGTCATCATCGTGTTTGCCGTTTTGGCTGCCATCTTTGGCATCATGGCTTATTTCAAGCTGCAGAATGGCATCGTATGGTTCGCTTTCCTGACGGGTGGTTTCTTCTCGGGCCTGGCTGGTTTCTTCGGCATGAAGACCGCTACCTATGCATCGGCTCGTACAGCCAATGCTGCCCGTAAGTCGTTGAACAGCGGTCTGCAGGTGGCTTTCCGTTCGGGTGCCGTCATGGGTCTCGTCGTGGTGGGCTTGGCTCTGCTCGACGTCTCGGTGTGGTTCCTCGTCTTGAAAGGCACAAAGCTCCTCGAAATGGTAGGTGCTAATGCCGATTTGGTCACTATTACTACTACCATGTTGACCTTTGGTATGGGTGCTTCTACGCAGGCTCTGTTTGCCCGTGTAGGTGGCGGTATCTACACCAAGGCTGCCGATGTGGGTGCTGACCTCGTCGGTAAGACCGAATACAACATTCCTGAAGACGACCCGCGTAATCCTGCTACCATCGCCGATAACGTTGGTGACAATGTCGGTGACGTGGCTGGTATGGGTGCCGACCTTTATGAATCCTACGCAGGCTCCATCCTTGCTACTATGGCTCTGGGTGCTTCTGCTTTCGCTACTGCTGCTGCCGAATCGGCTGCTGGCGAAGCCATGCAGATGAAGGCCGTCATCGCTCCTATGCTGATCGCTGCTGTGGGCGTGGTGCTCTCACTGATTGGTATCTTCTTGGTCCGTACTAAAGAGAATGCTGGCATGAAACAGTTGCTCGGCGCTTTGTCACGTGGCACAAACACTGCAGCTATCCTTATCGCTGTTGCTACCTTTGGCATCTTTGCCTTCTTGTTCGGCACTGAGACATCCGCTTGGTGGCACGTTTCTCTGTCGGTGGTTGTAGGTCTTTTGGCTGGCGTCATCATCGGTAAGGCTACAGAATATTACACTTCGCAATCCTATAAGCCAACCCAAAAGGTGGCCGAAAGCTCGAAGACAGGTCCTGCTACTGTCATCATCAGTGGCCTCGGTCTGGGTATGCTTTCCACTGCAATTCCAGTGATTACTGTGGGTGTCGCCATCATCTTGGCTTACCTCTGCGCCAATGGCTTCAGCCTCGAATTCAATGCACAAAACCTCTCGATGGGTCTTTATGGTATTGGTATCGCTGCCGTGGGTATGCTCTCCACTTTGGGTATCACCTTGGCTACTGACGCTTATGGTCCTATTGCCGACAATGCTGGTGGTAATGCCGAAATGAGCGGCCTCGACCCAGAAGTGCGTCAACGCACCGATGCCCTCGATGCACTGGGTAACACCACCGCTGCTACGGGTAAGGGCTTCGCTATCGGCTCTGCAGCTCTGACCGCTTTGGCACTGCTTGCCTCCTACGTCGAAGAAATCAAGATCGCTTTGGTGCGTGTGGGTCAAGACCTGCCTAATGGCGTGGAAGCCGCTAAGGCTACCCTCATCGACTTCATGGAAGCCTACAACGTGAACCTGATGAACCCTGTCGTCCTCGTAGGCGTGTTCATCGGTGCCATGATGGCCTTCGTGTTCTGCGGCATGACGATGAATGCCGTGGGTCGCGCTGCACAGAAGATGGTTGAAGAAGTGCGTCGTCAGTTTGCTACCATCAAGGGTATCCTCGAAGGCAAGGCTGAACCTGACTACGAACGTTGCGTGGCTATCTCCACCAAGGGTGCACAACACGAAATGCTGGTGCCTTCCATCCTCGCTATCGTCGTTCCGATCCTCACTGGTGTCATCCTGGGCGTTCCTGGCGTGCTGGGTCTGCTCATCGGCGGCCTCTCATGCGGTTTCGTCATGGCAGTGTTCATGGCCAACTCAGGCGGTGCTTGGGACAATGCCAAGAAGTATGTCGAAGAAGGCAATTTCGGTGGCAAAGGCTCCGACAACCACAAGGCTACCGTCGTTGGCGACACCGTCGGTGACCCATTCAAAGACACATCTGGTCCTTCACTGAACATCCTCATCAAGTTAATGAGCATGGTGAGCATTGTGATGGCTGGCCTCACCGTCAGCTGCCACCTGCTGTAATTCTCAGTGACATATTGATAAAATAAGCGCCTCAATCGAGGCGCTTATTTTTTATTTGTCAAGAATCAGATGCTGTATGCGATTGTGATGACATATTGTTTTTCGCGGTTCGTGATGGTCTCTAACCGATAGCCTTGACCGTCGAGTACCCCGTATAGACTGTCGATGATGCCCGTTCCACGGAGTTTCAGCACGGCTTCCTTCATGGTCCAAAAGCGAATGAAGTCCTCTGGACAGTGTATCTGTGCTGCTTCTTCGTCGTTCATGGTCTTCTTTATCAGCGAGGCGTTGGGTTCGCGAAAGCTCTCGATGTCGATGCCGATGGGCTTGTTGTCAACGGCAACGGCGAGTCCATTCTTGCAGTGGCTGATGTTGAAATGGATGTCGGGGTAGTGGAGGAGGAAAGGCTTGCCGTGTTCGTTGTGCCCCATGGCGAAGTCGTTCACGCCGAGTGGCTTGAGCATGTCGGTAAGCATCAGCCAGGTCTTGAGGCAGTCGTATTGCCCTTGTAGATGCTTGTAACGCAGTGCCTCGTTGCGTTGTGCGTCGTCGACGAGAGGCAACATGCGTTGCACCTCCGCCTCGGTCACTTGGGTCATGTCGTCGAAAATGGTGATCATGGGATGTGGTATTTGTGACGGCAAAGGTAGACATTTTTTAGGACGCTGTATCCCTAGATGGAGAAATGAGATTGGTTTGTGCCATTAGGGAATCACAGCCTGCTAGGGTTGGATGGTAAAATTAATAAAAATTGTCATTCCAGAAAATATCCGTATCTTCGCAGACTTTTTGTGCTAGAAATCTAGAATAATGAGTAGAAAAGATTTTAAAAAGATACCTCTCAGGTCCTTCGATGATATGCCCCAGCGTACCTTCGACCTCTTGCCTCGTTTTGTGGAGAAGTTCGGTTGGAAAGACTGCATCTTCGCTAGCAAAGTGAACGGGCAGTGGGTCAAGATTGACGGGAATCGTTTTGCTGAGCGGACCAACCGTATCAGCATGGGTATGATGAAACTGGGTGTGCAGAAGGGAGACCGTATCGCCATTGTGTCGAACAACTGTCCGCAGTGGAACATGGTTGACTTTGCTGCACAGCAGATTGGCGCTATTGTCGTCCCAGTGTATCCTACATTGAGCCAACACGACTTCGAATATATTTTCCACCATGCTGAACCGAAGATTATTTTCGTTGAAGGTCCAGTGCTATACAGAAAGATCAAGGACGTTCTCGAAAACGTCAATGCAATGGTTTATACCTTTAACCAGGTGATGGGCATCAAGCTGCTCAAGGAAGTGATCGAGGAAGGCTTCAGCGGTCTTGACCTCCGTCGGGAGTTGCGCCAGATCGAGTCGGAGATTACTCCTGACGACGTGGCAACCATCATCTATACTTCCGGTACTTTAGGAACGCCCAAAGGCGTCATGCTCACGCATCGTAATCTGATGAGCAACTGCCAGCATTATGCACCGCATTATCCCATTGAGCCGACACAAAAAGCCATCAGTTACTTGCCGTTGTCGCACATTCTTGAACGCTCCGTTCAATATAGCCATATCTATCTCGGAGTATCGACTTATTATGTTGAGAACATCGGAACAATCATGCGTGATGTGGCCGACATCAAGCCCGAGCATTTCTCCACCGTGCCACGCGTACTTGAAAAAGCATACGTCGCTATCATACGAAAGGGCGAGAAATTGACGGGCTTCAAGAAAAAGACCTTCGATTGGGCATTTGCCTTGGCTGATAAATATGACGAGACTGGGCGCAACAATAGCTGTTGGTACAAGTGGAAATTGGGCTTGGCACGTATCCTCGTCTTTGACGAAGTGAAGAAGACCTTTGGTGGCAACCTGCAGTTCTTTATCTCTGGAGGTGCCAGCATTCAACCTCGTTTGGTGCGCACCTTTGCCGCAATGGGAATGCCTGTGAGCGAAGGCTATGGTTTGACCGAAACCTCACCCGTGGTTTGTACCAATAGCCTTGCTACTGGAGTGATGAAAGCCGGTACCGTGGGCATTCCATGCGCTAATCTTGAGGTGAAAATCGACCCTGAAACAGGTGAAATCTTGGTTAAAGGCTCGAGCGTGATGAAAGGCTATTATAAGGATGAAGAACAGACGAAGCTGGCCATCGACGAAAACGGATTTTTCCACACGGGCGACAAGGGTGAGTTTGATGAAGACGGATTGCTGAAAATCACGGGCCGAATCAAGGAAATCTTCAAGGACTCGATGGGAAAATACATCTCACCTGCGTTGATTGAGAACAAGTTTGCCGAATCGGTATGGTTCAGCAACATGATAGTGGTGGGCGAGAACCAAAAATTCGCTGCAGCTCTCATTGTTCCTAATTTCGACTATATGCGTCAGTGGTGCAAGGAACAGAATATCGAATATAAGACTGATGCTGAAATGATTAAAAATAAAGCCGTCGTGGCTGCCATCCGAAAGGAAGTGGAAACCTACAACAAATTCTTTGGCGACTATGAGCAGATTAAGCGTTTCGAGCTCATGGACCACGACTGGACCATCGATGAGGGTGAGATGACGCCTAGTTTGAAGATTCGCCGTAAAGTTATCGCTGAGCATTACAAGGATTCTATTGATAGACTTTTTATTGAGTAATATAAATAGGTGGCATTGTGCCAATTAACGGAAAATAATTTAATAATTTGCTATTATGGGAACAAATGAAAAAAACGCTAAGCTTTGGGAAAATATACAGGCCTATGCCAAGAAGGTAGGGCGTGTTGCTGCCAAACCTGCGCTTCAGCTTTATTATGTCATGACCGCCGAAGGTACCTCCAGGGGCACAAAAATCCTCATAGGTTCCGCATTGGCATATACTATACTGCCTATCAACCTGATCTCTAAGGAGGACCACCCTATTTTGGGTCGTGCCGACGAAGCCGCTGCTCTTCTTATCGTTTATAATAAGGTGAAGAAGAATATCACGCCTGAGATTGAACAGAAGACCGAAGAAACCCTCGACAAGTGGTTTGCTGAAGAAGGGAACGATGCTCAGCCGACAGCCGATGGCGAACCTTCAGCTGAAGTCTGAACCTAGCATGATAGCATCATCTATGAGATACATCGCCCTTTTTGCCATCGTTATGGCAATACTTGTATCGTGTCATCGTAGCGAGACTGTAACCCTTTTTGACAACGAACAGGTGACGCTGCTGGAAGCCCGAGCTGACAGCCTCGTCCGTGCTTACCAATACGGTGCTGCTGCTGACACCTATCGCGATATCATAGACTGTTACGGATGTGCCGTTGATAGCAGTGACTTGGCCGACTACCACAACTCCCTGCAGCTCTATGGTGCTTTGGCTGATGTGCCACCGCAGGTCGTACACAAGCCGGGCGACGTCACTATCGCCTCCTGCCAGAACGAGTTCTCGCACCTGATGCTCCCTGTGCGATGTGGCGGGTGCGACGACCGTTTCATCTTCGATACCGGTGCCAACCTATCCACCATAGCACGTAGCGTGGCCCTCGGCATGGGCCTGGCACTCATCGATTCCGACGTCAACGTGGGCTCGTCAACCGACATCGAAGTGACCTCGCAGTTGGCCCTGGCCGATAGCATCATTGTGGGTGGAATCCTCTTCGAACATGTCGTCTTCCTCGTACTTGCCGACGAAATGCTCTCGTTTCCTTCAATAGGTTACGAGATACATGGCATCATAGGATTCCCCGTTATCAGCCAGATGGAGGAAATCAGGATGAATGCCGACGGCACCATCTTTACGCCGCTTGTTTCTGCCGATAGGGGCTATGGCAACCTGCATTTCGACGGATTGAACATGATTGTGACGTTGTTGCACGGCGATGACACGTTACAGTTCTTTCTCGATACGGGAGCCAATGTGAGCCAACTGTCGAAGAAGTATTACGATGCCCACAAAGAAGAGATCAAGGCCAACGCCACGCTGCAGCATTCCCACCGCGGTGGTGCCGGAGGCATGGTGGATGTCGATGAATATGTTCTTGGGAATTTTACCTACACCGTTGGAAGTCAGAGCAATGTGTTGGAACAAATATCCGTGAGCCTCGAAGAAAAGCACAGCCAATATGACGGTGTCATGGGACAAGACATCTTTGGCCAGTTCAGCACGATGATTCTGAACTTCAAGGATATGTATTTGGATTTGGAGTGATTGATTTTTGAAAAAAAACTACTGAATCTCAACTTCTTCACAATCATCATAAATGAAAGCCGAAGTTTCGCCGTTTGAAGCGGGATAGTCTGTTGTGCTTTCGATGGTGTTGTCGAAGAAACGTAAGCCTTTGGTGCAATAGAAATTCAATAGGCGTGGGTCGAAGCCTCTGAAAAGGTTGTCGTGGATGCTGATGTTGTGGTGATAGCGGCTCGTGGTGCGGTCGTTCCACAAACCCGTGCCAACGGCGATGCAAGCATTACCCCAACCTTGACAGCCGAAGTTGCAGTTTTCGAAGGTGTTATGGCAGATTTCGAGGTCACGCACACCGCTTTGTTCATACCAAAAGGAACCATCACCCTCAAGCAAGATGGCGGCTCCGGCAGCGTGGAAGTAGTTGCTGTCGATGGTCATCTTGGCGCGTGAGCCAAGCAAAATGCCACGAGCACGGTTGCTGCGGATGGTGCAGCCTTTGATGAATACTTCGGGATAGCTATCCACCCGTGCCACAACAAATTTTGTCTTGATGTCTTCGGGTAAGTCGTCGGTGAAGGTCACGCGGGTGTATTCTTCGTTAAGTTCCTCATACGATTCCACTTGCGTCAGAAATTGAGTGATGAGGCTGGCATTATCCACGATTTCCACATTCATGCCTTGACGGATGAAGTTGAAACCACGTTGCGCCTCGTGGACGTATTGCAAAATCACCGTGCGCGGCGACTCTATCTTGCTGATCATGGCGTAAATACCATGAATGTTGGTGGCATCGTCTTTTTGGTTCTCGAAAACGCAGTCAATCAATCGGATGTAACCGCCGCAGTTGGCGAAATGGGTTGCATCGGCAGTGGCACTCACAATGCGTTGGCGGTAGGGCGGGGGAGTGACGTTCACGCGATTCAGCTCGATGTTTTCCGAGCGTTGGGCGATGAAAGCCATGCCGCCCGTGTGATATACGTTGACGTCGTGAATATTAACATCTTTACTGTCGCTGATGATGAAGCCTGGAACGAGTCGGTGGCTGCAACCAAACACCATGATGTTGCCCACGGTGGCGCTGATGCCTTCGCGAAGGATTCGCACGTCGCCATTGGGCAGCTGCTCGCATCGCTCGGTGCCGTTCACCCAATAGTCGGGCACATGAAAGGCTGGCTCTCGCTTTTCCTTGTCGAACTCGAGCAGAAGATTGAAACTCTCGCAGCCTGTGGGCTTGTTGTCGAAATAGAGGCAGCCATTGCGGATGTTGTAGGGGAACTCATCCGTGTTGAAATGCACGTCGAAATAATCGGGTGTCACCGCCGTGACTTCGCCTTCGGAGTGAAATGGTGTGGTGTAGTCGATGGAGATTCCCGAAATGCTGATGTCTTCGGCATCGGCAAGCAGAAATGGAACCGTGTAGCCTACGAAATCCAAATGTGTGTCGTTGCCTTTGATTTCCAAGTGCTTGAAATGGGTCAAGTCGAAAGCGATGTTTTTCATTCCAGGGTCATTGTTGCTCACATAGCAGTAACGTTGGTAGGCGAAATCGCTTTTCACGAGGTAATGTCCTTCGGGCAAGATGAGCGTGGCGTATTGGTACTTGCTGCAATCGTCTAATGCTTGTCGAATGGCCGGCATTATATCCATGGTATCCGATTCGATGTAATCGGCAAGTTGGATTTCGCGTGGGGCAAGGTCCTTTTGTGTGCAGGCCGAAGCAAATAATGCCAAAAGTAAAAGAGCAAGTATGGATTTCTTCATTTGAACCATGGTTTTGTAGAGCAAATGTGATGGATTTATTCTATTCCGCGCAAATCCTTGTATAGTTGCACGGCATAGAGGTCAGTCATGTTAGAGATGAAATCGACGACAGTCTGCAGCTTGCTGTAGGTGTCGTCGGTTTCGTTTATGAACTGCTCGGGAATGAGCGAGAGGAGCTTCTTGCTGTAGGCCGTGTTGGGGTTGGTGATGGCATCGCAGAAGTCACCCATCAGCGTCCCGATGACATTGAAGCCGGTGAGTTCGATCTTTACTACTGAAGGATGGCGGTATATGTGGCTGACTGAGGTGGCGCGGCATTGCTCCAAGGCACTCTTCTCGAAATCAGGCAAATGCGCGATGAGGCTCTTCTCGAAACGTCCTTCCATGATGGTATCGTAATTGGCAATGAAAATGTCGCTGACACAACCGACGAGCTTGTTGATGAGCATGGCGCGCAAGAAGGCCATGCGCTCGTTGGTGTCGCTTACTTGATTGTAAGCCAATTCTTTATGCTTGAAGAAGTCATTGTCTTTTTCGGCATCGAAAAAGCTGACGAAGCAGTTCTCTATGGCTTCGGTGCTAACGATGCCACGTTTGTGGGCATCTTCCATGTCGAGGACGAGATAACAGATGTCATCGGCGGCTTCCATCATGTAGGATAGCGGATGGCGAGCATATACGAGCGATGTTTTGTCGATGCGCGAGATGCCGCATTCGGTCATGATTTCCTCGAAAGTGGTGATCTCGGAATGGAAGATATTGTATTTCTTTCGTTTGCCTTTGTTGTAGGAAGGGTAGGGATATTTGATGAGTGTGGCGAGTGTGGCTGCGGTGAGCGAGAAGCCGCCTTCACGCCGTCCCTTGAACTGGTGGGTGAGCAGACGGAAAGCGTTGGCGTTGCCTTCGAATGCGATGAGGTCGCTCCATTGCTCTGGAAGTACTTGACTCTCAAAGCGTTTTCCATCGCCGTCCTTGAAATAGCTGCTGATGGTGTCTTCGCCCGAATGACCGAAAGGTGGATTGCCCAAGTCGTGGGCAAGGCAAGCCGAAGCCACCACCGTGTCGATGTCGCTGATGACGTCTTCCAACTCGGGGTGTATTTCGATGAGTTTCTTGTAGGTCATGCGGGCGATGCTGCGACCTACACTGGCTACTTCGAGGCTGTGTGTCAAACGGTTGTGCACCATGATGGCGCCGGGTAAAGGGAAAACTTGCGTCTTGTTTTGCAAGCGGCGGAAGGCACTCGAAAAGATGATGCGGTCGTAGTCGCGTTGGAAAGAAGTGCGTATGTCGTCGCTCTTCTGTGGCGAGGCGCATCGTTTGGTGGAGAGTAATTCGGTCCAGTTCATATATTCAAGCTCTGGCGTGCGTATGGTGTGAGGTCTTGCGAAGCGAACTCGCCGCGCAGGAATTTGTAATAGCCTGCCACTGCGACCATGGCGGCGTTGTCGGTGCTGTAGCTGAGGCGCGGGATGAACACCTTCCAATGGTATTTTTCGCCAATGGCAAGCATGGCATCGTGCAGCCCGCTGTTGGCACTCACTCCACCGGCGATGGCGACGGTCTTGATGCCCGTTTGTTTTGAGGCTTTCACCAACTTGTTCATCAGGATGTCAATGATGGTCTTCTGCACCGAGGCGCAAAGGTCATCCTTGTTCTCTTCGATGAAGTTAGGGTTGACTTTGAGGTTGTCGCGCACAGTGTATAGTATGCTGGTCTTCAGACCACTGAAGCTATAGTCGAGGTCGGGAATCTGAGGCTTGGCAAACTGGAAGGCCTCGGGGTTGCCAATCTTGGCGAGCTTGTCGATGACGGGGCCGCCAGGGTAGGGCAGACCGAGAATCTTGGCCGTCTTGTCGAAGGCTTCTCCAGCGGCATCGTCGATGGTCTTACCGATGACTTCCATGTCGAAATAGTCTTTCACGACAACGATTTGGGTGTGACCACCCGAAACGGTGAGGCAAAGGAATGGGAAGTCGGGCACTTCGGTGTGGGTCGCATCGGTGGCAAAATGCACTAAAATGTGAGCGTTCATGTGGTCGATTTCAACCATCGGAATGTTCAAAGTCTGTGCGAAAGCCTTTGCAAATGAGGTTCCTACGAGTAATGAACCCAAAAGTCCAGGACCACGCGTAAAAGCAATGGCACTTAATTGATTTTTATTTATCTTTGCGTCCTTCAAAGCCGTGTCGATGACGGGGATGATATTCTGCTGGTGAGCACGCGATGCGAGTTCGGGGACAACGCCTCCGTATTTCTCGTGAACTTTCTGACTAGCAATTACATTCGAGAGTACACACGTGCCTTGAAGCACTGCGGCTGAGGTGTCGTCGCACGATGATTCGATGCCTAAAATATATTCGTTCATAGCTTAAATTTGAAGGGTCAAAATTATTAAAAAAAAGATTATCCATAGCATCTTAGTTTTAATTATGGTGGTGTTGTCACTCTTCGTGAGTCTTTTCGTCGCCATTCAAGATCCTATTATTCAGAAGTTTGCAGTGCGTATTGCCAGTGGCTATCTATCTGAAAATCTTGGGACCGAGTTCAAGATCGGCCGTCTTTACGTCTCACCAGATTTCAATGTTGTACTCGAAGATGTTTTTGTTAAAGACCAGAAAGATAATGTGTTGATATCGTCAGATAAGATTAGCGCCAAGTTGTTTGTCCGTGATGCTCTCAATGGTGATTTGCACCTCGGTAAGGTGGAACTTGACAATACGGAGGCTAATCTGGTTACCTATGAAGGCGATGATTCAATGAACTTGCAGTTCATTATCGACTATTTCAGCAGCGAAAAGGAGAAAGATCCTGATAAGGCGGCGCCGAGCATACGGATTGACCGTTTGCAGCTGAAGGATGTCGATTTCATGCTTTGGGACCAGAACCGTTCTGATTCGCTCAAGACACTTGAACACGCTATGGATTATGCACATATCGATGTGGACGATATCAACCTTAAAGCGAAGGACTTGCGCATCAGCGGTGACTCTATCAGCGCCTCTATCAAATCGTTGAGTGCTTCCGAATTGAGCGGCTTTGTCATCAAGTCGATGCAAACCGAGGCTTTGGTATGCTCCAAGGGTATATACCTTGATGACCTTCAGATAGCTACCAACAACAGCAATCTGCATCTCGATTTGCACATGCTCTACAACGATTATGCCGACATAAATGATTTCGTCGATTCGGTGCGTTTCGATTCCAAGATTTATCCTACTGACATCATGCTTTCCGATATTGGCGTGTTTGCCCCGGTGATGTATCAGATGCCTGACATGTTGCATTTTGAGGCCTTGTTTACGGGTCCTATCGAACACTTTACAGTCGATGACTTGATTTGTGACTTTGGTGACAAAACGCATATCGAAGGTAGTCTAAAGATGCATCCACTTGATTTCGATAATGGAGAGCATGAACTGAATATCAGCAAGATGCGCTTCTCATACGACGATTTGGTGGGTTTTGGCATTCCTGGCAACACTGGAACTATCCCTTTGCCCGAATCTTTGAAGTCAATGACGCAAGGCAATTTGAAGCTGAATTTCAAGGGCTCATATAACAACTTCAATTCAAATATAGCTTTAGTGTCAGATATTGGCAATGTCAATGCCGCCATTAGAAGAGAATGCAACTCTGAAGTCGACAACCGATTTACAGGGTCCTTGAGTGTGGAAAATGTCAATGTGGGCAAGTTGGCCAACATGGAGGACAAAATAGGGACGCTTGACCTCGATGCTGACGTGGCGATGAAATTTCCGCGAAAAGGCGAACCGGAATTTGATATCGATGGTAATGTATACCGCGTCGATTTGCTTGGCAACTCGATTGACCAAATCAAGATAGACGGTCGACTGAATGAAAACCTTTTCAACGGCAAATTCAGTGTCTTTGATGGCGACCTTGACCTTGACTTTTCTGGTCTCATCGACCTTACCAATTCCAAAAAGCCTAAGTCGGATTTTGATGCTGTCATTCGCAAGGCCGATTTGTATGGCCTCAATCTCTTGAAAGGTGATACGCTGTCGGAACTTTCTACACAACTTTCGGTTAATCTTACTGGTTTCGACCTCGATGAGGCGGAAGGTACGTTGAACATCAGTAATGCCTTGTTCAAAGATAGCCGAGGAGAATATTCCATGGACGACTTTGTCGCATCAATAGTCAACGACAACCATTTGCTGCGCCGAATCAACATAAACTGCGACTTCTTCAACTTTGAGATGGCAGGACAGATGAATTTCCAGACTTTAATGCTAAGCGTCAAGGAGTATGTCAATGGTTACGTCACAGTCCCATTGTGGGACAAGGAACTAGCCAAGTATAACAAATACAAACAGAAACACAATGTTGACCAGGATTTCTATGTGAACATGAACTTGAAGGACACCCGCACGTTGACGCGTCTGCTTCTCCCGGACTTGTACATCTCCAAAAACACCACCTTCAACGGAACGTATACTTCACGTTCACAATCGCTTAACTTCACGATGCGAGCCAAACAAGTCAATTATGGTTCGATCCGTCTTGATGATCTTGAGCTGAAGAAAAATCGCTCTTTCGGTGGACCTCAGGCTACACTCTCCCTCAGCCAGATTGTGTGGCGAGATAGTACTGAAGTTGACAGCACTGTGCTTGGTATTGATAATTTTGTTTATAATATCAGACTCTATGACGACACCATATACAATCGTTTATCGTGGGATGACTCTTCTGAGGCAGATCACAACAAGGCTCTCATTGAAGGTAGGTGTGTTCCAAACACATTAGGCGCGTCGTTTTGGGTGACAAGGGCCGACATAACCA
Source organism: Bacteroidales bacterium (assembly GCA_045627065.1). Lineage (GTDB taxonomy): Bacteria > Bacteroidota > Bacteroidia > Bacteroidales > F082 > Limimorpha. The sequence goes on along the minus strand of JAZQMX010000040.1, from coordinate 10,799 downwards.
TCAATGATTCCGTGTGGAGCCTCGATGCCAAGAACCGCATTGAAGTGACAGATGGCAGCACGGAGATCTCTAATCTCGAGTTCTGCCACAACCAGCAGCGTTTCAAGGTGGACGGAATGGTTCCGATGCATGAAGGGGATACCATCGACGTTAACTTCGATAAATTTGATATCTCCAATTTCGATTTGCTGTTCCAGTCTATGGGCTTCGATGTGGATGGCTTTATCACGGGTGATGCTAGGGTAGGAAATTTGAAGGATAAACCTTTTGTGGTTGCCCAACTCATGATTGACTCTTTGGGTATGAACGACGATTGCATTGGGACGGCTCATATTGACAGCCAATGGGACGATATAAGCAAGGCTATCGATGTGGATATGGGCATTGAGAATCTTGGTCGACGGACATTGGATATCCAAGGTGCTTACTATACGGCTAAAAAGGATGATAATCTTGATTTCAAAATCAAGATGGATTCGCTGCAGTTAGCTTTGATCTCGCCATTTACCGTGGGACTGGTGTCGCGTTTGCAAGGTGCTGGCATAGGTGAGATTTCCGTGTCGGGAACACCTCAAGAACTTGCTCTAAAAGGTGCTTTGAAGGTCAGTAATGGTGGCTGCAAAATTGACTATCTCAACACTTTCTACACGTTCTCGCCGACGCTTGAGATCGATTCGAGGTCCATTGTGCTGAAAGATATGGTGCTTGTTGATACGCTTGGGAACATGGCATATGTAAATGGCGCAATAACACACTCTAACTTCAAGAACTTTGCTTTCGACATCAACTTGCGACCTGTCAATTTCATGGCCATGGCCACAACGAGTAAAGAAAACGATTCCTTCTATGGAACGGCCGTGGCCGACGGATTGGTGAAAATCAAAGGACCGCTCCAAGATATAGCATTGAATATCAAGGCTAAGACGCGGGAGGGTACGAAAATAACACTTCCATTTAATCGTTCATCTACGGTTTATGACATTGATTACGTTACTTTTGTAACTCATGAAGAAAATCCAGAGGAAGAGGAACAGCCTGAATTGGCACGTCAGAAGAACAATTTCTCGTTGTTGTTGGATGCCGATGTTACGGATGAGGCATCGGTGAAGATTATTCTTCCGGGTAATATTGGCACATTAGAAGCCACGGGATCCGGCAATCTCAAGTTGGGAACATCGACAAATTCAGATTTGTCACTGATTGGCGATTATGTGATTAGTGATGGCAATTTTGCACTCAATTTCAAGAATTTGTTGAACAAGAACTTTGTACTGAAGAAAGGTGGTGTCATCAAATGGACGGGAGACCCTGTGAATGGCCGCATTGACGCAACGGGTTCCTATACTGTGAAAGCTTCATTGGCTACCTTGGGCGTTCAAATTGACTCGACTGTCTCATCGAATGTCAACGTGAATGCCGAATGCCTTATCCATTTGACAGACGCTTTGTTGAACCCGACCATCACCTTTGGATTGCACCTGCCTAATGCATCTGACGACACAAAGCAAGCCGTGTATTCGATGCTTGACACTACAAACCAGTCGGTTATGAGTACGCAGGTATTCTCGTTGTTGGTGCTAGGCAGCTTCAGTAATGCTGGCATTTCCTCAAGGGGAAATTCGAGTAGTTCGCTTTTGAGTTCGTTCACCTCGCAGCTTCTGAGTGGTTGGATGTCGGAAATCAGCCGTGACTTCAGTATTGACTTAAAGTATCATGCTGCCGATGCCAACTCAAGTGAGGAATGGCAATTTGCCTTGAAGACGGAACTTTTCGACAACCGACTGATTATCGAATCCAATGTGGGCGTGGTGAACAATTATGCTCAAAGTTCAAGTAACGTATCCAATATCGTCGGTGAAGTCGATTTGTACTACAAACTGAGTAAAGATGGCCGACTGATGGCACATTTCTATAACCATTCGAACAACAACACCAATTTCTCCACGTTGTCATTCGATAGACGTTCGCCTTATACACAAGGCCTTGGCTTGTCGTACAGCCGTACGTTTGACACATTCAAAGACCTTTTCAAGAAGAAGAATTCTTCTGCTATTATCGGAAAACCAAAACAAAACAAACAATAAAGATATGAATACTGCTGCAACTTTTCTTGTCTACCAAGCATCGGCAGGCTCTGGAAAAACATACACTTTGGTTAAGGAATACCTGAAACTATGCCTGAAAAGTGAGGGTGATGTAAGCAATTTTCGCACTATCCTCGCCATGACTTTCACTAATGCTGCTGCAAACGAGATGAAAGAGCGTATCGTGAGTGATCTGTGCAATATCATCGGCAGCTCCGAACCAGAAGGCATTGAAGCCGATCTGGTCAAGGAATTAGGTATCAGCGATGCGCAACTTAAGAAGAATGCCCAAAGCCTGCTGACGTGTATTATGCACGATTACAGCAGTTTCTGCGTTTGCACCATCGATTCATTTGTCCAGAAAATTTCGCGTTCTTTCGTACATGAATTGGGACTTTCGTCGCAATACACGGTGAGCATCGATGGTAAGGAGATGGCCAATGCCGTAGTTGAGAGTATGGGTGCGCAAATCAGCGACGACAATGCTTTCCTCTCGCAAATTGTGTCAGATTTCTGCAAGAACCAATTCGACAACGACAGGTCGAACAACCTTCAGGAAAAACTGATTTCATTTATCGAAAAATTGATGGCAGAGAAAGCCTATCAGCGTGATGAAAACAATAACATCCACAATTTGGAACAGTATAAAGAAACGGATGATTTCTTGAAGAGAAAACTTGAAGACTTTGAGGGCAAAATGAAAGATTGCCTCGATCAATTTAAGGCTTTCGAGCGTCGCAACGACCTTTCGATTCAAGATTATTCTTATGTCTCAAGCGGTTTCGCTTCCTATTTTAATAAGATAGCCAAAAAGAATTTCGAAGAACCTGGAGCGCGTTTCATAAATGCGGCTGATAATGGTGCTTGGTATTCAAAAGGTGCTGAAAAGCGTTTCTCGGCAGCTGAATTGGATCGAATGACCAACGAGTTGACGCCTATTCTTCAATCGGTGATTAATCTTATTGAAAACGAAAGACCATCCTATCTTTTTTACAAATCGCAGCGCAATTCGCTTTGCATGTACGCTCTTCGGACCAGAATCCGTGAAGAATTCCAAAGGATTTCTGATGAAGATGAGATAATCCATATCTCGGAATTCAATAAGATGATTAACAATGTGTTGGGTGATTATTCGGTTCCGTTCATTTACGAAAAAGTAGGTGAGACCTACCGCCATGTTTTTGTAGACGAGTTTCAGGATACTTCCGTCATGCAATGGCAAAACCTACTGCCGCTTATCGATAATGGTTTGTCAACCAATGAGATGAGTATGGTCGTAGGCGATGGTAAACAATCGATTTACCGTTTCCGCAGCGGCGAGGTAGGACAGCTGGTGAGCCTTCCTGAAGTTTTCGCCTTGCCCGATGATGAACGCTATGAAGCCTTTGCACAATATCAGGAGAATCTGAAGTCGCATTTTGGTTTTTCACAACTCGACACCAATCGCCGTTCGTTTCAAAACATCATCAAGTTCAATAACGATTTCTTTGAGAAAGTTCATGCGAACTTGGCGATAGAGCATCAGCGGGTTTATATCGACAAGAACACGGAATATGGCAAGGAAGTCTCGATTGCCCAAAAAACCTTCAAGGAAGACGAAGGTTTTGTGCAAGTGCAGCTATATGACCCTAATGATACGGAGTTCTGCTTCTGTGCTATCGAGAATCTTATTGTGGACTTGCTCGGAAAAGGATACCAATATGGTGACATCGCCATTCTGACGCGGAAGGCCAATCTTGGTTCGGAGATTGCCAACTATCTGAACGACAAAAATATACCTGTCGTTTCGCGTGACTCTATCCTGATAAAGTCGTCAAATAAAGTGCGATTCATCGTAAATACCTTGCGTTATCTGATTGATAGGAACAACGAGGTTGTTGTGGCCAACGAAATCTATTTGTGGCATTTGGTGAATGGGACTGGTAACTCGGACGACGTGACGCAAATCTTCGATTTGGTGAAAGCCATTGCCAAAGGTGAGGCCGATCTTGAGACGGGTTTGGGCCTGGGCCAACCTGGGTTGTTGAATGATATTTTGTCGAAAGCCACTTGCTTGTATGATCTCTGCGCATCCTTGGAACGCTTGTTTGGCTTCAATTCCATCAACGATGCGTTCTTGGACTTTTTCATGGAAGAGGTGTTTAAGTGGCAAAGTGGTGTGACCGAAAGCATTACCGATTTCTTGACGTTTTGGGATGATAACCAAAATATATTGTCCGTAGCGTCTGTGAGTGCTAATGCGGTCAATATCATGACAATACATAAGTCGAAAGGCTTGCAGTTCCCTGTGGTGATTTATCCAAAAGCCATAACCGACTTGGATCTTCGTTTGGCAAGAAACTCGAAGCCTGAAGAGATTTGGGTGAAACCTGAAGATTTGGGATTCGATCCAATCCCGAATCTTGAGAAAGTGCTTTTCAAGTTGACAAAAGGGGCAGAAAATATGGGCGCTCGAGCAAAAGATTTCTGCCAGAAGGAAACCCAGGACAATCGTTTGGACAACCTGAATTTGTTGTATGTGGCTTTTACGCGTGCCATGCAAAGGCTTTATGTGTTTGCTGAAGCTGGTGGCGGTCAGAATGTCATTCAAGAGTATTTGGATTTAGAGTCGTTGCCTGATGGTGTGAGGGTAGATGCAGACCACAAACTGCTCCAGTTTGGGGATCCTAGCTTCAATAAGGTGCTGAAAAAAGAGAAAATAGTTGTTAAACCTGCAAATATCGGCAATGCCGTAAATGATTTGGCTTCGTGCGATTGGTTTGGAAAAATCAATGTCGATACTAATCCGAGCATGCTATGGATGTCGCCTGATGATAAGATGTCACCTTCCGAATGGGGTGAGCTGGTGCACGAGATGCTTTCGAAGGTTGAAACAGCATCAGATATTGACCATGCATTGCAACCTTATGTTCAGGAGGGCGTTATTGATGTTGAAATAGCCAATTTGTTGAAAGAAAGGATACTGCAGATGGTGAATGACTCGACTATTGGCAGAGCTTTTGCAGAAGAAGCCAAAGTGAAAAACGAATGCGAGATTCTTTCGGACGGCCAAATCAAGCGTCCTGACCGTTTTGTGGAACTGCCTGATGAAATCATTCTTCTCGACTATAAGACAGGAAAGAAAGATCCAGACCATCATCGGCAGCTGAAGGATTATATCGTGGCTCTTCGCCAAATGGTGCCGAAAGATATCCGAGCCTATCTCGTCTATCTTACCGACCCGATTGAGGTGGAAGAGGTGGTAATGGATACATTGTTTTAAAAAAATGACATAGAAACGAAACGTCTCTATGTCATGAAATTGTGGAGACGTAGCATGCTACGCCTCTATGTGTATATGATTATTATCTGACAACAACCTTAATGGCAGCATTACCAGCCTTCACGATATAAAGTCCTGCATGGAGGCTAATTTCGCATTCGCTGACTTGATTGCGGTTTGCGACATTGCGGCCAGCTATGTCGTAGATGCTCACTTCAACAGGTTCGTCGCTCTTGATGGAAACTCTGCCGTCCAGACCTGCCACCTGAACTCGGATTTCTTCGCCGTTTTCGTTTACGCCTGTTGTTGCTGAATAATAAACATCGATAGTTGTGCTGCTGCTATCGTAATATTCAAATCTGTTGAATTGCGTCCATTTGTGGTTCATCTGGATGCCTGATGTTGGGTCGACAGCAGTGGTGAAATAGCCAGATAAAAGGCTGTTCCATACATCTTTGCAGCCCATGATTTCATCGCTGTCTGTGCCGAGATCGTAGATGCACTCGTTGAAACTGCTTTGGAGCATTTCGCCATTTTCATAATAGAAATTTGTTGTTAATGTGCGGTTTCCGGCTTCGTCATATTCGTATTCGTCGTGCAAATATGGTGTTAATTCGCCTGTCTGATAAATGTCGGAAGTGGTTGTTGAAACCAGCTTGCCATTTTCATATTCTGCAGTCGTTTGGCTTGTCACCACCCATTCGCCTTCTTCCCAATTGCTGTAAGTGATGGTCGTGACATGACCTTCGGCATCGTAGCCGTGGACGTTTTTGGCTTCATTTTTCCAATCTTGAGCAGTTTCGTCCCAACTCATTTGCAGGCTTTCGCTGCAATCGCCGTCCTCGTTGTATGTATTGACGTCGCGGGCTGTAGGATACCACTCTTCGGTTTCCATATCGTAACCGTAAATTTCTATTGTAATTACGTTGCCGTCGTAAGCGTATTCCTCACGGTTGTTTGGAATAAGTTGCGGCACTTCACCGAAAAAGTCGTACCACCATGATTGATAGGTTGATAAACGACCTTGTTCGTCGTAGGTGTATTCGTAGCGGTCAGTGATGCCCCATTCACCGAAATTGAGGGCATTGTATTCGAAGAGAATAAGGTTGCCGTTTTCGTCGTATTTGTAAATTTCAGTGGCATGGTGTTCCCATTCGGTGCCGTTGACATCTTTTGAATGGTGCTCGATCGTTGAGATGAGCCCGTTTTCGTATGCGCTGACGAGACGGTCGTCGCCCCATTCGGAATAAGTGGTTGTGACAAGATTTCTGCCTTCCCAATCGTATTGGTACGATTCTGAGTAGTTGGTCCATTCACTCATATAGACAATGGAATCGAGCGATTCGGTGAAAACATTTTCCGAACGGTTTTGTTGATTGATGGTCTGCGCTTTCTCAAGGGCTTGTTTTACGGTGAGGTCGCATTTATTAGGGGTTTGAGCCATTATGGCTGAACCCATGCCGAGCAATGCGGCGAAAAGTAGTACTTTTTTCATATTGATTGTTGTTTGTTAATGCTTGATTATGAATAGAGTAGCGTCCAAATTGGGCGCTACTCTATTTCTGTGATGCTTATATTTTATTTCTTTGCAGTGGTCTTCTTTGCGGGAGCCTTCTTTGCAGGTGCTTTCTTAGCTGGAGCTTTCTTGGCAGCAGTCTTCTTTGCTGGAGCCTTCTTGACTTCGGCTGCAGGCACATTCTTCAGAATGTCGCACATGAAGTCCCAGAACATCTGCACGGTCTTGATTTCGCAACGTTCGTCAGGTGAGTGCACACCGCGGAGTGTTGGACCGAACGAAATCATGTCCATGCCCGGTACCTTGTCGCCGATAAGGCCGCATTCCAAGCCAGCGTGGATGGCCTTCACCTTCGGGTCTTTGCCGAAACGCTTCTGGTAGGCTTTCACGGCGATGTCGCAGATGACGGAGTTGGGGTTAGGTGCCCAACCTGGGTAGCCGTCGGTGTGTTCGACGTCGGCATCGGCAAGGCTCCACACGGCTTCCACCATGTTGGCAATGTCTTGCTTCGACGATTCGATGCTGCTGCGCTGTGAGGTCTGGATGAAGAAATAGCCTTCCTTCTTCTTGCACGAAGCGAGGTTGGTTGAGGTCTCCACGAAGTTCGGGATGGTCTGCGACATGGCGATGACGCCGTGAGGACAAGCGTACAAACCATTCAGCAGGTTGTATTGCGACATCTCGTCGATGACCACATCAGGTTGCTTCTCAGCCACTTCAACAGTGACTTTCAGGGTTGGTTCGGTCACTTGGTATTCCTTCTTGAAGGCTGCTTCCATGTCGTGGACGTAGTGGACGAAGTCGTCGCAGCACTCGTTAGGCAGGTAAGCCACAGCGGTGGCTTCGCGAGCGATGGCGTTGCGGAGGTTGCCGCCTTGGAAGTCGTAGAGGGCGAGGTCGAACCATTCGGTGGCATTATAGAGGATACGGGTCAACAACTTGTTGGCGTTGGCGAGGTTCTTGTTGATGTCGTCGCCTGAGTGACCACCCTTCAGTCCGCTGACGGTGATGCGATAAGCGGTTGATTCTTCTGGGGCGGGTTCGAGTTCGTACCAAACCTTCACGATGGTGTCCATGCCGCCGGCGCAGCCGATGAAGATTTCGCCTTCGTCTTCCGAGTCGAGGTTGAGGAGGATACGGCCTTCAAAATCCTTGGGGTCGAGTTTCATGGCTCCGGTGAGGCCAGTCTCTTCATCAACGGTGAAGATGCACTCCAATGGACCGTGCTCCACTTTTGGATCAGCGATGACGGCCAAAGCACCAGCGACGCCCATGCCGTCGTCAGCACCGAGGGTAGTGCCGTTGGCATGAAGCCATTCGCCTTTGATGACAGCCTCGATAGGGTCTTTCTCAAAGTCGTGCTTCTTGTCGCCGTTTTTCTCGCAAACCATGTCCATGTGGGCTTGCAAGATGACGGTCTGACGGTCTTCCATGCCTTTGGTGGCAGGAACGCGCATGATGATATTGCCGCATTCTTCCTTGATGTAATCTACTTTATGGTCTTTTGCCCATTTTTCAAGATAAGTCACCATTTGGGCTTCTTTCTTCGATGGACGTGGAACATTCAAAATACCTTGGAATTCTTTCCAAATGCCCTTAGGGGCGAGCTTTAAGATTTCTTCGTTCATGATTTTATTCTTTGAGTTTATGAATTGTTTCGATAGGATTTTCTGACTTGAAGACGGCGTTGCCAGCCACAAGCACATCGGCACCCGCTTCGAAAAGCAGAGGTGCGTTAGACGTATTCACACCGCCATCCACTTCGATGAGTGCGTGAGCGTTTTGTTCTTCAATCATCTTACGCAACTTCTTGATTTTCTCGTAAGTGCGCTCAATGAATTTTTGTCCACCGAAGCCTGGGTTAACTGACATGAGCAACACCACATCAAGGTCGGCCACAATGTCTTCCAATAATGTGACAGAGGTGTGTGGATTGAGTACCACGCCGGCTTTCAATCCCAAGTCCTTGATTTGCTGCACGGAGCGGTGAATGTGAGTGCTTGCTTCGTAGTGGAAGGTGATGATGTCAGCACCAGCTTTGGCGAAGGCTTCAAAATACTTTTCGGGTTCCACAATCATCAGATGCACGTCCAAAGGCTTTTGGGCTTGCTTCTTGATGGCTTGAATGACGGGGATTCCGAATGAGATGTTAGGCACGAAGCGGCCGTCCATCACGTCGCAGTGAAACCAGTCGGCTTCGCTTTGGTTAATCATCTCGACGTCTTTTCCCAAATTGAGGAAATCGGCCGAGAGTAGGGAAGGTGCAATGAGTTTTTGCATGTTGTCGTATTATTTACATGCAAAATTACAAATTTTTCTGAAGGATATTATGATTGGAAGAAAATAGTTTTGTGTTCCCGTAAAAAAACAAGAGAGCGGTCAAAAGGCCGCTCTCTTGCTATTAGTATGTGGAAAAACCTTAGTCTTTGATGTTAGGTTCTTCGAGGCCGAGGTGCTTCTTCTTGTCAACACCCTTCAGGATGATACCGATGACCAAAGCAGCGATACCCAAGCAAGCCAACATGACGAGAGGCCATGTGTAGTTGAATGCCGTAGGATCGGTGACGCCAGGGTTGGTTTTGTCGAGGACCTTACCAATCAGCAGTGGGAACAGCCACAGACCGATGTTCTGGATCCAGAAGATAAGAGCGTAAGCTGAACCGATAATCTTTTCGTCGACGAGCTTTGGAACGCTTGGCCACAAAGCAGCAGGAACCAGTGAGAACGAAGCGCCAAGGACCAAAATGGTGAGGTAAGCCACAATGATGCCGCCAATAGCATTGCCCTTAAACATAGGCAGGACGAATGCGAAGGTGAGGTGGCAGAGAATGAGCAGCAATGAGCCAATCATCAGCATGGAAGCGGCTTTACCCTTGTGGTCAACATAGTTGCCGAGGATAGGGGTGATGGCCACAGCAAGCAGTGGGAACACAGCGAAGATGGTTTCAGCGGTACCGCGCTTGTAGCCCATCCAGCAGTAAACCACGAGAGCCACGATGGCGATGCCCATCAGACCGTATTTCAGACCTTTCTTCTTTGAGAAGTTGCTGGCGAATGCGCAGATAGCAACGACAAGCATGATGATGTATTGAACGATGGTGACACTGTTGCTGGCCCAGAAGCCTTCTGTAGCCTCTGTGAGGGTCAGGTTACATTGCAGCATGTTCACAGCATACTTTTGGAATGGGAAGATGGCTGAATAGTAAAGCACGCAAAGAAGGGCGACCAGCCAGAAACCGAGGCTCGACAAAATCTTGCCAATATCGGAAACCTTGAATGGGTCGTCTTTTTCTTCGGCTTCGCCAGTCTGAGCATCCAATTTCTTATCCATGAAGAAATAGACGACGAACATGATAAGGGCGATGCAGAGCAGAACCACACCAAAAGCAACAGACTTATCGACATGGATGCTGCCACCGAGTTTTGCAAAATAAGGTGAGAAAATCATGCAGGTAGCCACGCCGAGACGAGCCAGAGCCATTTCTGAACCCATAGCCAATGCGGTGTCGCGACCCTTGAACCACTTAACAATACCGCGTGAAACGGTGATGCCACCCATTTCAGTACCGCAACCAAAGAGCATGAAGCCGAGGGCGGCAAGTTTAGCGGAAGCAGGCATGCCTCTGTAGAATGGGGCAACGCCGATTTCTTCAAAACCAGGGATGTAGTTGAGGTTGTTGGTGAACCAGGCCTCAAGGCTGCTGCCCATGAAAGACTTTGATATTGCGTAATATTCAATCAACGCGCCGAAAAGCATCACGCCTCCTGAAAGGATTGCAGTGAAACGGACTCCCATCTTGTCGAGGATGATACCTGCGAAGATGAGGAAGAACACGAATACGTTGAGGAATGTCTCAGCACCCTGCATGGTGCCGAAGGCCGTTGAGTCCCAGAGACGTCCGCCGTGCTCCGGCGCGAGCATCATGAGGTCCTTGAT
>JAZQMX010000039.1:0-65170 GCA_045627065.1 Bacteroidales bacterium | reverse complement strand
TGGATTATGAGTGGTCGCCTGACGGCCAGTGGTTTGTCATAAAGCTGATTACCAACATGCACGACCCGTATTATGATGTCGGCATCGTCAAGGCTGATGGCTTCATGAAGATTTACAATATCACCAACGATGGTTATATGGCTGGCAATGCGCATTGGGCTTTGGATGGCAATGCCGTGATTTTCTCTTCCGACCGTTATGGAATGCGCTCCCATGCTTCGTGGGGCAGTCAGAACGATGCTTTTATTGCCTTCATGAATCAGGATGCTTACGACAAATTCCGTTTGAGCAAGGAGGAATATGCCTTGCTGAAGGAAGCCGAAAAGGGTAGCAAGGACGAGAAAAAAGATGATGCCAAGGAGGAAAAGAAAGGCGGTAAGAAGGATGAAAAGAAAGAGGAAAAGGATCTGAAAACCATTGAAATAGATTTGGAACATCTGGAAGACCGTGTGCGCAGGCTGACACCGATGTCGTCGAACCTTTCGGGCATTGCGCTTTCGAAGGATGGCGAAAAACTTTACTTCTTGTCATCGTTTGAAAAGGGTTACGATTTGTGGGAGCTGGATGTTCGTGAGCGTTCCATGAAGATTTTGAAAAAAATGGGACAAGGTGGTGCAAGTTTGAAATGGGACAAGAAATGCGAAAACCTGTTCCTGCTTTCGGGTGGCAATTTGCAGACCGTTGACCCCAAGAGCGGCAAGTCGACTTCCATAAAATACGATGCGACGATGCAGCTGAATCTTGCTGAGGAAAGGGAATATATGTTTAATCATGTGTTCCAGCAGATTGAAAGAGAGTTCTTTATGACGGACTGCCACGGTGTTGATACCAAGGCTTTGAAAGAAGCTTATCGTCCTTTCTTGGAACACATCAACAACAATGAGGATTTCTCTGAAATGTTGAGCGAGATTTTGGGTGAACTCAATGTGTCGCACACAGGTTCGGGTTATAGGCCTTCGCCAAAGAATCCTGATGCAACGGCTGAATTTGGCGTTCTGTTAGACCTTAACTATAAAGGCGATGGTTTGAAAATTGACGAAGTCGTTGAAGGCGGTCCTTTCGACAAAAAAGTCTCAAAAGTTGTCAATGGCTGCATCATTGAAACCATTGACGGCGAGGATGTTAAGGCTGGAATGGATTATTTCCCGATGCTGAACAACAAGGCTGGAAAGCAGGTCTTGGTTGCCGTTTACAATCCTGAATCAGGTGAGCGTTGGACCGAAATCGTTAAGCCCATCAGCCATGGCGCGATGAATGAACTGCTTTACAACCGTTGGGTGAAACGCAACGAGGAAGCGGTTGACAAGTTGTCGAATGGTCGTTTGGGTTATGTGCATATCAAGAGCATGGGCGATGCCAGCTACCGCGATGTGTATTCCCAGATTTTGGGTAAATACAATCTTCGTGATGGTATCGTGATTGACACGCGCTTCAATGGTGGTGGCCGTTTGCACGAGGACATTGAAATCCTTTTCAGTGGCGAAAAATATCTTGAACAGGTCATCCGCGACAGCGTGGCTTGCATCATGCCGTCGCGCCGCTACAACAAGGCTTCCATCATGATTATCGGTGAGGCCAATTACAGCAATGCGCACGGCACGCCTTGGGTCTATAAGCATAAAAACATGGGCAGTCTGGTCGGTATGCCAGTGCCTGGCACCATGTCGAGCGTGAATTGGGAGACTTTGCAAGATCCGTCCTTGTATTTCGGTTTGCCGGTGGTGGGCTATCGTACAAAGGAAGGCAATTATTTGGAAAACACACAATTGGAACCTGATATAAAAGTCCGTAACACGCCCGAAAAGATGGCCGAAGGCGTTGACGAGCAACTTGAAGCAGCAGTGAATCAGCTGCTGAAAGAATTGGAAGATTTTGATTATTGGGGAAAGTAAGATGAACGCGTGAGCGTGGGAAGATAAGACCTGCATGGGAAGTGGGTGAAGGAATAGTTTGTGATGATTGAGTCCAAATGGTAAAATTGTTTTCGGCCAAATGGTAAAATTGTTTTCGGCCAAATGGTAAAATTTGTATTTTTGCATCTGAAAAATAGCGAGGTATGGAGAAATACAATAAACGAATTGCCGATGAAATGCTCTCTCGAAAACTGGCTGGCAAAGGAGCAGTCCTGATTGAGGGTGCTAAGTGGTGCGGAAAGACCACCACGGCAGAGCAAGCCGCTAAAAGCGTTGTCTATCTTTCCGACCCGTTGCAGCTGCAACGTTTTACCATTGATGCCAATATGACTCATGAGGGATTGCTACAAGGCGAAACGCCACATCTTATCGACGAGTGGCAACTCATACCAAAAGTGTGGGACAGCATTCGCTTTGCCGTTGACCACAGAGGGAAAGTCGGGCAATTCATCTTAACTGGTTCGGTTGTCCCTGCACGCATCGAAGAAATTAGCCATACGGGAACGGGACGTTTTGCCTGGCTCAAGATGCGTCCTATGACGCTGTGGGAGTCAAACGATTCGGTAGGCATCGTTTCGTTGAAGGAACTGTTTGAGCAGAAAAGCATCAAGGCGGAGCAGGATGTTAGGCTCACCCTCGAAGATATCGCTTATTTGATGTGCCGTGGCGGGTGGCCGGGAGCTGTCAATATGATTGATAGGCAAATCGCACTCGACCAATCGTTTGATTATGTGGATGCCGTTGCCGAATCGGATTTGACTCGCGTGGATGGCATTAAAAAGAATGCTGACCGGGTCAGGCGCATCCTGAAATCGTATGCGCGTCATCAGGGGGCGCAGGCATCAATGCCGGTTTTGATTGAAGACATCCAGTCCAACGATAATGAAACCATTAGCGAACCAACGATGGGTGTTTACCTTTCGGCCTTGCAGAAGATTTTCCTTGTTGAGGATATGCCTGCATGGAACCCCAATTTAAGGTCGAAGACCGCTATTCGCGCTTCAAACACACGCTATTTTGTGGATCCATCAGTCGCGACAGCCGCCCTCGGCATAGGCCCGAACGACTTGTTGAACGACTTAAACACAATGGGACTGCTATTTGAGACGATGGCTGTCCGTGATTTGAGGGTATATGCCGAGCCAATTGATGGGAAAGTGTATCATTATAGGGACAAGAACGGCTTGGAATGTGATGCCGTTGTGCATCTTCGCAACGGACGTTATGGCTTGGTTGAAATAAAACTAGGTGGCGACAAACTCATTGAGGAAGGTGCTGCCAATTTGCTTGCATTACGCAAAAAGATTGATACGGATAAAATGGGAGTTCCATCGTTCCTCATGGTTCTTACTGCCAATGGCAGTTATCCCTATACACGGAGTGATGGAGTTTGTGTTGTGCCAATAGGGAGCCTGCGAAACTGAATTTTGAATAATGGTCATGGATTAAAAACATAAAACAAAAAAAATCAGCGAGTTGTGTTGTATATTGTAAAATATTGCCTAACTTTGTTGGCGAAATTAAACAATGTATCACAAATTAAAAATATCACTATGAAAAAATTACAAATAATCCTTTGGAGTATGCTTTTCATTTGCTGCCCGATGCAAGCCCAAGTGCGTCACGAGGGATACGAATTGCTTCCCGAATCGCGCAGTATCAAGGTCGGTGATGTCAACAACGATGGATTTGTCGATATGGTCGTCAGCCGACTCAACACCTTGTATAACGAGGTGATATTCTCCATCTATCTCAACGATGGGACTGGGCACCTCGAATGTTCGCAAAACATCAGCAGCCCCAAACCCAGCATGCACATGGGCTATGAGACACAGCAGTTAGATTTCCTCTTGGAAGATTTCGACAAGGACGGTAGCCTCGACATTGCCTCGTATGCATACATTAATAACCCGGGAGAGAGTAATGACACTTGTTTCATAAGAATTGACTACAACGATGGAAACGGCAGTTTCGAACGTTTTGCCGAGACCCCTTTGATTCAGCCGGAATGGGTTTGGTATAATGGTTATCAGCAATTCATAGACAATCCATATTACTTGATGATGGCGTCGGGCGATTTCAACGGCGATTCTTTCCTTGATATTGCGGTAGCAAACGATTATCATGCCAATACCGACTCGGGGTTGGGTTATTTGTGCAATGATGGCGCAGGCAACTTCACTACCGAAACGGTTTTTACAACGGGTTCGCTTTATGTGCCCACTGTATGCGACATAAATCACGATAAGAAGGACGACATTGTTGATGCCTACTCCCTTCTTTATACCACAGACAGCCTAATTCCCCGCGAGGGATATGTCCATCCGTGGGTTCCTGACGGCTATCAGACCAACGGTATTGTTGTTTACGACATTGATGGTGACGGTTGGGAAGATGTGGTGGAGAGCCGTTCGGCCCACGATTCACACATTTGGGTATATAGGAACCTCGGCAACGAGGAATTCGAGAAGATGGATTCCATCGGATTTTCAGGTGCCATCACTTGGTATGATAATGGCATTAACAATATGAAACTTTTGAACTACAACGGCGACGAATACCCCGATGTCATCGCCCAAATGTTTGATTTCAGGACTGAACACGCAGGTTATTGCGTGTTCGAGGGGAACGGCACTTTTGACTTTGACGGACCAATGTTTTTCCCCTTGGAGCAAATAAATGACGAGTTCATCCGCAATTTCGATGTTGCCGACTTGAACGGTGACGGCTTTGATGATTTGCTTGTCATGCATGCGCCGTGGTTAGGAATGGGAAATTCGTGGTTTGAAGTGTTTATGAACGATGGCACAGGGTTCGATGCCATAGAAGAAAATGATAGCGATTCTGCTGTAACCTGTTCGCCTAATCCTGCAAATGACTATGTTTATATCAATGGAACGGAAGCTGTTGAGGTAAAAGTCTTTAACACCCTTGGCCAGTTGGTGAAAACCGTGCAAGGCACGAATGAAATCAACGTGGCAGACTTGCCTGAAGGGGTATATATGCTTCGCATCACCGACGAAAAGGGAAATTCCTTTACGGAGCGCGTGAGCGTGGCGAAATAAGACTTGTTCCGACAAGGTTCAACAATCCACAATTTTGGCTTGATTCTTGCGTTCTTTCTGCAAAAGAACAGCTATGAAGAGAGCCATTTTGTTTTTGTTGTTTTTGTCTGTCTGGCTTGCCGCTTTCCCACATTCGGTGACGGAAGAGAATGGCAATTATCATATTACACATTCATGGAAATGCAAATCTGTGAATCAGTCTGTCAATTTGCAGTTTGACAAGCATTTGTATGATTATTATCGGCAAGAAAGAACGCATGTGATGTATAATTATATGAGCTTTATCCTTTCCGATTATGATAGAGTTGTTGTCGCCGATTTAGTTGATAGCCTGAAAATTAGGAACCTTAATCAATATGATGCTATTGCCAAGGCTGCGTCTTTTGTCCAGTCTTTCCCCTATACCACTGATATTCAATCGAAAGGAATGAAGGACTATGCTCGTTTCCCTGTTGAGACATTGATTGATGGAACTGGAGATTGTGAAGATAAGACGATTCTCATGGCTGCGATTTTGCACGAGTTGGGTAGCGATTTTGTGCTTATCATGTTTGATGATCATGTTGCCGTTGGTGTCAATTGTGATGGCGTTGAGGCAAAAGAAGCCTATCGGCATGAAGGAAAGTCTTATTTTTACATCGAGACGACGGCCGATAATTGGGATATTGGGGCAATTCCGGAGCAGTATAAAGACAAGGATGCACAGATAATCCCCGTTGCCACTGAGCCGATGTTTATCGTCGATTCCGTCAATTTTGAATCTGATCCTACGTCCGTTTTTGAAAAGGCAAAATGCAAGCTGAATCTTCGGCTAAGGAATATTGGCCCGCATTGCGCCACGGGTTTGCGTCTTCATGTGGTTATGACAAACGAAGGCGCTCGTAAGCAGAAAGTGCTTGTGGATGAGGTGTTTGCTATGGATGATCTCAAAGAAGGCGCAGAACGGGTTGATAAGCTGAATTTTATGAGCTATATCCGTGAAAGCTGTAGCCTGTCGTTAGAACTGACGGGCGACAACATCGCTGATTGGAAGGAGGAAACGAAACTCAATTATTATGTGAGAAGTCCTTTCGGAAATTAAAGGGCTTTAGCCATTTATCTCACTTCAATCTCATCCATGAAAATCCATGAGTCATAGCCGTGTCCGGGCAAGCCTTCGGGTATCACTCCTGGGTTTTTGACCACGATTTTCAGATAACGTGTTGCCAATTTCGACAAATCGAATTTCTCTCTGAAAACGAAATTGTTAGCTTTGTCCGTTTCGGTTTGGATTTCGAAGGTCTTGAAGAGTTTGTAGTTTTTCCCGTTGGTGGAAGTATAGACTTCAACTTCGTTGGGACGCAGAATCCAATCGAGTCCGTTGACCAAGAAGCCAATTTTGAGTTGATTGATGGTGTCAACGACTTTCAAGTCGATTTCGATGTCGGCGTCAATGCCGTAGAAACCTTGCCAGTGCCCGTCTTTGTAGTCGTCGCTGCCGAGGTTGCCATCGAGCAGGGCATTGTCGCCACCGCCCGAATATTCGGGACGATAGTCGCCAGCAGGACTATTCAACTGTTTCAGTTTGCCTAAACCTTTATGGAAAAGCATGTATTTCTCGCTGTTGATGGCATCGCCGAGTGCATCAAAACAAGCGGCTTTGATGACGCACGATTGGCTGATGGCGACGGGTTCGGTATAAATGTCATCGTCTTTGCCAACCGTCTTGCCATCGGTGGTAAAGTGGATTTCCTTGTCGTTGTAAAGGGTCCGCAGTTGCACATTCGTAAGGGCGTCTTCACTCACTGACGACTCAATAAGTGGACGATATTCAATGTTTTGCAATTCGTTTGCGATGTCATCGTATTTCTTCAGATTGACATCGAGCCAATAGTTGCGGTTTTCTTGTTTCCAGATTTTTGTGTATTCCACTTTGAGCTGATGCAGTGAGGCGATGAGTTGGCCGATTTGCTCCTTGCTTTCTTGGATGTTTTCCTCGCTTGGATTCTCGTAGGTGCGATAAAGTTGGCAGCGGGCGAGGTCGCGTTTGATGCACCATTCCATGCGGTGAACGGCATACAAGGCGTTGTCGAAGGTGCTGGCATTCCATTTGGCCTGCTTTTTGGCTTGGCGAAGGGCTTGCTCGATGTTCTCCGATTCTCCAAAATATTGGTCAAGCAAATCATTGTAGAAGGCTTCTACTGAATCACCCACTTGGCTGGGATAGAAAGGCAGCAAAGGCTCGCTCATCTCTGTGAAACGTCCGATGCCATCGGTGAATGAGAGTTCCGACACCTTGAAGAGACTGTTAGTGAGGTCTTCTGAGTTGCAGCCGAAGAAGTTGCTGCTAAAGTTTTGTCGAGTATAGCGTTGATTCTCTTCGAGTTTTGCGGCTTCAGGATCGGTGTTTTTGGTGGGGTTCCAACTCATTTCGGCTCCCATGGCGAGGCCGTAAGTGGCATTGTTGGTCAGCGATTCACCGAAGTCGTCCCAACAGGTGTTCATCACGCCGATGGCACCTTTGCGATAGCCATCACGGCAGAGGTGGGTGATATTTTCGGTGAAGACGCGATAGTCGGGCCATGCGCTTCCTGAGAGGCTGAGGCCGGGAGCGACCATGAAAGGATGGCCGCAATCAACGTAGGGCTGGAGAAATTCATCGAAATTATCCAAGGCTACATAACTCCAAGCAATCATAGTGATGTCGCTGTCGAGGTTGTCGAGGATTTCAGGATGGCTTGCGGCAATGTCGCCCCACATCATGGTGCGTTTTCTGTTGTTTTTGACGATTTGGTTCACGCGGTTGATGTGCTTGTAGTAAGCTGTCTCGGCACCGATGGAATCGACGTAGGCTTTGGCGCGACCTTGCCCAAGGGATTCGGTCTCGTCGCAGTTGATGTTGAAATACTGACACTTATAGGCTTTCGTCACCTCTTTCAGATGCTCTTCCAGGAACTTGTAGGAATCTTCGTCGGCAGGATTCAGGTTCCATTTGGTGTCGGCGAGGTGCTCGTAGAACGGATTGCAAAGAATTTCTTCAAAATGTGCGAAACATTGCTGATTTCCAATGATTTGAATGTGATACGGCTTGCAGAAATTTTCCAAATCCTTGACTTCTTCTGCTGTGAGCGCATCAATAGGAGCGATGTCGGGGTGGCACTTGGTTTTGAAGGTGTGCTCGGTGTAAAGCGAAAAGAAATTGACCTTGTATTCGGCCATGGTAGGGATGAGTTGCTTGAGGTAATCCATCGACACGATGGGGCCGCGGCTGATATCGTCTTGCCAGCCACGCCACTTGAAGTTGGGCCAGTCGATGATGGTCATGCAGGGCATCTCGATTTTACCGTTTTTGGCGTTGAGGCTGTGGTAACGGTAGAGTTGCTTGAGGCTTTGAGAGGCATAAAACAAGCCCGTTGCCGTGGTGGCTTCAAGGTGAATGTAGTTCTCGGTAACGACCAATTTATAGGCCTGGTCATTGTTCTCTGCTGCGTCGATATGGTCGGTCTTCGTGATTTCGACAAAGCGTTTGCCTTTCAGTGCACCACGCGAAAATGATGTCTTTGATGGCGTGATGTCTTCCAAATCTTTGCGGAGCAAATCGACGATTTGGCTTATCTCGGAATCGGAGACGTCGTAGGTCAAGATGACGTTATCGTCCCAGTCGAATTCACCTTTTTGAAATTCAACTTGTTGTGGGGTAGGGAGGATGTGGGTGTTTTGGGCTTGGCCAACTATCCAAGCGAAGCATAATAATAAAATAAGGTGTCTCTTCATGGCTGATAAATTTCCGCAAAGGTAATCATTTTACAGATTAAGTTTCAGTTGGATTTCTTCAACTTTTTTCTGCAGGTCTTGCACGGTTTGGATGAGTTGTTTTTCGCGGAGGGTGTTTTCGCTTTGCTCGGGCATTTCGGCGGAGATGTAGTGGACGAATTTCCACACCTCTTTTATGTCGGCGGCGGGCAAATCGTAGGGATGATAGAGTGGGTTGAGCGAGCTGAGCGTGAGTTTGCCTTGGTGCTCGATCTTGTTTTCCACAATCTTGAATACGATGCCGTCGTCTTGGGTGAGCACGATGTATGGCTGGCCGCTGCGGATGAAGGTCCAGTCGAGCACATATTCGCCGGTGACGTATGAGCCATCGGGGATGGGTAACATCGAGTCGCCGCTGATTTGGAAGGTGCGGTATTTGCGGTCGCGCGAGAGGAACGGCATCGTGAAGGTGGGCAGCACCTTGATGTATTCAGGGTCGGCGAATCCGGTGGCATAGCCAGCTTTGGCGCGCTCGTTCACGAGTTCGATGTTCTCGTTGTTGTCGGCGTTGACGGTGGTGGCCAGCACGCGTAGGTTGCTGCCTTTCAGATGCACGTCGTAGCCGCGTTCGAGTTGGAGCAGTTGGCTCTCGCTGATGGTGCTCAAATCGACTTTCACCAAGGTGTCGATGGCGATGCCGAAATATTTCGAGAAGGCGACCAAAGCCTCGATGTTGGGCTCTGAAACTTCGTTTTCGTAGCCGCTCAAAGTGGAGCGTTTCATGTTGAGCGCAAAGGCCACATCGTCTTGCGTGCGGTTGCGGTGCTTGCGGAGGAATTTGATATTGTTGCTAAAATACATGGCTTAAGTGTTTGTGATTCAGATTAATGAAAAATAATTGCAATTTTTCTTGCGCTGTGTGATTTATTTTGATTAAATTTACGTCGTTGATTTTGATTAAAAACTCGTCAAAAGTACAACTTTTTTGTGAAACGCAAGGGAAAAAAAGAAAAAAATAATGGAACGCACGGTTTTGCATCTTGATTTGGACACCTTTTTCGTGTCGGTCGAACGGCTGATTAACCCAGTTTTGGAGGGCAAGCCAGTGGTGGTAGGCGGCATGTCGGATAGGGGAGTGGTCTCCACTTGCAGTTACGAGGCGCGGCATTTTGGCGTGCATTCGGCCATGCCGATGCGCACGGCCAAGCAACTTTGCCCGCAGGCGATTTTCATCCGCGGCGATATGGATTTGTATAGCCGTTATTCGCGCCTCGTGACCGAAATCATTGCCGATAGTGCGCCGGTTTATGAAAAGATGTCAATTGATGAGCATTATCTCGACTTGACGGGGATGGACCGTTTCCACGATTGCCAGCTGTGGTCGCACGAACTGCGGCAACGCATCATGCGCGAGTCGGGGCTGCCTATCTCGTTTGGTCTTTCAGAGAACAAGACCGTGTCGAAAATCGCCACCGGGCAAGCCAAGCCCAACGGCGAATTGCACATCCTCACACCTTATATTAATAGTTTCCTTGATCCGCTTTCGGTGCAGAAAATCCCGATGGTGGGCGCAAAGACTTACGCCTTGTTGCGCTCGATGGGCGTGGAGAAGATCGGCACCTTACGCCGACTGCCACCCGTGGCGATGGAGCAGGCACTTGGCAAGCCAGGCCTCGACATCTGGAAGAAAGCTAACGGACACGACGCTTCGCCAGTGGTGCCTTATCAGGAACAGAAATCGATGAGCAAGGAACGCACTTTTGAGCAAGACACCATTGATGTGAGCACCATCAGGCAGTGTATGTCGGCCATGGTGGAGAGCCTTGGCTTCGACCTACGCACCCAACGCAAGATGACGGGTTGCGTGACGGTGAAAATCCGCTACTCGAACTTCGATACCCACGACATGCAACAACGCATTCCCTACACCGCTTTCGATCATGTGTTGCGGCGCACGGCTATGGCCGTTTTTGATAAACTCTACAACCGTCGCATGATGATTCGGTTGGTGGGTGTGCGTTTCAGCGAACTCGTCAACGGCACGCCACAACTCGATTTGTTTGACGATAACGCAGAACTCACCCAACTCTATTCTGCCATGGATAAAATTCGTCAACGTTATGGAAAACAATCGCTTGCACGGGCTGCAACGCTGTGGTAGAGACGCAATATTGCGTCTCTACAATGAATACCGAACCAAACAACGATGTTAAATATTCATTCATATAACAGCCTCTGCTACGGCACGATGCCGATAGAAACCCTGGTCGAAAAGGCCATCGCGCTGGGTTATTCAACCTTGCCTTTGACCGACATCAACACGACCATGGGCGTGGCTGATTATGTGTTTGAATGCCAAAAACAAGGCCTTCGTCCGGTGGCGGGTGTGGAATTTCGTAACGGCAATGAATTGCTTTATGTGGCCTTGGCGAAAAACAATGCGGGCTATGCCGAATTGAATCGCTTTCTTACCCAACATAATCTCGCCAAGCAACCTTATCCTGAAACGGCACCCGAATGGGAAAATGTCTTTGTGGTTTATCCTTTCGGACAACGGAAAGCTGCTTTGTTGCGCGGCAACGAATTCCTCGGTGTGCGCTTGTCGCAAATCACGAAACTCTATAATTGTCAGTCGTTTGAGAAGATGGTGGCGATGCAACCCGTTACTTTTGCTGACGAATCCGATTTTACGATTCACCAAAATCTGCGTGCGATTGACGAAAACGTGCTCATCTCGCGTCTTGCGCCAGAATCGTGTGCTTTGCCTGATGAGATTTTCTTGTCCAAGGAAAGACTCATGACTTCTTTCGCGCTTTATTCGCAACTTTTTGAAAATGCGGAGCGTCTGTTGGAAAATTGCGAAATCGCGATGGATGGCAGCGTGAAAAACAAGCGCACGTTTACGGGCAACGCCTTCGATGATGGCGAGTTGTTGCGCAAGCTGGCCTTCGATGGCATGTTTTATCGTTATGGTGTCGCCAACAAGGAGGCTTATCGCCGAATTGAAAAGGAATTGGCGATTATCGAAAAGATGGGCTTCTGCGCCTATTTTCTCATCGCTTGGGATATCGTGCGCTATGCCATGTCGCAAGGCTTCTATCATGTCGGACGTGGTAGCGGAGCCAATAGCGTGGTGGCTTACTGTTTGAGAATCACCGATGTAGATCCTATTGAACTCGATTTGTATTTCGAACGTTTCTTGAATCCCAAACGGACAAGTCCACCCGATTTCGACTTGGATTTTTCGTGGCGTGAGCGTGACCAAATCATAGCCTATTTATTCAATAGGTATGGTGCTGACCATGTGGCGCTTTTGGGCGCGACGGTCACTTTCCAGCAAGATTCGCTGGTGCGCGAGTTGGGTAAGGTGCATGGCTTGCCCAAAGGCGAAATCGACCAGATGGAAAAGAACCCCGTCGCTTTTGCCCAACAAAATGAGGTTGGACGTTGCATTCTTTCTGCCGCTGAGCGCATCCGCGATTTTCCGCGGCAGCGTTCTATCCATGCGGGCGGTGTGTTGATAACCGAGAATCCGATTACCGATTTTGCAGCCTTGGATTTGCCTCCAAAGGGTTTTCCAACGACGCAGTTTGATATGTATTCGGCTGATAAACTTGGATTTGAGAAAATCGACATTCTTAGCCAGCGTGGCATTGCCCACATTCGTGATGCGGTGGAAATGGTGAAACGCATTCGTGGCGTTGATATTGATATCCATCAGATCAATGCCTTTAAGAACGATGAACTGATTCGTCGCCAGCTGCTGAAAGCCGAGACGTGTGGCTGCTTCTACATTGAGAGTCCGGCCATGCGAGGATTGTTGCGCAAGTTACGTTGTTCTGATTATAAGACTTTGGTTGCGGCGAGTTCCATCGTTCGCCCAGGTGTGGCCAAGTCGGGTATGATGCGTGAGTTTATCCAACGTTTCCATCATCCGGAAAACATTGATTACAAGCATCCTGTGCTGAAAGAACTGCTTCAAGAAACTTATGGTGTGATGATTTATCAAGAGGATGTGCTCAAAGTGGGTCATTATTTTGCGGGCTTGGATTTGGCCGAGGCCGATGTGTTGCGTCGCATGATGGGGCACAAGATGCGCGACAAGTCGGAGTTTGAAGTAGTGAAAAAACGCTTTTTCGGCAACTGCAGGGACAAAGGCTATCCCGATGAGCTGGTGCAGGAAATTTGGCGACAAATCGAGTCGTTTGCGAGTTATTCGTTCTCGAAGGCGCATTCCGCTTCGTATGCGGTAGAGAGTTACCAAAGCCTTTATCTGAAAAGCCACTATCCGCTTGAATTTCAGGTGGCTGTGATTAACAATTTCGGTGGTTTCTATTCAACTTGGTTCTATTTGAACGAAGCTCGTCGGATGGGTGCCAAGGTGCATTTGCCTTGCGTGAATCGGAGTGAATATCTTACCTCGCTGAACGGAAAGACGATTTTCATGGGCTTTGTCCATTTGCAAGGTCTTAACCAAGATTTTGTGGAACGTTTTGTGAATGAGCGTGTTGCAAATGGGCCTTTTGCAGACTTTGATGATTTCGTGGCGCGTGTTCCGTTCAGCTTGGAGCAGTTGGTTTTGCTTATTCGAGGTGGCGCATTTGGTTTCACTCATCTGAGTAAGGCGGAACTGCTTTGGAAAGCGCATCTCTGCAAAAACCAAGGCAAGAAAGAACAAAGCGAAGCACTTTTCCGACTTGAAAATCAGCATTTTGAATTTCCTGAATTCAAGGTCGATGCTTTGGAAAACGCATACGATGAAATCGAATTGTATGGTTTCCCCGTTTCGTTGACATGGTTTGATATGTTGCAGACACATTTCCGTGGCGAGCTGATGTCGGTGCAGATGCCTCATTTTGTGGGCAAACGTTATCGGATGTTAGGTAAATTGGTCACGATAAAATACGTGCACACTTGCAAGGGCGAGCCGATGGCGATGGGCACTTTTGTGGATTGTACGGGCGAAGTGTTTGATACTGTGCATTTCCCGATGTCGCTAAAGACATATCCGTTCCAGGGCGACGGCGTGTATCTGCTTTACGGAAAGGTGACTGAAGAATTCGGGCAAACTACGCTTGAAGTGGAAAAAATGGCTAAGATGGGCTATCGGCAAAGGGAATGATGGAGAGAAGGCATGGATTTTGCATTGTTTTTTGCCGTTTTGGTGAAAAATGACCTTTTGTTGTCATATTTCGTCTTATTTTTGCACTTCTAATTTTGAATTATGAAAAAGTGTTTGATATTGATCCTCATTGTGTTTGCATCGCTAGGCTGTGCTTTTGCCCAGCAGAAAGGCGTAGTGTCGGGCACCGTGAAAGATGCTTCGTCGAATGAGAGTTTGGTGGGGGTGTCGGTTTATGTTGAAAAACTAAAAGTGGGTGTGACTACCGATGCCAAAGGACGTTTCGAACTTGAACTGCCTAAAGGTGAACATGTGCTCCATGTCTCGTATGTGGGCTTTCGCGCTGAGGATAAGAAAGTTACGATAGGCAACAAACCGACTACTCTGAATCTGAAACTGCAACCCGAAACGGAGATGCTCTCCGAGGTGGTGGTTTCGAGTGAGCAAGCCAACCGCAACGTGTCGAAGATGGCGATGAGCGTGCAGACTTTGGACATGCGCACCATTAAGAAAATCCCGGCCTTGATGGGTGAGGTGGATGTCATTAAGTCGATACAGCTGCTGCCTGGCGTTCAGGCGGCTTCCGAAGGCTCGTCGGGCTTCAGTGTGCGCGGTGGCGGCACCGACCAAAACCTGATTCTTTTGGACAACGCACCTATTTATAATGCTTCGCATTTCTTGGGTTTCTTCTCGGTTTTCAACAACGATGTGGTGAAGGACGCCACGCTCTACAAGGGTGATATCCCAGCCAATTATGGCGGTCGTTTGTCATCAGTACTTGATGTGCAGGTGAAAGATGATATGCCCAAGAAATTCTCGATGCAAGGTGGTCTTGGCTTGGTCACCAGTAGGTTGATGCTCGAGTCGCCATTGTTTGATGGCAAGACGTCTGTTTTAGCTTCGGCACGCACCACTTACGCTGGTCTCGTGATTCCTTTTTTGGGCGATGACCTGAAAGGCTCTGATATCTATTTCAACGATTTCAACGTGAAGGTGACGCAGACACTGAATGAAAAGAACCGCCTTTTCGTTTCGGCCTATCACGGTCACGACCAGTTCTCGATGGTAGATATGGTTGGCCTAGGCTATGGCAATTCAAGTGCTACGCTCCGTTGGAATCATATCTTCTCCAACCGATTGACTTCCAATCTTTCGGCAACTTATTCGCACTTCAACTACGCTATCGACATCTGGTTCGACCCATACGATTTCACCATCAAGGCGGGAACCAACTCGGGCAACCTTTCCTACGATTTTGCCATGATGTGGAATGAAAAACATACTTCGAAATTTGGTGTTGTATCTGGTTTTCAGGCCTATAAGCAAGGACAGTTGTTTGATAGGGGAGGTGCTTTGTCGCAATACCTGCAAGTCGATTCGACAGAAAATGTCGTCCGAAAAGGCCTTGAACATGCCCTTTATTTCACCCACGATTATGCGCCTTCGCCGCGTCTTTCGTTCCGCTTGGGTGTGCGTCTGTCGTGCTTCCAAAATATGGGTGAGGAAGACTTCTTTGTGTTCGATGATAACCACAATGTGACCGATACGGTGCATTATGCTTCAGGCGAGATCTTCCATACTGAAATCCATCCCGAACCGCGTCTTGCGGCCATGTATCGTATTGACGAGACTTCGTCGATAAAGGCTTCCTATTCGAGGACGGTGCAATATGCCCAAGTGGCTTCGGCGGCCACTGGCGGTTTGCCTTTCGATGTGTGGTTTCCGATCAGTCCCAACATCAAGGCACAGAAATGTGACCAGTTTGCCCTCGGTTATTTCCGCAATTTCAAGAACGATGCCATCGAGACCTCGGTGGAGGCTTATTACAAGAACTACCAAAATGTAATTGACTTCAAGGACAATGCAATGACATACGGCAATTTGCTTATTGATGGTGAGTTGCGCTGTGGAAAAGGCCGTTCATACGGCGTCGAATTTTTGGTTAGGAAGAATGTCGGCAAGTTTACGGGTTGGGTTTCTTACACCTATTCGAGGACTTTACGAACCATTGAAGACATCAATTTTGGAGAAGAATATCGTTCGCCTTACGATAGACCGCACAACATCGTTCTTGTGGCCAATTACGATTTCACACCTCGCATCAGTGTGGCTGCCAACTGGATTTATAACACAGGTCAGCCGGTGACTTTCCCATACGGACAATGTACGGTTGGCGGTGTCACTTACGCCATCTATAATGGCCATCGCAACGAAAGCCGTTATCCTTCGTATCACCGAATGGACATTTCGGCCACATTCAAACTCGGTAATCCGAAGTGGAAAAAGTGGGAAAGTGAGCTGAATGTCTCGGTGTATAACGCATACGCCCATCATAACACGTGGGCCATTACCTTTGAGCAGAATCCTGATGGCGGTATCGCTACAAAGAGAATGTATTTGTTCTCGGCTGTGCCATCTATCTCTTATAACTTCAAATTCTGATTGCCATGAAAAAGTTGAATAAGATATTGTTACTGATTCCTTTACTTTGGTGTTTCGCTTGCACCGAAGATGTTGTCATCGATTTGGAAGAAGGCGCACCTATGATTGTGGTAGAAGGCTCGTTTACCGATCAGATGAAACAGCACGAAGTGATTCTGAGTTATACCGCTGATTTCTATAACAGTGGCGACATCAAAATGGTCCACGGAGCCAAAGTCAGTGTTACTAATGGCATCGACACGATTCACTTCTATGAAGATGTCGACTCGATTGGACATTATTTTTCTGAAATGGCAGCGGGAAATAGAAATACTTTGTATCGTCTCATGGTGGATGTGCCTGACGAAACCGAAGAAGACGGATTCGTTCATCTCTTTGCCGAGAGCTTTATGAAAGACAATGTGGATGTCATTGATTCAATTGCCATTAAGCCCTATAACGGCTTCGACGATACTATTCCTTCGGTGATATTCGGCGATACCATCGAATGGCTGTATCCATATTTGCAGAGTCTTCCGGATCCTTCCATCACTTATATGCCGATGATTTGGAAAAATGATACGCTTTTGACCGACACTCTGACACAGCGCATGTTGATTCCGCAAGGTGGTTATGCTGGCTACTATGTCAACGGGCCAGAAATGTTGCTGCAAAACAAGGAAATCCCGATTCATTATTTCATGAAGTCGAAGTTGCGCGATGGCGACCGCATCCGTGCCGACCTTTACAGCGTCCCGTTGGATTTCATGTATTATGTGTATAGCCTCAGCTCATCCTTGGGAAGTAATCCTATGATGGGCGCGCCTACCAACCTCATTACCAACATCCAACCTGAGGGAAAAGCCGTGGGTTGGTTCTACGCAGCATCGGTGGCCTCGGCAGAGACGGTTTTCCGTAAATAGTTTCTCGTGTTGCATTTTTTCTTATTATTGCAACTCAAAAATTGAATTGCAATGAGAAATTTGTACTTTCCTTTATTTGCCTTGCTGACGATGCTTGTTTCGTGCAATGAGCCAAACCAGCCGTTGGAGAAAACTCAATCGTTTGACACTGTTTTCCGTACAGAAATCTATCATCCAGGCGATTACGATTCCAAGAACTACCGCATTCCAGCTATCATTACGGCCAAAGATGGTTCTTTAGTGATTGCCACCGACAAGCGGAAAAACAACGAAGGAGATTTGCCCGAAGACATCGATATCCTCATCAACCGCAGCACCGATGGCGGACGCACATGGAGCGAGCCAATCGTTTTGGCGCAAGGCGCTGGTTTTGAACAAGGTTTTGGCGATTGCGCTTTGGTGCAAACCAACGACGAAGGCGGCTTGATGGCGGCTTTCGTAGGCGGAAAGGGCTTGTGGGCTTCTGCTCCTGAAAACTCGAACCGTTCCTATATCGCCCGCAGTTATGATAACGGCCTCACTTGGACCGAACCCGAAGATGTCACCGCGTTGATTTTTGGTGCCGGATGTGCCGATTCAGTCCGTCAAACATGGCGAGCCTCTTTTTTCGGCTCAGGCAATGGACTATTGACATCGACAGGCCGCATCATGTTTGTAGCCGCCATCCGCGAAACGGAAGCGTGGCAGCTGAACAACTATGTCTTTTATTCTGACGATAACGGGCAGACGTGGAATCTTTCGCAACGTGCCTCGGTTGGTGGCGATGAAGCTAAAGTGGTGGAACTCAGCGATGGACGTATCTTGATGAGTATTCGCCATGACGGAAATCGCTGGTACAACATCTCAGAGGATGGTGGCGAAACATGGCAACCGGAAGTCTCCACTTGGAACGATATTAAGGCTCCAGCCTGCAATGGCGATATCATCCGCTATCAGTTTGGCGATGAGAATTGCTTGCTACATTCCGTTCCTTTTGGCGACAGCCGCGATAGCGTAACCGTTTTCGTCAGTCACGATGAAGGTCTTGCTTGGCCTGAAAGCCGTTGCGTGGTGCCAAACTATTCCGCTTATTCGTCGCTCTGCGTATTGCCCGATGGCACAATTGGTATGTATGTGGAAGAAAAACAAGTTGATAGCCTTGGCTACACTATGGTGTTCTATAACTTTGGCTTGGATTGGCTGACGAAGAAATAACGCGTCGATAATATTTTCTACCTTTGCATTTTCGTTTTCACAATGGACAACAATATCGAAAAATACTTGAATCTCATCGCTGAAGCATTGAATGACAATACTTTGGTGAAGATGACGCTGAGCAAGCCTGCGCAAAAGAACGACGATTTGCGCAACATTTATGTGAAGCCCGTATTGATAAAAGGTGTGCGCCTTTTTGCGTTTACTTATCATTATGAGTGTCGTGACGAAGTGAAGAACTACGATGCAACGCAAATGCTAGGCCTGTTGAATGAAATGCTGCCTCAAAGATTCTTTAACGCTGTTCTTTTCACAGTGAATGAAGATGTCACCCTTTTGGTGAGCGCCAAAAGCAAGGCTGTCATCCAAACGAAGCGTGTGCAGGAATGCCGTGAGCAAAACCTTGAACACGATAAGCAGAAGCAACGTCTCATCAATCCGGCTAATCCATGGTGGTTCATGTTGGGACTCACGACTCGCGAAGGGAAGGTGCTGGCCGACATGCAACACAAATACAAGCAGATTTGCAAATATGTTGAGATTGTCGATGGCGTGATGAAAAACGTGAAGTTCGACGACGAGATTCACATCGCCGACATGGGTGCCGGAAAAGGTTACCTCACTTTTGCCCTTTATGAATATCTGACATCGAGATACGATAAGAAGATCGTGATGGAAGGCATTGAAATCCGTCCTGATTTAGTGCTGAAAATCAATGATATAATTGAGAAATGTGGTTTGAGGAACTTTAAGTTTATAGAGAGTTCTATTGAGGATTACAAACCTGGCAAACTTGACGTTCTCATCGCGCTTCATGCCTGCAATACGGCCACCGATGATGCTATCTTGAAAGGAATTAGAAACAATGCAAAGTTGATCATTTGCGCTCCGTGTTGCCATAAGCAGATCCGTCAGGAAATGGAAAAATCGGGCAAGACCGATTCGATTACTCGCTTTGGCATTTTCCTTGAACGTCAAGCGGTTATGATTACCGATGCCGTTCGTGCGTTGGTCCTTGAATATTGTGGATACAAGACACAAGTGATGGAATTCATTGAGATTGAGAATACGCCAAAGAATGTGCTCCTTGTTGGCCGCAAAAGTGACGTACCAGTTGATAAGGCTGCTATCTCAAAGCAAATCAATTCTTTACTTGAACAATACGGCATCGAAGAACATTATCTTTGGAAGCACTTGTTCGTGAATTTGAGACATTGATGCTCGTATGATCTCCTTCGAGGAGGAAATTATTCTTGACAAAAAGGTCTAACGTATCGAATTATTTCGTAATTTCGTGGACTTTTCGCAAACGAAACAATTTAACAACTAAAAAATAGAAATTATGCAAAACATTGATTGGGCAAACCTTACATTTGGTTACTATCCAACGAATTACAATGTCCGTTGCTATTTCCGCAACGGCGAATGGGGTGAACTCGAAGTGAGCTCCGAAACCACCATCAACATCCACATGGCTGCTACATGCTTGCACTATGGTCAAGAAGCTTTCGAAGGCATGAAGGCTTTCCGCGGCAAGGACGGCAAAGTGCGTATCTTCCGCATGGACGAAAACGGCAAGCGCCTGCAAAGCTCTTGCGACGGCATCATGATGGCTAAACTGCCTATGGAGAAGTTCGAAGAAGCTATCATAAAGGTTGTGAAACTCAACGCTGAATTCATTCCTCCATATGAAACTGGCGCTTCGTTGTACATCCGTCCATTGCTCATCGGTATGGGCGCTCAAGTGGGTGTGAAGCCAGCTAACGAATACCTCTTCGTGGTGTTCGTGACCCCAGTTGGTCCTTACTTCAAGGGCGGTTTCATGGCTAACCCTTACGTCATTACCCGTAAGTACGACCGTTCGGCTCCTCTCGGCACTGGTATCTACAAGGTCGGTGGCAACTACGCTGCTTCTATGCGTGCTCACGTTGAAGCTTGCCATGGTGGCCAATATGCCTGCGAGTTCTATCTTGACGCTAAGGAAAAGAAATATATCGACGAAGCTGGCGCTGCTAACTTCTTCGGTGTGAAGGATAACACCTACATCACTCCTCAGTCAACTTCGATTCTTCCTTCTATCACCAACAAGAGCTTGATGCAAATCGCTGAAAGCATCGGCATGAAGGTCGAACGTCGTCCTATCGCTGAAGAAGAACTGGAAACCTTCGAAGAAGCAGGCGCATGCGGTACCGCAGCCGTCATCAGCCCAATTTCACGTATCGACGACCCAGAAACAGGCAAGTCATACCAATTTGGCGACGGCAAACCAGGTCCTTGGAGCCTGAAGCTCTACAACAAACTCCGTGGCATCCAATATGGTACCGAACCCGATGAATTCGGTTGGATTACCATCGTTGAAGGCATATAAATTGCGTTCAGCAAAAAAACTTTCAAAAAAATGCGTCTCTATGAGGCGCATTTTTTATTAATGTGTATTTTTGTAGCCTCAAATAGAAGTTTAATCTTAAATTTTTACACTATGAAGAAATTTACCCTTGCCTTAATGGCTGTGCTGGCAATTACCTTCTCGCTGAAGGCCCAGCAGTATGTTTCAACAGAACCCGCCAACCGCAATGTCATCCTTGAAGAGTTTACGGGTCGTAACTGTGGCTATTGCACTGATGGTCATAGAATTGGTAACGAAATCATGGCAGAATTTCCTGGCAGATTCTGGGCTATCAACGTCCACACAGGAGGTTATGCTCCAACAAGTTATCCTAACTTGAACACTACTGATGGTGCTGCCATCGCTTCTGGTTTTAGCATCAGCGGTTATCCTACTGGCAATGTCAACCGTAATTCAGCTACTTGCCAAGATAGAGGTCAGTGGAGAGGTCTTGCCGTCAATCAAATGGGCCAGGCTTCTGAATGCAACATCGGTGGTATGGTCGTCGTGAATCCTGCCTCACGTTTGGCTACTATCACTGTTGAAGTTTATTACACTGGTAACAGCTCAGTCAATGAAAACTATCTGACCGTTGCCATGCTTCAAGACAGTATCCTTGGTTCACAGGCTGACTACGGCAACTACAACCCATCGCAATGGGTCGGCAGCCAATATTGCCACATGCACATTTTCCGTGATGTCGTGAACACCAACAGCGCTTGGGGCGATCCTATTTCTCCAACCACACAAGGTACTTTGATTACCCGTACTTACACCTATGAGATCCCTGAAGTGATTGGCTCTCCAAATGGTGTTGATGTTGATCTTGAAAACATTTCGTTCCTTGCTTGGGTGACCGAACGTTACCAAGGCACTCCAACCCGCCCAGTGCTGACCGCAGCTGAGCTGGATATGGTTCAAGGTTCCGACGAACCTATCTATCCTTTCATCAAGAACGTTAGCCAACAAGCTGGTACCACCTGTACCCACACCAAGATCGTTGAAGCAAAGATCCAAAATGGTGGTACTGAAACTTTGACCTCGATGACTTTCGAAGCTGAAGTCGAAGGCCAAACCACTACTATCAACTGGGAAGGCGAACTCGCTCAATATGGCATCACCACTGTTGAAATTCCTGTTGAAGTTCCATTTGGAAGCCATAATATTGAGGTGAGAATTACCCAGGCTAATGGTCAAGATTATGAATTCAATAGAACGGCTTCTGTCAACTGCATGGAATGGGCAGACCTTAACATTGAAGGTACAGAAGAAGAACTGAAACTTGAACTCATGCAAGATAAGTTTGGTAACCAGATTACTTGGGAAGCTACTGCTTCTGATGGTTCTGTCATTGCTTCTGGTGGTCCTTACGCAATGCTCGCTGGTGGCACTTCTACTCAACTTCACATTGAAAACTTCACAGTGCCTGCAAACGAATGCGTTAAGTTCTCCATCTACGACAATATTGGCAATGGTATCTGCTGCTCATACGGACACGGCTACTTCGTCCTTTATGATTCCAATAACAATGCTATTTTCGGTGATGAAGATGATGGCGAATTCGGCGAAGAAGCTACAATCCTGCTGTCAGTGAAGGGTGCTAACCAAGTTCAAGTTGGTGAAACCGAAGTTGAAGTCCTGAACTACACCGATGCTAATTTCGTTAGCTCTCTCGACTACGATGGTTATCCTGATGAAGTCGGCTTCCAATATCAGAAGGAAGGCGGAGAAATGCAAACTGTTGTTGGTATCATTAACGAATTCAAGGACATCCTTGCTTCAGTCAATAACCTTGAAGCTTCGAGCATATATACAGTTAAGGCTTATGCAGTGGTTGGTGGCGAGACCTATTATGGTGCTCCTATGACTTTCGCCACTTGGACTGAAGGCGTCAATGAACTTGAAAGCAGCCTGAAACTCTATCCTAACCCAACTTCAGAAGTGCTGAATCTCGTTGGCGAAGGCATGAATAAGGTTGAAATCTACAATGCCATGGGTCAATGCGTCATCACTGAAGAAGTGAATGGCAGTGCTGCTATCAGCACTAGCGCTTTGTGCAATGGTATCTATTTCGTCCGCATCTATGCTCAGAGCGGTGAAATGGTTGTCAGAAACTTCTCAGTGGTCCGTTAATAGAACGACACTGATACACAATAAAAAAGCCGCCAAATGGCGGCTTTTTTTGTTTGTGCATAACTGAATTGAAATTAGATGATGCCTTTTTCTTTCAGCTGCTCTGCCATCTGTGACTGAAGCTTGTGTGCTTCTTCACCAGCACGGAGGGCAAAGTCGCTACCGTTGGATGCGTATATGATACCTCTCGATGAATTCACCAACAGGCCACATTCTTTATTCAATCCGTTTTTGGCTACGGCTTGCAAGTCGCCACCTTGCGCGCCAACGCCAGGAACGAGGAAGAAATAGTCAGGCAACATCTTGCGGATTTCGCCAAGTTCTTCAGGATGGGTAGCGCCCACCACAAACATCATCTGTTCGGAAGTAGCCCATGTGGTGGCAGTCTTCAGCACTTGTTGGTGTAACATCTGCTCGCCAACATTGAGGTATTGGAAGTCTTGTGAGCCTTTGTTTGAAGTAAGGGCTAACAAGACCACCCATTTGTCCTCAAAGTTGAGGAAAGGCTCTACCGAGTCTTTGCCCATGTAAGGCGCGACGGTGAGGGCATCGGCTTTCAGCGTGTTGAAGAAGGCACGTGCGTAGTTGGCTGAAGTATTGCCAATATCGCCACGCTTGGCGTCGGCGATGACGAAGATGTCAGGGTAGTTGTTGTGAATATATTGGATGGTACGCTCCAAGCTCAGCCAGCCTTTGGCACCATAGACTTCGTAAAAGGCAGTGTTGGGTTTGTAGGCCACTGCATACTTCGCAGTCTCGTTGATAATCTGTTTGTTGAACTCAAAAATAGGGTCTTCTAAAGCGTGCAGTTCTTGTGGAATCTTGTTGATGTCGGTGTCCAGACCAACGCACAAAAACGATTGCTTTTTCTTGATTTGCTCAAAAAGTTGTTGTTTGTTCATTATGATGTTCTTTTAATTCTCAATGTTTTCTTTCAATCTTTCGGCATTCTCTGCCATCTGTAACTTTTCGATAATCTCGTTGAGGTCGCCATCCATGACTGCGGAGAGGTTATAGACGGTCAAGCCTTCCACGCGGTGGTCGGTGACACGCCCTTGCGGATAGTTGTAAGTGCGGATCTTGGCTGAGCGGTCGCCTGTCGAGACCATGGTCTTGCGCTTGGCGGAAATATCGTTGATGTATTTCTCGTATTCCATGTCGTAGATGCGTGTGCGCAGCCGCGACAAGGCTCTTTCCTTGTTCTTGGGTTGGTCGCGGGTCTCGGTGCATTCTATCAGGATTTCCTCAGATTCGCCCGTGTTCGGGTTTTTCCAGACATAGCGCAAACGCACGCCTGATTCCACTTTGTTCACGTTTTGGCCGCCTGCGCCGCTCGAACGGAAAGTGTCCCATTTGATTTCGCCTTCGTTGATTTCCACGTCAAATTCCTCTGCTTCTGGCAAAACCGCTACTGATGCAGCCGAAGTATGGATGCGACCTTGGGTTTCGGTCTTTGGAACGCGCTGCACGCGGTGAACGCCCGATTCGAACTTCAGGATGCCATAAACGCCGTTGCCCGTCACGTTGAAATCGATTTCCTTGTAACCACCGCTGGCACCTTCGCTGACGGAAGTGACTTCAACTTTCCAGCCTTTGGCTTCGCAATATTTGGTGTACATCCTGAAAAGGTCACCGGCGAAGAGGCAAGCTTCGTCGCCGCCAGTGCCGGCACGGATTTCCATGATGGCGTTTTTGCTGTCTTGCGGGTCTTTAGGAATCATCATGACGCGGATGTCTTGCTCCAGAACGTCAATGCGGGCTTGAGCCGTTTCGATTTCCTCAACGGCCATCTTGCGCATTTCTTCGTCTTTTTCGGTGGCAAGAATTTCTCGTGCTTCTTCGACATTGGCTTTCAACAGCTTGTATTCGTTGAAAGCCTTGACGATAGGCTCCAAGTCTTTATAATCCTTGTTGAGCTTCACGAAACGCTTCATGTCGCCCGCAATGGCAGGGTCGGCGAGTTGTTCGCCCATTTCCTCCCAGCGGTGTTTTATCGTCTCAAGTTTTTCGGTGATGTCCATCAATATTCAAATATTCCGTATTTGCTCTTGATAGTCAATTGTTTCCTGTCTGATGCCTCCACATGGCCAATGATTTGGCTTTCGATGTTGAATTGCTTAGCGATTTCTATCATGCCCATGGCGGCCTTTTCATTGGTGTAGATTTCGAGGCGTTGTCCCATGTTGAAGACCTTGTACATTTCGTGCCAGTCGGTGCCCGATGCTTCTTGAATCATGCGGAACAAAGGTGGCAATTCCATCATGTTGTCTTTCACGATGTGCAGTTTGTCAACGAAATGTAGCACTTTGGTCTGTGCGCCGCCGCTGCAATGGATGATGCCGTGAATCTGCTTGCGGTATTCTTTCAGGATTGGGACAATCATTGGTGCGTAGGTTCTGGTAGGAGAGAGGATCATCTTGCCCACATCGACGCCTTCAATTTCAGTAGGATCGGTGAGCTTGTGTGGACCTGAATAGATGAGGTCTTCCGGAATGCCGTGGTCGTAGCTTTCAGCGTATTTCTCTGCCAAATAATGGTTCAATACATCGTGGCGAGCAGAAGTAAGGCCGTTGCTACCCATGCCACCGTTGTAGCTGTCTTCGTAGGTAGCTTGTCCTGCAGAAGAGAAGGCTACGATGCAATCTCCAGGGCGGATGTTGGTCTCAATCACTTCGTCGCGCTTGATGCGGGCAGTGACGGTGCTGTCAACAATGACGGTGCGGACGAGGTCGCCCACATCGGCAGTTTCGCCGCCTGTGAGGTAGATGCCGATGCCCAAATTGCGAAGTTTATCGAGAAAATGTTCCGTGCCGTTGATGAGGGCGGAAATCACTTCGCCAGGAATGAGGTTCTTGTTGCGTCCGATGGTGGATGAAAGCAGCATGTTGTCGGTGGCACCAACGCAAATCAAATCGTCGGTGTTCATTACGACGGCATCTTGTGCCACGCCTTCCCAAACGCTCATGTCGCCGGTCTCTTTCCAATAAAGATAGGCTAACGATGACTTGGTTCCGGCTCCATCGGCATGCATGATGTTGCAATATGCTGGATCGTTCCCTAAAATGTCGGGGATTATCTTGCAGAAAGCATTGGGATACAAGCCTTTGTCAAGGTTTTTGATGGCATTGTGGATGTCTTCCTTTTCGGCGGAAACGCCTCTTAAGCTATAGCGTTGATTGTCCATTATTTAAATATAAGTTTCTTTTCTTTAGTATTGAATTCGTAGTTGCCCATCTGTTTCATGGTCTTTTGACCGATGACCCAGTCTTCAACCATTTTCTTGACGACCTTACATTCTACGTTATAGAGCGAGTGACCGGCAAATCTGATTTCCTTTACTACGATGATAGCGCCATCGGCAATGGTGCCTGTGCCCAATATCTTTTCGGTATCGCCCTTGAAGTCATCGGCAGTGAGACGACCATCGGTGAGAAGTTTCAATGCACGAGCTTCAGAGATGAGGAAGTCAGCATTCTGGCTGTAGGTGAATGACTCTCTATAGCCATCAACGTTGGCATAGAATACGAAGTAACCGGCCTTATTAAGGCTGAACGTCACATCGTTTTCGTCTTCAGGATTGATGGCGATGTTAACGGTTCCGCCTTCGTCGATGGTGGTGCGAGGTACGTAGTCCTTGCTGAGGATACGGAATTCGGTACGACGGTTCATCTGGTGAGCGGCTTCCTTCACTTCTGTGCTTGGCAACTTGTTGATAAAGTCTTCTGTAAGACGTGTGCCAGCCTTGAAGGTATAACCCTTCACGGTGATGTCTTTTGCCAAAGTGCGTGGCACTCTTTCGCCGTAGCCCTTTGCTTTCAGACGCAGTGGGTCAATGCCGCGGATAATGAGATAGTCAACAACACTTTGGGCACGTTTTTGCGAGAGGATGTCGTTGCGTTCCTCGGTGTCACGAGCATCGGTGTGCGAAGCTAATTCGATTGTGATGGTTGGGTTGACTTGCAAAGTCTCGATTAGGCCTTGCAGTGAGTCTTCAAATTGTGGCTTAAGGTCCCATTTGCCCAAATCGTAAAGGATGTCGGGCAACATGATAGGCTCTTGTGGAATAGGTTCGATGAAGAACTCTTTTTCGAAGTCCTTGCTGAATTCTAGTCCTATTGTGGTTTCTTGTGCGTTGAAGGTGAAGTAGTTATCTTTGTCAACGGTGATGTCGTATGTCGTGTTTTTGCTGATTTGGCTATCGCTGAAATTGAAATAGCCTTTGTCGTTGGTGCGTGTCATTATGCTGGAACCATCGGTGCCGACAAGCCTTACGGTAGCGTTGTTGACAAATTGTTTGGTCTTGCTGTCTTTGACAGTGCCCGAGAAGGTGAACAATACGGGAGGTTCTTCGAAATAGTAAATATTATCCAAAGCTCTGCTGTTACCACGGTTAGAGGAGACGAAACCTCTTTCTTCAGTGGGGTGGAACATGATGGCGAAGTCGTCGCCAATCGAGTTGATGGGTGATTTCAGGTTGCGTGGCGTGCCCCATTGGCCAGAGGTGTCCATTGAAGTGACGAACACGTCCAAACCGCCCATGCCACCATGACCGTTTGACGAGAAGTACAAAGTGGTGTCATAGCGCAAGAATGGGAACATTTCGTCGCCAGCGGTATTGACTTTTTCGCCAAGGTTGAAGGGACGCTTGAAACCCTCGGTAGTGTTGTCGCGCATGGCTACCCAAATATCCTTTCCTCCAAATCCACCGGTGCGTTCAGCGGCGAAATATATGATGAGCTCATCGGATGAGAGGGTAGGGTGCCCTACGATATCCAAAGTATCGACACCAGCAATCTCGACGGGTCTGGCACTCGAGAAGGTTCCGCCACTCTTCGAAGCGACCATGATTTGACATCCGTTCTTGCGGTGCGCGCCATTTTGGCAGCGTGTGAAGTACATTTTTGTGTATTTCGAGTTCATAAAAGGAGAACCCTCGCTAGCGGAAGTGTTCACGTTTTCGCTTTCGTCGGCTAACACGGGAGTGCTCCATTCTCCTTTGCGGTCTTGTTTTGAGGTAAAGAAGTCGGCAAATTCTTGTCCAGTAATGCCATCTTTTTCTTTACCAGTGGAAGCGTCGCGAGTAGAGGTGAAGATGATTTCGTTATAGTTGTTACTAGTCCAACATGCCCCAAAGTCAGAGTCTTTGGTTGAGTTAATCTTTTTCAATGGTGTGAGCTCGTATTTCGAAGGGTTTTCAAGCCATTCTGTAATGAGCGATGTCGACTCAAGTCCTAATTGGCCTCTTGGGTCATCAGGCACTTTCTCGATGTATGATTCGTAGCAATTTATGGCATCCTTGTATTTCTCGTTCGTCTTATAGGTTTCGGCAGCATAAAGATAAACTTCAGGATGTGTGTTCACGAAATCGGTTTTTATGACACGCTTGTAGTAGGGCTCAGCACGTTTGGTCAAACCGATAAGACGATAGCATTCTGCCATCTGGAATGTGATGCGGTTACGTTCGTCTTTATTGCGGCGTGTTTTACGATAGGCCTTCTTATAACGGTCAACGGCTTCGGTGTATTGTTTGCGTCCAAAAGCCAAATCTGCGTTTTTGGCATAGTTTCTTCTTTGGGCATAAAGGTCGGTGCTTAGGAAGAGAAACAGAGCCGACAGGATGATGAATGTGTATCTTTTCATAGGTCAAAATTCTTGTTTGAGAACGTTGTGTGGCACTTTTTATTGCGCCTGTAACGAAACGACAAAGATACAACAAATACCGAAATGATAAGGTCTTTCTTGAAAAGTTGACATAAAAAAGAATCCCGCCGTTTCCAGCGGGATTCTTGCAAGCGTTTAGAAGGTTAAATATGAATAAATTTATTTCTTTTCGCTGAGTTCGGCAGTGTCGTTGTCTTTCTTGTTGCCTTTCATCAAAACGTAGGCAAATGGGGATGACAAGAACACTGAGGAGAATGTACCGGCTAACACACCGACCAACAGGGCGAAGATGAAGCCGCGGATGGTGTCGCCACCGAAGATGAAGATAGCGAGCAACACAACGAGGGTAGAACCTGAGGTGTTGAACGAACGGGTCAAAGTGCTGTTGACGGCGTCGGTCATGTTTTCCTTCCAAGTTCTCTTTGGGTGGTTGGTGACGTTCTCACGGATGCGGTCGAAGATAACCACAGTAGCGTTGATGGAGTAACCGATAACGGTCAGCACAGCAGCGATGAATGATTGGTCGACTTCCATGGTGAAAGGCAACACGTTGTAGAACAACGAGTACATACCCAACACGATGATGGTATCTTGTGCCAAAGCCATGATGGAAGCCACACCATATTGCCATTTGCGGAAACGGATGGCGATGTAAACGAACATCAGAGCCAAAGCCACGATGATGGCGATGATTGACTTGCGGGTAACGTCGCTAGCGATGGTAGCACCAACTTTCTGAGTACTCAGGATACCAACGGTTTCGTCTTCTGACGAGAATTGGCTCATGCTGAGGTCTTGACCATAGAGGCCCTTCAAGTTGTCATACATGATGACTTGGATGACAGAGTCAACGGCAGGATTGTCGTTCTTGATCAAGAACTTGGTCGTGATCTTCACTTGACCATTGGTACCGTAAGTCTTAACTTCTGGAGTGGTCCAGTCTTCAACTTCTTGGTCTTCTCTCATTTCGAGGGCTTGGTGAATAGCAGTCTTATCGACGTTGACGTCGCTCAAAGCTTCGCGGACGTCTTCAACCTTAATGTTGGAGTTGTCGAATTGGACAACGTAGTTGCGACCACCAGTGAAGTCGATACCGAGGTTCAGTTGTCTGATAGCGAGTGAGCCAAGGCTGATGACGACGAACACGATGCAGATGATGAATGAGGTCTTGCGGAAACCGATGAATTCGTAGTGCTTGTCTTGCAAGAAGTTGCGAGTGAAGTTAGTGCTGAAGCTGATTTCCTTTTCCTTGGCAAGCATGCGTTCGAATATCAATCTAGAAATGAAGATTGAAGTTGCCAATGAGGTAAGGATACCGATGCAGAGGGTGACAGCGAAGCTGTGGACAGGACCAGTACCCAAGATGATAAGGATGACACCGGTAATCAAGGTGGTGACGTTACCGTCGATAATGGCGGAGTAAGCGTTCTTGTAACCATCAGCGATAGCAAGCTTGATGCCCTTACCAGCTTTGACTTCTTCCTTGATACGTTCGAAGATAATCACGTTCGAGTCAACGGCCATACCCAAGGTAAGTACGATACCGGCGATACCAGGCAAGGTAAGAACCGAACCGAGGCAAGCCAAAGTACCGAACAGGAAGAACACGTTCACCAACAAGGCGATATCGGCAACGGTACCAGCCTTCTTGTAGAAGAACACCATGTAAAGCAGCACGAGAACGAATGCGAACACCATTGACCACATACCCTTTTGGACGGCTTCCTTACCGAGTGAAGGACCGACAACTTGTTCTTCAAGGATACGTGCTTGTGCAGGCAACTTACCAGCCTTCAGGATGTTGGCCAAGTCTTGTGCTTCTTCAATGCTCATGTTACCGCCCGAAATGGATGAACGGCCATTCGGGATTTCGTCGTTGACAACAGGGTAGCTGTAAACATATCCGTCAAGGACGATAGCGACTTGACGACCGACATTGTCACCTGTGAGACGACGCCATGCATTGGCACCGGTAGCATTCATTTGGATGGTGACTTCCACTTGGTTGCTTTGGCCATAGTCTTGGCGTGCATCAGTGATGACTTCACCGCCAAGGGCGCACTTGTTGTCGCGAGACATCTTCAGTGCCACGAGTTCAAGATATTCAATTTCGCCGTTGGTTTCGGGTTTCACCGTCCAGGCGAGTTTGAGGTTGCGTGGGAAGAGGTTGCTGGTCTCAGCAAGCATGCGGTTGATGTTAGCAGTATCTTTCACTTGTGCGATACCAACGCAAGCAGTTCTGCCAGGACCGTCTTGATAGTATGAAGGTTGCAGTAATGCATAGAGAGGATTTTCAGTTCTAGCCTTGGCCAGTTGTTCGTCTTCTGAAAGTTCTTCTTCGCTTTCCTCGCCAAGTTGTTCGAGAAGGTCGGTGTTGGCAGTGCTGTCAGCTTCAGCCAATTCCACGTTTTCGCCTTCTTCGGCAGCTGCGATTTCTTCGCCTTCGGTCTCTGTGACTTCTTCAGTGGCTTCGGTTTCAACTTCTTCAATAGTTTCAGCTTCTAAAGCGTCTTTGGCTTTGCTGGTCTGGGCCAATTGAGCATTGGCTTCATCGAAATATTGATTGAGTTCAGCAAAGTTGTAGGTCTCCCAAAATTCCAACTGGGCAGTGCCTTGGAGGAGTTTGCGAACACGCTTAGGATCTTTAATACCAGGAAGTTCAACCAAGATACGGCCCGTACCTTCCATCTTTTGGATGTTTGGCTGGGCAACACCGAAACGGTCGATACGAGTTCTGAGGATTTGATATGAACGGTCGATAGCATCGTCGCTTTCTTCCTTCAAAACCTTCAGCACTTCGTCGTTGCTTGAGTTGACTGTGATACCTTTGTCCTTGAATTCATACAAGAAGATGGAGGCAAGGCTGGCGTTAGGGTCGATTTCTTCGAAGGCTTTACCAAACAGACTGACGAAGTCGCCTTCGCTCTTTTCCAAGCCGATAGTCGCCTTTTCCATGGCAGCCAAGAAGGTGGGATCTTGTGAATGACCCGACAAAGCGTTGACGATGTCTTTCACCGAGACTTCCAAGGTGACGTTCATACCACCTTTCAGGTCAAGGCCCAAGTTGATTTCATTTTCTTTTGCGTCACGGTAGGTGTACTTCTTGAATAAGAGATTGTACACATTCACGTTGCTGATTGAGTCGAGATAGTAGTTTTCTTTTGCCTCTTTGACGGCTTTCAACTCTGACTCGTTGTCAATTGCAAGTTTGCTAGCCTCGGCTTCGGCATACTTGACGGCTTTCTTCTCTTGAACTTTGGTCACCGCAGTGAACGAAAGCTGGTAGAGGAACACCAATCCGAAGATAATGGCTAACGCTCTGATTGCTCCTTTGTTTTGCATTGTAAAAACTGATTTAATTATTTGACTTTTAATTAGATATAATTATTTCTTTGCCTTTTTCACTCAATTTAGAGTCTGCAAAAATAGGATTTTTTCTTTTCAATTCCCAAAAATACTTTTATAGCTTTTTTTGATGAAAAGAGAAATATCTGCTATTTGTGATTCTAAATTACAGAATTTCAATTATTTGTATCTTATCCACTTGAATATTTCCTTGTATGAAAGTTTTTTGCCGTACATTAGAATTCCGGTACGGTATATTTTTGCTGCCAACCAGGTCATTAACACGAAGGTGGTGATGAGAATGGCTACCGATGCCACAATCTGGATGA
Source organism: Bacteroidales bacterium (assembly GCA_045627065.1). Classification (GTDB taxonomy): domain Bacteria; phylum Bacteroidota; class Bacteroidia; order Bacteroidales; family F082; genus Limimorpha. The sequence goes on along the minus strand of JAZQMX010000039.1, from coordinate 32,946 downwards.
TAGGCACGCCAAACGGGATTCTTACCATCATGACGACAGGGGAGGTGAAAGGTATCATTGAAAGCCATATGGCCAATGGCCCGTCTGGTACATTGACGATGTATATGGCTGAAATCATTGAAATAATCAACGGAACGGTTATGGGTAATGTAAATTGTTGCGAATCAGTGTTGTTGTCAACCAATGAACCAACGGCAGCATACATGGTGGCATAGAGCAGGTAACCCAAAATGAAGAACACGATGAAGCATCCGATGATGGTGCCGAAGTCGATGGAATTGGCGATTTGCACGATGTTTTGCACGGTTTCGTTGCTCATGATGTTGGCGTTTGAGACGTCTTGGGCCATTACGGTGCCTGCCGTGATGGCTTCAGGATTGCTGATGCCAACAGCGGCGCTGAATCCAATGTATATCGTGCCCGTGAGCACTATCCACATGAGGAATTGGGTGAGAGCGACTAGCGAGACACCGATGATTTTGCCCATCATTAGTTGGAATGGCTTCACACTGCTCACAATGACTTCGATGATGCGGCTGTTCTTTTCTTCTGCGACGCCTTGCATCACTTGTCCGCCAAACATGAGGATAAACATGTAGATGAGTATGGCTAATACCATCCCGAGGATGAACTGGACTTCCGTAAAGGTCTCTTTCTCACCACCTTCCTCATCCATCCGTATGACGGATAGGTTGATGTCGGTCTTTGCTGCATCCACAACATCTGGATCGACGCCAGAAGCTAGTAGTTTCTGCTCTTCGATTTCTTTCTTCATCACGCCACGTATGTATTCGTCAGTGGCAAGCGGTACTTGGTTGAGGCTGTATAAGACCGCGTTCGAAGGAATGTTGAGTTGCGTTGGTGGGATGTAAAGCACCATGTCGAAGGCACCTTGTTTCACCATTTCCTTGACCGTATCGATGGGTTGGCCTTCCACGATGATGAAAGTCTGCTCATCGTTGCCTTTGAATTGCGATTCGAACCAGTGGCTCCCGTCAACAACAGCGATAGTGCGCCTCTCGTTGGAGGCATTTAGTGCAAGCAGGATGGGAACAATGTAGATGGCAGCCAGCAAGAGTGGACCTAAGAAAGTCATGATGATGAAACTGCGTTTGCGAACGCGTGTCAGGTATTCGCGCTTGATGATGAGTCCGATCTTGTTCATGGCTTCTCGTTTTTTGATTTTACTTCTTGGATAAAAATGTCGTTCATCGAGGGCAGCACTTCCTTGAAGGAAACCAACTCGCCGAGGTCGAGTAAATGGCGGATGAAATCGTTGGCCGATTCGTTCTCAAGAGTGAGTCTCACCTCGTTTTCGATTTCAGTGTCTTCCACCTTTATATTAATATAGGTGTCGGCCAAAGCCAAAACGGAAGGCTTGTCGTTGGTGCGGAGCACGATTTCGCGTCGATGGGTGTCGTGTTGCCGCTTGATATCGGTCACTTTGCCTTGAAGTATGCTTTTCCCGTTGTTAATCAATGTGATGCTGTCGCAAAGTTCTTCGACTGAGGCCATGTTGTGGGTCGATAGCATGATGGTAGTTCCTTTGTCGCGAAGTTCCAAGATGGCTTCTTTCAATAGGTTGGCGTTGATGGGGTCGAAGCCGCTGAGGGGCTCGTCGAAGATTAAAATCTCAGGCTCGTGGATGACGGTGGTGATGAATTGTACCTTTTGCTGCATGCCTTTGCTGAGCTCTTCAACCTTTTTGTCCCACCAGCTGCCAATCTCAAACTTGTCGAACCATTGATTGAGCCGTTGCTGAGCCGTGTTTTTGTCAATACCTTTCAGTTGAGCGAGATAGATGGCTTGTTCGCCGACTTTCATTTGCTTGTAGAGACCACGTTCTTCTGGCAAATAGCCGATGTGGGCAATGTGCTTTTGGCTCAGCCGCTCTCCGTTGATGCGCACTTCTCCCGAATCGGGGGCGGTAATCTGGTTGAGAATGCGGATGAGTGTGGTCTTTCCCGCTCCGTTAGGACCTAGAAGACCGTAAATGCACCGCTCAGGAATGTTGATGCACATGTGGTCGAGCGCCAAATGGTCGGCGTATTTCTTCGTAACTTCTTCTATCGAAATCATGCTTGTTGCTTATTGCTTATTGCTTACAGCTTATTGCTTATAGCTTACGGCTTATAGCTTACAGCTCCTAATTAAACATATCCTTGATCCTACTAAAGAAACTCTTCTCTTCGTCTGTCGGATTGGGCTTGAAGTTCTCGGAGTTGGAAAGTTGTTGGAGTAACTTTTCTTCTTCTTTACTGACTTTCTTCGGAATCCATACGTTGACGTTGACGAGCATGTCGCCAGTGCCGTAGCCGTTCACTACAGGGAGACCTTTGCCTCTCAGTCGAAGCACTTTGCCACTTTGGGTTCCTGGCGCGATTTTCACTCTGACTTTACCGTCGATAGTTGGAATCTCGACTTGCGTGCCCATGATGGCATCTGGAATGTTGATGAACAAGTTGTAAATCAAGTTGTTCTCGTCGCGTTCAAAATCGGGATGAGCTTCTTCTTCGATGACTACGATAAGGTCACCATTGACGCCGTTGTGTGGACCAGCGTTGCCTTTGCCACGAATGGTGAGTTGCATGCCTTCGCCGACTCCTGCAGGAATCTCAATGTCGATGACCTCTTCGCCTTTCACGATGCCTTCGCCATAGCAGTGGGTGCATTTCTTCTTGATAATCGTGCCCGTGCCTCCGCAATCAGGACATACTGAGGCGGTCTGCATTTGTCCGAAGAATGAATTGACGGTTTGCACCACTTGGCCGCGACCATGGCACGTAGGACAAGTCTGTGTCTCGTTGCCTTCGGCTCCACTGCCGTTACAGTGTGTGCAGGCCACATATTTGCTGACTTTGATTTTCTTCTTGACGCCCTTGGCAATCTCTTGAAGGTTGAGTTTCACCTTGACGCGAATGTTGGATCCGCGTTGACGCGCAACGCCGCCTCCACTGCGACTTCCTCCGCCGAATCCGCCAAAGCCTCCAAAGTTGAAGCCTTGCCCGAATACGCTATTCAGAATGTCGCTCAAGTCGAAATCGCCGAATCCACCAAAACCGCCGCCGCTAGCCGAACCGCCATTCATGCCAGCGAAGCCATAGCGGTCGTAACGTGCACGTTTGTCAGCATCGCTCAGCACGCTATAGGCTTCGGCGGCTTCCTTGAACTTCTCTTCTGCGTCTTTGTCGTCAGGGTTGCGGTCAGGGTGATATTTCAAAGCCAACTGACGATAGGCTTTCTTAATTTCCTCCGCCGTGGCATCTTTTTTTACGCCTAATACTTCGTAATAATCTCTTTTTTCTGCCATTGTTGTATGATTTTATGAGCCAACCACCACGCGAGCGTAACGAATGACCTTGCCATTCAGTTTATACCCTTTCTGGATGACGTCCAAGACCTTGTTTTTCTTGCTCTCGTCTGGGGCAGGAATCATGGTGAGGGCTTCGTGCTCGTCGGTGTTGAATTCAGCATCCATGGCTTCGATTTCTTCCAAACCTTTGGCTTTGAGGATGCTCTTTAACTTGTTAAAAATCAATGTGACACCTTGAATATCAGCTTCGTTGCCGTTTTTCTCCATGTTTTGGAGCGCGCGTTCGAAGTCGTCGAAAACGGGAAGGATGTCTTTGATGACACCTTCGGAAGCGGTGCCTAACATCTCGACTTTTTCCTTTGCGGTGCGTTTCTTGTAGTTGTCAAATTCAGAGAACAATCTCAAAAACTTGTCATTCAGTTCGGCATATTGAACTTTTTGCTCTTCAAGTTGAGTTTTAGCTTCCTCTAAGGCTTTGTCATCTTTATGTCTGCCTTTGTGTCTCTTGAATTTGCCTTCGGCAGATTCTTCGGCCTTAGGTTCCTCTTGGGTTTCAGATGGGGTTTCTCCTACGATATTTTCTTCTTCTTTAACCTCATCTTCTTGATTTTCAATGTTTTTATTTTCTTCCATATCGTGCGTTTATTATGATTCAAAAATTAAAAGCACTTGGCTATATCAAATGACTTGCCAAGTGCGTCGGTATTGACAAATTGTCAGTATGAATTATAGCCTTTCGATGTGTGCTCCCAGTGCATTGAGACGTTGGTCGATATATTGGTAACCGCGTTCAATCTGGTCGCTGTTGTCGATGATGCTGATGCCATCGGCAGATAAGGCTGCGATGAGCAACGAGACGCCTGCGCGGATATCGGGCGAAGCCATGCGGATGCCACGAAGTTTGTGGGCGTGGTCGAGACCGATGACATTGGCGCGGTGCGGGTCGCAGAGTATGATTTGAGCGCCCATGTCGATAAGCTTGTCAACGAAGAACAGACGGCTTTCAAACATTTTTTGGTGAATGAGGACCGTTCCTTTGGCTTGTGTGGCTACCACGAGGACAATGCTGATAAGGTCGGGGGTGAATCCAGGCCATGGAGCATCGGCAACGGTGAGGATGCTGCCGTCCATGAAATTCTGTACCTCGTAACGGTCTTGGGCTGGGATGTAAATGTCGTCGTTGCGGTATTCCATCTGGATGCCGAGTTTGCGGAATACATCGGGAATCATGCCGAGTTGAGCGATGCCAGCATTTTTGATGGTGATTTCAGAGCCTGTCATGGCGGCCATGCCGATGAAACTGCCCACTTCAATCATGTCAGCAAGCAGGGTGTGTTCGGTGCCGTGCAACTTTTCTACTCCCGTGATGGTGAGCAAGTTGGAGCCGATGCCGTCGATTTTTGCCCCCATCGAGACAAGCATCTTGCAGAGCTGCACAAGGTATGGCTCGCAGGCGGCGTTGAAGATGGTGGTAGTGCCTTTGGCCATCACGGCGGCCATGACGATATTGGCAGTGCCGGTGACGGAGGCTTCGTCAAGGAGCATGTAGCAGCCTTTCAGCCCTTCGCGTTGGACGCTCACTTCGTATGTGTTGAAGTCGAAGATGGCACCTAGCTTCTGGAGACCGATAACGTGGGTGTCCAAACGACGTCGGCCAATCTTGTCTCCGCCTGGCTTGGGCATGAAGGCCTTGCCAAAACGGGCAAGCATCGGGCCGGTCATCATCACGCTACCACGCAGCTTTGAAGCTGTTTTTTGGTAGGCCGAAAGATAGAAATAGTTGAAGTTGATTGACTTGGCTTGCAATGTGATTTCGCTGCGTTTCGGCCGTTCCACTTCGACACCCATGCCTATCAGCAAGTCAATCAGGTTGTTGATGTCGAGAATGTCGGGCAGATTATGGATGGTGACTTTTTCGTCGGTGAGCAAGCATGCACAAAGTATCTGCATGGCTTCGTTTTTCGCGCCTTGCGGAATGATTTCGCCTTGTAGCTTGTGTCCGCCTTCTATCTTGAATGATCCCATGTTAGTTAGTTTTCTTCTTATATGCTGGATTGTTCGGATTGTTCATGTTAGCTTTCAGATTCGGCACCTTCTTTTTCTTCTTCTTGCCTTGCTGAGTTTTCTGCTGCTGCTGTTGCTTGTTGACAATCTCGCCGGAGGTGTTCAGCTTAGCATCGTCTGGGAGTACGAGTCTGCCTTCTGAAATCTTTTTCAGGTCGTCGATGATGACTTGATCGTTGACAACACTTCTATTGTTCCATTCCAGATAGTTCCGTTTCATTTGGTTGGCGATGGAATAGGCGAGGGCTAAGCGCACCTCTTCGTTCTCTTCTTTCGAAGCAGCTTCAATCATCTTGACCATATATTGGCCATAATGACCATAACGGATGTCGTTGACTTGGTAATCTATATGTTGAGGCTTAGTCTGCTGGACTTCCAAAACTGGCGGCTCAAACGGACTGTCAATGTCAAGTTTGGAATCTGAAATGATGTATAGATGATCCCAGAGTTTATGCTGCCAGTCGTTTGACTCTTTGACTTGTGGGTTCATCTGTGCCATGATGCTGATAATGAAGTTAGCGGCATCAGTGCGTGTCTTTCGGTCTTCAATCTCCGAAAGCTTCTGAATCATTTCTTGTATGTTGCGCCCGTATTCCGAGATGATAATTTGCTTTCTTTCCGTATTGTATGATAATCCTGGTTTGTCCATAACTGATTATATTTGGGTGCAAAGTTACGATTTTTTTTGTTTGTTCGGTGATAATATCGGAAGACGCTATGAGACAATCTTCAGTTTGGCGAATTTCAGCATGAGTTGCTTGGTGTCGCTCGTGTCGAATCTGACTGTGGCTTTCTTGTTGGCTCCCGCTCCGTCGATGGATAGTACTGTGCCCATTCCAAATTTCTGGTGTAACACGCGCATACCTTCTTGTAGCAGGTCGGGGTTCGATGGCTCGAAATCCTGAGGGATGGCGCTTGGTGCTGGGTTATGGGTTGCAGATGATGGGTGAGGAGTAGCTGATGATGTCTCTATCTTCTTGAAACCGTGACGTTCGGGCTCGTTGAAGCTGCGTCCGAAACGCGAGCCTCCGCCAAAAGTCGAAGTGCCGTGGAAAGCGGCTTTTTGTGGACGGTCGATGAGTGCAGGGTCGATTTCGTCGATGAAACGTGATGGCTCGCTGAGCGTCAAGTTGCCGAAACGGTAACGTTGCTCGGCACAGCTGAGCGTGAGTTTGGTCATGGCGCGGGTGACGGCGACGTAAAACAGCCGACGTTCTTCTTCCAGCTCTTCGCGAGTGCTGAGCGACATCACGCCAGGGAAGAGGTTCTCTTCCATGCCAACCACATAGACGTATGGAAATTCCAAACCTTTGGCAGCATGGATGGTCATCAGGCTGACGTAGTCGGGATTTTCATCTTCTTTCTTCATCTCGCTGTCGGTGAGCAGAGCCACGTCTTCCATGAATTGCACCAAATCGACGCGTGCGGCTTCGCCGGTGGTTTCATCGACTTGTTTGTCGCTGAATTCCATGATGGCGTTGAGCAGTTCTTCAACGTTTTCCACACGGCTTACGCCTTCGGGCGAGTCGTCTTCTTTCAACACTTTGATGAGCCCTATGCTGTTGGTGATGTGTTTGGCCAGTTCGAAGGCGTTCATCTTCTCTTGTAGCGATTGGAAACTCTTGATCATCACCACGAAATCGCGTATCTTGTTGATGGTTCCCATGTTGAAATCGGCAGGGAAGACATTGTTGGAAATGCAACGCCAGATGCTGGTTTTGTGCTCGTCGGCACATACGATGAGTCGGTCGATGGTAGTCTTGCCGATGCCTCTGATAGGGTAGTTGATGATGCGCAGCAAAGCCTGCTCGTCTTCGGGGTTGATGACCACGCGGAAATAGGCCAGCAAGTCCTTGATTTCCTTGCGGTCATAGAACGAAAGACCGCCGTAAATTTTATAAGGTATGTTCTGCTTGCGCAAGGCTTCTTCCATCGAACGCGACTGTGCATTGGTGCGGTATAGGATGGCAAAGTCCTTGTTGGCGAGTTGTCGTGTCATCTTGTAGCCGAAAATGCTGTTGGCTACCAGGGTGCCTTCTTCGGTGTCGCTGTTGGCCTTGATGAGCCCAATGCGTTCGCCAGCTTCCTTGTCGCTCCATACCTTTTTCTTGATTTGGTCCTTGTTGTGCGCAATGATGCTATTTGACGCATTTACAATGTTTTGCGTTGAACGGTAGTTTTGCTCAAGACGAATCAATTTGTAGTCGGGGTAGTCGTTCTTGAAGTTGAGTATGTTCTGTATGTTGGCACCGCGGAAAGCATAGATGCTTTGGGCGTCGTCGCCAACCACGCAGATGTTTTCGAAGAGGGCAGCCAAACGGCGGACGATGAGGTATTGGGCATAGTTAGTGTCTTGATACTCATCTACTAAGATGTACTTGAAGTGGTTTTGGTATTTGTAAAGCACCTCTGGATTATCGCGAAGCAATACGTTGGTGTAGAAAAGTATGTCGTCGAAATCCATGGCGTTGGCGCGATGCAAACGGTCGTTGTATAGCTTGAAAATTTGGGCCATCAGCGGCTTGTTCGACTTGCGGTCTGCCTCTTGGACTTCAGGGTCTTTGGCATAATCTTCGGGTGAGAATAGGCTCGACTTGGCCGATGAGATGCGTGAGAGTACCGACTTGGCGGGATACATCTTGGTATCGAGTTGTAAATCCTTCAATATCTGGTTGATGAGTGCTTTCGAGTCATCAGTATCGTAGATGGAAAAATTCGATGTGAATCCAATCTTTTCTGCTTCAATACGCAAAATGCGGGCAAAGATGGAGTGGAAGGTTCCCATCCAAACGTTGCGCGCGTCACTGGCGTTGACGAGTTGGGTGATACGTTCCTTCATCTCACGGGCTGCCTTGTTGGTGAAGGTGAGGGCCATGATGCTGAAAGGGTCGATACCTTCTTGAATCATATAGGCCACACGATAGGTGAGGGCGCGGGTCTTGCCTGAGCCTGCTCCAGCAATCACCATGACGGGACCTTCGATAGTTGTAACTGCCTCTCTCTGAGGCTCGTTCAGTTCGTTCAGTAAGTCTATCATTGCTCGTTTTTTATTGTGGCAAAAATACATATATTTATTGGAATAAGGGTGAGTCTGGATTGATTTTTGCTCAGTAAAAATGCGTGTTTTTCTGGCGTTATTTATCAGGTCTTTATGGTCGGGAAGGGGTTCGCTCCTTATCAAAGCCATATCAACTTCGGTTCCCCTTCGTATTTTCTCCGGTCTCTTGCTCCGAAGATGATAGGGAGGGGGAGCGAAGAGGAAGCGTTGTATGTAGGAAGGAAATAGCAACCATTTTGCCCATTTGCGGAAAATTGACTATTTTTGCGACATCTGACAAGAATGTGAATCATGGTAATTCTTTTCAACAAGCCATATGGCGTTTTGAGCCAGTTTACGCCCGAAGCTGGTCATCAGGCTCTCAATGACTTCGGTTTCCCGCCTGAGGTGTATGCTGCAGGCCGATTGGACCACGACAGTGAAGGTGCTTTGCTGCTCACTGACGATGGCCGCCTCGTCAAGAAATTGCTTGATCCGAAATTTGAGCATCCGCGCACTTATCTCGTCCAGGTGGATGGCGACATCACGCCCGAGGCCTTGCGCCAATTGGCTAAAGGTGTGGTCATCAAAGGCTATCATACGAAGCCATGCAAGGCTGAAAAGGTAGATGCTCCCGAAGGATTGTGGGAACGTGTCCCGCCTATTCGCTATCGGGCCAACATACCCACGAGTTGGGTTCGTCTCACCTTGATTGAAGGGAAGAACCGCCAAGTGCGGCACATGACGGCGGCCGTTGGCTTCCCGACTTTGCGCCTCATTCGCGTGAAGATTGGGAACATCGCTTTGGACGACCTTCAGCCCGGCCAATGGCGCGTGGTGACGGAAAGGGTGATTTGAAAATCAATGTTTTTATACAAAAAATAAATCCCTAACTGCTTGGCAATTAGGGATTTGTGCGGAGAGAAAGGGAATTGAAACATCAATTCTCTTTTTTACATTCAGTTGATTCTCAATTATTTCGCTATTCGATTTTTATTGATTTTACTATTGTTTTGACACGTTTTTGACCCGAGACAAACATGTATTAAGCATAGTATTCAAAGCGGATTTCGTGTGAACACCAATCCTGTCCATCTATCAATCCGCGTTGTTTGAAATCGTCGATAACTTCAATGAAGCATCTGACAGTCGAATCGAATGATTTACCAGTAACGCGGAAAATATACTTGCTTTGGTTGATGTACATCTTCATCGAAGCGTACATCGCAATATATTTTTCTTCTTCACCATCATTGCACTTCATTACGATTGGAAAATACATGTCGTCTTTTGAAAGAAGACAGACAGGAATTTTATCGTATGCAGCACTGAGTTCGTCAATTGTTTCAATCATAATATTTGAGTTTATCGAACTGCTTCGAGTTGATTCTAAACCAATCAACTTTCGTATTTACGACATTGAGACTAAGAGAATAATCAGAACATTCCGAAAATGGAATATTTTCAAAATACACATGTTCATAATGCCTATCTCCATGAGCCAAAATGTATTCATCATATTTTGAGCAAAATTCGATGAAATCATCTTCAACCTCATGAAGCATAGATTCACAATGCTTCAAAATTGAAAATGGTAATGATAAATCTCTTTTATTGTCGTCATTGATTGGGCTAAGCACAATGCGTTTGCCTTCCTTTTCAATGAAATAAGGAATGTTTGGGTTTATATCCATATTATGAATTATTTGTTTTCAAAATTTCATACAGTTTCTTGTCTTTGATGTACTGCAAGACTTCATCGCTCTTTTCCTTCTCGATTTCGATCTGAAGCACTACTTTTGTGCGTTGCTCTGATTCGACTGGCTGATTGAACATGGCAACGAAGTCCCTGCCGAGCACTTGCGAAATGGTAAATAAATTCTTTACCGAAATGTCGTCTTTGCCAAACCAGCCATTCAATGTTTGCTTTGAAATGCCGCACATTTCCGCAATTTGGACCTTCGTGTAATTGCTTTGATTACATGCTTCTAAAAGCATCTTTCCAATGTTGATTTCTTTTGCTCTCATAATTTGCTAATTTACAGATGATTAATTATTATTATGTGATTGATTAGTAAATTTTTATATTAAATTCGTAAATTATTTGTTTATCGAGTAAATAAATTGTTTACCTTTGCAAACGATATACAAATAATATGCAAATGATAGAAACAAACAAAAAAACGCTGAAAGAGTTCTATTTAGGACTCAGCCAAGAAGTGAAACGAAAGGTTGAAATTGACCTTCAAGTCAAACTTCGCAGGTCTTACATGACAATCTACTCATGGCTAAATGGTAAACGAAACATCGGCTCTCCGGCTGAATCAGACATCGTCAGAGATTACATCCGCGACAATTTCCAAGTCGAAATCATCGAGGAAGGAGGCAACAAATGAGCCGTAAAAAAAGGACAGGTGATATGGTATGCGGACGGGCTTTTCGAGAAACTATACAATGAGATATAGCATTCATGGTGCAAATGGTCCTTTTTACTTCGACATCGATGACGACACGAAACTCGACAACTGTCACTGGCGCAAGCAACGCGGAAGCGATGGCCGACGGAGGGAAAAAATCGGCTACCCGACTAAACACGATGCAAAGCTGATGAAGAAGAAGATGAAAAACAAAAGGTTGAACGCCTATCAATGTCATGTATGCGGAATGTGGCACCTCGGTAACAAATAATCACTAACAAATTCAAAATCACAATGAACAAACATAACTTCAAATTCCAAAAAGGATTCGAGACAATCCAAGAATCCGAATGTATCTTTCCAGAAGCGAGAAAGATAGGTAACAAATTGGCAAATGAGCATGGGAAAATCACATTTTTTGCCTATAACGACAAAATCAACAAATGGCAATTCATGGGAGAGTTTCTCGGTGACATGAAAGCGACTGACGCATTCAATGACCTATGCCGTATTTCAAATGACTTCTACGCCATGATCCCAATTGCAGAAGGATGTGCGAAATGATGTACTATATAGAACGACCATCCACATGGGCAGCCGCCAACCGCAAGCAGGCTGAATTGTTAGAATACATCGCAAAGTTCAGGAACTGCCTCATCGCCGATGAGCTTTCGCGTGACGCGATGGTTGCCGAAATCCGCCATCGGGTTGATGAACTGAATCTCGCCTATCCGAAAACCAAGGAACTTGCAGTGAGAACAAATGTAGATGGTGACTATCTCGAATGCAAGCCGAAACAGACGAGATTTTATTACGATTATGTTTTCACCATCAGGTTTCATCCGGTAATGACGACATACAAATTTTCAGAGAAAGTGACACTATCGGAAGAAAACAGCGAAACGAAAGGAGCCTGATTCATGAAAAATTACAGAACAATTATCGATGCCGAACATTGTTTGGCAATGCAAGAAAGTGAGATTCTTAGAATCCTTCACGAAAACAAAAACTATCGCAAGATAATAGATGATGGAGGCAGAATTGTCGGAATAGTAGAAGAATTTGAAGTTGAACCTCCGCGCTGGAGGGCAGATTCTCCTGGAGTTTACTATATAATAACGGCATATTTTGAAACTATACGTAGAATAGAATCAAATAGCATTGAAGATTATAATCTATATAAATCAGGAAACTACTTTCCTACCAGAGATGATGCCGAAAGAATGGCTAAAAAGTTCAAAGATTTATTGAAGGAGGCAAACAATGAAACTAAACCCTAAGAAAGTCGCGACACAATATAGCGCAGTCATCGACGGATACCATGTTCAATTCGGCTGGTATGAAAGCGGCAAGGCTTTCATTGCCAAAGATTACGAGCTGCTCTCATACGCCGAAGCCTACCGGAAATTCGTGCCGAAACGCTGCTACACAATATGCAACTCTTTCTACGTCGAGCAAACACGCTACGACCAGAACATGAGCGGAATAGTCAAATACCTCAGAGACAAATACTGCAAGTAGAAAGGAGCATCGAAATGAACAAACCAATCCTGGACGCTTGTTGCGGAAGCCGCATGTTTTGGTTCGATAAAGACAATCCCAATGTCGAGTTCATGGATATCCGAGACGAGGAATGTGTTTTGTCAGACGGACAATTGGTGTTGGTTCACCCAAACATAATCGGAGACTTCACCAACATGCCTTTCAACGACAACAGCTTCAAGTTGGTCGTCTTCGACCCGCCGCATCTAGTTTGGGCAGGTAAAGCGGCTAATTTATATAAGAGATTCGGAAAACTCGACCAAGACTGGAAGACAGAATTATCTCTTGGATTCAAAGAATGCTTTCGCGTTCTTGAACCTTACGGAACTTTGATATTCAAATGGAGTGAGACTCAATTGAAATTGAAATCTGTACTTTCACTAACTGACGAAAAGCCTCTTTTCGGCCACAAGAGAGGAAAAACTTTTTGGGTGGCATTTATGAAATTTCCAAAATGAAAGGAGAAGCGAAATGAAAAAGATAATGTTCAACGACCAATTAGGTCTAACACAATCCGTTCTCGAAGGCTGCAAGACGCAGACGAGAAGAATTGTTCCTCCTATACCTTGCTATGCAGTCAAGGTAAATGGAAAGTTGAAATATTTATTTGCTGAGGATTTGCAGATGCGAGGCAATACGTTGATGCTTTTCATCAACAATGAGTGGCACGAAGCTCCGAAACAAAGTCAGCCTAAATACAATATTGGCGAAATCGTAGCAGTAGCACAATCCTACAATGAAATTTGGAATACTCAAGAAGAAGATTTTCGTATAAAAATAGGGATGCAGGATGAATATAGCGGTTTTATTTATACCAAATTTATCGAAAATGGAGGCTGGAATAACAAGATGTTTGTTGCCGCGAACCTCATGCCGCACCGCATTCGCATCACCGACATTCGAGTTGAACGCATGCAAGAAATCAGCGATGAGGATTGCTTGAAAGAAGGAGTTGTAAGAAAAAGCATAGCATATACCGTTGGTGACTATCTGTTATGGGATGACATGAAACGTCAACGAGGCTTTGACACACTCCGTGAGGCCTTTGCAGTCCTAATCGACAACGTTTCCGTCAAAGGCACTTGGGATAAAAATCCTTGGGTGTTCGTCTATGAATTTGAACTTGTAAAATGAAAGGAGCAGCAAAATGACCAAGCAACAAAAATACCGCATCGTCGCCGATTTGAAAGGATTCTTCTGCGTCGAAGAATTGAGTAACGGTATATGGTGCAAAAGATTCATTGCCGGAAAAGGCAAAGCCGGTCTTGAATTGGCAGAAGAATGGCTATCAAATCGAAAAAATGAGTAATCATGATTGACGAAATTACAAAACATAACATTATAGAGTCAACCGACATCGTTTCGCTCGTCGAGGAAAACGTGCAGTTGAAAAAGCAAGGCTCAGGCTTTGTCGGATGTTGCCCGTTTCACAACGAGAAGACTGGCTCGTTCTCTGTGTCCCCATCACGGCAGACATTCCACTGCTTTGGCTGTGGTGCCAAAGGTGATGCAGTGGAATACATCATGAAACGTGACGGCTTGAACTTCCATGAAGCACTGCTTGCACTCGCAAAACGAGCCGGAATCAAAGTTGATGAAAAACCGTTGACCGCCGATGAAATAGCACGCAACGCCAAGCGAGAAACGATGCTGATGATTAACCAAAAGGTGAACGATTTCTTCGTTTCGCAACTCGAACTCAATCATGAAGCAAAGGCGTACGCTTACAAGCGATGGAAAGCCGAATATGTGAATGAGATGGGTATCGGCTACGCACCCGACAGCAAGACCTTCATGGATTGGATCAATGTCCAAGGCTTCAACCATGAAGTCCTGGTCGAACTGAAACTTGTAGGCATCAACGAGAAAGGCGGCGAATATGCCTTCTTCCGTAACCGCGTCACCATCCCCATCAGAAGCCGTTCCAATATGATCATTGGCTTCACATGTCGCGACATGGAAGGGAAGGATAAGACGGCTAAATACCTCAACAGTGCTGAAAGCGAACTTTACCACAAGAAGGACACGCTTTTCGGCATCGACGAAGCGAAGCCGGAAATTCGCGCAACGGGCAAGGTATATGTATGCGAAGGTGCTCCCGATGTGATGAGGCTACAAATAATAGGCTTCAAAAACGCCGTCGCGCCATTGGGAACTGGAACCGTCAGCGACAGCCAATTCTCATTGCTTGACGGCTGCTTCCCGAAAATGGGAAACAAGACGCTGTGCATCTGCCCTGATGCCGATATCACGAAGGATGACGGAACCAATCCTGGCATGGAAACGGCTATCAAGATTGGCAAGCTGGCCTGTCGGCACGGCTATGTCGTCACCATCAAGCCAATTCCAAACGATGACAACAAGGAAAAGAAAGACCCCGACTCTTTCTTCAAGTCGAAGAAAATTTTCCAAGACACACATGAAGAAGACTTCATCACCTGGTATGCCAACAAACTCTTCGACGGAACCAACAGCGTTGAATCGCAAAACTCGGCCGTAACGGAAATCGTCACGCTGGTCTCCGACTGCGACGACGAAGTGCGTCAAGAGGCCTACATGCGTGCCTTGAAATCAACCTATAAGGAAACTGCCGTTTGGAACAAGGCACTGAAATCGGTGAAGGAAGAAAAGAAAGCTGCCGAAATCCGCGAAAAGGCTTTCTCGAAAGACGACTTCACAAAGTATGGTTTCTATGAGGTTGGAAACAGCTATTGGTCGCTGAAAGGCACGACCGAAACCCGATGGAGCAACTTCACAATGAAACCATTATTCCATATCAAGGATGCCATCAACCCGAAGCGACTATATTCCATCAAGAACGAGAACCACGAAACGGAGATTGTGGAACTGAAACAGGAAGACTTGGTAAGTTTGTCGAAATTCCGTCAGCGAATCGAAGGACTTGGAAACTACATCTTCGAGGCAAACGAAGATTGCCTTATCAAACTGAAGCGTTACCTATATGAGCAAACCGAAACGGCTCAGGAAATAATTCAGTTAGGATGGCAGAAGCAGGGATTCTATGCGTTTGGTAACGGAATACTATACCAAGGCAAATTCCACAAAACAGACAATTTCGGCATCGTCCGTCTCGATGAAGGTAACTATTATTTGCCAGGAGCGAGCGACATCTACAAGGAAGATACACTCTTCCAATTTGAGAAGCGATTCGTACATCTGAACTACAATCCGGTTTCACTTACTGATGTCGCAGAAGCGATGATCCGAGTTTTCCACGACAATGCCATCATCGGACTTTGCTTCCTGGTAGCAACGCTTTTCCGAGATGTGGTTACTTCACACACAAAATCATTTCCAATGCTGAATCTTTTCGGTCCGAAAGGCTCAGGAAAGTCAGAGCTTGGCCACACACTGATGTCGTTTTTCATCATTCAGAATATTCCACCGAACCTGAGCAACTCCACCATCGCAGCACTAAGCGAGGCGGTTGCGCAATGCGCCAACGCCATCGTGCATCTCGATGAATTCAAAAACAATATTGACATCGATAAGCGTGAGTTTCTGAAAGGTCTTTGGGATAGTGCAGGCAGAACCCGCATGAACATGGATAGGGATAAAAAGAGAGAGCAGACCCGTGTTGATAGCGGCGTTATCATCAGCGGCCAGGAAATGGCAACTGCTGACATTGCGCTTTTCTCGCGATTCGTTTACCTCACATTCAACAAAACCGAATTCACAACATCCGAAACAAACGCATTCCACGACATGGACAGAATGCGTAAGCTCGGATTATCACACCTGACCATACAAATCCTCAACAACCGTGAGGTGTTCAAGCAGAACTTCGCGGCCATGTACAACGCAGTGATGACCGACATCACCGAAAAACTCGGCAATGAGATATGCGAAAGCCGAATCATCAATAATTGGGCAATCATGGCTGCCGCTTTCCGAACGCTTGAACAACAACTCAATCTACCATTCTCATATAACAAGGTGCTTGAAATCTGTGTCGCTGGCATCATCCGTCAGAACGGCGAATGCAAATCGAACAATGAGATAGCAGGGTTCTGGAACGTGGTCAGTTACATGCAGCAAACTGGCGACCTCATTATGGATTGCGACTACAAGATTGAATATACAGAAGAATTGAAGACGACGAAATCACACATCATTTTCGCCACCGTGAAGCCAATCTTATATATGAGAAAGAAGAAGGCGTTTTTCCTATACAAGAAATTGGCCAGACAGTGCGGAGAGAATCCGCTGCCTGAAGGCTCACTCGATTACTATCTTCAGAACTCAAAAGAGTTCCTCGGAATCAAGAAGTCAATCCGCTTCAAGACGATGATCCAAGGCAAGGAACAGATGGTGATGGATAAGGACAATATTGGCAAAGTTACAGCCTCACAAGTTGACCAAGCAATGTGCTTCGACTACAAGAAAATTGTCGAAAACTTCGAAATTTCACTTGAAATCAGCCCTGATGAAAATAATTAATACTTATAAAATATGCGTAACTATATGTGTATCAGCGAGAACTCATTATTTTTTTTGCTCTTTAATGGCAATTCCGATGAGGCAAAAAACCATTCTACATTTTCTACAATGGTTACAATGCTAATAATCAATGAAATAATATATATAATCAACATACTACATCATACTACAATTTTCTACAAAATGACAAAAAACAGTGTTTTTTCTACAAGAAGTTACAATTTCTACACATTAATAGCAAAATTCAGATTCCAAAACGCTGATAATGTGAAATGTAGAAAAACGTGTGCTTGTAGAAAATGTAGAATGTATTAATGTGTATTCTGGAGAAACAAAAAAAAACAAGACTATGGAAACGAAAAAAGTCAACGGAAAACAAAAACTCAGCAATACTTTTGCAATGCAAATGGAAAGAACAATTGAAATCCCAGTGGAAACTTACATCTATTCCTATATCACTCAATCGAGGCAATGCGATGTCATTACGCTTGAACGTGACAGCACTTTGTTGGCAATTATGAAGCCTTATCTCGAACTGAAGCCTGTGGCGGAAGAAGATGTTGAAATTCCTGATGGCTACAAGATTATTAGAATTGTGGTGCCAGAATTGCGTCAAGTATATAACAGTAAGTCAAAAAAAGTAATCTACTGCGACACACTTTTCCGCGACCATTTATCACCGAAAGGCATGAAAAAGGTAAACAACTTCTTCAAGAATAACTTCAAGGATAAATTCCGTTGTTCAATTGACATCTATATTGAAAAGCAGTACGACGAAATGTCGGAGTCTGGACAACAACATAGGATTAAGCTAAAGAAAGGAGTAACCGCATTTCTGTGTCAGTATCATATAGAACCGACAGAGAAACTTGTTGCGAGTTTAGTTAAAGACTATCAGCGACATAGAGCAAGAAACGAAGAGTATAGATACACACCAGTTTTCTACTGATTATAAACAATTTTACACGATTTCGTGTCCTCGAAATTATGAGTCAAAAATAAATATTTACACGATTTCGTGTCCTCGAAATTTGAACATAAAAACGACAAAAATATATGGCAAAAGTAGGTATTTACAGAATTGGTTTCGTTGAACAGAACGAGTTCGACGATACCTGGCATGTACAGCAGCCGCAACCGGCACAACGAGGTGGAAACGACCCTGTGGTTGCAAACGCACATTACTTCAAAAGATTCGACCAAGGCCAAGCCAATATGGTTGAAGAACTTAACATTGACGAGAACGGAGCGATGTATAGCCTCGCAATAGATTTCCCTGTCCGTGATGACAAAGACATCGCGTTGGCCAAGAAATACATGCGTCGCCCAATCGTGATGTATGTCGAGACCGTTGCCGAAGAACATTACACCATCGGCTCGAAAGAATACCCGGTTAGGATGAAAAGTCAGAACAATTACGACGGCATTTCGAACCGAGAAATGGCCATCAGCGTGAATTACGACACGCTGACAGGCGTGCTGACCAAATAAATCAGTCACTATTTTATTTTTCACAAAGCGCATTTTTGCAGAAATCAAAAAATTCTGCGAAATGCGCTTTTCTTTTTTACGACAACTGGTTTCGCCAAGTGAACCGTGGATGATTGACCCACTTTGGGCGCAAATGGGCAAGCAGCTGCTGCAAGGCGTGCTGCGAGGTTTTGAATTCGAGCCTGAAAAACCTCAGATGGATTACTTCCTCGGAAATCGTGAATGCCATTCCATCCCTCAGGGGAAAAACGTGCATGTTGTCAACCTTACAGGCTTCATGTTCCGCGATGACGCTGAATGTGGCCAGTTGGGAACGCGCACACTTGCCATCCAACTGCTGAATGCTGATGCCGACAACAAGACGGTCGGTCATATCCTCTATGTTGATTCAGGCGGTGGCCGTTCCGATTCCGTTCCTGATTTGGCCGATGCCATCCGAAAATGCAAAAAGCCGGTGGTGGCATATTGCGATGGCACGATGTGTAGTGCCGCCATGTACGCCGCATCTTATTGCGCAAGCATCATTTCGCACCGCGAAGAAGACCGTGTAGGCTGCATCGGCACCATGATCGAGTTTGCCGACTATCCGAAATTCGCAAAGCTGGAGAGCGGACAGGTGAATGTCAGGGTGTATGCCGACTGTTCGACTGAGAAGAACGAGGATTTCGAGAAAGCGCTTGAAGGTGACTTCCAACTGCTAAAGGAACGTGTCCTGAATCCATCCGCCGAAAAATTCCGCAGCGACATGAGAACCAACCGACAGAACGTGAACGAAAACCACCTTCTTGGCAGGACCTACCAGGCGGGCGAAGTCATTGGTTCGCTGGTCGATAGCATCGGCGATTTTGACAGCGCCATCGAAAAAGTCATTTCATTATCAAATCTTAATATTCAAAAAATGGAAGGTTTAGAGAACATTCAAGCCCTGCCTTCATGCCGCGATTTGCAATCGGTTGACGGCACTGTCACCTTGAACGGTGACCAGCTGAACGAAATCGATGCTGCAATTGGCAACCAGGCAGCCAACGACGAACTGACCCAAGCACGGGCCAACGTCGCATCATTGACCGAGGAACGCGACAACCTCCGCTCTCAGGTGACTGAGAGAGACAATCGCATTTCTGAACTCCAGGGCACCATTGACCAGCTCAATGCACGTCCTAACCCAGCTGCGAACCCTTCGCACAACGGGAACCACGTCGTCGAAGCAGGCGACAACGACAATCCGGAAGAATACTGTAAAAACTTAATCAGAGAAATCAATGGCTACTAAAGTTCAACTTGCTGAGGCCATCGCCGCAAGTGGTATCAAATACCAGAAGACGGCACTGGCCATGCCTTACGAGACCATCTCGGCAAACATCAGATTCATGAATGTCGTGAACCAGCTTCGCGGCAAGATGGTTACCGGCTACATCGACGAAAGCGGTAACTACAAACCTTACAAGACAGACTGGGACCCTGAAGACGCAAACGCAATCCTTGCGAGAGAACTGGAAACCTTCCATCTCCAGTATGAGGCCGCCTTCGACCCGGAACCGATCATGACCACAATCTTTTCGACACCTCTCGACAAAATCCCGATGGTGACGAATGACATGGTCAAGAAAATCGCCATCGCCAAGATGATGGCCGTGTCGGAAAACCTCAACCCTTGCATCTGGAAGGGTGTGAGAAACACAAGCGGCACTGGTAAGCTCGACAACTTCGACGGATTCGCCACCATCATCGGAAAGGAAATCACCGCAGGAAACATCGGCCTCGACAAAGGAAACTACATGCAACTCGGCGGCGTGACACGCTACAACATCGGCGCAAAACTGCTGCAGCTCTGGAACAAACGCGACCGCCACATCAAGCGTGCCGACATGTTCATTGAAGATTCGCTCTACGTCATGTACCAGCAGTGGTACCGCGACCAGAACTTCAACAACGCCAACACCGACACCGACGGAACACAGCTCTTCCTCATCGGAACCGAAAAGAAATGCCGTCTTGTGACTGGTCCAGGCATGGAAGGAATGGGCTACGTCATCATCACAGATGGCAAGAACAACATGCAGGTTGGTCTCGATGGCATCGGAACGGGCGAAAACGCAACAGGCACCTTCCTGCTGAAGCCCGACAACAACCCGAAGGTCGTGGATTTGTTCACCGACATGTGGATGGGCGTCAACTTCGCCATGATCGACAAACGCTTCCTCATGGTGGCAAGCTACAGCATCAACGACGAAAGCGTGTATGCTACCGTCGATCCTGAAAACCACGACATGGGTGAAGTCACCGTTGGACAGACCGACACCGTTGAAATCGACTTCCAAGGCTACAACCTGACCAGCTCGACCGCTGTCACCATCAGCGGAACAGGCCTGACCGCCGATGTGGAAACCATCACTGCCGACGATGCCAACGCGGAAGGTGGAAAGACCGTAACGGTCACATTCACTCCTTTGGCGGCTGGACTCGTCAACGGCGTGCTGCGCTTCGTCAACGCAACCGACGACATCGACCTGACTGTCAAAGTCAAGGCTACAGGCAAGGCCGCAGGTGCCTGACAATAATAACGGTAGTCAGCACCGCATAGGCGCTGACTACCAATTACTAACAATCAAATCTTCAACCAATGAAAAAGTCATTCAAAATCTTAGCAATTTTGGTCTTGACGATGCTGGTAGGTGTCGTTCTTGACCTCTATACCGACAACCTTGGCTTTATGTCGCTGGCAACTGCTACCATCGCACTTGCCGACATTCCGTTTGACATGGGCAAACCGAATGGATCGGGCATCGGCCATTACGTCTATTACGTTCCGTTGGACGACATCGCATCATGGCCTACCATCGTTGACGACATGTCGCAAGCCGAAACGGATGCGGCTTACGTCGGCTATACGGGAGATTTCACGCTGAAAACAGGAAAGTACTGGATTAAGATATTTAATGTGCAAGGCGAAGGTGTCATGACATTTGAAGACATGGGCGAAAAATGCAGCAAACTTTTCAATAACAAGTTGCATTACCGATTCCCGAAAATGACAGATGCCGCAATCAAAAAGGCAAAAGCAACTGTTAATGTGCCTGGTGTTTATATCGCATGGCATGATGGAGCTTATAGGGTAGTTGGTAACAAGCATTATTTCGGCGACACTAAGATCAGTGGAACATCTGGCGATAGTGCAGGTTCTTCGAAAGGTACGACAATCGATGCAGAATGCCCAGACTACACTCCTTTGCCGGTATACTCTGGCGACCTCGCCCTTTCAGATGGCACGCTCGATTGCTCGACAGACACATTCACTCCAGCAGATTCAACCGATTGATTATGAATCCGGTTCTTGAATTTTTGCAGACACACGATACCTACTCCTTCGATGAGGGAGTAGGCATCCTTTTGCGTTACAGTCCTAACGCTGGTGTCAATTCCTGCATCATGCGCCGCAGGGACAAAGGATTGCTTGGTTCGGAATTGCGACGCTTAGCGCATTTGCCGCGATTGAAGGACTTGCGCCCATCGCAGCCAAAGAAAGCAGAACCCACAGAAACCGCACAGGCGGTGGAAACTGTTGAAAAGGCAAATACAGATGGGAACGCTGAAAACGAAGCATCTGATGAAGAAGACGACACAGTATCTTTTGAACGCCACAAGCAGTACGACCCCGACAAACTGCCTCCGATGCTGAAAGAGCTTTGGACGAAAAACCGTGACGAATACAAAGAGTTGCAGTATTGCCATGCACAGATGAAACTTGCCAACAGCGATGCCGGACGTGCAGACTGGAGAAAGAAAATCATCCAGCATCAGGAATCGCTGAAGAAACGATGGCAGCTATTCGATGAGGAAATTGCCAACATGAAACATGGAAACGAGGAAGGTGAAAAGACCTTCAACGCTTTCAACGCTCGTTCCTATATCAGCAAGATGCTGAAAAAGGAAACGCTGACTGACGCTCAGAGATTTGAAGTACAAAAACGTGTTGACCTGCTTCTGAAGAATGGCGTGGCCATTACAGAAGAAACAATTGAAAAGCTGAAAGACAGAGGCTTCTCAGTTGAGATTGTTAAATGATTGGTTAATTATAAGTCAATGGTAGCCGGGGCGACTCGGCTACTTTTTTGGTATGCAGGAAAGGATAACGGTTCCATCGGTTCGAGTGGGCAGACAAAACTCAATGAACTTACTGCGCCAAATCACTGAAATGGCCGGAAAGAATTGCTCGATTACGGTGATGTCATATAGCGTGACGGACGGATGGCTTAGGCAGCTGGGTAAACTGAGACGCGATTTTGATGTGAGAAAAGTGACAATAGTCCTTGACCGCAACGTGATGATCCGTCACCGCCAACTTTTGCTCCAACTTGAAACCACCGCTGACGAAATCTATCTTTCCGATAGCCATGCGAAAATGTATCTCGCTCAAAGTGAGAAATATGAAGTTGCTGTCATAACCTCAGCAAACGCCACGAACAACTACAGAAACGAATGTTATTATGCAACCGACAGAAGATCTGAACTCGAACAACTCCGCACAGACCTCAGAGGAATTTTGGGAACAGCTTACCGCATTAAGTGATGAAGATGCAGTGCGCGAAATGGCTTCCCTTTTCTTTGAAGTTGGAGAGATAGCATCATTCATCGGAATGGACCCAGATGAATTTGCATCCATTATAGAATATCAACCCGAAAATATTCTGACAAAAGCATACAAACAAGGAAAGCTGAAAACCAAAGTGTTGCTCAGATTCGATGCACGAAGATATGCTCTTTCGGGAAGCCCTGAAGCAACGAGAGAAATGCTGACACACCTTGCCGAACAAACCAAATCAGAG
Organism: Bacteroidales bacterium; assembly: GCA_045627065.1. Lineage (GTDB taxonomy): Bacteria > Bacteroidota > Bacteroidia > Bacteroidales > F082 > Limimorpha. Next base: position 9,795 of record JAZQMX010000039.1, on the reverse strand, counting down.
AAAGATGCGTGACGATTCTTTAGACCTTATCAACAATCACTTGTTTGAGCCTGCCGAACAACGTGCCTTGCTGCCACCGTCATCGCAGAAGCTGTTAGAGCAAGTGCAAGACCTATACACTTTCCAACTCAACGACCCATTCAAGTCGCGCAAACAAGCTCGTCAATATCTGGTCAATAAGTATAAAATAACAGTCAGCCAGGCATACAATATAATGGCATTGACGGCTCAGGCTCTTGGCAATGTGCAGACTTCGGCAAAGAACTGGATTAAAACCAAGTGTGATGCATTGATGGAAGAAGCCTACAATGCTGCCAAATCCCGTGATTTTGAATTAGCCAAAATCCTAACCAAACAAGCACTCGTATATGCCAAGATTTATCGTCTCGATGTGGATGAAGGAGAATTGCTCGATGCTAAGAAATACCTCACCATTGAACAGGTTCAAATCACAATGAATCCGGAAGACATCGGAATCAAGATGTCGGAAAAGGATAAGGCTATGGCCGAAAAGTACATGAAGAAGTTTACGGAAGAAGCCGATTTCGAGGAGGTTAAGGATGAAGAAAGTATATCATCATAAAGGGCAGGTTCGCTATGCCTTGTGCAGCGCACGAAGCAGCGTGAACTTCGCATCGCGCCGTTGGGGTAAGTCGTACATCGTTGCACGCCGTGTGATGGAAAACGTGAACGAAATGCCTGGATCGACAGGATGCTACCTCGCACAGACTTTCCGCCAGGCACATTCCAGGACCTTGCCATCGATGCTGATGGCTATGGAAGATTTCGGATGGCACCGCGACATCCATTATGTAATTGGCCATGCGCCCGACAAACGGCTTGGATTCGCTAACCCGATTTTCCTTCCCAACGACCTGAAGGATTGCATTTGGTTCGCCAATGGGACAATTATGATTATCGTGTCGCAGGAAGTTGTCCTTTCGGCAAACTCGATGACAATTCACTGGATGGTGGCCGATGAAGCCAAGGGCCTCGATTACGAGAAACTTTCAAACGAGGTGCTGCCTGCCATTGGCGGTTCCTCACGCTATTTCTCCGACCCTGCAAAATATCCTCACTTGTGGGGTGTACACTATTTTTCGGACATGCCTGCCGGAAAGGAAGGAAGCTGGCTCTTCAAGTACGAAAAGGAATATGATCCTGAATTGTGCGAACTGATTATCCGCATGGAGTACGAAAGGCAACGGCTCATGTCATTGCCTCCAAACTCATACACGGCACAGCAGCTCACTTTCATCGAGAGCCGCATCAACATCTTGCGCAACAACGCGTTCTGGTATCAGGAACGACCGATTTTCGACAACATTGATATTGTAGGATGGGACTATGTGAGACGCTGCAAACGCGACCTTACACCTTCGGTTTACCGCACATCTATTCTCTGCAAACGGCTTACCGAAGTGGAAGGAATGTTCTACCAGAATTTTGACTATAAGACAAATACCTACGTCGCCAACGACAACTCGAAACTGAATATCGATTACAAGACGCAAGATTACGACAGCAGCTTTGACACTGATGTGCAGCGCAACAAGCCACTTGCCATCTCATTCGACTACAACGCTCAGATTACGTGGCTTTGCGTCGCCCAGATTCAAGGGCATATCCACAAACTTCTGAAATCGTTCTTCACGAAATATAGCCGCCGCCTGCGAGAGTGCATCAATTGCTTCTGCGAGTATTACAAGAATCATCCCGTCAAGACTGTGGTCTATTATTACGATGCTACGGCCTTGGCGACCAACTATGTGGAGGTTGGCCATAGCGCATACGACATCGTTCACGATGAGTTCCGTTCTGCCGGATGGGTGGTGATTGACAAATACCTTGGCACGCCTATGGAGCACATGAAGAAACACATGCTCATTAACAATGCTTTCCAAGGTAAGGAGAAACTGATGGCGATGATTAACCGCGACAATAACCCCGAACTGATACAGGCAATACAACTCACTGCCATCAAGATGTCGGAAAAAGGATTCCGCAAGGATAAGAGCCAGGAGAAATCGCTTGAAACGGATGCTTCGCTACCTTACGAGCTTCGCACAGATGCGACAGATGCTTACGACACCAACATCATAGGCTGCATTACGATGCCTTACGACGACAGCAACTATCGTTTTGCATGAGCCTATTGCCAGCCCCTAACCAGCTGCCGTTCCTTTCTTTTTTGTTGGCGCGGCGGCATTTGCCCTCAGCCCAAATGCCTCTGCGTTCCCGCCCTTAATAGGAGCGGCAAAGCCGCATATTTTATATCCCAGCCGCCGCGCCAACTGTTTTCCTCTACACAAGGCTATCGCTTCAAGCGGTAGTCTTTTTTTTACGCATATCTGCGGTTTTCAATGTTTTTTTTGGAATAGGAATCAGCATGCCGACTCATTTATCCAGTTGTTCCCATCTCGAATGCCTGTATTTACCTTTTTCCTGCTGCAAAGATAGTTACGCCGGTTTCTGCATTGCAAGGCTATACAGAGCGACCCTTTTTGAAAAATCTCCAGCCCCGTTGGGGTAGTATTTTTCGGATCGGCCTTGCAATGCAACCGCCTACTCTCTTCTTGCAGCGTAAAAAGGTTATACGGCGATTCGGAGGGAACGGATTAAAAAAAAAGTCGGTCAGCTGATGAATTTATAAAAAAAAGGTTACCGGCTCAAACAAAAAGAATAGAAACGATAAACAAAGAAAGGGTAAACGAATGAACAACACACTAAACTACAGGGAATTAGCCTACCAACAAATGCACGGCTTAACCTATGACGAACTGCTTGAACTGCAAGCCGAAACAGGGCTATCAATCGAACAAATTGAATTTATGTATTATAATCTATAGACCTATGAAACAAGACGAGAAAAAGAGGGCAATCGCCCAAGCAAGGCGCAAGCAATTAAGCGACCTTTCAAACAAACTGAAAACGGCAAATCTTTTGATTTTGCGAGATGTAAGCATCACGATAAATGATTTGCTTGTCAAATACTATGAGAAGCAAGCCGGAAGACCGCTTGAACTCAACACATACGAGCAGTGGAAAGAACGCGGCTACCAAGTGAAAAAGGGCTCAATTTCCTTTATGGTTTGGGGCAAGCCGTTGAAGAGCCAACGCAAGACCGAGGAACAACAAACCGGAACGGACAACACCGAAGAAGGCAAGAACGATGATTTTTTCCCCGTGTGCCATCTGTTCGATATTTCGCAGTGCTACGAAATCAAAGCAGAAACAAAATAATAAACTTATTCAATAACAAATTAAATTATTAAAATTATGTCAAATTTAAGTCAAGTGGCCACGATGGCCGAAAACATTGCCGCCCAAGTTGCAGCAACAACCGAGAACACCAACACCGAAACCGCCAACATTTCAGCCGAGGCAGTCAGCGAAGAAACCAAGAAAGCCAACGCCGCCAAGGGTAAGACCAAGAAAGGCGAAGCCAAGGCAAAGAAGCAAGTCAACCAGGCGCGCGAAGATTTTGAAGATGCGCAACTTGAAGTCATGGAGCGCGAGCGCGAAATCGCCCGCAAACAAAAGGAGTTGCAAAAGTGCCTCCAAGAGTTAGCACGCAAAAAGCAACTTTCCGACAACCGCGCCAAATTCGTTGAGACCCTCGACCAACTCAATGAAGCCGAAAAACTCCTCAACCCCGAAGATTTCGAGACCAAGCGCATGAAGCTCCAACTCAACGAGATTTCCGAAAGCGGCTACAGCCGTGACGGCTTATCGGTCAGCATCAGCAACAGCCGTTTAATCCTTGAATTTATCGCTATGCTTCGCGAGAAGGTAAGCGACAAGATTTCAGAGATTGAAACCGAGTTGATTAAGTAAGCAACCAAGGGCGAAAGGTGGGGCAACCGCCCCACCTTTGAAAATGCGCGCACGGCTTAGTATTTCGGTCAAACCTTTGAGAAATAGCCGCGGGATGCCCTCCCGAAATCTGAAAGAGTTGAACCACGCACCAAGGTCAAGAGGCACACACACAACAACGGAAAGCGCGAGCAATTGCCCGCGCTTTTTTATTGCACAACGGAGACCGAAACAAGACGGAGACCCAAGGCATATTTCGCGATTTTCGGGGAGGCAATTGTCATCGGTTCGAGAGGGCGGCGCGTGGGTCTTTCGACAGAAACCACCGATTTTTTATAAAAATCGGATGGGGATGGTGGTGAAAATGAAATATTTACAATTTTCAAATTTGGAATGGCGCAAATACAAAAAAAATCGCCGCTTCGCGGCCTATGGGCACTTGCGAAGCGGCGATTTTTTAAGCGCAGTGCGACGTGTGATTTTGTCACTGTTTTGAAATTTTGGCGATATACTTTTGCAGCATGATTCATATTTCGAAGATACACGAACTGGTGATGGTGCTTGGTGAGTTTTCCATCACTTGGATTGACAGATACGGCAAAAAGGTTGTCGTTCCCAAAGCTGTTTTCTCTGAAAAGAAGGAAAAGAAGGACAGATTCCGCTCAAAAAAGAGGACTTTCAACATCATCTGCATTCCTTCGAACGAGGTGAGAACGGTGAAGGTGGAAACAATTGTAGAAATAAACGGACAGGAGGTCTTTATATGATAAAAGAGGACAAAACAATTTGGGTGACTGACGACGTGTGCTACTGCAAGGAGGCCCACGCGATACTGATGACACCCGACATGGCATCGGTGTTCATGGACGAGAAAAACCTGATGCCGGAAAGAATAGGTGATTATCTCGTTGCGCCTTGGGGAGTTGACAACTTGCTCCCTCAGAGGGTGATGGATAAGATTGAAAAGGTGGAAATAGTCGGTGCAAATGCCGACTTCAACTGGCGCATCTGCTATGGCATGGGGCCAAGGCTGGTGAAGAACGTGTATTCGGATGATCCGAGAGAGCAAGTTTGGGAGAATGGCGTTATGATTGGCGCCAAGGTGGTTGACCAGATTGAACTGTTCGGCGGCGAAATGTACGAATGGCTGGAACGCAACAAAATCGGGCTGTATCTTCAAGAGGTCCTTACCGATTTGTCGTATTTCCACAATTCGTTCCCGATGCTGATTCCTGAGAAGGACTCGAAGAAAATCTATTCGCTGATTCACCGCGAGGCCATGTTCAGCCGCTGGCAGGTGGATGAGAGAGAGAATATCATCGGTCACTTGTATTCGTCGAAATGGGACGAGAATCCTGGCAACGACAACATCGAGCGCTCGTATGTCATCGACGAGACTGACGACATCGTTGACATCAATTCACACATCTTGGGAACCAAGCGCGAACCTCGGCTGGTTTATCCGCTGTTCATGCCTTCGCCTGGCCGACCGATGTACAGCTATCCGAACTGGTACAGCATTTTCCGCAGCGGCTGGTTTGACCATCTTGGCAGCATACCGAACCTGAAAAAGGCCATACTGAAACACAATTTGGGCGTGAAGCATATCATCTATGTTTCGCCCGCTTTCTTCCAGGACAAAGCACGTCAACTCGGTGTGGACGAAAGCGACCAGAAGGCCATCAACGAAATGAAGCAGAAACTCATCGACGAAATCAATGAGCATCTTACCGGTGAGGAAAACGCAGGCAAGGCCTTGGCTGCACTCGAAAAGATTGTCCCGTCGGGCAACGGCACCACAACGGAGAAGTATTTCCACATCGAGAAGATTGACAACGGCATCAGCGGCGGCGAATACCTGACCGACTACGAGAGCGGCGCCAACATCATCTGCTATGCGATGAACACGCACCCTTCGCTTATCGGAGCCGTGCCAGGCAAGAATTCCAATTCATTGAGCGGCTCGAACCAGCGCGAAATCTACATGATCAAGCAGCTGATGAGTACGGCCATGCTCGATTGCGCCTTGCGCCCGCTGTCGGCCATCCGCAGGATTAACGGCTGGGACATGTCGTACAGGCTTATTGTTCCGGCATACGACTTTACGACGCTCGACCAAAACAAGTCGGGCAAACAGGAAATCGAAAAAGCAAACGTGTCATGATTATCAATTCGATACAAGAACTATCGCGATTCCTTCCTTCGCTTAACTGGAAGATTGAAAGCACGCGCCTCAATGATTTTGTTGACAGGGCCCAAGAATGGGTGACGGAAAAAATCATCGGGACCGACATCGAAGACTTGCTGGAAGCCGACATGGCCGAAAGTCAGGAAGACCCTCATGCCGAATTGCGCAAGCTGGTCGGTCGTGTGATTTCCGAGATGGCGTATCTTACCGCCATAGCGGAAATGGACCTTCAACTGAGCGAGGCTGGTTTCGTGGTGCAAAGCAATGATGCCGTCAGCCCTGCTTCCCAACAGCGCACCGACCGTCTGGTCAGTTCGCTGAAGGAAAGGCTGGCGGCTGATTGCGATGCTGTTGTCCGCTACCTGTGGAAAAACAGCGGCGAAGGTAAACCTTACGAAGATTGGCGCGGATCGTTCCAATTCGCCTATCTCACGGCGGCATTCATACCGAGGCTGGAGGTTGTGAAGCAATGTTTCCCCGGATGCCAAATCTCGGAATGGCAGCAATTCTACTTCCTAATCCCTAAGATGGCACAATCGCTGAAGACGACCGTTGCCGAATATTGCTCGATAGAGGAGATTGAAACGCTGCTTGAAGCATACCGCGACGGCGAACTGCTGTCGGAACACCGTAAGGCGGTACGTTTCATCGAAATGGCCGTGGCTGCCGAAGCATTCGGCAAGAACGATGAAGCGGTGCGGCACAGCATTGAGGCGCGTTCATACATGATGAAGCATGAGAGCAGCTTCCCTGATTTCGTGGCATCTGACAAATACAACAGACCTGAATTTTCACTCGGTGACGGAACCGTAGCAAACCTATTATAATGGAAGCGATTAACCTGAAAGCGCCTGTAAGTTGGGCGGAACTTAGCCTTGATGACTTCCGTTTCGTGGCGAAATTCATGTTGGAGAACTTGTCGCGCGAGGAGTTCCTCATCATCATGTTCTGTCATTTCACTGGCGTGAAAATCGTCACGTCTGATGGAGGTATGTATAAGTTTGTGCATGACGGGAAGATTTTCTCACTTCAGAAGCATGAATTGGCCGATTTCTGCGACCGCTTTTCGTGGCTGTATGAAACAGCGCCTGACGTGGTTCCAAATCCGCCGAAAGTGGATGCGATGATACGCGACATGTCGTTCATCGAGTATTACAAGACCGACGTGCAGATGCGACTGTACGAAACAGACCGTAACCTGGCGCACTTCGACACCATCTTGCCACTGCTGAATGAGGAAGTGAGGAGTGTGGATGCTGCCGAAGCGCTCGTGTATTCGATGTGGTGGCATACGGTTGAAGCGATGCTGATGCAGCGTTATCCGAATGTGTTCAGGCAAAGCGATGGAGGCTGTGAGGATGGCGACCCATTCGGCACGTTGCAGAACATCCACCTGATGCTGAACGACAACCGACCGCAAGACAACGCGCAGATTGACAATGCGAACGTGCATGACGTGCTGTCGGCCCTCAACAACAAGATTGAAGAGATAAGATTCAAGAACGAACAAATTGAGAAAATGAAATGAATCACGAAATAGAAGTGGTCTGCCTGTATTGTGGGCAGACATTCGATGCCCACCTGCATGGACTGATTTGCCCGAATTGCGGACGTGAGCTTCACGAAGGAGAATATGAATTTGAGTGACTGATTTTGTCATCGGAAACAAAATGGCAATTGCCATCTTTGCAGCGTGAAAAGGTTCTTTGAAATGATTTTGAATTTTGTTATAGGTCTGGCTGCCCTGGTATCTCACCATCATGTTCGGCTGGACCAAACTACACTTCTCGCTCAGGTTTGCGTTCACAAAAAAAGCCTCGGAAGCCGAAGGCGAGAAGCACATGGGGATGACAGCCTCACACGGGTGAGGGGATAAGTAGTCCGCAAGGCAAGTGGCGGCTTGGCCGCTGATAAGTTCACCACCGCATCGGGCGCAAGCCCTGAACGGAAGCCGCCCGGAAACGGGTTGTCGTTGGAACATGGGAAGGTGCGGTGACATCTTAAATCTGAGTCGCTTGCCTTGTTGCTTCAGAAATTTGGCCGCTGGGTTCGACTCCCTGCATCCCCGCTGTTCCTTGACCTCTGCCGTGCAATCAAGGCATGTCATGCACTCAATCTTCTTGTGAGTGCGGATGTAAATCAATAAATGTAAAACCAATAATGCCGCTGTAAAGGACAGCGTCGGGTGGAAGCCCCGCGTTTTTACAAATAAAGATGATCTTGGATAACTCGTTTCTGCATCCGCACAAAGTAAACAATCAAACACAATATATGATTCAAAGATTTAAAGATTCATGCTATGAAAAAGGAAAGAAACTGGTTTGGAATTTTCGTCGGCGCAATGCTGATAGCATTTGCCGCCTTGCTGTGCCTGAAGTTGTGCAATGCAATAGGATGGTCGTGGATTTGGGTTGCTTCGCCGCTGTGGGTGATTGCATCCATCTTCGTTTTGCTCATTGTATTATACACGATTGTCGTGGCTAAAAATTGGGATAAGGAGGAAAATTACCTCCCAAAAGAGGAACAACCAAAAGAATAGGAACAATGCGAACAATCAACGAAATAATCATCCATTGTTCTGCCACCATAGAAGGGCAGGACTTCACCGTAAAGCAGATTGACAACAGCCATCAGGCGAGGGGCTTCAACGGAATCGGCTATCATTTTGTCGTGTATCGAGATGGGACCATCCATCGTGGCCGTGCCTTGGCTAAAGCCGGTGCCCATTGCCTCAACCATAATTCCAACTCCATCGGGATATGCTATATCGGCGGATTAGATGCCAACCGCAACCCCAAAGACACCCGCACAAATGCACAGCGCGAAGCTCTGAAGACTTTGGTGCTGATGTTCAAGGAAATCTATCCCAATGCAAAAGTGCTTGGCCATCGCGACACATCGCCAGACAAAAACAAAAACGGCATCATCGAAAAGTCGGAATGGCTCAAAGCCTGTCCGTGTTTCGATGTAGCTAAATGGTTAGAGGAGATTGGCTTATGAAAACCATAAGAATGTCTGTCTTGCTGTGCATCATGTTGGTTCTGACATGCTGCAAGTCGCGCAAGGATGTCGTTGAGACGGCATCGCGCGACATGTGGCAGGAAATCAACCTTGAAATGCGACGCATCGACAGTGTGTCGGTAGAGAACGAAATTTACAGAAGAGTTGAGATAGATTATTACTTTCCGCCTTTAGATTCTGCTCAGGATGTTTCGCGTGCAACAGAGGCTGAAAGTGACAGGCGCGGCGCTGTGCAACGGGTAGTGGTGGAAACAGGGCAGAAGTCACTGCTTTCCCGTTGCGTGGCCGACACGACTTCGTTCAGCGAAGTCAAGGCAGAATCGGACTTCAAATCCGTGGAAGCCAATTCAGTGAAAAAAAACAACTTGCCGCTGGCACTCGCAATCGCATCGTTGGCAGCGGCAGTTTGCTCCTTATTATTATATAGAAGAAAGAAATGAGATTGATTCAGATTGGCGAAGAAATGGTGCTGATGACCTGGAAAGAAACGGATGGCAAGGTCAGCGACATAAAATTGCGGACGATGCCTGCTCCCAGATTCAGGCATTTGACAGAACAATAGTTGCTTTTTTCATAATCTTTATATTTTTCCTCCGCAGTTTTCCCCGAATTGCGGAGGTTTTTTTGTCTTTTTTTAGGTTGCAATGTTGCAACCTTGTTTTATATTGCAAAAATGTTATATCTTTGCAGCGTGATTCAAAGAAAGGAAAACGACAATGAAATGGAACGAACTTAGAAGACTGGCCGAGGAGAAAGGATGGAGGCTTTAC
>JAZQMX010000038.1:0-4706 GCA_045627065.1 Bacteroidales bacterium | reverse complement strand
ACGGAAATCAAGCGCATGGCTCCGCTGACCGAAGTGGTGCTTTTTACGGCCTACGCCGACATCGCCTTGGCAGTGGAGGGTATGCGTCGCGGCGCTTTCGATTTTGTCGTGAAGCCTTGGGATAACGAGAAACTGCTTGCCACCTTGAACAATGCCTGCCAAAAGGCATGCAAGGCATTTTCAAAAAGCAGGGAGTCAGATGATAAGGTCGAAATGTTTTGGGGCGAGACCCAAGTCATGCAAACCATCCGTCATCATGTCGGCAAGATTGCGCCAACCGATGCAACGGTCTTGATTACTGGCGAAAACGGCACGGGAAAGGATGTCCTGGCCAATGAAATCCATCGCCTGAGCAGAAGAAACAACCGTCAAATGGTCTGTGTCGATGCCGGAGCCATCACCGAGACTTTGTTTGAAAGCGAGCTTTTCGGCCATGTCAAAGGCGCATTCACCGATGCCCATGCCGACCACATTGGCAAGTTTGAGCAAGCCAACGGCGGCACGCTTTTCCTTGACGAAATCGGCAACATTCCGCTGCATCTTCAAGCTAAGCTTTTGCGTGCCATACAAAACAGAAGCATTACGAAAGTCGGTGATAATAAACCAGTTCCGATTGACATCCGTCTGATTTGTGCCACCAATATGAACCTTGAAAAAATGGTCAGGGAAGGCCATTTCCGCGAAGATTTGTATTATCGCCTCAACACCATGCCGCTGCATCTGCCGCCGCTTCGTGAACGCAAAAGTGATATTTTGCCCTTGGCGGAAATCTTTATCAGGCAATTCAACGGAAAATACCATCGTAACATCGAAGGCTTGAACGAATCGGGTAGGGAAGTGCTTGAAAACCAGCAGTGGAGCGGCAATATCCGTGAGTTGCAGAACTGCATCGAAAAAGCGGTTATCCTTGCCGAAAACGCTTTGCTCACACCGAATGATCTGCAAATCAAAACGGTTTCAAGGCCTGTCGAAATGTGCCCTCAAACCTTGGAAGAGATGGAGGAAAAAGCCATCCGTGAGGCTATGGAAAGACACAACGGCAATTTGACTTTGGTGGCGAAATCGCTGAATATCAGCCGCCCGACCTTATACAGCAAACTCAAAAAATACGGTATCTGATGCGCATCTGGATTGTGATATTGATTGTTTTCGCAAGCATCGCCGTGACCGCCATCGTAACGGCCATCATCGTGCGCCGCAAGGACAGAAACAAGGTTGCTTACATGCTCGATGCCTTTGAAGACGACGAGATGAATTTCCGTTTTCAGGAAAATGGGAAATTCAACACGACCCTGAACCGAATGCGTTGGATATTGGAACGTAACCGCCAGCGCGACGAGCAGCAGTCATGGATAAAACTTATCCGTGTGTTGACGCACGAAATCATGAACACGGTCAGCCCGATTGCTTCCTTGAGCGAGGCTTTGAGTCGCTCCGTCGATCATCCCGAAGAAACTCCGTTAGATGTCAAGGCTGGCTTGAAAACGATTTCTTCGTCTTCAAAAGACTTGATAAAATTTGTTGAATCATATCGCGCTTTGGCAGGCGTGGCGCGTCCCATCAAAAAGGCCATTATGCTTGACGAACTGATGGAAAAAGTCATCAACTTGACTTCTGAACAATGCAGTGAAGCCAACACAAAATGCACTTACGCAGCACTTTCTGACGACATTATCCTTTATGCCGATGAAAGTCAGTTGTCGCAAATCATGGTGAATCTTATAAAGAATGCCGTTCAAGCCGAGGCAAAGCTAATTGACATTGAAGCGAGTATCAACGATGAGGAACAGGTGCGTATTGTGGTGAGCAACAACGGAAATCCTATCAGCCGCGAAAGTCAGGAACAGATTTTCGTACCATTTTTCACCACAAAACCCAACGGCTCGGGCATCGGACTGAGCATCTCACGCCAGATCATGAATCTTCACAATGGTTCCATCGATTTGATACAAAGCACACCCGAAAAGACGGTGTTTGAGTTGATGTTTCGATGAACAAAATCCGAAAATAATAAAAACAAAAGTAGGGAGGAAGCCTTAGCTTTCTCCCTACTAAATTATTGATTGAAACAATCTTACAGCTGTGGACCAGCGCTCACGAGAGCCTTGCCGGCTTCGTTGGTGGTGTATTTCTCGAAGTTCTTGATGAAACGACCAGCGAGGTCTTTAGCCTTTTCTTCCCAAACGCTCTTGTCAGCGTAGGTGTCGCGTGGGTCGAGAATCTTCGGGTCAACGCCTGGCAGTGAGGTAGGCACTTCGAAGTTGAAGGTAGGAATGGTCTTGGTTTCAGCCTTGAGGATGCTGCCGTCGAGGATGGCATCGATGATGCCGCGCGTGTCGCGGATGGAGATGCGCTTGCCAGTGCCGTTCCAGCCGGTGTTCACCAAGTAAGCCTTAGCGCCCGACTTTTCCATCTTGCGGACGAGTTCCTCACCATATTTGGTTGGATGCAGTTCAAGGAATGCCTGGCCGAAGCAAGCCGAGAATGTAGGTGTTGGTTCAGTGATACCGCGCTCGGTGCCAGCCAATTTAGCGGTGAAGCCAGAGAGGAAATAATATTTAGTCTGTTCAGGAGTCAGGATGCTGACAGGTGGCAACACGCCGAAAGCATCGGCACTGAGGAAGATGACGTTCTTGGCGTCAGGGCCAGCCGAAACCGGACGGACAATCTTTTCGATGTGGTCGATAGGATAGCTCACGCGGGTGTTTTCGGTCACGCTCTTGTCGGCGATATCAATCTTGCCTTCTTCGTTGACAGTGACGTTTTCCAACAAGGCATTGCGCTTGATGGCGTTGTAGATGTCGGGCTCGCTTTCCTTGTCAAGGTTGATGACCTTGGCATAGCATCCGCCTTCGAAGTTGAATACGCCGTTGTCGTCCCAGCCGTGTTCGTCGTCACCGATGAGCAGCCGCTTCGGGTCGGTCGAAAGGGTGGTCTTACCCGTGCCAGACAGACCGAAGAAGATGGCAGTGTTCTTGCCTTCCATGTCGGTGTTGGCCGAGCAGTGCATCGAAGCGATGCCCTTTAGTGGCAGATAGTAGTTCATCATGCTGAACATGCCTTTCTTCATTTCTCCACCGTACCATGTGTTCAGGATAACCTGTTCGTGGCTGGTGACGTTGAAGGCGACGCAGGTACTGCTGTTGAGGCCGAGTTCCTTGAAGTTCTCGACAGAAGCCTTCGAAGCAGTATAAACGGTGAAACTAGGCTTGAAGTTAGCCAGTTCTTCAGCGCTTGGCTTGATGAACATGTTTTCGACGAAATGAGCCTGCCAAGCCACTTCCATGATGAAGCGGACGGCCATGCGGGTGTCCTTGTTAGCGCCGCAGAAAGCGTCAACCACATAGAGGTTCTTGTTGCAGAGGGCGTTCTTGGCGATACCTTTCACGGTAGCCCAAACTTCCTGACTCATAGGATGGTTGTCGTTCTTGTAGCCTTCGGTGGTCCACCAAACGGTGTCCTTCGAATTCTCGTCCATGACGATATATTTGTCCTTAGGCGAGCGACCAGTGTAGATACCGGTCATCACGTTGACAGCGTTGAGTTCGGTCAACACACCTTTGTCGTAACCCTCTAACGAAGGATCCATTTCGTCCTTGAAAAGTTGTTCGTAACTCGGGTTGTAGTAAATCTCCTTCACGCCAGTGATGCCGTATGAGGCCAGCGCTTCTCTGATTTCTTCGATGTTTTTAGCCATGTTTATTTTGTTTAGTTGTTTTCGTTAAAGGTGCAAATATAGGAATTTTTTCCATTCAACTGTCCACATGGGCGACTTTAACACTATTATTCCTTGTAGATGCGAAAATATCGTTTCCTGATGATGAATTCATAGACCAGCCAGATGGCGAAATATCCATCGGTCACAATCTTGTATATCAAGTCGATATTGTCTGGTAGATGGACAAACCAATGAACGACCATCAAAATCAAGTCGATGGTGAAGAGGATGTCCCAAAACTTCTCTCGGTCGGTAAAGGTAACGGCATTTTGGCCTTTCTTGATGTCAATGTCTTGCTCGGCAAAGATGAAAGGAAACATGCTCTGAATCTTCAACTTGTATTTTCCGACGGGGATGTCTTTCACTTCGATTTCCTTCTTTTGCATGATACTCAGCAACTTGTCGTTGAAATAAATCTTATGGGGTAGGGCCATGCCCATTTTCGAGGTCTTGTCTTTCAAGGTCAGTGTGCCCATCGGGCGAAAGATGGGCCGATACACATGACACTCAGGCTCTTCGCCTTTTATCTCAAGGTATTTTTGGTGGTAATCTTCGGCACGATAGAAAGTCTCAGCCGGACGAATCTGCGTGGCGGGTTTGTAGCCCATTTGCAGCAACTCATTGAAAACACTTACTGCCACATCGCGTTGGCGTTCATCGGTGAAGAAGATGGCAGAAAGATACTGCGAACCAATGTCAATGCCCTGACCATCAGTTTGCTCAAAGTCGTGAATCTCGAAGAAGAATCTCACCACAGAGACGTAGGGGAGGAGTGCCTCGTCAAATTCCACCTCTATGGTTTCGAGATGCCCTGTCGTGCCAGTCTTCACTTGCTTGTAAGATGGGTTCTCGAGGTTGCCACCCATGAAACCAACTGTGGTTTTGGACACGCCTCGGAGCTTCATGAAGTAATACTCCATGCCCCAGAAGCAGCCACCTGCAAAATAGGCTTTTGTCATAGTTTCTCCTTGTTTATCTCGTTGATACC
>JAZQMX010000037.1:0-9587 GCA_045627065.1 Bacteroidales bacterium | reverse complement strand
CACTGCAGTCATTCTGAATCAGCAGTCACTCGACAAGTTCGAGAGCAAAGTAAAACCTGGCGGTTACCTGATTTATGATCCAAACGGCATCACGCACAAGCCAACCCGTAAGGACATTCACATCTACACCATCGAAGGTGCCCAACTCGCATCCGACATGGGTAACACCAAGGTCTTCAACATGATCATTTTGGGTGCTTTCCTGAAGATTCGTCCTATCATCGACAACAAGAACGTTGAAGAAGGTCTGAGACACTCACTGCCAGAACGCGCTCACAAACTTATTCCTTTGAACATGCAGGCTGTCCAAGTCGGTATGGACAATGTGAAGGAAGTGAAATAAGAAGTCATGCTTCTGACAACAAAAAAGGTCGCTCGATGAGCGGCCTTTTTTTTCATTTCTCAAACAAGTCGTCGGCTGTCACCACCTTTTGGAAAGCGCCGCTATATTCATTATATGTCAGGCCTTCGATGGTTACCAGGACATTGTGGACAACCATCTTTCGCGGCAGCATTTCGGCCAACAGATTCTGACGATGAACTACCTTTGAATAATAGCTTTTATTGACAGTGAATTTCTCGTTATAGAATTTCATCTCGCAGAGGTTCACCACATTGTCCTTGCGATTAATCAGCATGTCGATTTGTGCGCCTTCCGTTTCATCGTTGCCTTTAATCGCCCAACCTGACTGCGTTGACGACACACCAAGAATATCAAGCGCTTTCTTTATTTGGGCGATATGCGTAAAACAGACCTCCTCAAACGCAAAGCCTCGCCACGATGACACGCTTTGCGAAGTCACATTGTGCATCCAAAAATCAGGGTCGATTTCCTTTTTGCCTTGCACAAACTTCAAGTAAAACAGGCAGAAATGGTCAACCAATTTATAGCGTTTTTCGCGCTTGCCTTTCCCGAAAGGAACGTATTGCTCAATGAAATCGCTGGCCATGAGCGCTTTCAACATTGTGCTGAATGAGCCACCCCAAGGTAAACCAGTGGCTTCGGCAAGTTCTTCCTGAGTATAACCAGTTCTCCTGTTGCTGAGGACTTTCACAATCTGCATCATTTCCTCAGGCCGCGAAAACACGGAAGAAAACAAGCGGTCAAATTCATCGCTCAGAATTGCGTTTTTCTTAAAAAACAGATTATCAACATTCTGCGCAAGACTCTTACCTGGCTCAAAATAATTCAGATAATAAGGAACGCCGCCAAATATCATGTAACTTTGCACAATATCGTAGCGCGACATCCGCACGCCACGGCTGTGAAAGAACTGCTCACATTCATTAAGGGTAAACGGTGACAGTCTCAACTGATTAGTAAGCCGTCCATACAAGCCTCCGTGATTGTTAATCAGATTGTCGATAATCCACGATGTTGCCGAACCGCAGACCACCAACATGAAATTGTCGCGATGGCAGCCCCAGCCGTTCCACAAGGCCTCCAATGCTGTAACGAAACCCGATCGCGGCGTGTCCATCCAAGGCAGCTCGTCAAGGAAAACCACCTGCCGAGAGCCATCATCAATGGATTGCAGGTGCATTTCCAACATGAAAAAAGCCTCAAGCCACGACGATGGGCACTTGCTTTTCTTCATGCCCTGCCGTTGCAACGACTGATAGAAATGCTTCAACTGTTCTTTCAAACTGTTGCTATGGTTTTGCGCATCCACCGGCGACAATCCCGAATGGCGAAAGGTGATTTTTCCTTTCAAAGCCTCGTCGATGAGAAATGTCTTTCCCACACGACGACGGCCATACACCGCTAAAAATTGCGGCATTTTACTGTAATACAGTCTTTTGATTTCCGAAATCTCGTCTTTTCTACCAATGATATTCATCGAAAAACATTGTTTTATTCAGCGGCAAAGATACAAAAACATACGTTCACCGCTGAATAAAACGCATTTTTTGACCGATTTTTCCTTAAAAAAGTGCTTTTATTCAGCGGTGAACAGGGTAATTATGCCGTTCACCGCTGAATAAAACGCATAAATTGGCTGATTATCGCTTCAAAAAACAAGCGATTATTTTGTCACAAGTGAAAGATTATTATCTTTGTGGCTCCAAACTTAAATCATCATGAAAAAAGTTCTTATTGTGATTTTTCAATGACAGTTATTGCCAAAATGTCAGTTTTTCCCTTGGCACGCATTTTGACAATCGGCCACCGTTATCTGGATTGCTTCGTGCCTTGCAATGACGCAAAGCGACCCATAAAACTTAGAATTTAAAATCACAACAATATGCAATCAGGAAACATTGGGGTGAAGACCGAAAACATCTTCCCCGTCATCAAGAAATTCTTGTACTCCGACCAGGAGATTTTCTTACGTGAAATCATCAGCAATGCCGTGGATGCCACGCAAAAGCTGAAAACCCTCGCCACATCAGGCGATTTCAAGGGTGAATTGGGCGACCTCACCATCAAGGTGGAAATCGACAAGCAGAAGAAGACCCTCACCATCCGTGACCGCGGTATCGGCATGAACGCCGAAGAGGTGGATAAATACATCAACCAGATTGCCTTCTCGGGAGCCGAAGAGTTCGTCGCCAAGTTCAAGACGCAAAGCGAAGCCGAGGCTGCCAACATTATCGGACATTTTGGCTTGGGCTTCTATTCCGCCTTTATGGTTTCGTCGAAAGTCGCGCTCATCTCAAAGTCGTGTAAGGAAGAAGGCATGGACGGTGTCATCTGGGAATGCGACGGCAGCCCAGCCTACACCATGAACGCCATTCCGAAAGGCGACCGTGGCACCGACGTCATCCTCTATATTGCCGACGACGCACAAGAATTCCTCGAAGAGAGCCGCATCCGCGAGCTGTTGGAGAAATACTGCAAGTTCCTGCCCGTACCGATTCAGTTTGGCACCAAAAAGGTTCAAGAGCCGATTGAGGAAGAAATTGAAGACGCAGAAGTCGTTGACGAAGAAGGCAAGCCCGTAGAAGAAAAAGAGAAGAAAGAGCCGAAGACCAAGGAAGTCGAAAAGCCATGGATTATCAACGAGGTGGCTCCTTTGTGGAAGAAGACCCCGACCGACATCAAGGATGAGGAATACAACGACTTCTACCATGTGCTCTACCCGATGAACTTCGGCGAGCCGCTGTTCCATATCCACCTGAATGTCGATTATCCTTTCGACCTCACCGGCATCCTCTATTTCCCGAAAGTGAAGAACCGCTACGAGTTCCAGCGCAACAAGATTCAGCTCTATTGCAATGAAGTGTTCGTCACCGACTCGGTGGAAGGCATCCTGCCCGAGTTCCTCTCGCTGCTCCACGGTGTCATAGACTCGCCCGACATCCCGCTGAACGTCAGCCGCTCGTTCCTGCAAAGCGACCAAAACGTGAAGAAGATTTCCACCTACATCACAAAGAAAGTGGCCGAAAAGCTGGAAGAACTCTTCAAGAAAGACCGCGAGACCTTCGAGAAAAACTGGGACGACATCAGCGTGTTCATCAAATACGGCATGATCAGCGACCCGAAGTTCTACGAACGCGCCGAGAAGTTCTTCCTCTTCAAGGACACCGACGACAAGTATTACACCATTGAAGAATACAAGGAACACATCAAGGAACAGCAGACCAACAAGGACAAGTTCCTCGTCTATCTCTACGCCACCGACAAAGATGACCAATACACCAACATCGAAGCTGCCAAGGCACGCGGTTACAACGTGTTGATGATGGACGGCATCCTCGATGCCCACTTCATCAGCGCCTACGAGCAGAAGATGAGCGAAGGCGACACCAAGACCATGTTTGCCCGCGTCGATTCAAACACCATCGACAAGCTCATCGTGAAAGAAGAAGCCGAGAAGACCTCAGGCCTCGACGACAAGCAGAAGGAAGACGTGAAAGCCGCCTTCGAGAAAGTCATCGACAAGGTGAAGTTCAACGTGGAGTTCTGCAATGCCGCCGACACCGATGCGCCAGTGGAAGTCACACAAAACGAGTGGATGCGCCGCATGAAGGAGATGGAGCAGATGGGCGGCAGCCCGATGTCGTTCTACGGCACGATGCCCGACAGCTACACGCTGATGCTCAACACCAACAGCCCCGTCATCACAGGCCTCGTTGCCAAGAGCGAAGAAGAACGCGAAGCCACCGTGCGTCAGATCTACGACCTCGCACTGCTATCGAAGAACCTGCTGAAAGGCAAGGACCTGAGCGAATTTGTGAAGCGCAATCTGGAAAAGCTGTGATTTGGCCTTGACCAATGACTATGACAATGACCACCTTGACGAAATGTTGGGGTGGTCATTGTTGTTTTTTGCAAGAAAGAGTCCAAATAAAGGAAAATCACTATTTTTGCAAAACAAATTCAGACTATGTCAAAAGAACCTATCATCGAGCTTAAAAGCGCCTCAATCTTCCAGCGGGAGAACCTCATCTTGGCCAACGTCAACCTCAGCATTTGCGAAGGCGAATTCGTTTATCTCATCGGCAAGACCGGCAGCGGAAAATCATCGTTGCTGAAAACCTTGTATGGTGAACTGCCCGCCCGCGATGGCGAAGTGAAAGTGGCGGGCTACGACCTCACACAAATCAAGCGGAGAGAGATTCCCTACCTCCGCCGCAAGATTGGCATCGTCTTCCAAGACTTCCAGCTGCTTCACGACCGCACCGTGGAAAAGAACCTTGAATTTGTGCTCGGTGCCACAGGCTGGACCGACAAGGAAGAAATCTCAGAACGCATCGACGAAGTGCTTGGCGAAGTTGGCTTGGCCGACAAGCGCAAGGTGATGCCTCACCAGCTTTCGGGTGGCGAGCAACAAAGCATCGCCATCGCCCGCGCCTTGCTCAACCACCCCGTCGTCATCCTCGCCGACGAGCCTACAGGCAACCTCGACCCCGACACCACCTTGGATGTCATGAAACTGCTGCGCCGCATCAGCGAGAACGGCCAAGCCGTGCTAATGGCCACCCACAACTATACCTTGATGCAGAAATATCCTTCACGCGTCGTCAGATGCGACAATGGAATGATTACCTGTTCGGTGATGGATTAACTTTGTTTATTTACCAAAGATCAACTCAATAATCTTCCTAGCATTATCCTCATTGCGATAGAGCTGATGCAATGCTGCATCGCGTTCCTCAATATCTTTCTCGGTAAAATCTTC
This sequence comes from Bacteroidales bacterium, assembly GCA_045627065.1. Classification (GTDB taxonomy): domain Bacteria; phylum Bacteroidota; class Bacteroidia; order Bacteroidales; family F082; genus Limimorpha. The sequence goes on along the minus strand of JAZQMX010000037.1, from coordinate 4,461 downwards.
GTCCATCAGGCGCTTGATTTCGGCAATGATTTCTTCGGGTTCGTCCTTCACGACGCACAACGGTTGCAATGCTGTTCCTTTCAGCATATCCGAATTGACCAAACAGAAACGACCATTGTAAAGCGCATTCAACAGCTTCAGCTTCAATCCCGTAGGCTGATGCGTCACCAAAATGTTGATTTGCGCCTGACGCAACAAGTCAATCATTTCGGCATCATCGGGATTGGCCGCCAAAGTGATGTTGGCGTATTCCGCAGCCAGTTTCTGCAACCTCTCGGGCGGATTCAAGCCCGCTATCACACACGGAATTTCCAGTTTGGAAAACACATGCTCAATCAGCCACTCGGCTGCATCGGCATTCTCCCTGACCGACAAGTTGCCGTGATACAAGACATAATCACCCCTCCCCGACTCAGAACACACCGAATCCAAAGCATTAAAACCTGGGATTAGGCTGACATTCTGATACTTACCAGCAAAATAATCCGCATCGCTTTGCGTGATGGCAAAGATACCCTTTGCCTTGCACAAAATGGGTTCGTAACGGCGTAGTTTCCAAGCCTCTACCTTATAGAACATGCGTTTCCACACGCTCTTTTCCGATGCGCCCAAAGCCTGATAATAGTCATGCTCCACATTGTGCGCCCGGACGAAAATCGCTCTGTTAGCCAACCGTTTGTCGTTCAAGACCGCTGTCGTATGCAAGCCTTCGCAAAGAATCGGATAATCGTCCTTCAACAAGTCGTTGACCAAAGCATCCGAGGTGCGCGAAGCCACGATATAAGGTGTAAGACTCAACTGTCGCACAAAAGAAGTATCACGTTTGTAATACTTCACATCACAATATCGATTCAAAGTTTCCTGTTCGCCACGACCATATTCAAAGCAATGCAGATGCACCTTCACGCCAGCCTCCGAGAGCGCCTTGATGCGATAGAAAACATCGATGACACCACCATAATTGGCGGGATACGGCACGTCGAAAGCGATGATATGTAGGTGGTTTTCAGTCATAATGATGATAGATTTCGAGCAGTTTCTGCTCTTCGTTTTCCCAACACAAATCCAGGGCAGCTTGAGCGAGGTTGGTCTTCCATGCCTTTATCTTTTCGGTATCGGAAAGGCCAACGCGAATCGTGTCGGCGATGGTCTTCGGGTCGTGATTTTCGATGAACAAGCCCAAATCGTATTTTCGAATAATCTTTTCAATCTCAGTAAGATGAGAAGCGATGATAGGCACACCCGCCTGAATGAAATCGAACAGCTTGTTAGGCAGACTGAACCGATAATTGAGGTTGGTATCCTTATCTAAGCAAAATCCGAATTCCGCATTTTGCGTGTAGGCCATCATCTTGGCATACGACATACGCGGCAAGAAACGCACACGGTCGCTGATGTTCAAATCGACAACCATCTGCTTCAAGATTGGCAGCACATCGCCGCCGCCGATAATCATCAGATGACAATCGTCCAAGTACTGCATGGCTTGCACCAATTCTTCCGCACCGCGCTGTATGTTGATGCCAGAGCCTTGAAGCACAAGCAGATGCTTATCCGTAGGCAAACCCAATTCCATCTTGTCGCCTTTGGGCGGCAAAGCCTTTCGTGACGGAATGTTGCGGACGACATGGCATTTCACGCCATACTTATCGCGAAACAAATCGGCAATGGAATCGCACACCGTAATCATCTCATCCAATTTCGGGACGACGAACTCCTCGATGCGTTTCCAAACGCGCTGCACCTTCGGCCGGTTGACCAATTCAGGCGTTTCGGTGAAATACTCATGGCTGTCGTAAATCATCTTGATGCCCTTCAGCTTCGACACGAAATAATTCGGCAAGATCGTATCCAAATCATTGGAGAGCAAAAGATTGGCACGATGAAACAACAAGAAGAAGAAAAGGCGGATGTTGTATTCGGCATAAAAGCAAGGTCCTTTCTCAAACAACAGTTTCATGCGGTGTGAAGCATACGGACGATTATCCATCTCTGGACTTTTGCGTTGCTTCCGGCCGACCAAAAGCACCTCATAGCCAGCCTTTTGCAAAGCCAGACACGATTTGTTCACCCTTTGGTCAGTGACCAGATCGTTGATAACCGATACGATGACACGTTTCATTGGGGCAAAGATACGAATGTTTTGTGATTCTGTTTGATTTATTATGTATTTCGCTGTAGAGACGCAATGATTGCGTCCCTTAAAACAACAATTTTCAATTTATTATGGAGACGCACACGCGTCAAATAAAACAATCATTTTGACATAGACGCATTCAATGCGTCTCTACAACAATAATACAATTCATTTCAATATGAGACGCATTCAATGCGTCTCTACGACAATAATACAATTCATTCAATATGAGACGCATTCAATGCGTCTCTACGACAGATGCCCATCATTAAACAAAATACATTACCTTTGCACCCATGAAAACAAATGTCAGCCTCAAATCCTACAACAGTTTCGGTTTCGATGCCGTGGCCAAACAGTTCGTTGAAATCAACGATGAAAGCGATTTGCTAAACCTCATCAGAAATGGCGAATTGCAGAAGAACAAAACGCTAATTCTCAGCGGCGGAAACAACGTGCTGTTTTGCAACGATTATTTCGACGGACTGGTCGTTTACATGAATAACAAAGGCATCAAGCAAATCGTTGACGATGACGACAAGGTCGTCTTACGCGCCCAAGCCGGCGAAGATTGGCCCGATTTTGTGCGTTTCACCGTCGAAAACAATCTTCACGGATTGGAAAATCTCGCTCATATTCCGGGCAAGGTTGGGGCGGCTCCCGTACAAAACATCGGGGCTTACGGTGCCGAGCTGAAAGACTGTTTCCTGCAATGCGAAGCCCTTTGTCTTGCCACGGGCGAACATCGTATTTTCAAAAAAGACGAGTGCAAGTTTGCCTACCGCAACAGCATTTTCAAATCGGAACTGAAAGGAAAATACATCATTGTTTCGGTCGATTTTCTTTTGAAGAAAGATGCTCAACTGAATTTGGAATACGGAAATATCAAAAACTATCTAACTGAAAACAAAATAGATACACCGACCTTACAACAACTTCACGATGCCATCTGCTCCATTCGCGATGCCAAGTTACCTGATGTGAAAAAGATTGGCAATGCAGGCAGTTTCTTCAAAAATCCCGTCATTCAGAAAGCACAGTTCGAGGCCTTGCAAAAAGCCTACCCCGATGCACCGCATTATGCTGAACCCGACGGGAAAGTGAAAGTCCCGGCAGGATGGCTCATCGAGAAAGCCGGCTGGAAAGGCTGGCGCAATGAGCATGTCGGTGTTTACGAAAAACAAGCCCTGGTCCTAGTGCATTATGGCGGCGGCAAAGGCTGCGATATCGTCGACTTAGCAGAGAGAATCGCTCAATCTGTCAAAGAAAAATTCGGTATCGAAATCACGCCTGAAGTGAATTTCGTATAAACAAAAAAAGAGGAGCGCGCTCCTCTTTTTCATTATCAATCAAGCTGATTATCAAACCTCAAGGGCATTGATTAAATCCGTCGCCTTTTCGAAGCCGTGGCGTTCGCAATAATCGGTGATGCCCTCAGCGACTTTAGCAGAAATAGCTGGGTCGATGAAATTGGCTGTTCCGATTTCGATGGCCGATGCGCCTGCCAGCATGAACTCCACTGCATCAGTAGCATTGGAGATACCGCCTAAGCCCACAACCGGAATCTTCACCGCCTTAGCCACCTGCCAAACGCAACGCAAAGCCACCGGTTTCACACAAGCGCCCGACATGCCGCCCGTCACCATGGAGAGTATCGGCTTGCGCTTTTCAGCATCGATGGCCATGCCCAGCAAGGTGTTAATCAGCGAGACGGAATCGGCACCCGATGCCTCGGCAGCCGTTGCAATCTCGGCGATATTGGTCACATTGGGCGACAGTTTCACCATCAGATGCTTGTGATATACTTTGCGCACTTCGGCAACGACTTGCGAGATGCCCGAGCAGGTCACACCGAAAGCCATGCCGCCTTGCCGCACATTCGGGCACGACACGTTCAACTCGATGGCCGGAATCTTGTCCAAGACATCAATCATCTCAGCCGCCGTGACATAATCCTCCAAGCATGAGCCGGATAGATTCAAAATCACATTGGTGTCGAAATCCTTAATGCGCGGATAAATCGTGTTGATGAAATATTCAACGCCTTTGTTCTGCAAACCGACGCAATTCAACATACCCGAAGGCGTTTCCGCCATGCGCGGATAAGGATTGCCTTCGCGCGGGTTCAGCGTAGTGCCTTTCACGATGATACCGCCAAGTTGCGCCATATCAACGAAATCGGCGTATTCTTCGCCATAGCCGAAAGTGCCCGAAGCCGTCATCACAGGATTGCGGAGCACGAGGCCTTTGCCTAAATCTATCTTTGTGTTTACCATAACAACCTCCTTGTATTGAAAACCGGACCTTCCTTGCAGACGCAGGTG
>JAZQMX010000036.1:0-29400 GCA_045627065.1 Bacteroidales bacterium | reverse complement strand
CTGCGTCGAATGCATAGCATTTCTCACGCTCGTGCCTCGCTCAGAATGACATGGGGGCTTTACGGATGCCAAATCGCTCGTTCCTCAGAATGACATGGGCGCTGTGAAAACCTCTGGAAGGTTGATGCCCGGTTTGTTTTTCAATGTTTTTGCTTGGTCGGGTCAAAGCCCTGAAAGGGTTGCTGGTGACGGCGGGAGACAGCAGCCAAGCCGCGCTTGAGATGATGGCTTTCGTCGTCGTCAGCAAGGCTCTGCAAGAGCCTGACCCGAACAAGTGTTTTTATTGTTTTTTTCATTAGCTTATCCCATTAAAACTCAGCAGACACATCGAAGCAAGGGCAAGCCTTGTTGGCAAATTCCTTGTGACCATGTATAGTTGCATTAGGATATTGCTTCTTGAGCGTTTCCACCAGCGAGCGAAGCGAAGCGCGTTGCTCGGGTGTACGGGTGTCTTTGGGTTTTCCCGCTGCGTCGAGGCCACCGATGTAGCAGACACCGATGCTTCGTTGGTTGTGACCTGTGCAGTGAGCTCCTTGTTGGGCGACGGGACGACCTTCGTGGACGCTGCCGTCCAGGTAGATGACGTAGTGGTAGCCGATGGCGGCGAAGCCGCGTGCGCGGTGCCACCTGTCGATGTCGGCGACGGTGAAGGCTTGACCTTCCTTGGTCGCGCTGCAGTGGATGATGATTTCATCAATTGTTCTCATGGTAGTGGTTTTTTATCACAAAACTGGCAAAACTTTGGCAAAATTTGTTTTTTGAGCTTGGTCGCCTGCACAACCGTGCGGCTCCCTTGGTCCGCTTTCGCGGTGAAAGACTAAATGATTGGTTTCGTGGAATCGCTTCTGCGAAGCGAGAAATCGGTCAAAAATCTTTGTTTTCAAAATCTTTCAAAAATCTTTGCTGACGCATCGCGAATTTTCTCTGATTTTCAAAGGAGATTTTCTCGGATTTAGCTTTGCTGAATGCAGGGGCATTTCTAGGCGCAGCCTATCCCATTAAGCAGTGATATTCTCGATCATCTCCTTGAGCTTGACGTTCTCGAGTGTCAGCTGTGACACCTGGGCAGAGAGTGTGACGATCTCCTTGCGTGCCTCGGTGAGTTCCTGATACACGCGCTTGTTCTCTTCCACGAGGTTGTAGATGGTCTGCTGCATCTCTTGGATGGTCTTGTTCTGTCGCAGGCGTGTTGCGGCAAGCCAAGTGACGACACCCGTGACGGGTGCAAGCAGTGTGGTGATCCATTCGTAGATATTCATTTGTTCTCCTTTCTTTTTTTGGAAAAAAAACATGAAAAACACTTTAGGGCTACAGGCTTTATCAAGCCTCTGGAAGAATGAACGTTATGTCATTCCGAGGAACGAAGGAATCTATAACGTTCATTCTTTCAGAGATCAAAAAGGAACAATAACCAATTTATCACTTCATAGTCAGCCCCCATAGATTCCGACGCTCGTGCCTCGCTCTGAATGACATGGGTGCTGACAAAAACAAAAGCTTCGGCAAGGACTCCCCTGCCGAAGCTTTCTGCATGGCCGAACAGCCATGTTATGAAGCGATAGAACTTAGTAATCGATGCGGATGAAGCCTCCGCTCTTGTCGAATTCCAGTTCCAAGCCGTTGTTCAGTTCCACGTCATAGCCATGGCGGTCGCAGCTAATCTCGACGATGAAGTTGGTCGGATAGTTCTCGGTCACATAGTTGACAATAGCCTCAGGCACGATGCCTTGTGGGACGGCGCTGTTCTTGCAATCTACGTCTTCCCAATCGCCATTGCGGTCGAACTCGACTTCGAAGCCATTCTGGAAGAACACCTCGTATTCGTGGCCGTCCTTCTCGCAGCGCAGCATGGTGCAGTCCGCGAAATAAGTATTGATGAACTGTTGGGCTTTCTGAGGGAGCTCTGAGGCCTGGATCGGTTTATCATCGACGAAGGTATCTTTTGAGCAAGCCGAAATGGAAAGGCTAGTGATAGTGAGAGCCAAGATGAAAGTCAATTTGATGAATTTTTGCATTTTCGTTCGTATTTAAGGGTTAGTAATTAGTTTTGATTTCGAGTGCAAAAGTACAACGATTTAACGAGAGCGCTTTTATCAAATTCTTTATTTTTCTTTATCATTTTCATTTTTAGAATTTGTCTTGATTTATGGGAAGTGAAACAAATAACGATGTCATTCCGACCGAAGGGAGAGAATCTATTGTTATTTGTTTCACATAGATCAAAACAGTTTCTTAGTTATAACCATTAGCGCAAGCGCTTCCCATTATGCGACGTTGTCCATTTCATGCTGGAATTTCTCGTTGAGTTTTTCCAGGATCACTTTATTACGTTTCCTGAGACCTTCGAGGGAGTGAGGCACATCGACATCGTATGCGGTGGCCTCCTTAATTTCCTCGAGCGTACAATCGCCCATGACGCTCATCACTACAATTCTCCTATCCACCTCCGAGAGCGTGTCCAAAAGTGTCGGGGCCAGTTCCTCCATCATCTGGCTGGCTTCGTATTCCTTCTGAGCCTCACACAAGCGAAATTCGACTTGCTGGTGCTTATAATCCAGATAGTCTTCACGCGACTCGTCGTTTCCTCTGTCATTCATCTCATCCAACGCGACGAATTTCAGTTTATGGTAGCGAGCAAACTCCACCATTTCAACGGAGAGTCCCCCGAACTCAACCAGTTCCTCAACGGAAGGCTCATAACCGTAGGTAGCAAAGAAGCCGGATGCTGCCCTCTCCACCTTATAGCAATCCAAGGTCAGGTGTTTCGACATGCCGTTGCCACAGTACTTCACCAAGGCATCGATAATGGCGCTTCTCGCAACGGTCCAAGCATATGACAGGAAATTGCCGCATTCTGGGCGGTATTTTCCGAGAGCCTCACAGCAAGCCTTCAGGCCTTCCTGAACCAAATCTTCAGGTTCGAGGCTTGACGAATAGCCGCAATAAACCTTAGCCAATTTACGGAAGCACTTGGAGAGTTTGTGCATAAGCACATCAAGAGCGTTTCTGTCGCCACTCTGGGCGTGGAGAGCCAATTCGTTGAGTGCCGAATTGTTGGATTGGAATTTCTTCTGGTCGCCAGTCTGGCTTGTTGCCACCTTAGTGGTCTTCTTTTGTGCAGTAAAGTTTTTCATAGATATATAATTTGTAACAACGACATGCGGCAGAAGAATAATAAGGAAGATCGCCACCGACACGCCACAGCGCGACAGTCCGGAGATGTTTTTCCGGCTTACGGCCGATGACAAATTACCACATGGGATGCCTTCCCCTGATTGAGTGCGAAATACCATATTATTATAATCTTTATATTGCCCTTTCCCCTAAAAGGGACCCCTTTATCTCTCAAAAGGGCTGCAAATATAGGAAAAAAAATAATACGATGAACACTTTAATGATTTTTTTAGTTGAATTATTTATTTGATGGCACAAGACTAATCCGAAAACAAAATTAGATCGCTTACTTCGACATTATGAAAAACTCACTTTCTAAGCTTTCAGAAAAGACACAGAAAATAATTCGTATGCGCTTTTGGGACGACCTGAAGCTAAAGGAAATAGCCGAGTATTTCGGTACCAGCCCCAAAAACATCTACAAGACCATCAAAAAGGGCTTTGGTTTTTCTCAAGCAAGTCGTCATCCTCTAATGATGGCAACTTGTCGTATCTTTCCAGTTTAGCATCCATCGAGCAGATGCGTTTTCCCGTCCTGTCAAAAGCTTCAATACGGTCATACCTTCCACCGCATCTGTAATAATCGTAACTCTGCATGATCAGCAAATGCTCTTCCGCGCTAAAGCCGACGAACCCCTGGGAAGTTGGCAGGCAAATGGCTTCGGCCTTACCCTGCTCAACGATAAAACTATTAACATTCCGATAGTCAGAGCACTCCTCCACAAGTACCGTCAATGGCTCATTAGGGAACGATATGATGTGCACGCTTTGAATCGTAGGAATCGAATCAGCCGGCATCGAAAAACTTTCCGTTGCATCATAGCGGTCTCCACGCGTATTCAGGTGCGACAGCATCATTTAGGTCGCAAAAGTAATAAAAATGAATTGACAAATCAAAAAGAATCAATACGCTATGTTGATACGCGCCATGGCACGTCTCTACCCTCCCCCGGAAATAAAATTTCCCGCCAAATTCATCAACTAACCGAAGAATTTCGTATTTTTGCAGCCGAAATCTCGTGAAGATTTTAGTTAATTCATTAAAAATCAACTTAAAACAGTAAAATTATGCCAGCAAAGATTAGATTGCAAAGACATGGCAAGAAAGGTCAACCTTTCTATCACATCGTAATTGCCGACTCTCGCGCACCACGTGATGGTAAGTTCATTGAGAAAATAGGCACTTACAACCCACTCACCAACCCAGCTACCATCAACCTGAAGTTCGACAGAGCTTTGTATTGGTACAGCGTGGGTGCAGTCCCAACCGACACCGTCCGTTCACTGCTCTCCAAGCAAGGCGTCATGATGAAGTATCACCTGATGCGCGGCGTCCAGAAGGGTGCTATGACTGAAGAACAAGCTGAAGTCAAGTTCCAGAACTGGATGAAGGAAAAGGAAGCCAAGGCTGCCAACATCGTTAAGGGTGCTGAAGAAAAGGCTAGAAACGAAAAGAAGGCTCGCCTCGAAGCTGAAAAGCAAGTCAACGAAGCCCGTGCTGCCGAAATCGCAAAGCGCAAGCTCGCTGAGATGGAAGCCCGCAAGGCCGCTGAAGAAGCTGCTCAGGCCGAAGCCGCTACTGAAGAAGCTCCAGCAGAAGAAGCTACCGAAGCTCCAGCAGAAGCCTAATCAGACTTTTCGACAATTGATAAAAAGCCGCTCTCGGGCGGCTTTTTTTGTTTCATTCAGAAAGCTTTTGAAGGCATGTCATACCGAACCTGAAAGGTGAGTGTATCTATGCCTTCAAAAGTCAAGATGAATACGTTTATGGAGTGCATTCCTAGATGTTCTCTGGAAGAATGAACGTTATAGATTCCTTCGTTCCTCGGAATGACATAACGTTCATTCTTTCAGAAACTCGAAAGACTGCTGCCTAGTTTGTTTTTTAATGTTTTTGCTTGGTCGGGTTATTGCCCGAAGGGCTTGCTGATGGCAAGGCAGATCGGAGACCAAGCTCGCTTGAGACTCCGAAGTGACTTGTCGGCAGCAAGGCTCTGAAAGAGCCAACCCGAACAAGTGTTTTTGATGTTTTTTATGTCAAAAAAGTCTTATCGACTATTGTTTCCGGATCACATCGCGATAGTATAAGAAACTCTCGTTCTTGATGCTGTCCCTAAGCTCACGGAACGCTTCCATATCGGATGGCAAGAAAACCTCAGGCCACTCCAGCACAATGTCGAACTGCTTCTCGTCAATTTCAGAAACGCCTTTCGGCACATAGCCTTCCAGTTCCACCAGGCACTCCTTCATCGCCTCAACCACCAATGGATGAAGTTTTTGCGAAGGCTCCTTCCCCACCGAAACCGCTTCGAGATGCGCCGAATAATCGCGCAAGAACGCTGCCGCCATGGGGCCGACACCATCGTCATTTTGGGTTATCACAAGAACTCGCATAGGCCTATCGTGTTTCGTTTTGCAAAAGTATTGAAAAATATTACTTCCAAAGGCTCACTTTTTCAGCAATATTTCTTATTTTTGCGGCTTAATAAATTAAAAAAAATCTAAAAATAAATACATTACTATGGGAAGAGCATTTGAATACAGAAAAGCCGCGAAGATGGCACGTTGGGGCCACATGAGTCGCGTGTTTCCTAAACTCGGTAAACTGATCACCATCGCTGCCAAGGAAGGCGGTCCGGATCCTGACATGAACCCGAAACTGCGCCAGGCCATCCAAAACGCCAAGGCAGAGAACATGCCTAAGGACAACATCGATGCCGCCATCAAGCGCGCTACCGATAAAGACGTCGCCAACCTCGTCGAAATCACCTACGAAGGCAAGGGCCCATTCGGCATCCAATGCATGGTGGAATGCGCTACCGACAACACCACCCGCACCGTGGCCAACGTGAAGTCGTACTTCAACAAGTGCGGCGGCACCTTCCTGCCTATCGGCTCACTCGAATTCATGTTCACCAGAAAGGCCGTCTTCGAAATCGAGATGCCTGCTGGCATGGAAAAGGATGAGCTCGAACTCGAACTCATCGACTTCGGCTTAGACGAAATCGTGAGCGAGACCGACGAAGAAGAAGGAACCACCACCACGATAGTCTATACCGCTTGGACCGACTACGGCACCATGCACGACGCCCTCGAAGAGAGAAAGATCAACATCGTGAAGGCCAACCTCCAACGCTTCCCCAACTCCACCGTCAGCTTCACCGACGAGCAGATGGTCGAAATCGAGAAGTTCCTCGACAAGCTGGACGAAGACGAAGACGTGCAAGCCGTCTATACCAACATGGAATAAGTTTTTTTCATGATACAGACCAAACGCCGTCATAAAAGGCGGCGTTTGTCGTTTACAAGACAAGACACCATCCTAAAAACACACCAATGAAACCAATCGAAGAAATCATAAGTAAAGTCGAAACGACTGCCAGACAGGAATTCAGCTTCATCGAGACGCAACACATCGACAGCATCACGCTCTCGGAAGAACAACTCGATAGCGCTGTTGTCGTTTCCAACATCCTCTTTCTGCGCATACAGCAGCTGGAAAGAGTCATCAATAGCGATGGCAAACGTGCCGCTGCCAAAGTATTTCGCCTCTATCGCGAAGTGGCACAGACCTTTGCCAAGCAAACCAAGGCCTATTTCGAGATCCACAGTTCCAACTCCTTCATGCTCGTCTACCCAGGCCCACGTGAAGAAGCACGACGAGTGGTGAAATACGCCATGCAACTGACCTACATCCTCACTGAGTCGCTCAAGGCCTATGCCGACGAGTTCAAGCAAACCGACTTCACCATCGGCATCGACCACGGCCGCATCCTCGCCACCAACGAAGGACGCCTCATCTGGCAAGGCATCTGCATCGAGAAGGCTGCGACGATCAGCGAGCTGTGCGCGAAGCCTCTACGCATCGGCATCAGCGGCATGGTTTACTCCGTCCTAGAAGAATCCGACAAAGTCATCACCAGACGCATCCTAGGCATCCCACAGAAAGAAGAGATCTGGACGCGCAATTCATACGACTTCGTCGGCTCACACAAGCACTACTACACGACACGACACACCGAGACTTACGAACCTCAAAGCTAAGTGGCTAAACGAGGCACGACACATATCATCCCCCTGGCATTGATTTTCATCTCGATGCTCTTCGCTGGAAGCGCTTTCGGCCAAGCGAGATACCCCTTCATGACACCCGAAGTCGATTCCATCTGCGGAAACGCCCTGCGTCTCATCAAGATGAAGAACACCCTCATCTGGCAGCAGCAGATCAACGAATTGCAGAAGGTACAGGTCGATGAAGACATAGAACACCTCAACACGCAGAAGAAAGAACTCGACGAAGAGCAGCTGCTCCTCAAACAGGAGCTGGACGAGATCAACCAGCATCTCGACTCGCTCATCTCCATCCGTCCACAAGGGCCACGTCCTAAGGCCAACCTGATGGACGTCATCAACGAAGGTCTCACCATCAGCGGCAACTACGGACTGAACCTCAACCAACTGGCCCTAACCAACTGGGCTGCGGGTGGCGAGAACTCATCCACTGGCAAGGCCTTCGCCAATATCGACATCGTATATCAACAGGCTACCTTCGAGCAGAAACTCGTCAGCTCCTTTGCCTACGGCATCTCGCGCTTTGCCGACAAACGCATCGAGAAGTCGGACGACAAGATCGACCTGCGCTACACCCTCTCGCTCCACAGCAAACAACGCTGGAAATACTCCCTCGTCTCGACGTTCAACACCCAATTCGCCAACGGTTACAAATACCCTAACGACTCGACCGTCATCTCGGGCTTCTTCGCCCCTGCCTATCTCACCCTCTCTGGCGGTGCCACCTTCCAGACCAAGGACAAGAACTTCGACATCTACGTCAGCCCGCTGGCCGGCAAGGTCACCTTCGTGATGATACAAGATCTGGCCGACCAAGGAGCCTTCGGCGTAAAGAAAGGCTACTTCACCGAAGACAGCACCTGGGTGCCCGGACAAAGACATCTCTCGGCCTTGGGTGCCAACATCATCATGAACTACAAACAACCCATCGGCAAGACCATCACCTACACCACCACGCTCAACTGCTTCTACAACTACTTTGAGCAACGTGACGACGACCGGGTGAAGATAGACCTGAATTGGGAGAACACCATCAACTTCGTCATCAGCAAGCACATCACGACGATCCTATTTCTCCACCTGAAATACGACCACAACACCACATTCCCAGTCTATGAAGAGATAGAAGGCGTGGAGACGGTTGTAGATAATGTTCCGAAACTCCAATTCAAGGAATCGTTGGGCATCGCCTTCATACATAAATTCTAAACCAATTTGAAAATGAACATATTAGTAACAGGTTGCAGAGGTCAGTTAGGGACGGAAATCCAAAAGATTGCCGCCACCGACACCATGCACCAATGGTATTTCACCGATGTCGACACCTTGGACATCTGTGATGAGACGGCCATGAAAAACGCTTTTGCCTCACACCAAATCGACGTGTGCATCAACTGTGCAGCCTACACCGCAGTAGATAAGGCCGAAGACGAACCCGAACTGGCACGTAAGATCAACGCCCTAGCCCCACAGATCCTCGCCGAGGCTTGCCATCAGCACAATGCCTTGCTCGTCCACGTCTCCACCGACTATGTCTTCGACGGCAACGGCACCAGCCCCTATCGCGAAGACGAAGCCGTGTGCCCGCAATCCGTCTATGGCGTCACCAAGGCCGAAGGCGAGAAACTGATTCACGAAAGCGGATGCAACTACTTCATCGTCAGGACGGCATGGCTCTATTCCGCCACTGGGAAGAACTTCGTGAAGACCATGCTCATGCTTGCCGACACCCGTGACGAGATCAACGTGGTGGCCGACCAGAAAGGCACGCCTACTTGGGCCTACGACCTGGCTGAGATGCTAGTTCACCTCATCAACCAAAACGGCACGAAGCCCGTCCACGAGACTTTCCACTTCACCAACACAGGCATCATCACATGGTATGACTTCACGGTGGCCATTATGGAAATCGCCGGAAAGAGCTGCAAGGTGAACCCCATCACCACCGACCAATATCCCGCCAAGGCACATCGTCCCGCCTACAGCGTGTTGGATAAGAGCAAAATCATGGCTTACACCGGAAGGCAGATCCCCTACTGGAAAGACAGCTTAGTGAAATGTATTGAAGAATTAAATCGTAAAAACAAATAATATGGATAACAACATTCTTGAAAGAGCTAAAAGTTGGTTGACCGACCAATATGACGAACAGACACGTGCTGCTGTGCAGCAAATGATAGATAACGACCCTAACGAGCTGACCGAGAGTTTCTACCGCAACCTCGAGTTCGGTACTGGCGGCTTGCGCGGCATCATGGGCGCTGGCACCAACCGCATGAATATTTACACCGTGGCCATGGCCACACAAGGCTTCGCCAACTACATCAAGAAGATGAACGCTGGAAAGAAGGAACTGAGCGTCGCCATCAGCTACGACGGACGCAACAACAGCCCTGCCTTCGCCAACATCACTGCCGACGTCATGTCAGCCAACGGCATCAAGGTCTATATCTTCGACTGCCTACGCCCCACCCCTGAACTTTCGTTCGCCGTGCGCGAGATGAAATGCGACGCTGGCGTGATGATCACCGCCTCGCACAACCCAAAGGAATACAACGGCTACAAGGCCTACTGGAACGACGGCGGACAACTCGTAAGCCCACACGATAAGAACGTCATCGCCGAAGTGGAGAAGATCACCGACCTCTCGATGGTCAACGCGAAGCGTAACGACGCCCTCGTCACCATCCTGGACGAGAAGTTCGACGAGATATATCTTAATAAGGTGTATGGCCTCTCACTCTCACTCGACCTCATCAAGAAACACGACGACCTGAAGATCGTCTACACCCCTATCCACGGAACGGGACGTCGCTTGGTGCCTGTAATCCTGAAGATGAAAGGCTTCAAGAACGTATATTGCGTTGAAGAACAGATGATTGTGGATGGCAACTTCCCAACGGTGAAGTCACCTAACCCAGAAGAGCCCGCTGCCATGGCCTTGGCCGTGAAGAAAGCCCAGGAAGTGAATGCCGACCTCGTGATGGCCACCGACCCTGATGCCGACCGCGTGGGCATCGCCGTGAAAGACGACAAGGGCGAGTTCATCCTCCTCAACGGCAACCAGACCGCCAGCATCTTCCTCTACTACCTCCTCACCCGCTGGAACGAGCTCGGCAAGCTCACTGGCAAAGAATATGTGGTGAAGACCATCGTCACTACCGAGCTGCTGTTTGCCATCGCCGACAAATACAATGTAGAGAAGCACGACGTGTTGACCGGCTTCAAATACATCGCCGACAAAATCCTTGAACTCGAAGGCAAGAAACAGTTCATCGGCGGCGGCGAAGAGAGTTACGGTTACTTAGCTGGCGACTTTGTCCGCGACAAGGACGCCGTCATCGCCACCAGCATGATTGCCGAAGCCACAGCATGGGCTGCCGAGCAAGGCAAGACCCCATATCAGCTGCTCATGGACATCTACAACGAGTTCGGTCTCTACAAAGAAAAGCTCGTCTCGCTCACCAAGAAAGGCATCAGCGGAACAGAGGAAATCAAAGCCTTGATGGCCAAGTTCCGTAGCACACCTCCTACCGTCATCGGTGGCGAGAAAGTTGTCGAGATCCGCGACTACAAGGTTCTTGAAGCCAAGGACTTGCGCAACGGCAAGACCACACCTATCAACCTGCCCAAGAGCGACGTGCTGCAGTTCTTCACTGAGAGTGGCTCGAAAATCACGGTTCGTCCTTCGGGCACCGAGCCTAAAATCAAGTTCTATTTCAGCATGAAAGGCGACGCCAACGGCAACCTCGACCAAGCCATGAAACTGCTTGACGAGAAGCTCGCCAAGGCCGCCGCTGAACTCACAGAGTAAGTTGGAGCCATAAATTCACCTTTTGAAGGCATAGATTCGCTTCGCCCAATGCCCATGTCATACCGACCGACGAAGGAGGGAGTGTATCTATGGGCATTGGCCTCGGAATGACATGCCTTCAAAAGGCTCGAAATGACACAGGATTCAATAACCTTATGAAAAACACAAAGCTCTTAGGCCATCTATCGGTGTTCTTTGCCTACACCATCTTTGGCTTCAACATCATCATCTGCAAGGACTTGACAAGCTCAAGTTTGGTATCACCTATGGGTCTGTTCTGTTTCAGAGCCATAGGTGCTACCGCTTTGTTTTGGCTCTTGTCGCTCTTCATGCCCAAAGAAAAGGTGGAGAAGAAAGACCTTCCCAAGATTTTCCTTGCCTCCATGTTAGGCTTGTTCCTGACGCAGATTTCATTCTTGAAGGCCATTCAGATAACGACACCTTTGGACACGGCTATCATCACTTCCATCACGCCTATCTTCACCATGTTTGTGGCAGCCATAGCCCTGAAGGAGCCTATCACCTTGAAGAAGGCTGGTGGAGTCGCCATCAGTTTTGCAGGAGTCATACTTCTGATTCTCAATACCGTACACGCTGGAAGTGTAACCGAGACGAAACCTTTAGGCATTGTACTGATGATTTTCAACTGTCTGTTTTTCGCCAGTTATCTCGGAATTTTCCGTCCACTCATCGCGAAATACAATGTCGTTACCTTTATGAAGTGGATGTTTCTGTTCTCAATGCTCGTGTCCGTTCCGTTGAACATCAAGGAGATGACACACATCGACTTCAGCGCCATGCCCACCAACTATCGCCTTGAACTTGGTTTCCTCATCCTGTTTTCCACCTTCATTGCCTATTTCCTGATTCCTGTTGGACAGAAGCATCTGCGTCCTACCGTCATCAGCCTTTATGCCTATCTGCAACCCTTAATTGCCACTATCACAAGCATCTATCTAGGCATGGACCATCTCAGTTGGCAGAAGGTTGTCGCAGCCGTGTTGGTCTTCACCGGCGTGATCTTGGTAAACAAGAGCCGGGCGGCTAAACTGGAAGACAGCAAATAAGGCATCAAAACATAATTCCACAGTTGTAACGATGCAGAATGGTTTGGTCCAAGGTGAAAATCCGCTCAAAGCAGCCGTCTTCACCCATGACAATCCTATAATGGCCAAGCGCTAAGCCTTCCCAATCGTTCCAATGGCAACAGTATATGTCGGCAAAAATCTTTGTTTCACCACCGACTTTGTTTCTCGACATGGAGATTCTTGGCTCGATTGGGTAATTTTCCACAAGTTTCGAAATATCTCGGTCTTCCAATTCCCTAATACCATACAAATCTTTCTCGCAAAAGACATAGTCATAATGCTTGTATCCGCCATGCCAAATAGAAGGCAACACATGCTCAGCATTTGCCAACAAAAACAGCTGCCATGCACCCATGCAGGTAGTATCTGCATAGACATTGCCATATAGCGAAGGCTTTGACTTGCCATTGATACGAACCCTAAGTTCGTAATTTGCATTCATAACAGCTGAAACATCTTCCTCATCATCAAAACCTTTCATACAAAAATCCAATTTACCGTCTTCTGGATAATGCAAGGCATCCAGTTGTTTCATGACATTGTCGAGTACCGACTGTGGGATAGGTTTGTCGTTCATCCATTTTTTATTAATTTGCTCAACTGCAGCAATATAACTCGTCCCTTTCTGCGCATACACATTGCCAACAGATTTACCTTTTAAGTCATTATCAGCCAAATATTTTTTCAGATTTTTTGGTTTGCTTTGCACTAACGAGTCTTCAATCCATTGCACCATACTGCCACAATGTGGACAAATCGAAACCTTTCCAACAACAAAACTACACGAATCGCTTTCTTCATCATAATAATCGAAACGCCATGCTGAATACCAATCAAGTTCTTCCGATTTCAATCCACATTCCATACACGGCAAGACATTGACTTCAGCCCCAACACCCTCTCTATCATCAAATTCCAAACTCTTAAGAGAGAAGGGCAATTGTTGGCCCCAAAGGTGAGAATCGCGATAAGCATAACCATATTTGTGGCTACAAATATCATTATCAGCCAAAACCATCTCCGACACTTTTCCGTCTTTCATTTTGAAAACCAGACATTTCTCACATAAAGCCCACCATGTCTTTTCAAGAACGGAATTGTCCCAAACACGAAGGCTCAATGCTTCATTGAAGTTAAATGGCGAAAGAAACACAGAAAACTGCGATTCTCCCAGCGACTCAGTATCATGTAACGTGCTATCTTTACACAAGTTACACAAATATGAAATGATGTCATTTACACCTTTCAGACGGCATTCGTCATAAACAAGCAAAGTTGTTGAATTTGTGATATAGGTGGAAAAGAAAGAGAAATCGTATGTTTCCAAGGCATATCTCAAAGCCTCGGCAGCACCATTATCACGATAAGTAGTAAAACCTTGTTCCGACGAAAAAATCCTATCTGCATTTTCATTATCGCAATGTAAAAGCACTTGTCCCATAACAATATACCGTTCAAAGCAACCATCTATCCCCATGACTATTCTACCCGTTTTAAGCATCAGGCCCTTATTCACCTCCCTATAGTAACACTGAATGTCGGCAATGAATTTCGTTTCGCCACCAACCTTACATTTCGACATTGTTATTTGAGGCTCAATAGGATACTTTTCCAAAAGAATCGAGACATCACGCTTTCTCATCTGCTGTTTGGCCAACAATTGCGCCTCACAAAAGACAAAATCTTGACTTTTATTAATTCTATCTTCCTCTGCAGGCAACATCTTATTGGCATTAGCCAACAAGAATAATTGCCAGGCTCCCATACGAGTCGTATCGGCAAAAACATTACCATAGTAAGAAGGCTGCTGTTCGCCATTAATACACACCCTGAGTTCGGACTGACTGCCAGTAATCAATCTATATTTTTCATCCCCAATCTCTGAACCAAAGGGCAACCGTAAATACAAATTTCCTTCATCAGGCAAGCGCAAGGCATCGAGTCGATTCATGACCTCGTCAACATTGTCTTGAGAAACTGAATTATTCTTTTTCCATTCGTCATTGATTTGCTTAATCAAAGCCTGAAAAAGAATTCCTTTTTGGGCAAAATCATTATCAGACTCAATCTTGATGGTGTCAGTTTCAGATATATTTACGCCTACATCTTGGGCATCGCAAAGTGTATATTCTTCACTTTCGAGATACTGAACGATGTGTCCACAATGCGGGCAAACCGAAACTTCACCATCAAAATACACATAATCATCAGGAGATTCGACATATTTGACAAAGCGCTTTACACTATACCATTCCAACAATTCCGACTTCATCCCACATTCCATGCAAGGTATGGCATTGGAGCGGGCAGCAATGCGGTTTGATGAGTCAAGTTTAAATATGTCGGGAGCATAAGGCAACTGCTTTGACCAATAATACGCATAAGGATACTTTTTCCCTAAAAAATATTCTTTCTCCGTAAGTTCTTTCCTATTAATGATACTCGATTCATTTTCGGCAAGATACATATCAGAAACCAGACCATGTTCCATCCTGAAAACCACATAATAAAGCAACCACCTTCCATACTTCACACTATTGTCGAAATAACTTATCCATAAGGCCGGCGTAAAATTATAAGGCGTAGTGACAACTTTGAAAGACGGCAATTCAAGAGATGAAAATATACTTGGACGGAAATCATCAAGGCAGAACTTCCGCAGATAATTGACGATGCTATCTGAACTTGTAATACTACCAACATTCGCAACGACTAAAGTACATTCATCACTAAGAAGAGAGGAAAACTCAGTGAAATCATAGGTTGACAAAGCCAACCTCAACGCTTCGGCGGCTTCTTTATCACCTTTGTTACGAGCCGTTTCTTGTGCAAACGAAGGATTGAGAAAACCAACAAAAGCAAAGACGGTAAACTTCAGAAACAAAACAATACTCTTTCTTTTCATAAGGCAATAGATTTTAATTTCGTGACAAAAATAGGATTTTTCATTCACTTTGCAAAATCCAATGAAATAATCTATCCTATTACAAAACAAAAATCCCGCACCAACCGAAAATTTCGATTTGTGCGGGATTGTTATGACTTCCCAAATGGAAGTATTACTTCACGATACGTGTGCCACAAGTCGGGTCGCCCAAACGGGTGGCTTCGGTGATGATGGCTTCGTGGCCAGTGGCTTCAACAAAGAGGACTGCTGCACGAACTTTCGGAGCCATGCTGCCTTCGGTGAAGTGACCTTCGGCCAGATATTGCTTGGCTTGCGCTACCGTGATGGTATCCAAAGCCTGCTCGTTCTCCTTGCGGAAATTGATATAGACCTTCGGCACATCGGTGAGGATGTAGAACTCATCAGCACCGATGTTGATGGCAGTCATGGCCGAAGCCAAGTCCTTGTCGATGACGGCTTCAACACCACAGAGACAGCCGTTCTTTTCGACAACCGGAACACCGCCACCACCCACGGTGATGACGATATTTCCTTCGTCAGCCAAACGCTTCACGATGTCAACATTCTGAATGCGAATGGGTTTTGGTGAAGCCACCACCTTACGCCAGCCACGGCCTTTAGGGTCTTCTTTATAGACAGCACCCGTTTCGGCAGCAAATTTTTCAGCCTGTTCCTTAGTATAATAAGGGCCAACGGGTTTGGTTGGATTCACAAACATCGGGTCGTCCTTGTCCACCACCACCTGAGTCACCAAAGTGACCACATTGCGGCGGAAGCCTTCTTTTGCGAAGACCTTATCGAGACCCATCTCAATCATAAAACCGATGAGACCTTGGGTCTCAGCCACACAGAAGTCGATAGGCATACCTGGCACACCAAACTCGTGGCTACCAGCCTCATGCTGAAGCATCACGTTACCCACTTGTGGTCCGTTGCCGTGACCAATCACCAAATTATAGTCATTCTTTAAAAATGGGAGAAGTGACATGCAAGTTTCCGTCACATTCTGCATCTGTTCCTTGTAGGTTCCCTTTTGGCCGCCTCTCAGCAAGGCATTACCACCAAAAGCAATTACTGCAAGTTTCGTCATATCAATCTATTACAACATTTATTATTTATTCATTTCTCCGAGACCGACCACTTCTGAAGGAGCAGTAGCGATTCTCACATAGGTGGATTCGTAGCCACCGCTATCCTTAAATTGAAGGGTATCCTTAGTCAGTTTGAGGATGGTCATCGTTTCGTCGAAGGTATCACCACCAACGATAACACCTTGCAATTCGAGCTTATCTTCCTCGACTTGTGACCATTTCTCATATCTGATGTAACCCGTATTGAAGCAATCCATCGAACCATCTTCATTGATAGTGAAGCCAATGGTATCGCTCAAGAACGAGCTTCTAACTTCTTTCCAATTGCCGACGACACTTGGCTTTTTGTTGCACGAGACGAGGCAAACGACGGCCAAGCAGCAAGTCAGCACCAATGCTAATTTTCTCATTTTTTGTTCCTTTTTTGAATTAGGGCGCAAAGATAGGAAATTGCTGCATACCAAAGCCAAAAGCAATGAAAAATATGCAGTTTTAGAAGCTTTTATGCCTTCACAAAGCAGCGTTTCACAAGGCGTTCGAGCTCGCCGACCCAGAGGATGAGCGAAGTGAAGCCAACGATACGGATCCAATCACCTAACGGCAAAGGCACCACATTGAACATCTCGCCACCGAAACTGACAATCAGGACCTGTCCGACAAAGATGATCAGTAAGGTAAGCAGGAAGCCCCGACAGTTGTTCAGTCCCTTCAAGGCCGACTGTTGTGTCCGGAAGGCTTTGGCGTTGAAGATGTTCCAGAACTGCATGAACACGAAGATGGTGAAGAGCAGGGAGAGCTCCTTGGCATCGATGCCGCCATTCACATGGCTGAAATTGATAAAGTTGGCGAAGTAATCACGCAACGAGAACTGGGCCAAGGAAGCCACTTCGCAATGCTTGAAATACTGGATGAAACCAAACAGCACGACCACAAAAAACAGTCCCACGCCTATGATTCGACTTGCCATCTCCTTAGTGATGATATAGGCCTTTCGCGAGCGAGGCTTGTCGTTCATCACGACATTATCGGGTGGCAACGAAGCCAAAGCAAGCGCCGCGAAGGTGTCCATGATGAGGTTAATCCACAGCATCTGTGTGACGGTAAGTGGCGATGCCGTGCCAAGCATGGCACCTACCAATACGATGAGGCAAGCTGCCACGTTGATGGTCATCTGGAAGAGGATGAAACGCTGAATGTTGATATATAGCGAACGTCCCCAAGCCACCGCACGGGCGATGCTCTTGAAAGAGTTATCGAGAATCGTGATGTCGCTGGCTTCTTTGGCGACGCTGGTGCCATCGCCCATCGAGAGGCCGATTTGAGCCTTATTGAGTGCTGGAGCGTCGTTGGTGCCATCACCCGTCACTGCCACCACTTCTCCCCTCTCCTGCAGGAGACGCACGAGACGTTCCTTATCGGAAGGGCGGGCACGCGACATAATCTTAAGTTCGGCGACACGGTCACGCAACTCATCGTCAGTCAACAAGTTGAACTCCTTGCCCGTTATCATCTTGCTTTCGTCATCGTCAGCCTTCCACAGACCGATTTGACGTCCAATCTCCTTAGCAGTGCCCGGTGTGTCGCCCGTCACGATCTTCACCCCGATGCCCGCATTGAGGCAGTCCTGTATCGAGTCGGCCACATCGTCGCGAACTGGGTCGATGATGCCTGTGATACCCAAGAAGCACAAGTCTTCGCGCTCCATCTTGCCATTCTCGAAAATATGCTCCGTCTCTTCCTCGGAAATGAATTTATACGCGAAACCGAGCGTACGCATCGCTTTGCCCTGATAGGCAAGCAACTGTTGTTCGATTTCAGGTTTCTTTGCAGCCATTTCGGCCTCACCTTGCGGCAGAAGAACCGTCGGGCATCGTTTCATCAGGATTTCGGGAGCACCTTTCACATAAAGTACATTCTCACCCTCGACTTCCGATTTCACCACCGTGGCCATGTATTTATATTTCGTCGTGAAAGGCAACTGCTTGATGACATGAGCATCGTCACGGAGTTTCACATAATCCACATTCTGCTCGAAAAGCCAAAGCAGCAAGGACCCTTCGGTAGGGTTGCCCACCACCTTTACCTTCTTTTGGTCGTTGTAATCCAAATAAGCCGTGGAATTGAGTGCAATGCTTTCCTCGATGAGATGCGAGACGGCCGTTTCTTCGAGTCTGTTGCTCGCCAACGCATAAAACTGGCATTCGCCCACACTCATCTGGTTTTTCGTCAAGGTACCCGTCTTGTCAGTACAAATCACCGTGGCAGCACCCATGGTCTCGCAAGCGTGCATCTTCCGCACCAAGTTATTGGTTTCCAACATCCTCTTCATGCTCAATGCCAAGCTCAAGGTGACGCTCATCGGCAAGCCTTCGGGCACAGCCACCACAATCAACGTGACGGCAAGCATCAAGGTGTTAAGCAGATATTGTGCAAAATCGATCCAAGCGAAAGGTTGGCCGTCGCCGAAGCCGAAATACATCACCATGCGGAGCACCACAATCAAGCCTGCGATGACATAACTCGCTATAGTGATGCTATCACCCAGCTTGTCAAGTTGCTCGTTGAGAGGTGTTTTTATCTTATTGTCGATTTGTGCGCCTTGATACACCTTGCCCCATTCGGTGGCATCGCCCACCTTCTCGACCACAAAGACGCCATGTCCTTCGATGACCGAGCTGCCGCGGCAGACGTAATTCGACGGATAGGTTGCCTCGGCCTTGAACTCTTCGGGAATCACCGTCTTTCGGATCACCGGTTCGCCCGTCAGGTCCGACTCATTCACGCGAAGCGAGAGTGCCTCCATCAGCGTGCCATCGGCGGGAATCTCATCGCCAGTCTCAATCACGACCGTATCACCCACCACCACATCCTTCCGTTCGATACGATGGATTTGCCCGTTGCGGAACACCGTAACCATCTGCTCATCGCTCGTCTGATTGAGGATTTCGAATTTCTTGTTGGCGCTCAGCTCGAAAGCGAAGCCCACACAGGTGGCCAGCATCACCGCGACAAAGATGCCCAACGGCTCAAGCAGCACACTCATGCCCTCGAGACCAGTAAACAACTGATACAACGACACGGCGAGCGACAACACCCATGCAATCAGTAAGATACGTATGATTGGATCTTGAAACTTCTCCAGAAACTGTTTCCACAGCGGGTCCTTTTCGGGAGGAGTGAGTATGTTATCTCCATATTTGGAACGACTTTCTTCAACTTGTTCGTCCGTAAGGCCATTTTTATAGTCTCTTGCCATATTTTCAGCAGATTATCATTCCTTTCGATAAAAAAACTATTTTTGCATTCACGAAAACGCGGCAAAAGTAAGGCGTTTTGGACAAAGCAACGGAGGTTGCAAGGTTGCAACCCAAAATTGGATAGAGATGAAATTCAAAGAAAACCACAAGAATGCGCTTGCCAAGGTCCTCTCCGACCTCGTGCAGAGCGACGGCATCGTCAACCAAGGCGAGATTGACTACATCAACCATGTCTTCGAGGCTTTAGGCATCACCTCAGCCAACAGGCAAAAAGCCACTACCCTAACCCTCTCGCAGGCGACACAACTCATGACTTCGCTCGGCCACGCCGAGAAGATGGCCGTGCTGAAGATTGTGCAACACCTATCCACCTCCGACAACACCCTCGACCATAACGAGTCGCTGCTCATCACCGCCTTGCTGCTCGCTATCGGCATCAACTTGCCCGAAACCGAAGGCATCAAAGCCAACCTGGTCACCATCCCTAACCTCAACTTCGACACCCGCAATGCCGTGCTTTACGTCGAATCGAGATTCGACAAAGCCATCAACCAACAGATTGACAAGCAATATGATGCGATCAGCGAGTTGCTTCATTCCTCACAACGCGAATTCTTTTACTTGCCCAAGGTGATGCGCGACATACAAGGCAAAAAAGCCACCTTCCGTAACACCTTAGGATACATCGAGCCGACCCTTTCAGAAGAGCAGCTGGACATCATCGACCGTGACCTTGAGTTGCTGGACAGCGCAGCACTCTCGAAAGAGATTTTCCTCAACTACTTAGACATCAACGGCTTCAACATTGAACAGCCCTCATTCTTCTTCAAGATCAGCAGCGCCCGTCCCTCCATTCACCAAGACTTTCTCATCCTCGGAATCGAAGGTGACCCGTTGACCACCTTGCAGCGTTTCTATGCCCTGGAAGCCAACATCGCCACACTCAAGCCACAAGGCCTGAACGAGAAGGAGCAACGCTTCTTGAAGAAGTTGGAACCGAAAAAAGCCTGCGGCATCAAAGACGAGCTGCAATACACCGGTTTCCACAAGACCATCATCGACACCTTATTAAAATATAACGGAAGCCACGGCATCAGCCGTCTGTTCGTCACCGTCAACGGCGACCTTTACCTCACCGACCGCAACAACACAGAGGTGAAGATGCCTGCCCTCTGCAAAGCCTTATACATCCTCTTCCTGTTCCACGAAGACGGCATATCACTTAACTATTTAGACGACTATAAATCAGAGCTTTATAGGATATATAGACAGATTTCGACCTACAACGACGACGACTTGCTGCATCAAGCCATCGACAACCTCACCGACTTTGTGGGCACCACGATGAACGCCAACCTCTCACGCATCAAGAAAGCCTTCAAGAGCATCTTGGGCGACGAGGCCACGCTTTACCTCATCCAAGGCGACAAGGGCGAAAAAAAGACCATCAACCTCGACAGGAGGTATGTGGTCTTTGAGGATCGTGATGTTTTTGCTTAACAAATTGCAATGTCATTCCGAGCCTTTTGAAGGCATGTCATTCCGAGGCCAATGCCCATAGATACACTCCCTCCTTCGTCGGTCGGTATGACATGGGCATTGGACGAAGCGAATCTGTGCCTTCAAAAGGCGAAGCGAATCTATTGCAATTTGTTTTCTTTTAAGCCAAACTATTTTCTAGCAAGAAGCTGACATCCGAGTTAGGCTCAATCTCGACGGCATCCTTGCCATATTGCATGACAATCATCTTCTTGCCGCCCTTCACCATCATCTTGCCGTCAGTCACCCACAATGAAGTAGCCTCACGCAAGCCGACCACCTTCATATCCTGATTCACAGCGAGATACTCGTTGATACGGTCTTGACGTGTTTCGCCGCCATGCTTGATGAGCTTGTCGATTTCAGGATGAGGATCAAGGTAGTGAGGATTGATCTGGAAAGGCACCAAGTTGAGGCACTTGAACGAAGCGGGTTGCACGATAGGCATATCGTTGGTGGTGCATAAGGTCGGACAAGCCACGTTAGAGCCAGCGCTCCAGCCCATATATGGCACACCAGCCAAAGCACGGTTACGGATGGCATCCATCAATCCATACTTGTGCATCTCGGCCACCAAGTGGAACGTGTTACCACCACCCACAACAATGCAGTCAGCCTCGTTGACGGCCTTCACCTTATCGTCGAAATGATGCACCGAGACGAAGTTCTCAAGACCGAACTTGCGCAGAAAGACGTCCTTAACCTTAGCCTCATAGGCATCGTAGCTTTCAGGGTAAACCTTGCCACCGATATTGACGCCAGCGAAAGGCACAAAAATAATGCGGCTGTCCTTGTTGATATTGTTTTGCAGGCAGAAGAACTCGATTTGGTTGCAAGCCCATGCCAGATAATTTTCACCGAAATTGGTCGAATTGCTTATTAATAATAGTCTCATTGCTTTAAAGATTTAATTTGTGCAAATATAGAAAAGATTTTCCAATCGTTGCCCAAAATAAGAAAATGGCTCCCTTTTTCATGGTTTTCGTCCTTCTTTGTCAAAAAATACCTTTTCTTTGCAGCAAAGTTTTTCATGTCATGCGAAAAGACAAGCTCATAACCCTACTTGCCGTTGCCATCATGGCAAGTTCATGTTCCTCACCAAAGATGAAAGCAGACCTTATCCTTCACAATGCCACCATCTACACCGTAGATGAAAATTTCAGCCAAGCACAAGCTTTTGCTGTCAAAGACGGCCAATTCATCGCCTGCGGCAGCAACAACGAAATACTGAGCCGTTACGAATCAGACAATGTCATTGACGCCCAAGGCAAACCTGTTTATCCCGGTTTCATGGACGGGCACAGCCATTTCACAAGTTATGGCGAGAACCTCATCCGCTATGCCGACCTGAAAGGCTGCCTATCATTCGACGAAGTCATAGAAAGGCTGAGCGTTCACGATAGCCTCTACCCTTTCGAATGGCTATTGGGTCGCGGCTGGGACCAAAACCTTTGGGACGTGCCGGAATTTCCCGACAACGCCAAACTCAAAGAGACTTTCCCCAACCGCAAGGTCATGCTGACCCGTATTGACGGCCATGCCGTTCTGGCAAGCGACGAGGTACTAGCGCTCGCCGGCTTGGACGAAAACAGCAAAGTCAGTGGCGGATTGGTTATGGTCAAAGACGGGCATTGCACCGGGATCTTATTGGACAATGCCGCCGACATCGTGAAAGGCATCGTTCCTCCTATGGAGATTAGCCAAAAAGTCATGGCCTTGCAAAAAGCCGAAGCCAACTGCTTTGCGGCAGGACTGACCAGCGTCACGGATGCAGGCTTAGGCATCGCCTCTATCGAGCTCATCGACAGCCTGCAACAAAGCGGGCAACTCAAAATCCACGTCAACGCCATGGTCAATCCCGACGACGAGACCATGGACCACTTCATGAAAGACGGTCCCATCGTGCAAGACCGGCTCACGGTACGTTCTGTCAAGATTTACGCTGATGGCGCATTAGGCTCACGTGGGGCCAAACTGCTTGAGCCCTACACCGACGCACCCGAGACTTCCGGATTGATGGTTTGTGACGATAATTTCTACCATCACGTCTGCGACAAGGCCTATCAATCAGGATTCCAGGTTTGTTGCCACGCCATCGGCGATGGCGGCGTCAGGCAGTTGCTGAACATCTACGCCTCCCATTTAGGAGGGGCCAACGACCGCAGATGGCGCATGGAGCACTCGCAAGTGGTCCACCCCGACGACTTCCAGCTCTATGGACAATACAACATCATTCCCTCCATCCAAAGCACACACTGCACCTCCGACAAGGATTGGGCCGGTGAACGACTTGGCGAGGAAAGAATCAGAAACGCCTACGCCTACAAGCGTCTGCTAGCACAAAACGGTTGGGTTGTCAACGGCACCGACTTCCCTATCGAGCATATCTACCCACTTTACACTTTCTATGCCGCCGTATCGCGCAAAGACCTTGAAGGCCAACCCGCAGGAGGCTTCCAACCAGACGATGCCTTCACGCGCGAGGAAGCACTCCGCAGCATCACCATTTGGGCGGCGAAAGGCTGCTTCATGGAAAACCGGAAAGGCAGCATAGTAGTCGGGAAAGACGCCGATTTTGTCATACTAAACCAGGATATCATGCAAGCAGAAGAAAGCATTCTCCCCAATATCACCATAAATACAACATTTGCAGCAGGCGAAAAAGTATTTGAGCGATGAAAAATTCAGAAAAGCGTTCCATCATAGCAGATATCAAACCATTGTAAATCAATAATTTTACAATAAAATAAAAAATAATCACATTTTTTGCTTGCATTATTGAAAAAAGATGTACTTTTGCAGCGTCAAACGACAACGGACGAGTAGCTCAATTGGATAGAGTCCCTGACTACGGATCAGGCGGTTGTGGGTTCGACTCCCGCCTCGTTCACAAAGGTTCTTTAGAAGAACCTTTTTTTTGGCCCATTCGACTAGGGGTCCAGGTCACCTGCCTCTCACGCAGGTAACAGCGGTTCGAATCCGCTATGGGCTACCCCAACATTTCAAACCCTAATTGATTTCCAATCAGTTAGGGTTTTTCATTTCCACCACACCCCCTATTTTGTCAGTTTTTTGTCAGTTTTTTCATGCCTCTTTGCGCAATCATTATACCATCCTCCTATAACAACCTTTATTTTTGTATTATTGTAGTGCTTTTCCGTGCCGCCTCTCGCGACAAGTTCCAACCTTATGTTTCACCAACAAAAACGAAGGTAACATGAAAAACTCTTGCATCCGATTCATCAAGCGATCTTCCCTCTCCGAACACTTTGCCATCAGCCCCATCAACAAGACCATCTATGCCGTCCTCAGAACCCACACCAACAAAAACGACACATGCATCCTTAACATCCTCAACACCGCCTATAGGCAGTATGTTTTAGCGATGTCCGACAAACAACCCGCTGAACACATAGAGGACTATTATGAAGATGCCCTGCAGACCACCGACGATGCCGATGCCGTCTTCAGCATCCTCTCCGGCATCCTGCTGCTGCACCATCAAAGCGACAAAGTCGCCGACCTCCTTTCCTGCCTACAGCAGAAAATCAAAAACCAATACATCCTTTCCGTCTTCATGCAAACCTTTGCCCCGCTCAAAGACAAAGTCAAAATCGACACCCTTTTCTTTGATTACGCCTATGATCTTTCTTATACCGACATCACCAACTGGCAAGAAGCGACCAACAACTTCACCCCGTCCGAGATTCGCCGCTTCATCGAGTCCGGGCAAAACGACATGGAACGGAAAGAGATTCTAAACGCCATCTATCTCGATTACGAGTCCAAGAAAGCATCCATCCACCTCCCTCAGGTCGACTTCAGTCAGTTCAGATCTGCAATCGCAGAAACGAACCTCAAAGAACGCATCACCGAATTGACCGCAGAAAACCAAAGGCTAAACAGCACCATCCACGCCCTAAATCAAGACCAGGATGACAACGGCACAATCTCCATCAGTTCTTTCATAAAGGCCTCAAAGAGCCTTTCTACACACGATGCGCAAATCATTCTTTCTTTCCTCAAATCCATGCTTGCCGCTCGCCAAGGCAATTGGATAGAACTGATCAAAATTGAAATCGAACAGCGTCAGAAAGAAGAACCTTTGCCGTTATCCCAGACACCCCTCAAAGGACCATATCGCATCGCCAAAGACAAAGTCACTACCTTCGTCAAGCTCCTAAAGTTCGTTTGCCAGACTCACATCTTTGAAAACCTCGATGGCTCATTGGTCTCAAATGTCGAGACATTCACCAAAGATGTCGGCGCCTATTTCAACACCACAATCGCCAAACCCTCAACGCTCCTTTCTGCAGCCAAAGAAACATCCAATTTCCTCGACTACTTCCAGACCCTTCTCACCTATGCCGAAAAATACTACACCAAAGAAAGCAACACCAGACCACCCACGAACCATAACAATCCCGCACTTTTTTAATTTAGGTCAAGTTTAGGTCTAATTCAACTACCATTGCAATCCCCCATCTTTGCCCACGAAATAACCCGTGGGCTTTCTTTTGTGGTACCCAATCGAACGCCCGCCACAAAATGAAATAATATGTTTGACGAATCATTAACTTTTGAACAAATTCCCAAGGCCATCGCCACCATCTTATCAGATGTGAAGGAACTGAAAGGCATCTGCCAAACAATCCAAGAAAACGCGACCCAGTCCGATTGTTGGCTTGACACCCAAGGTCTCATTGACTACCTCCCCAACCACCCATCAATCCAAAGCGTATATCGATGGGTAAGGCTGAAGCAGATCCCCGTCTATAAATGTAAGGAAACGCGTGCGCTCAAATTCAAAAAATCGGAAATCGATCAATGGCTGATTACCAGCCGAAGGATGACTCAGGACGAAGCTGATGCCATTCACGATGCCGAAATCATAGCTCGCAGAAATGCGAAGAAAGGCAACCGCGATGAGTAAGCAAGATCCCAACCCCAATCTATATGATTGGATAAGCCAAGAAGAGCTGATTCGCATTCTCGGCTGCAACAAGCGCACCATCGACAACTGGCGCGAAAAAGGCACGCTGCCTTATTCCAAAATTGGCGGTATCATCTACTATCTCCGCCAAGATGTTGAGCAAGTCCTATCTAAAAATTACACAAAGAAACAGCCATGAAACACAACCTTTATTATTGGCAAAACCTAAAAGGTTATCGGCCATGTCCTCCATCCGGCAAGGAACAAGTCTATTTCAGTCTATTCACTGCCCCAATCAGTACAACCAGGCCTTTCCAGAATGTCAGTCTCATTGACATCTATAATTATCTCATTTCTCCTTGCGCCAAGCAAGCAACACAGCAGCTTAGGCAGATCCCCAACGAAAAAGAGCGCAGACATTTCAAAGCAGAGCATTTCGATTACTGCACTTTTTCAGGCATCTTTTCCTATCGTTCCGACAAAGCGATCATCGAACACTCCGGCCTAATCTGCCTCGACTTCGACCATCTTCCAGATGTCGAAGCGACCTTCAGCCTCTTGAAAGACGACCGCTATTTCGAGACGCTGCTGCTTTTCCGCAGTCCCTCTGGTGACGGTCTCAAATGGGTCATCTCTTTCTTCGATTCTTTCAGGAGATATCGCAATGGTGAAGAGTCTTTAAGCGAATACCAGACGCGATTCTTCCCTAGCCTCTACAATTACATTTTCAACCATTACGATGTGCAGGTCGATAAGTCATGCCGCAATGTGTCTCGCGCCTGTTTCCTCCCCTATGACCCCAGTGCATTCCTAAATCCGTCTTTGCTATGAATTATGATGTCTTCAATCCGGAAGAATGGCTAACCCTGGCGCCCATCGCTGCTGACAGCAACTTTGGTTCGCATCTGCCTACTCAGTTAGCCGCCTTCGGCAGCGATGCCCGTGCCAACACCGAAGCACTCGTCAACGCTGTCGAGGCTTCCGGCATCGACATCACAGTAGAGTATCTCGATTGGCTGCATATCGCTTTCGCTTTATGCGACGAATTCGGTCGCGAAGGCGAAAACTATTTCCTTCGCCTCAGCCGCTTCAATCCCGAATACAACGAATCTGCTGCAAGACAGCAATACGCCCGTTGTCTGGCCCATAAAGGCAAAGGAATCACCATCGCTTCACTCTTTTTCATAGCAAAAAAGCATGGCATCAATCTACCCACACAAAACGCAACACAAACAAACCCAGCGTTTCACCCATCTCGTTTCTCACAGGACTTCCCCGTTTCCGCAAAAAACATTGTTGCGGAAATTGCGGAAACTGCGGAAACTGCGGAAAAGCCCTTGCCATGCTTTTCCCAATCCATCAAAGAATATCTGCCCTCCATCCTTCAGGATGTCATCGCCGACGCCATCTCCGATGCCGATGCCGACTTGCTCATCCTCGGTGCGCTCACAACCTTCTCCGCTTGCATCCCCAATGTCTTCGGCATCTACGATAAGCGCGAAGTCTTCGCCAACCTGTTTCTTTTCGTCACAGCCCGTGCATCGGCTGGCAAAGGGCGGCTCTCCTTGTGCCGCCATCTCGCTGCGCCATTGCACCAGGCACTCCGCGACAAATACAAAAAGCAGATGGAGAAATACGAAGCCGCCCAAGCCTCCTATGCCGTCAACCGCAAGAACAGCTTGGAAGCACAGCCAAAGGAACCACCGTTCCTCACTTTGTTCGTTCCGGCTAACAGCACCGCCACGGTCGTCTATCAGACTTTGGCAGAAAACAACGGTGTCGGCCTCCTCTTTGAGACCGAGGGCGACACCTTGGCCAATGCCTTCAATTCCGACCTCGGAAACTACTCTGACGGCTTCCGCAAAGCGTTCCACCATGAGACCATTTCCTACCTCCGCAAAAAGGATCATGAGTATGTTGAAATCCTTCGTCCAAAGTTCTCCGCCATCCTGTCGGGAACACCTCAGCAGATTTTCAACCTCATCCCCGACACTGAAAACGGCTTGTTCAGCCGTTTCATTTTCTACTCCATGCCCACGCAACTCGTCTGGCACGACATCTTTGCCGCCTCCGACGGCAGCACCGCCGACGACCGTTTCAAGGGCATCGGCGAAAGGTTCTACAAGTTCCAGAAGGTGCTTTCCCGCACACGCTTCGTCCAATTCACACTCACCAAGGAACAGCAAGCGAAATTCAACGATTTCTTTGCCGCCACCCAAACCGAATACGCCGGACGATACGGCGATGAAATCATCGCCTCCGTCCGTCGTTTCGGTCTCATCCTTTTCCGCTTCGCCATGCTGCTCAGCGTCCTCCGTCAGATGGACGACAAAGCAACGGCCGTCATTCCCGCGAAGGCGGGAATCTCCAAAATACCCAGCCAACTCATTTGCTCCGACACCGACTTCAACACTGCCTTAACGATGGTCAAAGCGTTGCTTTGCCACACCGTTTCAGTTTTCCGCACCATTCCAGTGAAGCCTTCGCTTCGCGTCAGGCAACACGGCGCAGAAAACACCAGGCAGAAATTCCTCGATGCGCTTCCGCCATCTTTCGACCGCCCCGGCTACATGCAGACCGCTGCAAGCATCGGCATCAATGTCCGAACCGCCGAAAGATACATCAACGACCTTTGCGATTCCGGCAAACTCATTCACCTATCGCAAGGCTCTTATCAAAAAAACACCTCAAAACCTTGACCGTCATTCCCGCCGTCATTCCCGCGAACGCGGGAACCTTATTATCACAACCACAATCTCTAAAAATCAGCAAAATGGACAAAACAGAAATCATCAAAAAACAAAACGAGCTCCGCAGGAAAATCTTCCGCGTTTACACGCTCGAAAAGGAACTCACACAAGAATTTGTGGCCACCCATCCCGACATAGTTGGCGCAGCCCTAAAGTACAAATCAGGCGATGCCCTTACTTTCAAGAAAGTCACGGGCATCCTGTCTTACGACAGCTTTCAGCCCGCCCTGATTCTGCAATGCATCATCGACAAAATCACCTTCACCGACACCACTGAATGTGTCACTGGCTTGGTCGAAGACATCCCCTTCGACCATTTCACCACCTACCGCACCACAAGCGAAGACTACGAAAAAGCCGCCCGAGACTTCATTAAAGAACTTTGCCAAGGTCCAAAACTGACAATCAACGACAAAGACATTGATTTCACCAAAATCAACATGGCGCAAGCCTTCAATAAGTTTTACTACATCCTTGACCCGCTCATCGACACCGATAAACAATATCCAAAAGAATAAAGGCAAGCCCTCTATAAAAGCTATGAAAGCTATAACGTCTATTCATTTTATCGCTACAAACCCTCAGAACAAGATTCCCGACCGAGACACATAGAAACCCGACAGGGATGGGCGCATTGGCCACGGGCAAGATGCGGGGCAGCGCCCGCCTAAAAGACGGACTAAAGGCTTGACCTTCACGGAACTGCGTTTATGACATGTTCATTGAAGGTCAAGTCTTTAGGCCGGCTGTGCGTTGGGCCGATGATCTTGCCCTT
>JAZQMX010000035.1:0-42779 GCA_045627065.1 Bacteroidales bacterium | reverse complement strand
AATGACATAACGTTCATTCTTCCAGAGGCTTGATAAAGCCTGTAGCCCTAAAGTGTTTTTCATGTTTTTTTCAAAACAAACAAAGGCTATGAAAAACATCAAATGGATAATAGCAACACTAATGCTGACCCTTGGCTGTTCGTCGCAGAGAGGCACACAAAAGGCTTCCAGCTATGAGCAAGAGCTCCAGCAAGGCACTGAGCAGATCGAACTGCTAACGCAGCGCGAAGCGCTCCTGCAAGGACTCGTCATCACGTTCGATTCGGTGGCACTCACCGTACCGCTATCTCGAAAGCCCATAGATTCCTACGCCTTTCAGGCTCTGAATGACATGGGCTTTCTCTCCGCCGACAGCGTTCCGCCCCATGAGGTGAATCTAATCGCCAGAAAGGCAACACTACAGAAGTCGGACATCCGCACAGTCACCTTCGAGGGCCTGAACGCACGAAGCGACACGATAGCGAAACACGATGAGATTGTCGAGATAACGAAAGAAAACGAACATAAAGACTCAGGCGGCAAGCCGCCGAATTGGACAGTGATACTGATCGTATTAGGTTCCCTAATGATTACAGGAATCTATCTCATAATAAAAGCGCAGTCTTGACGGGCTGCGCTTTTGCTATATGTCCCAAATCTTTCCGTATCTTTGCAGCCCATTTATCAATCAACTATGGATAACACACTCGATTTCAGCATACAGATAGCGCAGGAACTGGCGCTGTCGCAACATCATGTGGCCAACGTGATTCGCCTCTTTGACGAAGGTGCCACCATACCCTTCATCGCCCGTTACCGCAAGGAGATGACGGGCACCATGGACGAAGAGAAGGTGGCCGCCGTGCAACGTCGCCTCGAACAACTCACCGAGCTGCAGAAACGCAAGGAGAGCGTCCTGGCCTCCATCGAAGAACAAGGTAAGCTGACCGACGAGCTGAGGCAGAAGATACTGAACGCCAAGACAATGCAGGAAGTAGAAGACCTGTATCTCCCCTACAAGCCGAAACGTCGCACCCGCGCCGCCATAGCCCGCGAGAAAGGCCTCGAGCCGCTCGCCGCCCAGATCATGGCACAGAACATCGACTTCCTCGACCGCGTGGCACGACGCTATGTGGATGCCGACAAAGGCGTGGCCAACACCGAGGAGGCACTGCAAGGGGCCAAGGACATCATGGCAGAATGGGTGTCGGAAAACATCAATGGACGTAACCGCATCCGTAAGATCTTCCACATGCAGGGCGACATCAGCTCATCGGTGGTGAAAGGCAAGGAAGACGAAGGCAAGACCTACCAGCAGTATTTCGACTTCAGCGAGCCTATCTCGCAGGCGCCCTCACACCGTCTGCTGGCGCTGTTCCGTGCCGAAGACGAAGGCATGCTGAAGGTGAAGATCAAGGTTGATGACGACTTCGTGCTCAACTCGCTGGAGAGCATCTTCATCAAGAACGACAACGAGTCATCGGAGCTGGTGCGCGACGCCATCGCCGACTCGTGGAAACGCCTCCTGGAGCCTTCCATCGAGACGGAGATACGCGCCTACTATAAGGAGAGAGCCGACGAGACCGCCATCAAGGTGTTCGCCGAGAACCTCAAGCAGCTGCTCTTGGCAGCGCCGATGGGTCAGAAACGCGTCCTCGCCATCGACCCGGGCTTCCGCACGGGCTGTAAGGTGGTGGTGCTCAGCGAGACAGGCGCCCTGCTGCACAACGAGACCATCTACCCTCACCCACCCAAGTCGGACACCATTGGGGCCATCCGTAAGATCAAGAGCCTCGTGGACGCCTACCGTATCAAGGTCATCGCCATCGGCAACGGCACCGCGGGACGCGAGACGGAGGACTTCATCAAGAGCATCAAGTTCGACCGCGACCTCATGGCCGTGATGGTGAGCGAGAGCGGCGCCTCGGTGTATTCCGCCTCGAAGATAGCCCGCGACGAGTTCCCCGACTACGACATCACCGTGCGTGGTGCCGTCAGCATAGGCCGCCGCCTGATGGACCCACTGGCCGAGCTGGTGAAGATAGACCCTAAGTCTATCGGCGTGGGTCAGTATCAGCACGACGTGAACCAGAAACTCCTGGGCGAGAGCCTCGACCAGACCGTGGAGAGCTGCGTGAATGCCGTCGGCGTGGAGCTGAATACGGCCAGCGAACAGCTGCTGTCGTATGTCAGCGGCGTCGGACCGCAACTGGCCTCCAACATCATACAATACCGCGAGGAGAACGGCGGCTTCAAGAACCGCAAGCAGCTGCACGAGGTGCCACGCCTCGGCAACAAGGCCTTCGAGCAGTGCGCGGGCTTCCTCCGCATCCACAACGGCGAGAACCCCTTGGACCAGAGTGCCGTACACCCGGAGAGCTACCACATCGTCGAGAAGATGGCCAAGCAGCTGAACGTCAAGGTGAAAGACCTCATCGGCAACAAGGAACTCATCGCGAAGATCAACCCGAAGGACTTCATCGAAGCCGACTTCGGCCTGGAGACCATCAACGACATCCTGAGCGAGTTGGAGAAGCCTGGTCGCGACCCACGTAAGACCTTCGAGGCCTTCGAGTTCGACAAGAACATACGCACCATCAACGACTTACGCGAAGGCATGACGCTGAACGGCATCGTCACCAACATCACAGCCTTTGGAGCCTTCGTTGACATCGGCGTCCACCAAGACGGCTTGGTGCACATCAGCCAGATCTGCGACCACTACATCAAGGACCCGAACGAGGTACTCCACCTCAACCAGAAGGTCCGCGTGAAAGTGAGCGGTTTGGATATCGAAAGGAAACGCATCAGCCTGACGATGAAGATATAACATCAAATAACGAACCCTATGAAACGGACTTTACTACTCTGCATTGCGGTTTTTGGCATTTTCTTGTCCACGAACGCTCATCCCATCGACCAGGCAACGGCCAAAGACATTGCCGTCAAGTTCATGGGAACCAGTGAATTATCGCTTGCCGCCACCTATACTACCACCCGAGGCATTGCGGCTTTCTATGTCTTTAACACAACTGACGGCTTTGTCATCGTGGCTGCCGACGATTGCGAGACACCAATTATAGGCTATTCTCACGAGGGCTGCTTCCAGCCAAAGGATGTCCCTATCCAGCTGGAAGCCTATCTTCAGGATTATTCCTTCATGATGCAACATGACATTGAGAATCATATCGTCGCAGATGAAACCATAACAAGTCAATGGGCATCGGTGAAGTTCAACGGAAAGCTCAATGACAGCAGCCGCAGCAAGTCAGTAGCACCTTTACTGAAAGACAAATGGCATCAAGGATGCCTTTACAACAGCCTCTGCCCTGAGATTCAAGGACCATGCGAACACGCTGAGGTGGGATGCGTAGCGATGTCTATGGGGCAGATCATGCACTATTGGGGTTATCCGGCTTCGGGATGGGGCTCTCGTTCATATTTAAATAGTAATGAGACACTGTTTGCTGATTTTGGCAACACAACCTACGGCTGGGCTAACATGCCCGATTCGTTAGGCGACAACTCGAGCGAAGCTGAGATTGAAGCCGTTGCAACCTTATTATATCATTGCGGCATCGCAGTGAAAATGTCGTATCGTATCGACGGCTCTTCAGCCAATTCCGCCGACATCCCCGATGCATTAGTACGTTATTTCAACTATTCCAAACGCATCCATCGGGAAAAGAAGACCAACTATTCATCGGAAGAATGGTCAACCCTACTGAAGGAATGCCTCGACATGCAACGCCCTGTTCAATATTCGGGTTTTGGCAGCAGCGGAGGCCACTCATTTGTGTGTGATGGATATGACGAAAACGGCATGTTCCACTTCAATTGGGGATGGGGAGGTCCGGCCAACGGCTATTTTACCTTGGATAACTTGAACCCTAATGGATACATCCTCAACAATAACCAAAATGCCATTTTCGACATTATCCCACAATATGAACCTTATGTTGTTGAAGCAAAACCATTTCCTTCGGGTTCTTGTACCGTTCAGGGGAATGGCGAATACCATCGTGGCGACACCTGTACACTCACTGCAGTGCCAGCTGAAAATGCCAAGTTCCTATATTGGAAACAAAACGGTGGCATTGTTTCGCGTGTCATGTCATACTCATTTGAAGTGCTATGTGATGTTGAAGACATTGACGCCTTCTTTTCATTATTCGAGGTCCGAGATATTTCGGCTAGTTATTCACCTGATCCAAATGACCCGAATGGTCCGAACGTAAGCCTTTCGTGGAACACTCACGATATCGAATGGTCCCTTTTGAATAAGTTTGAAATAAATGGCCAGAATGGCGCAGGGACTGATGGTGAATACATTTACACTTACAATCGTTTAGCGGATGCGCCACAAGATTCCATATTTGGGAAATACACCATGGATGGAGACTTGATCGAATTCTTCGGTATCCCCGGAGCCAAACCAGCAGGCATGGCATGGGATGGCAACTATATTTATTGCAGTCACAATAGCAATGCGTTTTATCTTTACAAATACGACTTTGTAAATAAAACTCTTGTTGATAGTACCAATATGAATGAGCCTTTTGCCAATTGTTTCTATGATGCTGAAAATGATGGCTTCTGGCTTCAAACAACATATACTAGCCAAAAAATTGTACTTCAAAACCGCCAAGGTGAAAACATAGATTATGGTCCATCATTCAACATAAATAATTACTTCCCCTCTGGTTTTGGAAAACTTATTTCAACAGATGGAACACCCTACTTATTGATTGTCTCAAGCCATGGAAAAATAAAAGGTTATGATATTCAAAATCATATTCTCAACGATTATAATCCTAACATACCGGATTTGTTTAACAGATATATTGATCGTGCATTCCTTGGAAAATATGAAGGCAAAGATGCCATGTTTTTTGTCTGTGACATCTTCTACCCTAACACGTCATATTGCATTAGCATATACGAAATCAGCAAGAATCTCTCACAAACAACAGGTTACAGGCTCTATCGCTCCAATGATCAAGGTGAAATGGTGATGTTCGCAGACGCGCTTACCGACACTTCCTATATTGACGATGAATGGAACAGCCTTCTTAAAGGCACATATAAATATGGCATCAGCATGGTTTATGCCAATGGAAATGAATCAGAAATCATTTGGTCCGACCCTATAGTGAAAGGTGATTATGGCGTTCTCGAAGGCAACGGAACAGCCGAAAGCCCATCAGTCCAAAAGGTGATTGAGGATGGTAAGGTGATTATTATTAAGGATGGAATACGCTACAACATTTCGGGCCAAAGACTGAATTGATAGAGAAATATGCTACCAAAGCATATTCTTCCTATTTTTGCAGCCGTTACAATAATACCAAGTCATTATCGTTACTCAATATAAATCAGTAGCTCATGAACAGACTTAGACTTTTCATAATCGCAATAGCCTTATTCCTAATCGCTTTGCCAACAGCCATGCAAGCCCAGATCATCAAGGGCGAGGTGTTCCTTGGCGGCAACGCCAGTCAGGTGGACGGCGACGAATGCTATGGCTTCAAGAAAATCGGCGTCCATGCCGGTGCCGGGGCCCTCATCCCTATCACCAACTGGATGGACGTCGGCCTGGAGGTGCTCTTCAACCAGAAAGGTGCCTACAAGCGTGATTCCGTCACCTTCGGCAACGCCTATCCCCATGCCTATAACCTCAACCTCAACTACGCTGAAGTGTCTGTCATGATCTACCTTACCGACAAGGAAAAGGTCTCTGTCGGCATCGGCGCCTCCTATGGCCGTATCGTAGGCATCAGGGAGCTCGTCGACCGCCAGCCTTCGCAATATCCCGACTACGGCAACGTAGGCCTCGGCCTCGGTGACGGACAGCTGCATTGGAAGGACAACTTCGACGGTCCGGATTTGAGCGAGGTGAACGACATCGACCAACTGGCTGAAATCGTCTACGGTCCGGCAGGCTTCGCCGACACCATCAACATCGCCGCCGTGGTGGCCAACTCATGCACCTACCGTCCTCATGACTTCAACATCTGCGCCGACCTCCGTTTCCGCGTGTGGGAAGGCTTCCATGTAGAGCTGCGCTACCAATATTCGTTGGCACCCATCCGCACCCGTCTGTATTACCAGAACGTGACCGAGACGCTGGCCATGAAGATCCGCCAGCAATACAACAATTCGATCACCCTCCGCGTGGTGTATATCTTCAACGAACACCGCAGCAAAGGCAACAAGGCTGAGACCAAGGCCAAACAATATTGATTTGTGGGTAGAGACGCACCATGGTGCGTCTCCGAATAAAAATTCGTTTATGATTGAGACGCACCATGGTACGTCTCCGAATAAAAATTCGTTTATGATTGAGACGCACCATGGTGCGTCTCTACAAGGTTATCCCAAATAATAATCCTTCAGGAATTCATTGTATTGTGATGTGAAGCATCCGTTCAGTTGTCGGATGATAAATTCCTCTTTCACAATATTTTCCGTTTCGTCAAATCCCAATTCCAGATTCACCCTATTGGGTTCTTTGCCCTCTACGGGGACGATGTCCATCACCTTGTGCAGATGCAGTCCTACCCCTTCGGCAGCCTTCAGGAAAGCCACCGATTCGGTGACGGGCAGCACCACGGCGAAGCGGCCATCGGGGTTCAGCAATCGGGCGACAGACTCACACAAATCGGTAAACGTCAAAGAGATGTCGGTGTGACGTGCCTGGTTCTTGCGGTCAGCGTCGCATTTGAAGGAATTGATGAAAAACGGCGGGTTTGAAACAATGAGGTCATAACGGTGGTTGGGTTGGAACGCTTTCACGTCGGCGCAGATGGCCTGCAGGTGGTCACGCCATTGCGAGGCTTGGAAGTTCTCGGTGGCCTCGTTGATGGAAGCCTCGTCTAGGTCGATGGCGTCGACCCTATCCACGCCTTTCTGCATGAGCATCAGAGGCAGGATGCCGCAGCCCGTGCCGATGTCGAGGCAAGCATCGGTAGGCTTCACCTCCACCCAGCGGCCTAGCAGCACGGCATCGGTGCCCACCTTCATCGTCGCACGGTGATGATAGAGGCTGAAGTGCTTGAAGTGGAAGGGGCGTTGGTCGGTCATCCTAAATACATATCAATCAACCCCTCCGGAGCCTTCACGTAGAGCGTTTTCTTGTCGCGATCCACCTTCTGGATGACTTCGTCGAGTATCGGTATGAGGATTTCCTTTTTGCCTTTCATGATTTGCATGATGGCTTGCGTCGGGTATTCCAGCACTTCCTGGATGGGACCCAGCTCGCCCTTCTCGGCATCGACGACCATGAAGCCCGTCACCTCGTGGTAATAGAACTGTTTGCCAGAGAGTTTTGGCAGCATCTCCAAAGGCAGATACACCGACTTACCTACCAGATTCTGTGCAGCATCCACCGTCTTTACGTCTTGCACCGTGATGAAGAACTTGTCGCCACTCATGACGATCTTCTCGACGAAGAAGGGCGTCAGCACCTTATTAATCTCGAGGAAGAAGTGTTTCAGGTTGGTGTAGACCGATGGGTCGTCGGCTTCCACCTTCAGTGTGATCTCGCCCTTAATGC
This sequence comes from Bacteroidales bacterium, assembly GCA_045627065.1. Lineage (GTDB taxonomy): Bacteria > Bacteroidota > Bacteroidia > Bacteroidales > F082 > Limimorpha. The sequence continues at coordinate 35,245 of JAZQMX010000035.1, read as the reverse complement.
CGTGCGTCTTGGCGATGCGGCCCAAATAAAAGCAATCGTCTTTTTTCATTGTGTCGTTATTTGGTGCAAAAGTAGTATTTTTGCCGCTCAATTCTGAAACGATATGCACGATTTTCTACATTTGTTCGTCGATGTGCTGAGAAACAGCATCTTAATCACGGGTTTGGTCATCATCATGATGTTGATGCTAGAGTATATCAACATCAACTCGCAAGGTAAACTGTTCGGCAGGCTGCGCAAGAACCGCTTCGGTCAGGTGGTCTTGGGTGCGGGCTTGGGCATCATCCCAGGCTGCATGGGTGGCTTCGCCGCCGTCTCGATGTATTCCCACAAGCTGCTGAGTTTCGGTGCCTTGATCGCCATGATGATTGCCTCGTCGGGCGACGAAGCCTTCGTGATGCTTGCCATGATACCGAAGGAAGCCCTCATCTTGTCAGGCGTGTTGTTCGTCGTGGCTATCGCGACAGGTTTGATCGTCGATCGTTTCAAGAAAGCCCCCAAAGAGGCGCACCCCAACTGCGATGAAGGCTATCAGATTCACGACGAAGACCATCACCACGAAGGCGCTAAGGCCGCTATGGATGAAAAACCCACATGGCGCAATATGAAACACGCCTCCGCTGAACGTATCGCTTTGTTGCTGGGCGTCCTACTCTTCATCTTCGCCCTCGGCTTCGGCATGCTCGAGCACGAACACGACCATGAACACGGACACGAAGGCCATGCCCACGACACCGAGATGGTCATCGACCACGAACACGAAGGCCACGTCCATCATCATGAACACGCTGTCCCTGAGTCAACAGACCTCGAAGTCAACGAAGAACACCACCACGAATCGCACCTCAACATCTTCGACGAACGTTGGATGAATATCCTGTTTGCCATCATCAGCTTGTTGGTGGTCTATTTCATCGCCACCACGAGCGAACATATCATCAAGGAACACCTTTGGGATCACATCATCCGCAAGCATTTCCTCAGCATCTTCCTTTGGACCTTCGGAGCCTTGTTGGTCATCGAAATTGGTTTGCATTACTTCGACATCGAGTCATGGATCAGCGACAATGTCCTGTGGATGATTCTGTTTGCCGTCCTGGTCGGCATCATCCCCGAATCGGGTCCACACATGCTGTTCGTCACCCTGTTTGCCTCGGGCGTGGTGCCTTTCTCGGTCCTGCTGGCATCGAGCATCTCGCAAGACGGTCATGCCTCGCTCCCACTCCTCGCCGAAAGCAAGAAGAGTTTCGTCATCGCCAAGGTCATCAACGCCTTAGTGGCCGCCTTGTGTGGTTATGTTTGCTATTTTGTGGGATTTTAAAACAGGCCTTTAGTCCACATTATTCTTTTTTGGAGAATAGAATTCGTCATCAACCCAATTCGCCACATTGTTTTCGATATACGTTGCGACGCGATTCATTTCATCTATTTCTTGGATGATATGGTCGTGAAAACGTGTCTGCCACGCAAATTCGATGTCATTTTCGTTGGCAAATCGGGTTATGGATTGTTTGAAACCACCAATGGTTACGGATAATTTGCCTTTCTGTAAGGCCATTGTCCTCATCACGTTTTCGGCATCATCCCCTCGTTGTAGAGACGCACCATGGTGCGTCTCCTTACCAGACGTTGTGATTTCATCTGAGACGCACCATGGTGCGTCTCTACCAACGGATGCGTTATCATCTGAGACGCACCATGGTGCGTCTCTACCATCATACGGCATCGAAATCAAAACAATCAAATGCAAATGATTAGGCATGATTGTGAATTTGGAAATTATTGCGTATGGATTGTGATTGGGGATTTCTTCGATGCATTTTGAAACATGTTCACCAATTACCGATAACATCATTTGTCCATTTTCAATTTCACCAAAATAATGATCCCGATTTTTCGTGCAGATGGTCACGAAATAGGCACCGCCGTTATAATCATGCCACCATGCACGCGCAGTCTCTATTCTATATTTGTTTTTGAATCTATCGTCTGACATATCATCCCGTTTTTTGTTTGTGTAGAGACGCACCATGGTGCGTCTCCCTAATATTTCGTAATTATTATTTTCAGAGACGCACCATGGTGCGTCTCTACCTCTCAGCAGATACATTTTAGATGGTGCAAATGTAAGAATTATGTATTGCAAAATACATTGTTTTCAATTCCAATCCAAAAATAGATTATCTTTGCACCATCATTAGGGGTGCCTTTCTCGCGTAGGCGAGATGAAATACAGGCTGAGATCAGACCCTCCGAACCTGATACGGATAATGCCGAGACAGGGAAACGAGCCTATCAAAATTTCCTCTATTGATTTATTGTTCAACAACTTAAATCAAAGAGTCATGTCAAAACGACAAATTACATTTTTCATCACGATGCTGTTGCTCGTCAACGGCATGGAAGCACAAGACTTTACGAAAACCGACAGCATTGCCTACAACCGCGCTTTGGACGAGGTAATGGTGAGTGCAAGCCGCGCCGAGGAGAAGACACCTGTCACCTACTCCACCATCGACGCTGAAGAGCTACGCAAAGCCAACACGGGCGTGGATTTACCTTATCTGCTGAAAAACACGCCATCGCTCGTTGCCACCTCTGATGCGGGCACGGGCATTGGCTACACGGGGCTGCACATCCGCGGCTCCGACCTCACACGCATCAACGTGACCTTGAACGGCGTGCCCGTCAATGGCGGCGAGGACTTCACCGTCTATTTCGTCGATCTGCCCGACCTGGCCTCGTCCGTTGACAACATACAGGTGCAACGCGGCGTGGGCACTTCCTCCAACGGCTCGGCGGCTTTTGGCGCGTCCATCAACATCAAGACCGAAGCCGAGAGCCCCGTCCCCTTCGCCACCTTGAGCAGCAGCGCCGGCTCGTTCATGTCGTTCAAGAACACGCTCAGCTTCGGCACGGGGCGCATCAAGCCTGGCTTCAACTTCAGCGGACGACTCAGCAAAATCATCTCAGATGGCTTCGTGGACCGTTCCTGGTCGAACCTCGGTTCCATGTACCTCTGCGGGTCGTGGTCGGACCAAAAGAACATGGTGAAAGTCATCTATATGGGCGGCAAGGAACGCACTTACCAAGCCTGGTACGGCATCCCGAAAAGCATGGTAACAACTAATCCCACCTACAATCCAGCGGGCGAGATGTACGACCTCAACGGTAATCTCATCGGCTTTTACGACAACCAGACCGATAACTTCACACAGAACTACTATCAGGTCCATTACGCGCATAACTTCACCGAGAACCTCACCCTCACCTCGTCGGTCTTCCGCACCACAGGCAAGGGCTATTTCGAGAATTACATGAATAATCAACCGCTGGGCAATTACCTCATTCCGAATATCCACCTCGGCGACAGCCTGGTTGACCACGCCAACGTCATCGAGCAGAAATGGGTCGAGAACACCTTCACGGGCTTCAACATCGCCGTTAATTATAAGGTGTGGCGTCTCAACAACACTTTCGGCCATGGTGAGAGCCATTTCGTGGGCAACCACTACGGCTTGGCTCATCTGGCTGATTATGAAGACGCTATCGAACACCAATGGTACCAAAACCGTGGCGACAAGACCGAACGTTACCTCTTTGCCAAGACGAACTTCGAAGCCAACGAACACGTCAGCCTCTTTGTGGACCTTCAGTATCGTTACATCAGATACGTCGTCCAAGGACATCACGAGGACTTCCGTGACCTTTGGCAGAAGCACGTTTACCATTTCTTCAACCCGAAAGGCGGCATCTATTATTCCGTTGACGAGCATAACGACCTCTATTTCTCGGTGGCTTGTTCGCAACGTGAGCCTTCAAGAGATGTGTATGTCGAGGCCGATGACGAGCAGCTGGAAAAGGTACACCCTGAACGCCTCATCGACTACGAGTTAGGCTACAACCTGAAATGCAACAAGCTGAATCTCAGCACGAATATCTTCTATATGGATTACAAGGACCAACTCGTGCTGACGGGCGAAATCAACAATCTGGGTGCAGCCATCATGACCAATGTGGATAAGAGTTTCCGTTTGGGGCTTGAAGCCAGCGGCAACTATCAGATTTGCAAGTGGTTTGGTATGAGTGGCAATGTGGCTTTGAGCCGCAACAAGATTCTCGACTTCACAGACCACATCGAAGACTGGGACAACGGCGGCAACCACAGCACCTATCTCGGCACCACTGACATCTCCTTCTCGCCCGACCTGATTGCAGGCTTGAATGTGAATTGCACGCCCATTAAGAATCTGAATATCAGTCTGCAAGGGCAATACGTCAGCCGCCAATATCTTGACAACACTTCGTGTGAAGCCCGCAGCCTTGACCCTTACCTCACCACCAATGCCAGCATCAGCTACGAATGGGAACAGAAAGTATTCAAGACCTTGAATTTCAGCCTCTCCGTCAACAACCTGCTGAATAGGAAATACTGCACCAACGGCTGGGTATATCGTGCTTGGACCGCAGGCAGCGAATATCTCGAAGACGGCTATTTCCCGCAAGCGGGCATCAACTTCATGTTCGGTGTGACGATTGGGATATGACGATGCAAGAATTTGTTTTGATTTAATTGAAACAAATAACAATGTCATTCCGACCGAAGGGAGTGAATCTATTGTTATTTGTTTCACCATTCAAAAAGCCTAATATTATTTTCAGTACCTTTGCACCGTGAAAAGGCCAACGAACCGACATATCACTCCTATCCTGATAGCCATCCTAATCTTAGGATTGGCATTGTTTGTCTTAAACCTAACAATCGGTTCGGTGTCAATTAGTTGGAATGACTTTTCTAAAGCGGTTTTTCAAGGCGAAAACAGCACGGCTCGTTCCATCATCATCGATTATCGTTTGCCTCAAGCCATCACGGCTTTGCTGGCCGGAATCGGTCTCTCGGTGTCGGGCTTGCTCATGCAGACCCTCTTCCGTAACCCTTTGGCAGACCCTTCCATACTTGGCATCAGCAGCGGTGCCAGTTTGGGCGTGGCCTTGGTCGTGCTCCTTGGCGGTAGTGCCCTTGCCAGTTTCGGCTGGTGGTCCACGTTGGGCATCAGCATGGCGGCTTTCATCGGGGCTTTCTTGGTGCTGTTGCTCATCCTTTCGCTCAGTTCGCGGCTTCATAGCATGGTCAGCCTCATTCTTGTGGGCATTATGATTGCCTATATCGCTGGTTCTGTCACCGATGTGCTCAAATTCATGGGCCAGAAAGACGAAGTCCACGCTTTCGTGGTTTGGGGCTTGGGTAGCTTCTCCTCTATCGGCAAGTCGCAACTCCCCTTCTTGGCGGTTGTGGTTGTTATAGGTACTGCCGCTGCCATCTTGCTTTCCAAGACCTTGAATCTTTTGCTTTTAGGTGAGCGTTATGCCGAGAATCTGGGTGTCAACATCCGTCGGAGCAGTGTGTTTATCATCTTGGTTTCGGGACTTCTCACCGCTGTCGTCACTGCTTTTTGCGGTCCGATAGCCTTCTTGGGGCTCGCTGTGCCGCACATCGCCCGTTTCCTCTTCAAGACCAGCGACCACCGTCTGCTTTTGCCTGCCACTGCCCTCATCGGCATGGACTTGGCCCTGTTCTGTAACCTCATCGCGCGGCTGCCTGGTTTCGAAGGCAACCTGCCCATCAACTCGGTGACCGCCCTCATCGGCGCACCTATCGTGCTTGCCGTCATCTTCAAACGTCAGAAATCACTGAAATGAATGCCATGAACGAAGTCCTGAAGACACAGCAACTGAGTATCGGCTACAACGGGAAGCCTTTGATGAGCGACATCAATGTGACGCTCAATCAAGGCGATATCGTGGCTTTGGCAGGTCCCAATGGCGCAGGCAAGACCACCTTGTTCAAGACTTTGACGGCTAACATCAAGCCCATTTTCGGCGAGGTGATGCTGATGGGAAAGCCACTCTCAGCCTATAACGCTACCGAGCGCGCCTCCCTTTTCAGCCTCGTGCTCACCGACAAGCCTGACGATATGTTCCTGAAGGTGTTCGACATCGTGGCAGCAGGACGCTATCCGCATCTCGGCCTCTTGGCCAAACTCAAGGATGACGATGAAGAGATGGTGATGCAAAGCCTTGAAACTGTGGGAATAGCAGCACTTGCCGAACGCAACTTCATCTCACTCAGCGATGGCGAGAAGCAAAAGGTGATGATTGCCAAGGCGCTGGCGCAAGACACGCCTATCATATTCATGGACGAACCAGCCGCCTTTTTGGATTATCCCAGCAAAATCGAGCTGATGCACCTGATGAAACGCCTCGCGCGCGAGCAAAACAAGACCATCCTTTTCAGCTCACACGACCTTGAACTATTGCTTCGCTACACCGACCAAATGTGGGTAGTCTCTCCCAAGAAACCACTTCAAGTAGGAAAGCCTAAAGAATTAATTGACAACGGAATAATTGACGAATACTTCCCTCCTATTTGCGCCAAGGAAATGTTCAGTTCAATTCCTTGAAACGGTCGTCGTTAGCGTCATAGAAGAACTCTTTCCGACAAGGGTCGTATTTCACATATTGGCTGGGATACATGTAATACTCCTTGATCATCTCCGTTTCGATAAACTTATTCATCAAGCAGTTATAGGTATATCCCGCATACTGTTTGCCCAAATAGACACCATAATTATAGACATCTTCCAGTTTCAAGGTGTCGATAGTGTAGTCATAGTCGAAATCCGTGCTCCAGAAATGGTAGTCAACCTTTGAGGTGAACTTGTCAATCAGGCTAGTCTCGTCGTACATGACGGGCAGCCATTCGCCGTTGTTGACATCGAACCACGCCGCCACATTGATTTCGTTGAGCGGGAACTTGTAGCTGTAATCGTCGCGGTCACTGAAGAGATAGTCCTCATATTCTGCTATGCGTCCTACGATTTCCATCTGCGAGAGCATCACGTACCAGTGTGTAGAATCGATTTGGATGTGATCCAAGTCTTCAGGGATATAGACATCGAGGCCAAAGAGGCGCAAGCCTTCGGCATAGGAGTTATAGACCACGTCGAGGAAAAGATCCTGGCTGAAGCCATTCAGCACTTCGGTCTTTTTGTCATATTTGAGGTTATATTCCAGCTTCACGTCAGCCGCCTCAGGAAACAGAACCGCCACTTTGATGTTTTGGTTCTCAGCGACATATCGTTTGGCGAGTTTCAGCTCGGTGTTGCAGCTCGTAAGAAACGATAAAACTATGACTATCAGCAATAAATACTTCTTCATTTTTCAAAATAGTTCAAGTTGTTCGCCATCACCGTTGCGGCGTGGCTTCTCTTCATCTTCAGGTTCTGGCTTGACGACTTCCAACGGCACATCAGCAGGGTTGACTTGCACGGCAGCGCCGTTATCCTCGCCATCCGTTTCAGCAGGGGCATCGTCATTGGCAGGTCCTTCGGTTTCTTCCGGTACTTCAGGCATGATAGGTTCAAGCCAAGTATAGGAGTCGATTTCTCTGGTCGAAAGGCGTTTGCCCTTCGCTTTATAGCTCTTGATTCCGATGAATTCTTCCACGTTGAGCTCGTCGTCAGGGAAGCTGTTGCCGGCATCACTCACCTTATAACTGAGCAGCAATCGAGGAATGACATCGATGCTGTGACTCAGGTACTTGGCAGCTTCGTGTTCGCCGATGAACGAAGCACGCGTGTTCAGTTTCGTATCGGCTTCGATGCAGAAACGCTTCAGATACATCTTCTGCGTCTCGCCTTCGATATAGATGACCGAGAAGATCTCTTCGGCATCGAACTTGCGGAGCTCGATGAGGTCGTCGTCGAAGTGCGTGCTCAGGTCGTAGCCCGTGATCTTGAATTCGCCATTGCTGAAAATCTGCAAGATACGGTCATCGCCCTCGAAAGCACCGATGTATTGTCCGCGTTTGTCGGCATTGAGTCGGCGAACGGTGTCGTCAAACCAGATGTCTCGTGCAGTAAGCGTCGAGACGCCATCCTCACGTTTGCTGATTTCCTTGACGTCGTATTTGGTGAGCAGGTTGCCACGCGTGCTGCGGCCTTTCACGGCGAGTTCAGCGAAGTTGTAGTCGGCCACCTTGGTCTTCTGGTTGAAGAGCTTCAGCACCATCTTGATGACTTCGGCCTCGCCATTGGGGTTACAGGTGAAATAGCGCACCTTCGAGTTGGGCTTGCCTTGGGTGAGGTCGTATTCCTTGTCGCGGGTGACACCCGTCACGGCGAAACGCTTCACGAAGTGCGGGCTGCCCGGCTTGCCGTCACGATACACCACATTATAGGTGGTGCGGTCATCGTTCTTATGGAACACGCTGACGTGGATAACATTTTGACCCACAAATAGTTTCGATTGCAGTTTGGTCACCATGTAAGTGCCGTTTTCGTGGAAGACGATGATTTCGTCGATGTCAGAGCAATCGCTCACAAACTCATAGCTTTCCTTGTTCTTCTCGCGTTTCAGGCCCTCGCCGGTGCACACGAAGCCTTCCGCCTTGTTGACGTACAGCTTCTCGTTGTTGGCGGCCACGGCCACAGCCGAGATGTTGTCGAAGTTGCGTATCTCGGTCTTTCGTTCGCGTCCCTTGCCGTATTTCTCCTTGATGTGCAGGAAATAGTCGATGGTGTAATCCACGATATGGTCGAGGTTGTATTTGGCTTCCTCGATCTTGCTCTCGATTTCAGCCAGTTGCTCGTCAGCTTTCTTAATGTCGAACATGGAGATCTTACGCACGGGCTTCTCGGTAAGTTTCAGAACGTCGTCGCGTGTAATTTCGCGTTTCAGCTTGCTGCGGTATGGGTCGAAGGCACGTTCCATATCGGTGACCTGTTCGTCCCAGTCCTTGCTCTTGCGGTTTTCCATGAGTTTGTAGATGCCTTTCTCGAAGAAGATCTTCTCGAGCGAAATCCAGTTCCAGCGGTCTTCGAGTTCGTCGATCAGGATGCGGAGTTCCCACGAGAGCAGCTCCATGGTACGATCAGTGCTGAGTTTCAGGATTTCGGAAACGCCCATGAAGGCGGGATGGTCGTTGACGATGACGCAGGCATTGGGCGAGATGGACACTTCGCAGTCGGTGAAGGCATACAACGCATCGATAGTTTGGTCGGGCGAAACACCAGGGTTGAGGTAGATGACGATTTCGCAGTTTTCAGCCGTGTTATCGTCGATTTTCTTGATCTTGATCTTACCCTTGTCGTTACCTTTCACGATACTGTCAATCACGCTACCGGTTGTCGTACCGTAAGGGATTTCGTTGATTACCAACGTCTTCTTATCCAATTGCGTGATACGGGCACGGATTCTGACACGACCGCCACGCAGACCGTCGTTGTAGTTAGTGACGTCCATCAGACCACCTGTCGGGAAGTCAGGATAGAGCACGAAAGGCTCATCCTTCAGATAGGATATCGAAGCGTCAATCAGCTCGTTGAAGTTGTGCGGCAAGAACTTGGAAGCCAAGCCCACAGCAATGCCTTCGGTACCTTGGGCCAAAAGCAGCGGGAACTTCACGGGCAACGAGACCGGCTCGGCATTACGGTTGTCGTAGGAACGCGTCCAGTCCGTCGTCTTGGGATTGAAGACCACCTCTTTGGCGAATTTTGAGAGACGTGCCTCGATGTAACGAGGGGCAGCCGCATCGTCGCCAGTGAGGATGTTGCCGAAGTTACCTTGCATGTCGATAAGCAGGTCTTTCTGAGCGAGTTGCACCAATGCATCACCGATGGAAGCATCGCCGTGAGGGTGATATTTCATGGTGTTACCCACAATGTTAGCCACTTTGTTGAAACGGCCATCGTCCAGTTCGTTCATCGAGTGAAGGATGCGTCGTTGCACGGGTTTCAGACCATCTTCGATGGCTGGCACGGCACGTTCCAAAATGACATACGAGGCATAGTCTAGGAACCAATTCTCAAACATTCCCTTTAACGGAATGACATGATATTCATCATCTTGCGATTTAGCATCGTGAACGATGTGTTGCGTTTCGTCGGCCTGGTTATCCAGAGGCTTTTCGTTTTCAAATTCGGTCTTGTCTTCGATATCCATAGCATTCATTAAAGGTTGCAAAGATAGGAAAAAATATTCAAGCTACCATCCACTTCAAATTGAAGCAAACGCCTTTTTCATTGAATCCATCTCAAAAGGGAAAAAATATTCGTTGAATCATGCATTTGTTTCGTTGAAATATGGTCAAAGCAACCGATTTTTCTCGTATTTTTGCACCCTTAAAAAACGAAAAGTAAAAATAGAATAAAAATAGCAATGAACAAGTTAAAAATCAGTATTTTATCTTTTGTCAGCGTGATGCTTTTTGGCATGGGCTCGTCGTTCGGGCAACAGCCTCTCCAGCTCACCTTGGACCAAGCCTTGGAGATTGCCCTTTCGGAGAGCAATACCATCAAGATTGCAGACATGACCATTGAGAAGACCGGTTATGCCAAAAAAGGCAGTTACGCCTCCCTCTACCCTAACATCAGTGCTTCAGGCTCGTACCAACGCACCTTAAAAAAACAAGTGATGGTGATGGATATGGGCGGCGAGCCAATGGAAATCAAGGTGGGTCGCGACAACAACATCAGTGCATCGGCATCCGCCAGTATGCCATTGGTCAACGCATCGCTTTGGGAGAGCCTGAAACTCTCGGGCATGGATGTCGAGATGGCTGTGGAACAAGCCCGTTCATCGAAGATCTCTTTGGTCAAGCAAGTGAAACAGTCGTTCTATGCCGTGCTTCTCGCCAAAGAATCACTCGACGTGATGACTCAAGTATATGAAAACGCACAAAAGAACTACGAGAAGACCGAGCAACGTGCCCAAGTTGGCAAGGCCTCAGAGGTGGAACGTCTTCGCGCACAAGTCAACGTAATGAACGCCGAGCCTAACGTCTCGAGTGCCCAAAACACCGTCTTGCTGGCCATTTGGCAGCTGAAAGCCGTCATGGGCATCGACCTCGACACGGACTTGGAAGTCATAGGTGACATCGCAGATTATACCGGCTTTATGTTGTCGCCATACGTTGCTGACGAAGACCTCAGCGGCAACAGCTCGTTGGCACAACTCGATTTGCAAGGCCGTATGCTCGAATCGACCATCCGCATGCAAAAGAAGCAATACATCCCTACCCTGGCAGCCAACATCAACTACAACTACAGCGCCATGGGTGACGAAACGTTGAGTTGGTTCCCATCATCGACCGCAGCTCTCAGCCTGAGCGTCCCGATTTTTGACGGTTTCGCCAAGCATAACAACATCATGCAGAGCAAGAAGACCAAGGACATGCTCGACCTGCAACGCGAAGATGCTGAACGCAACCTGCGTATCGGCATCCGCAACTACAACGACCAGATGGCACTCTGCATCAAGAACTACCAAGCTGCCAACGCTACAGTGGAAGTGGCTGAGAAGAGCTACGAAATCACCGAGAAGATGTATGAGGTCGGTAAAGCCACCCTCGTCGAACTCAACGACGCACAGCTGGCCCTCGAACAGGCACAGATGACACAAGCCCAAGCCATCTACAACTTCATGGTGGCCAAGGCCAATTTGGACGAAATGTTAGGTAGAGAATAATTGTTGAGACGCGCCATGGCACGTCTCTACCAAAAGATAATCAACGAACAATAATACACAACACAATGAAATACACAAAATTAAGTTTAATCGCAATGTCCGCAGCCATCCTCTTTTCGGCATGTGGAAAGAAGACCGAAGAATCAGCTGCCGCTCCTAAAGCTGATCCAGTCGTCAGCGTTGTCACGGTGCAAGCCGAAGACATCGACATCACCAACACCTATACCTCTAACATCGAGCCTTTTGCCACGAACAACATCGTGTCGCAAAGCGCAGGCCGTATCGTGAGCATCAGCGCCGAAGTGGGCAACCAAGTCCGCAAAGGTCAAGTGCTGGCCCGCATGGACGACGTGAACCTCGCCAAGACACGTCTGCAGATCGTCAACGACAGCATCGAGTTGAGCCGTCTCACCGAGCTGTATAATTTAGGTGCCGTCGCTCAAGCTGACTACGACATGGCTAAGCTGGCGCTCAACCTTTCACGCAAGACCTACAGCAACCTCGCCGAGAACACCGTGTTGCGTAGCCCCATCAATGGCGTGGTCACTGCCCGCAACTACGACAAGGGTGACATGTATTCAATGGCCCAGCCTATCTTTGTCGTCGAGCAAATCGCTCCCGTTAAGATGCTCATTAACATCTCGGAAAGCCTCTTCACCCAAGTTGACAAAGGCATGCTGTTTGAAGTCACTTGCGATGCCTATCCTGGCGAAGTGTTCGAAGGCAAGGTCAATCTCATCTACCCCACCATCAACGCTAACACTCACACCTTCCCTGTCGAGGTCATTGTGGAAAACAAGGACCAGAAACTGCGTCCTGGCATGTTTGCCCGCGTGAGCGCTAACTTCGGCACCAACCACCACGTTGTCGTTCCTGACGTCTCCGTAGTGAAGCAGATGGGTTCAGGCGAGCATTTCATCTATGTGCTGCAAGCCGACAATACCGTGAAATATACCTTAGTGGAAACCGGCAAGCGCATGGGCAACAAATACGAAATCATCAGCGGCCTCAACGAAGGTGACAAGGTCGTCACCGAAGGTCAAGTGCGTCTGAAAGATGGCGTTAAAGTCACTGTAAAATAAGGAAACGAAGCAATGAGTTTACAAAGAACAGCCGTCAACAATCCGGTCACCACGGCTTTGGTGTTCATCGCCATCGCCATCTTCGGTATCTTCTCGTTGATGAACCTTTCCATCAACCAGTTGCCCGACATGGAGACCAACTTCATCATGGTGATGACTTCCTATCCGGGAGCCAGCGCCGCCGATATCGAGACCAATATCTCCAAAACCTTGGAGAACACCCTTAACGCCGTCCCCGACCTGAAGCACATCAGCTCCACGTCAAAGGAAAACACTTCCGTCATCTCTTTGGAATTCGAGAGCGGCATCGACATTGAGACCGCTACCAACAACGTGCGCGATAAAATCGACATTGTGCGAAACTACTTGCCTGACGGTGCTACCAACCCCGTCTTGTTCAAGTTCAACGCTGAAGACATGCCTATCATGCTGCTCAGCGTCACCGCCAAGGAGAGCTTGCCCGCCCTTGAGAAAATCATCGAAGACCGTATCACTACGCCTTTGGCTCGTGTGAGCGGTGTGGGTACCGTTTCCGCCACGGGTGCTCCTAAGCGTGAAATCCAGGTCTATGTCGATCCTAACAAATTGGAAGCCTACAACCTCACCATCGAAGGCATCTCTCAGACCTTGATGTACGAGAACAGGAACATCCCTGCCGGTTACATCGATGTGGGTTCGAACAGCTATAACCTCCGCATCCAAAAGGAGTTCACCTCTGCTAAGGAAATGGAAGGTGTCATCATCGGATCGTTCAACAACGCTCCTATCTATCTGAGAGACGTCGCACAAGTGGTTGACGGTCCTGAAGAACGCTCGCAAGAATCATACAGCAATGGCATCCAAGGTGCTACCATCACCATCCAGAAGCAGACCGACGCCAACGCTGTGAACGTCATCAAAGGCATCAAGAAAGAATTGAAGAACGTCGAAAAGACCTTGCCATCCGATGTGAATGTCAGCATCATCGTTGATGGTTCCGTCGATATCATCAACACTATCAACAGCTTGAAGGACACTATCCTCATCACCTTCCTCTTGGTTATGCTGGTTGTGTTCGTCTTCTTGGGTCGTTGGCGCGCTACCATCATCATCATCATGGCCATCCCAATCTCGTTGCTGGCTTCGTTGATTTACCTGTTTGCCACGGGCAACACACTGAATATCATCTCCATGTCGGCATTGTCAATCGCTATCGGTATGGTCGTTGACGACGCTATTGTGGTGTTGGAAAACATCACCTCGCATATTGAAAGAGGTGAAAAACCAAAGGAAGCCGCCGTGCACGCCACGCAAGAAGTGCAACTTTCGGTTATCGCCTCTACCCTTACCATGTTGGCGGTGTTCTTGCCTCTGACCATGATTAAGGGCACCACCGGAGTCATGTTCCGTCAGTTAGGTTGGATTGTGTCCATCATCATGATTGTCTCCACTTGCGGTGCCTTGACTTTGGTGCCAATGATGTGCTCCAGAATGCTGGTGATGAACCCTCACCAAAGCAAACTCCACAAGGCTATTTTCGTTCCTATCAACAAAGGTCTGGACGCCATCAGCAACGGCTATGCACGACTCATCAACTGGGCTGTCAATCACCGTAAGATTGTGTTCTTCAGCATGATGGGAATCTTTATCCTCTCAGTTGCCATCTTCGCTCCCGGCTTGAAGAGTGAAATGATGCCAAAGAGCGACTCCAACCGACTCTCCATCAATATTGAGTTGCCTACGGGTACTGGCCAAGAGGTGACTGGTGCTTTTGCCAAGCAACTTGCCGAAGACTTCATGGCTATGCCTGAGGTGCAAATTTGCAACTTCAGCTTTGGTCAAGCTGACTCAGACAACGCCTTTGCATCAATGCGTAACAATGGTACCCACATCATTTCCTTCAACTTGCGTATTGGCACCAAGACCGAGCGTCGCAAAGCTGGTTTGCGTTCGTCAGAAGAACTTGCCGACGAAATCCGCACCAAGCTCAACGCCATGCCGCAAATCAAGAAGGCCAACGTGTCAGAAGGCATGGGCGGTATGGGTGGCATGACCACCGTTGTCGTGGAAGTGTATGGCTATAGCTTTGAGACTACCGACGACATTGCTAACCAACTGGCAACGAAATTCCGCGAACGTGGCATCAAGCAAGTCATCGTCAGCCGCGATGAGTACATTCCTGAATACCAAATCGACTTCGACCGCGAGAAATTGGCTCTTAATGGTCTGAACAGCACCACCGCTGCCACTTATGTGAGCAACCGTATGAACGGCTCCGTCACCTCTTATTATCGTGAAGACGGTGAAGAATACGACATCCGCGTGCGTTATGCCCCTGAGTTCCGCGAAAGCGTCGAAGACATCGAGAACATCAAGATTTACAACAACTACGGACAAGCTATCCGCGTTGGCGACCTCGGCACTGTGATTGAAGCCCTCACCCCTCCTCAAATCGAGCGTAAGGACCGTGAACGTTTAGTGAAAGTCACAGCCGTTGTGGGTAGCGGACAAGTGTTGAGTGACGTGGTGCAGATGGCTGAAGAAATCATCGACGAGACCGCCATCCCTTCCGAAATCGTCACCAAGATTGCCGGTGACTACGAACAACAACAAGAGATGTTCGGCGACTTGTTCACCTTGCTCATCCTCATCATCATCTTGGTCTATATCGTGATGGCAGCCCAGTTCGAAAACCTGATGAAGCCTTTCGTCATCATGTTCTCCGTGCCATTCACCTTCACTGGTGTGTTGCTCGGCTTGTGGGTCACCAACACCGCCTTGGGTTTGATGGCCTTCGTGGGTATCTTGATTCTGATGGGTATCGTCGTGAAGAATGGTATCGTGCTCATCGACTACACCACCCTGCTTGAAGAACGTGGCGTGGAAGTGAAGGAAGCCACCGTTCAGGCAGCCCGCTCGCGTCTGCGTCCTATCTTGATGACCACCCTCACCACCGTACTCGGCATGGTGCCTATGGCCATCGGTCGTGGCGAAGGTGCTGAGATGTGGAACTCGTTGGGTGTCACCGTGGCATGGGGTTTGACGGTCTCCACCTTGATTACCTTGGTGTTCATCCCTGCCTTGTATTGTTCACTTGAAACCCGTGCTGTCCGCCGCAAACAGCGCAAAGCCGAAAAAGCACTTACAGCAACAGAAAATATCAGATAACTATGAAAGCAATATTCATCACATACAACCAAGCCTACTACGAAGAGATAGCCAAGACGCTGAACGACAACGGCGTGAAAGGCTTCACCGAGTGGGACGAAATCAAAGGCCACGGCAGCAACAAAGGCGAAGCCCACTATGGCAGCCATGCCTGGCCTACGTTGAACAATGCCATCATTTCCATTGTCGATGACGACAAGGTGGATGGCATCCTCAACGCCCTTCACGAAAAAGACGAGAAAGCCCCTGAGCTTGGCCTTCGCGCCTTCGTGTGGAACATTGAGCGGATGATTTAAGCATCAATAGATTTCCATAAAACAATAAAGGAGGAAGACACCATATCTTCCTCCTTTGCGTTTCTAATGACGATTGAGAATTGCAATCAATTCCCTTCAATGGGCACCGTTACAGGCATATCAAGCGTTCCGTTTACCGTACTGACCGACAGCACACTATCGACCACATATTTGCTCATGCCACGCCAAGGCAAAGTGCCGAGATACTCCTTGTAACGAAGCTCCACAAACTTACCCGCACTACGTTCCAATTGCTTGGCCACTTTCTCATCCTTGACCGAAAAGTTGAACTCGTTCGACTGAATAGCGGAATTACTGTTCTTTGAGTTATAGCCAGCCTGGATGAGACGGCCTTCGTAGGTCTTGAAGACGTAGCCTTTATACACAAAGAGGTTCAATTCGCCAGCCTTCACGCCGCTGCCGAATACAAAATAGAACTTGAAAAATACGAAGCCGGCTGCAGCCAGAAATATAATGGTGCCCAAAATGGCAAAGATCCTGCAGCCTACTCTCTTTTTCTTGCCCTTCTTTTCTTCTACGTTGTTTTCCATTTGGATTATTCTTGATAGTCAAACGTCATACCGTTCCACTTGAGTATGGTGCTGACAGGTTCGTCGCCAGTGATGTCTATAACTTTAATGTCTTTGCCATTTTGAGGAAGGGCGAGATAATGGTTGACATCCTTGGCTTGCCATCCGTTGAATGGGGGGTCAGGCAACATCTCAAGCATGTGATTTTCTTCGTTGTAGAGATAGGCGGCAAACCCCGATTCATGAGACATCGTGAAGGTCTCTTCACCACCATCCATGGTCTCAATGTAGGCATAGTACCAAGGACTATAGAGATGCTCGTTTGAGGCTTCCACGTGGCCTTCAACATAATTGGTTATAGTTTGGTGATATCTTAAAATAAAGAGTTTTTTGCCATCGGTTCGGTTCCAGTAGGCGGCTTCGTATCCCACACTTCCGTCACCTTCAAAGGAATAATGGAAGTAGCCATTTTTCTTGTCAAGGACAAATTCGCCGGCATCTTCTTCGTTAAAGAAGCCATATTCCTTTTCATAGATAGGTAGCGATTTAGTAAACGATTCAATGTTTGGAGTACTCTCAACGAGGAAGTCGTGGGCGAGTTCGTTAAAGAACAAATCCTTTTCCTGGAATTCCACTGTCGGCAGCTGTGATTCGGCTTCCGCTGTTTCTATGGTTGTTTCTGTAGCGTTGTCATCACCATTGTTTTCTGGCTGGTTTGACGGACATGCTGTCAGTATAAAACAAGCTGACAACATCAAAAGATAGGCAAATCTTTTCATAATGTTTAATTATATGTTACTGTTATTTGATCAATAATAGTTGTAATACGAATTGAGTGTTTCATTCTTTAGTTCTTTGCCAACGGGTTGCATGCGGCAGAGTGAAGTGCTTTCGGGAGATTGGTCGATATAGTAAAGCTGCAAGTCGCCATCCATGGTATAGTAGGCAGCCATGATATTTCTCGGGAAATACACTCCATCGTCATCCACATGCCAGGTAAAGACGGCAGGAGTTTCATATGTATCGTAATATGCTGTGTCAACGGAATAGGCAATCTGATTTTCCCATTCTAGCACCATAGCTCCGAGCATCGTCTCACCCTTGGCTTCGGTTTGTATGATATAGAAATGAGCATCGTCGCGCAAAAGACCTGGGTCGCTGATGGTGGTGCAGAGGTGCGAACGCTTGATGGGGAATTGTAGCTCTTCCTCGAGTCGGACCTGGAGTTCCTTGGGCATGGCAATGTCGTCACTTACATCATACCACTCGGAGTTGGTGACATATTGCGCGGTGTGGCTGCAAGAGAAGTCTTCATCGACGAGCAACATATTGTATGCATTGTCATTGTCAAGCGGTCTATCCAAGTCATAGATGATTCCGTTCATTTCGGGATACTCTTGGCCCCAGTTTATAAAGCCATGATCCCAGCTCCCTTTTTGAACTCTGTTGAAGCTAACTGGATATACCTTTGGACCTTCTTCTATCCAGGTGTACTTGTCAGCGTTGGCTATCATTTCTTCACAAGAATAGCCTTCTTCTGGAACGCTGCCATATTCGTTGTCGGCATACAGCTCTTCGAATGAAAATGGATGGATGAACTGATGCTCATTATAACGGATGACGAAGAGCGGACGCAACCCGTCAGAATAAACAAGATCTTCAATTACACCGTCGTCACACAACAATGTGTCGGTGTCGGCTGTTGCAGGTTCAGCATTGTTGTCAGATGGCTTCTTTGGGTCGCAAGCGACGAAAAGCAGCGGCAGCAAGGCCATGAAAAGAAGTTTCTTCATTTTTAGTTATTATGTGTTAAATGTTATAAAGACTAAATTAGCATCAATTGCAATTTGTTAATGGGTTGCCACAGAGCCATTCTCTATCGATCCACCCTGAGTGCTTACCATCCAAGGTCTTCACTTTAACCCATACGCCTTTGATATCAACCGGACGCAACATAATCTCGTCGGAGAACAAATACACTGCTCTTGAATTCTCGGACGGAGATTCACGCAGTCTCAATCTCTCACCGCCATAGTTGCGTGTGGCAACGGCAATCACCGAATTGTGGATCCATGCCGTTCCGTTGTTAATGACCGCTATGCTGTCAGTCTCAGCAAAAATGACTTCACCGTTGACCATGTGCCACCAACCATTTTCTGCCATATCGATATTCAAGATCACGGCTCCAGTTGTAGGAATTTTGCCGACAATAGCGCCTTTAGGCTTGTTGCGCAAATTCGTCATCGGACCATCTTGGTCGAAGGTATAAACGCTTAGGATTTCATTGTCGACTTCTTCTTGGGCAAACAATGACATGTTGACAAACAGCATTCCCACGAGGAGAACGAAACTCATTAGGCTCTTTTTTCTAATATTATTCATGATTAAAATGATTTGGTTTTAGGCCGCAAATTTATTGTTTTTTTGCAAAAAAATGACGTAAGTAATATAACTCATGCAATTATTACCTATTTTTGCGATAAACATCAAAATAACAATGTTATGACAAAACAAAACATCCTCATTATCGGTGCAGTGCTCACTTTTGCCGTTTGCAGCTGCACGACAAAGAATCAAGACACTAAAAGTCAAGTAAATAAGACGCGTTCCATTGTCATCTACTTCTCACAATCAGGAACTACGGAAGCTGTGGCCCAACTGTTGCAAGCCAAGACTGAGGCCGACATTTTGGAGATTCAGGCTGCCGTTCCGTATGATGATGACTTCCAAGCCATTGTCGACGCCTATATGCAAGAGATGAAGCAAGGCATTACGCGCGAAATCGTTCCGGTGCAAGTCGATCTTGCCAATTACGATACCTTATATATTGGTTTCCCTGTTTGGTGTGGCAATGCGGCTGGCCCCATGGAGAACTTCCTTCGCAATGTCGATCTGAAAGGCAAGACCATTGTTCCTTTCTGCACCTTCGGCAGTGGCGGCAACACCTCTATTGACCAACTCAAGCAGCTGCAGCCTGAAGCCAGTTATACCGATTGGTATGGTGTGCGTACCGACCGTCTGGCCAAGGCCGATGCCGAACTCGACACATTCTTGGCAAGGATTGGCATCACCGAAGGAGAAGTCGAGCCTCTCCCCGACTTCTCGGAACCACACGATGTTACTGACGTAGAGGCTGCCATCTTCGAAACCGCATGCGGAAGCTACCAGATGCCTCTGGGCACTCCAATAAGCGTAGCCTCACGCAGCCTGACAGATGCCACTGAATATCTCTTTGTCAGCAAGGTAACAGGATTTGAGGGTAACGAAACCACACAACAAATCTATGTGCTGAAAGGCAACGAGCCTGAAAGCGTAGCTGAGTTCACCCAAGTGGTGAGATAATCTCAGCGATCTGACTTCTTTGGGGCACTGAGCGTAGTCGAAGTGCCCTGTTTCTTGTAATATTCACATATCGCAGTAATCCCGCACTGCTCGCATTTAGGTTTGCGGGCAAAGCATGTATAACGGCCGTGCAAAATGAGCCAATGATGGGCTTTCGACAAGACTGCTTTTGGGAAATGCTTCACCAAAACACGCTCGGTTTCAAGCACATTCTTCGAGTTTTTGGTCAGGCCGATACGGTTGGCCACACGAAACACATGCGTATCTACTGGCATGGCGGGTTGGTCGAATGCCACAGCCATCATCACATTGGCAGTCTTGCGACCTACTCCGGGCAAACGCTGCAAGTCATCAAGATTGTCAGGAACGATGCCGTTAAAATCTTCCACCAAAGTCTTGGCCATACCGAATAGGTTCTTGGCCTTGTTGTTCGGATAGGAAATGGATTTGATATAGGAATAGATTTCTTCAGCCGATGAAGCCGCCATATCTTGAGGCGCAGGAAAACGCTGAAACAACGCCGGTGTAGTCATGTTGACACGCTTGTCGGTACATTGCGCCGACAAAATCACAGCCACGAGAAGCTCATACGGGTTGCTGTATTTCAGCTCCGATTCGGCAACAGGCATCGCCTTCTCAAAATAGGAAGTAAAAGCGTCGTATTTTTCCTGAAGAGTCATTATTGCTTATATAATCTCCCCTTGCTCGTCAACCAGCACACCCCAACTGACAGCGGTAAGTGTGTCGCCATCGAAGAAGAAATCGATGAGGCCGTCTTCGAAAGTGACGCGATGTTCGCCATCTTCGTCCTCTTCCTCCAGTTCCTTAAATCCATTGGCTTTCATCAAATCGATGATTTGCTTCTTGTTCAAGTCGAAAACTTTTTGGCCAAACAATGTGGCTTCTTCATTCTCGGTCTCGAAACAAGCCACCACCGACTTTGTGATGCCTTCGAGGTAGATGTTTGTGTCTAATTCGTTGTATTCGTAAAAGATAGAACGGTTGCCGGTTTCTTCCATATCGCTGAGTTCTTCATAGAAATCAGGCATGCCGATACGTTCAACAGTCTCGTCAAGGGTAATTCCGAAAGGTATTTCGCCGTAACCTTTCAACGGCTGGATGGTAAAGTCTTTCATCATGATTAAATTATGTGTTTGAGGCGGTGAAATTACTGCTTTTATTTGACATAACAATAGAAAGAATCATTTTTTTTGGCATTTATAAACCTGTTGACACTTGCAATTTACTTTGCAAGTTTCCGCTTCGCATGGCTCGCGGAATGGATAGATGTTTTAGCGATAGGCGGCGGTTAAAGCTGTATGCAATTAGATTTCAGTGGTTTCCGCCGCTGACTGGGTTACTTTTTTCACTCCATTCCGCACTGATGTGGAATCTCTATTACAACGAGTTGATGCCATCAGATTACACTTGCCTTTAATAAAAGCTATTCAAAACGAATAGACTTGGTTGGACTGATGCGGTTGATGACGGAGGTCGGGATGAGCAGCATCAGCACCCAGAGCGCCAACGTGCCCACATTGATGGCCAAGACGGTGGAAAGGTGCATCTCGATTGGCACAGCGGAGAGATAATAGGTGGCTGCATCAAGTTTGATGAGTCCCGTGTATTGCTGCAAGAAGCAGAAGCCCAGACCGATGACATTGCCAATGACCATGCCGATGAGCAACAGCCTCAGCGAGCGGATAAGGAAAATGTCGCGCACAAACTTGTTGGAAGCACCCATGGCTTTCATAAGGCCGATGGTGGAAGTCCTTTCGATGATGATAATCAGCAACATACTGACTACCGTGATGCCAGCCACAAGGAACATGAGCGCCATGATGAGCCACACGTTAGTGTCGAGCAAATCAAGCCAATCGAAGATCTGCGGATTGCTTTGGCGGGCTGTAGTCGAATAAAGATTATGAGGCAAAGAATAATAGAGCTTCTGGTTGACTTCATCGACATCAGCACCTTCTGAGAGACAAATCTCTATCCTACCGCATTCGTCGGATGCCCAACCATTGAGTTTCCGCACTTGGTTGAGGTCGGCAAACACATAGCGTTCGTCAAACTCATAGAGTCCGGTCTCGAAGATGCCTTTCACAGTGAATTTTCGGCCTTTGGCCTGCATGTCTTGGTCGATGAACCACACACGCACATCGTCGCCAACACCGAGCAGCATCTTATCCGCAACGACTTTAGAAAGCAACACTTCGGTTGAGCGTTCATCTTCAGCGTATGTCGGCACTTCGCCCTCAATCAGATAGTTGGCAAAATACGACCAGTCATATTGGTGGTCAACGCCTTTGAGGATGACGCCTTGAATTTCGTCTTCGGTCTTGATCATTCCTGCCTTGTCGGCAGTCATCTGATAGCGTTCGATGCCAGGGATGCCATTGATTCGGCTGATGGTCAGCGAGTCGAGCGCGAAGGCAGTTTCTTCCACCGACTCGTTGCGGTCGAGCGACTGTACCTGGATGGGTGCCACAAAGCCAATCACCTTGTCGCGAATCTGGTTCTTGAAGCCAACCACGACAGCCCAAGCGATGAGCATCACGATGATGGCCAAGGCCACGCTGGTCACGGCCAAACGCATCACCGTGGATGACAGGTTGGCTTTGGAGAGCGAAAAGATTCGGTCCGCTATGAATTTGGCTCCTGACATGTTCCTATTCCTTTATTCAATTGTCACTTCATCGACCATAATCCAAGCTTTTTCGCCAGCACCAGGATGCCATTCGGGCAAAACGCCTTGATTTTCAATCTTTACGCGAAGATATTTCACATTCTTGGCACTGACGCGGGCACGAGCCTCTACCCTACCATGACCCGCCATCTTATCGGGACGGTCATAAACAGGGAACTCAGCCCTTTGCCAATCGGTGAAAGTCTTTCCATCAGTCGAAAAACTCACCCATGCCGATTTAGGCCACACTACCCAATCGTTCGGCTCAACGCAAACGCCAATCTTAACCGTCTTTATATCAATAGGTTCAGCCAATTCGATAGTGGCTTCCATGTCGTCTCCACTGAAGCCCAACCAATCGTTATAATAATCGCCAGGCGTACCTTTCTTGCCATCCATCAAGGCGATGTCGGCATTCTTGCCATAACGTTTCACGGGTTCGTTGACGAAGGTGGTATTCAGCACATTGCAGTAGTTGAACTGCTTTTGTGTGGCAAACGATTCCATCTTATCCTTGGTAAAAGCCTTGGCCTTAATGGTACAGGTCTTGTCGATGGTGAAAGACTTCTTATAAGGCAACGATTTCTGCGTAGGCTCAGTTCCATCTATAGTATAGTAAATCTTTGCGTTAGGATCGGCGCAAGTCAAGGTGACATGAAGAGGTTGGTTGAAAATCCTATAATCTTCGTTACCATTCATCTCAGCCTTAATTTCAGGCGTTGGCACCATGGTCTGACTCATGTCGGGCAAGGCATAACGGCTCAACTCAATCGGATCGCCAGTCTTCATGTCGAGAAGGCGGAAACTAATCGTGTATTCATACACCTGATTTTTAAGCACATATTGTTCAGCCACACCAGGACCGCAAGTTGCTGTTCCAAGAGGAGCCTGCTTGTAATCAATATTGACAGTGAGAAAATCGGTAGGATTCAGTTCGTTGATGCGCTCGGCTTTCGAGAGGTTGTCGTCATCGTAATTATAGATGCTGAAGTTGAAAGGCTCGTTCATCGTGACGAACAGTCCCGTATTACTAACTTTACTTGAGAGGGCAAACCAACGTGTCGATGCGCGGTTGCCATTATCCTGAGGTTCAGGATGTTGCTCAAACATATCTAAGGCATTCATTTTATACAAGCCCATCTTACCCGATGCATTGCGGTCAGGATAATTCTCCGTGTCGCGACCAAAATACATCAGGTTTTGATAGTCGAGAGGCATACGCATCTGCATACCGATTTTGGGGAAACTCGTCACCGTAGCCATAGGCTCGATGCGGTTGGTGAGTGTGACATTCCCTTCTGCATCAATACGATAGAGCTTATTGACAAGTATTTGCGTGTTGTCTTGGGCATCCCGATATTCCACCGAAGCCTTCACGATAGCCACACCATCTTTCGTGTCATACTGGCTGTCAATAACCTTAGGCGTGAGATGTTGCAAGCCAGCCTTTTCCCAACGTGGCAAAGCCCAACCATCAACATCGTCGTTCAGTGTTGGTGCACGCCAGAAATTCTGCTTCATGCTGCCCTTCAGCAGTTCTTCTCCATGAGTGCGGAACGAGCAGATATCCATGGTGTTGACATCAAAACCAATAGTGCACTTCTCTGTTTCGACAAAATACTGGTTCATGATGGGTGATGACGAGAACTTCATCTTTCCTTGAGGTACTTCGCTCACAATCTTTTCTTCAGCGGGCCAGTTGAGTTTGAACTCGTCGTAGGCAATCTCAAATCCAGCGGGACGGAAAGGCTCGTCTTCCTTCAGCGTGACGCTGAAACGCACGAAGAACTCTTCTCCAGGATGACCATAGATGCGCAGTCTGTCGATATTAAACTTCTGTTTTTCAAAAGGTTTCATTGCAAGTTCAATCTCGCCTTTGTGTAAGACGCGCTCGGCTGAGAAAATGGTGTAATGACAGTTGAAGTTAGAAGCATCGGTGAACGAGAGCCAGTTTTTGGCTTCAAATGTACCTGTGGTCAAATCTATGGCCTTGAACTTGATGGGTTGATAGCATTTCTTCACTTCGGTTGCATGATGGTGCTGTGTGCGGTCGCTTTGGACCACGCCATTGGCACAGAAACTGTCGTCATCGCCAACGCCATAGGCTTCGCCCAGGTCACCGCCAACAGCAAGCCAGTCAACGTCTTTATCTGCATCGTGGACGATGAAACTTTGGTCAACCCAATCCCAGATGCAGCCGCCTTGCAGTTGGTCGTATTGCTCGAACAAATCCCAATAGTCTTGCAAGCCACCCATGCTGTTGCCCATGGCATGGCAATATTCCACCATGATGAATGGACGGTTGAAATCGTCAAGTTTATCTTCGACAAAACGCTTTAGGTAATTAGTGCTACTATACATAATACCAACGACATCCGTATTCCAATCCAAGCACGCACGCTCGTAGGTCACAGGACGAGAAGCATCGCGGTTTTTCATCCATTTGTAGGTATATTCCATGTTGCAGCCATTGCCAGTTTCGTTGCCCAACGACCACATGATAATGGAAGGATGGTTCTTGTCGCGTTCCAGCATATTACGGTTGCGCGACCAAATCATGCCTTGGTATTCCTCGTGTTTAGCCAAGCTGCTTTCGCCATAGCCTTGAGCGTGAGCTTCCACATTGGCTTCGTCCCACACATAAAGACCATAACGATCACAGAGCTCATACCAATAAGGATCATCTGGATAATGGCAAGTGCGTACCGTGTTGATTCCCAATTGTTTCATCATGGCGATGTCCTTCTCCATCAACTCACGCGAAATGGCATGGCCGGTATATGGATCGTGTTCGTGGCGGTTCACACCTTTAATTAATACATACTGTCCATTGACCAGCAACTTGCCATCCTTGATTTCGGAAGTACGGAAACCGATGTTGGAAGTCAACATTTCGAGAAGGTTGTCTTTTCTGTCCCAAATGCTCAAGTCAAGTTGATAGAGGTTTGGTGATTCAGCCGACCAAGGTCTCACCTTTCCGATCGGATTTTCAGCATCGGGTGTCAATGTGACATTTGCGTAATAATAACCGTCTTCGGCTTGCTCAAACTGCAAATCGTTGAGAGATGAAATCATCGCATAATTTGATTCTCTGCTTGAAATGGCAGCCATTAAACGGTTGTTTTTCTTTATCTTGTCATCCTTACTTTGAAGTCTTACATCAATACTCAAGGTACCGTTTTCGTAGCTTTCATCCAAGCCAGCATGAACCTCATAATCATAAACATTAAGCGCCGGTTTCGAATACAGCACCACATCGCGTTCGATGCCTGACAAGCGCCAGAAGTCTTGGCACTCGAAATACGAGCCGTTCGAAAAACGATACACCTTCATGGCCAAGGTATTCTTGCCCACTTTGACGTATGGTGTCAAGTCGAAATCCGAATTGGTTTTGGCATCTTCAGTGAAGCCGACAAACTGTCCATTCACCCAAAGGTAATATGCCGATTTGACCGCACCAAAATTAATGAAAGTCAAACGGTTGCTCCATGATTCCGGAATATCAAACTCGGTGATATAGCAGCCAACTGGATTATCGACCAGCGGAGCCAAAGGAGGGTTATTGGGGCGAAATTCGTTGTTCACATTCACATAGATGGGCACGCCATAACCTTGCAGTTCCCAGTTGCTGGGCACGGGAATGGTTTTCCAACCGGAAGCATCATAATCAATCTTGTAGAAATCGGCAGGCGATTCGGATGGTGTCGGGACCCAATTGAATTTCCAATTGCCATTGAGCAGTTGACACCAATCGCCATCCGAAGGCATCACGTTGACGCGCGGATATAACTTGTTGATTTCATATACGTTGACATCATTCCAAGCATTCAGTTCGGAATAGGTTTGCGCCTTGAGGACATTGCTCAGGCCGCAGATTATCATTAAGGTTATGATTTTACTATATTTACTCATCATAGTAGTTTATTCTTCAAGTAAAAGTTTTCTATGTTCTTCTGGAATGGCGATAGGCTTGTAAGTATTGCGGTCGATGCGGACCACCACCGAGTGGCAGATGCCTTTCACCTCGTTCGTATTGGTGTCGATGAGACGTTGGATCAGTTTCATGCTCGTGTAGCCCAACTCTTCGAGACTCGTTTCGCACACGATGGCATCATGAATCAAGATAGGTCTCTTAAAATCGAGTTGCAGATGGGCAAGGACGTATTCAAATGTCAGCCAATCAATCTGTTCGCCAAAACATTGCTCGTAGAAAAGTGTACGACCGTAGTCGTAGAAATGGCACTGCGAACCGTTGTTGACATGGTTGAAAGGGTCAAGGTCTGCCATGCGGATTTGTATGGGGCAAGTAGTTTTCATGCAGAATTTCTTTGTTCGTAATAATCGGCAAATTTAGGAATTTTATTATTTTTGCAATCTAATCCAGAAAAATAGATTGGAAATGTTTGTGAAACGTATCTTTTTGTTGCTTCTTTCCTTCTCGACGATAAGTCTTTATGCCCAATTCGGAAATCAGTTCGACAATCGTGGTTTCGAAGATTGGACCTCCCGCAAATCTGTCAGCGAGCCCGTGCATTGGCATGCAGGTGGCACTGCCACAGGCACTTTCTCTGGCTTTCTCTCAAGTCAGATTGAGGTTTCTAGCCAAAAACGTCCCGGTTCGTCGGGCAGCAAGAGCGCTCGCATCTACCCTACCAAAGTGTTGGGCGTCACCGCCAACGGCAACATGACCAACGGACGCATGAATGCCGGCAGCATGTCGGCCACTGGTTCGGGCAACTACAACTATACACAACGTTCCAATAATGCCTACAATACGCCGCTTAACGAAATCCCTGACTCGTTGGCCGTTTGGGTATGCTTCCGCAGCGAGAGCGCCACGCAAAACGCTAATGTTCACGCTGCTGTGCATGGTGATGCCGACTACAAATTTGTGGCCAATGGCACCGAAGAGCCCTTGGAAATGCTCGTAGCCACAGCCCAACAAGACTTCACACGCACCGCTCCCGCTAATGGCAACTACGTTTGGCGGCGGCTCAGTATCCCTTTCCAGAAAAACGGCACATGCAACGATGTCAGATATTTGCTTTTCACCATCACCACCAATGCCGTGCCTGGCGAGGGCAGCGAGAATGATGACATGTTTATCGATGATATTCTGCTGATTTACAACCCATCGCTTCATATGGAACAACTCGCCAAGACCCATTACGAAGTGGGCGAAACCATAGAGATTCCTTTCACCTTGACGGGCACCATGAGCGCCGATAACCTCAATGGCCAAGCCAACCAAGTCATCGCACAACTCTCCGACAACAGCGGAAGCTTCGACAACGAACCTTTCGAACTCGGCAGAGTCACCACCAACCAAAGCGGCACTATCACTGCACAGATTCCAAACCTTGGTTCTATGGCTACTTATAAGGTAAGAGTGATTTCAACCAACTATCCGATGATTGGCGACAACATCCAAGAAATCGAATTTGGCGGCGACTGCGGCATTAACGATAATGCATTGACATTCTGCAATATATTTCCAAATCCAACCCGTTCAAATGTCACTGTTTCTTCGTCATCAAACATCGATGAAGTTAGAATCCTTGACCTTAACGGGACATTGTTATTGCAAAAGGCATATCGTGACTGCAAAGAAGCCACGCTCGATTTAACAGACTTCTGCTCGGGCATTTATGTGCTTCAAGTGATAACAGAAAACGGGAGCAATTTGCACCAAATCATCAAATTATAGAATAACCATTTCAAAAAACCATAAACTATGTCAGGAAAACTCAAGCAATTCAAAATCAAACATCCCTTTACCGCGTTGATGATGCTCGCTATCGTGGTGCGCATTTTGGCCGTGATATTCATTCCCGGCTATGGTGCCGACCACGGCAACGTTAAGCCATCGCTCACCCACACCCTTTTGAGCGGCCTAAACAACTGGTTAAGCGGATTTTGCGGCGAGCAAGGCTTGATGTTCATCAGCCGTTGCTTCTACGCTTTGGTGTCGCTTTTCATCGTATCGTTCATCTACCGCATTTGCGACTTGCTTTCCAATAAGGAAACCGCATGGATTTTGGCCTTGTTCCCCATCATTTGCTGCATCATGCCTTCGTTTGGTATCATCAGCAATCCTAATGTTTTCCTTGCCTTCCCGCTTTTGCTTTATGGTAGTATGATCATCTTACGCCAAGAAGTGTTGCGCAAAGCCGAGATGAGCGAAAGTGTGCATCGCACCTCGTTTTTCATTGCAGGACTTAGCCTTGGATTAGCCTTTTGCCTTTGGTATCCCTGCGGACTGATCGCCTTGTCGCTACTCCTTATTTTATATCTCCTGAAGAACCACAAAGGCACATGGTTTACCCTTTTCGGTATCATGGCATCGGTGGCATTCATCGTTGCCTTAGTTGCCATTTTTACCAATAACCCAATGAAATACTTTGGTTTATGACCCAAGAAGAAGCCCGTCAGCATATCGCCGCATTGAGCGATGAACTTGAACAGCACAACTACAACTACTATATCCTCGCCCAACCCACCATCAGCGACTACGAGTTTGACATGAAACTCGAAGAACTGGCGCGGTTAGAGAAGGCTTTCCCCGAATTTCTGTTGCCCACCTCTCCTACCCAACGCGTCGGTGGCGGTGTCACCAAGGAATTCAAGACCGTGAAGCACCGTTACCCCATGCTTTCGCTGGCCAATTCGTACAGCAAGGCCGACATCGAGGAGTTCATCACACGCATCAAGAAGACGATTGATGACGAAGTGGAGTTTTGCTGCGAATTGAAGTTTGACGGACTGAGCATCAGCCTGCAATACGAAGACGGCGTGCTCGTGCGTGCCGTTACGCGCGGCGACGGCACACAAGGCGACGACGTGACCACCAACGTAAAGACCATCCATACCGTGCCGCTTAAACTCCATGGCGATTATCCGCCTTTCTTCGAGATGCGCGGCGAGATCGTCATGCCTTGGAAGAGCTTCGACAAACTCAACGAAGAATGCATCCGCAACGGGAAGAGCACCTTCGCCAATCCGCGAAACTCAGCGGCTGGAACGTTGAAATTGCAGAAGTCGTCGGAAGTGGCCAAACGTCACCTCGAAAACTACGACTACTACATGATGATGGACGATTTGGAAAGCCGTTATGCCACACATTACGAGAGTCTTATGGCTGCCAAACGCTGGGGATTCAACATCTCGGAACACATACGCATCTGCAAGAAGGTAGATGAGATTTTCGATTTCATCAACTATTGGGATGTAGAACGTCACAATCTGCCTTTTGCCACCGATGGCATCGTGCTGAAAGTGAACAGCTTCGCGCAACAGGAAGCCTTAGGTTTCACCGCCAAGTCACCGAAATGGGCCATCGCCTACAAGTTCAAGGCAGAAGCCGTTGAAACGGAACTACAAAGTGTTGATTTCCAAGTTGGAAGACATGGAACCATCACCCCTGTGGCTAACCTCTCCCCTGTCGCTTTGGCTGGTACCATAGTGAAACGCGCCACCTTGCACAATGCCGATTTCATCAAGGAACTCGACCTGCACGATGGCGACATGGTGTATGTGGAAAAAGGCGGCGAAATCATCCCTAAAATCACCTCGGTCAATTTCGACAAGCGCAAGGAAGGCAGCCAACCAGTCGCATTTACGAAGGTGTGTCCCGAATGCGGAGCCACCTTGGTGAAAAACGAAGCCGAAGCTGCATGGTATTGCCCGAACAGCATGGAATGCCCCGCCCAAGTGAAAGGACGCATCGAGCATTTCGCTTCGCGCAAGGCCATGGACATCGAGAGCATCGGCGAAGGCAAGATCGAAATGCTTTATGACAACGGATTGATTAAGAATATCGCCGACCTCTATAATTTGACCTTCAATGATTTATGTGGTCTCGCGAAAGAGTTGCCGATTCTTGACGAGAATGGCGAACCCACCGATAAGACCCGTATTGTCCGTATCCAAGAGAAAGGCGCGAACAACATTCTGGAAGCATTGGAGAAGTCGAAATCGGTGCCGTTCGAAAGGGTTTTGTTTGCCTTAGGCATTCGCAACGTGGGCGAAGTGGTTGCCAAGACCATCGTGGAGCATTATCCTGATATTGACGCACTTATCAACGCATCTGTAGAAGAACTGAGCGATATTGACACGGTTGGATTGGTCATTGCCGAATCGGTGAAAGCTTTTTTCAACGAGCCGCACAACATGGAGATTGTCAACCGCTTGCGCGAGGTCGGACTACAATTTGCGCAAGCCAAGAAAGAAGCCTCCGACAAAGCGCAAGTGCTTGAAGGACTGTCGTTTGTGGTAAGTGGAAAGTTTAGTATCGAGCGCGACGTACTCAAGAAGATGATTGAAGACTACGGAGGCAAGAACGTCAGCAGCATCTCGTCGAAAACCAGCTATGTAGTCGCCGGCGACAACATGGGCCCCGAAAAGAAGAAAAAAGCAGAGTCGCTAGGCGTTCCCATCATCGACGAAGCCACATTTATGGAGATGATCAAAACTGACCAACCCATCACGAATAATCCATTGCCAACGGACGCGAGCATCGCGTCCCAACAGGCTGATGCCACCAGCCCATCACCACAAAGCGGTGAGCAACTTTCTCTGTTCGATTAAAACACCGCCTTCAGTCGTTTCATCGCCTCTTCCACGGTGCTACGCGGGCAAGCCAGATTGACACGGAAGAAATTCGTGCCTTCAACACCGAATTCGCTGCCGCGGTTGAAGCCTAACTGTGCTTCTTGCGTCATCTTGCGCCACATCGTTTCCTCATCGAGTCCGTATGCGTTGAAATCGAGCCACATCATGTAGGTGGCTTGCGGCTTGTAGAACTTCACCAAGGGCAGATTTTCTTTCAGGAAAGCAGAAACATAATCGACATTACCTTGCACGTATTCTAGAAGTTGACCAAGCCATTCGTCGCCTTCGTTCATCACGGCTTGCGTGGCGACTTTGCCGAAGATGTTACCCAAATCGGCTTCCATGGAATGCACATAGCCATTCACCAAATCGCGGAGCTGAGGATTCGGGACGATGCAAGTGGAAGTGGCCAGACCCGCCAAATTGAAAGTCTTCGATGCTGCATGGAACGTGATGCTGTGTTGCGCAAATTCTTCGTTGATGGAAGCAAAAGGCGTATGCTTATAGCCAGGCAGCACCAAGTCGCAATGGATTTCGTCGGAAATGACCGTCACGCCGTTCTTCATGCAGATTTCGCCCAACCGTGTCAGTTCCTCGCGCGTCCAGCAACGCCCGACGGGATTGTGAGGATTGCACAAAATCAGCAGTTTAGCCGTCTTGGTCTGGCGTTCAAGCAAGTCATAATCCATCACATAACCATTTTCACCTTTTATTAATGGATTATAGACCAACTTCCTGCCATGATTGCCAGCCGCATGGTGGAATGGCGGATAAACCGGCGACTGTATCAACACCTCGTCACCTTCCTTCGTCAAAGCCATGACGGCCATCATGAAGCCGCAAACCACTCCAGGCGTGAAAAACATCCATTCCTGCTTCACTTCCCATTGGTGGCGACGCTTCAGCCAGCCTATAATCGACTGAAAATAAGCATCATCCTTGAAGTGATAACCATAAACAGTATGCTCGGCACGCTGTTTCACGGCATCGCGGGCAAAGTCTGGGGTTTCGAAATCCATATCGGCCACCCACATTGGGAGGACATCGGGATTGCCGAACACATTTTTACGCAAGTCGTATTTAACGCAGTTAGAATCAGCTCGATTCACTATCTTGTCGAAGTCGTATTTCATAGTATGCAAGTGTTATGATGCTGCAAAGTTGCAAAAAATTTCGGGTCGCTTGTCGGAGATAAACAGAAAACCTGTATTTTTGCAGCGACAATCCGAAAGGATGACGTTCTTCGAAATGTTGGGGGAGTCGCATAGTGGCAATTGCAACAGACTGTAAATCTGTCCTCGGATGAGTTCGGTGGTTCGAGTCCACCTTCCCCCACAAAACAAAAAGTGAATCGCATCTGCGACTCACTTTTTTGTTTATCATCAAAGATCCCTTTCCCGTTTTTTGGAATCAATAAGCACGGGCAAAAATCTTATAGCTGTCGTAACCATCGAAAATATCAAAAGCATATTCGAGATTATCACCTGGCAGGAAATATTTGGAGCAATGGCCAATTATCTCATTGTTTTTATAATATACCAAATTCACGCCTGCCTCATATTGGAAATCCTTTTCCGTACGGAAGCCTAAGTCCACATAATCCGGCCCGACTTCTTCCTTGACGACTTCCATTTCGATAGGTTGATAGTAAGCCACATCAAATTCCCAATTGGTGATTCTGATTTCATCTGGGTCAGCAGGTATCTCCCAATTTGACCAAATCATACAGTCATCGTTTTTGGGGAGGGAGAAATAATACAGGTCTTCGGCGCTACCAACCATCTGACCATCCTTGTAGAATTCCACATCAAAATTCAAATCGATTGCTGTGCCGTTGGGATTGTGCAACTGAACGAACAAAGTATTGAAACCATTAGGATTAACCACCACTTTTGACACGACCTCGGGAGTTTTCAGCTCTTCTACACCTTCTGGATGTTCATTGCCACTGGGATCAATTGGATCTGGTTTGCAGTTGGTCATCACAAAAGCCATTGTGGCCATAATAAGTATAAAGCACTTCTTCATATTGATAATTATTAAAGTTTTACATCAAAAATTCTATGCAAAATTACTATAAATAGTATATTTTTCGCCAAAAAGTGAAAAAAAACTTGCACAATTAGAAAATTGTTTATTTTTGCGCTGATTTAGTGACAAATACTTATTCAAAATAAAAATTACACTATGAAAATCTTTGTTGCAAAACTAGCGTTTAACACCACTACTGAAGACCTTAGGGCCTATTACGAACAATTTGGCTATGTAGAATCATGCCGCGTCATCATGGACCATGAGACTGGCCGTTCAAAGTGCTACGGATTCGTGGAAATGCCTGTTGAGGCTGAGGCTTACAAGGCCATCGTAGAGACCGACGATATGGAATTCATGGGCAACGTGCTTCAGGTGAAGAAATCGCGTCCACAAGCCGAACAACCGGCCAAACCCGTCAAGCAGGAGAAGCCGAAA
The DNA here is from genome assembly GCA_045627065.1 of Bacteroidales bacterium. Classification (GTDB taxonomy): domain Bacteria; phylum Bacteroidota; class Bacteroidia; order Bacteroidales; family F082; genus Limimorpha. The sequence continues at coordinate 1,554 of JAZQMX010000035.1, read as the reverse complement.
CGTCCGCACAAGCCCTACCAACCAAAAGCGGAGAATTAAATTTTTACAAAAATACGAGTAGGTATTGAAAAAATGCCTATTTTTGCAGCCGCTTAAGGCAATGGTCTGGTAGCTCAGCTGGATAGAGCAACAGCCTTCTAAGCTGTGGGTCTTGGGTTCGAATCCCAACCGGATCACCAGATATTCAACAAACCCTAATTGATAATCAATCAGTTAGGGTTTGTCTTTTGCCCAAAAATCGGAAAATTGCCCACATTTAGCCCACATTTGAAAAAATGTCCACCAATCATACAAGTATGTATTATTCAAAAATAGGTTGACTCAAATCTTTGTGAACCAACCTATTTATGAGTATAACATGAAGGAATTTTACCGAATCACTTCACTGGGAAATCAAAATAGGTGTCAGGGTAAGGTTCGTCGGCGAGGGTGAAATGCCACCATTCTGTTGTGAACGGCTTGAATCCAGCATCCATCATAGCATCGCGAAGCGTTTGACGCATGGCGAGCTGCTCATCGGTGAGGTTGGTATAGGTCGGATACGACTCTTCGCCAAACCAGTCGAAAGTGCCACCCATATCCACTTCCCTTTCGGTGTTCATGTCGAAAAGCGTCAAATCGACGGTGCTGCCACGGCTGTGACTCGAACGTGCACAGATGAACTCCAACTCGAACAAAAGGCTCTTGTCCACGTTGGGATAGAAATACTCCTTCATCCGAACATCATCGACTTGTTCAGCCCAACGAATGAAGTGATTGACAGCAGTTTGTGGACGATAGGCATCAAACACTTTCAGGCGATAACCTTTTTCAATAAGATTGTCGCTGGCGATTTTCAGAGCATTGGCTGCTTCTTTGGTCATCATAGCGACAGGAGCTTCGTAGCCATCAATACGATCGCCAACAAAATTATAAGTGCTATAATACCTTATTTCAAGAATGACGTCAGGAACCACGTCGGTAATTTTCACAAAATCGGAATTGTCCATTTCTGGAGCCACGGTTTGTTGTTCTACAACCGGGATGTTCACTTCGGCATTTTGCCGTCTGCATCCAACAAGACATACGATGCAGAGAAGAAGGATGATAAGCTTTTTCATTTTCTATTATTTAATACTTTTTGGATGTGCAAAGGTATGAAATTGTTGGGAATTGATGGCGAATAGGAAATTTCGGTGAAAAAAAAGTGCGTTTCGTATTTGGCGGTTAAGCATATTTCCTTATTTTTGCACCTTTAATATATAACAAGAGAATTTTTAGTTAAATTAATAATAATCAACAAGTAACATGACAAAGTACGTTTATACTTTCGGCGGCAAGACCGCAGAAGGTAATGCTTCGATGAAGAACGAGTTGGGCGGTAAAGGCGCCAACTTGGCAGAAATGTGTCTGCTGAAACTTCCTGTACCAGCCGGTTTGACTATCTCAACCGAATGCTGCACAGCTTATTATGAAAACAACTGCCAACTTCCTGCTGGCCTCATGGACGAAGTCCACGCTGGCATGAAGAACATGGAAGAAATCATGGGCATGAAATATGGCGACCCGGAAAAT
>JAZQMX010000034.1:0-21290 GCA_045627065.1 Bacteroidales bacterium | reverse complement strand
GTGAAGTTCTCGTCGAGCATGAAGTCGACAGGAGAAGTGGTCTGTGCGTAGGTGAAGTTGACAGGGTTGCCGCAGGTAGGCTCGGTGATGGTCTGGTAGCCTTCGCAAGCAGCTTGGCCATTGTAAGAACCAGCCATGATGTTGCCGCTGTAGTAACCAGTAGCATTGGTGGTGAAGTTGAAGGTTTGGTTGTCGCCGAATTCGTCGCGGCCGGTGAAGGTGACGGTAGCGCCAGCGATGCCGGTTTCGCCGTCTTGTTCGTAGACGTGACCGTTCACGGTGCCGTTGCCGGAAACCTTGACTTCGACAGTGTTTGAAGGAGCTGATTCGCCTTCATCATAGACAGCGGTGACATAGAAGCTGTAGCCGTCCATGTTGTAGGTCAGACCGGTGACGGTATAGGTGGTGGTGACAACGTTGGCAGGAGTGCTGTAGATGAGTTCACCATCTTGGTACACGTTGTAGTAGCGGTAGGTACGGTCTTGGATAGCGTTCCAGGTCAGCACTGCGCCTTGGCCTTCGAAGATGGTGGCGTCAGCCACGCGGAGGTTCTGAGGAACGTTGAGGTGTGTGGTGAAGCCCCACACTTCGCCGTAGGTCTCGCAGTTGCCGTTGCGCTCGTCAATACGCCAGAAGTAGTTGGTGTTGTTGTAGAGGTTGCGGACGGTGTAGGTCTGTGCGAGGTCGGTGGTCCAATCGACGAGGACGTCTTCGCAGTAGTAGGTGCTGCCGAACACAAGACGGTACTCGGTGGTGTATTGGCCAAGTCTCCAGCTCAGGTTCACTGCTGCTGGCTCGAGGTCGTCAGCGTCGTCAGCTGGTGATGGATTGTAAGCCATTTCTGGGCAAGGCAGTGCTTCGGCGTTCAAAACCACATCCCATGCGTCTGCAGTTGAAGAAGCAGCGATGTAGTAGGTGCCAGGAACCATCGTCATGTTCTCGATGATGTAATCGCCTTCTGGAGTTGGAGGAACTGGGCCAGGAGCAGCGGCTTCGTAAGTGAAGGTGGTCTTAGGAATGAAGTTGAAACTATAATCAAAGTTTGAACCATAGTAGAGTCCGCCCCAGCTATAACCGTTGAGGCTGGATTGGTAACCAGGATCGGTACCCATCCACATCACGGAACTCCAGTTAGCACCAGTATTTTGGTCAAAGCCAATCAGCAGGTTACCGCCGTTATAGGTGTAAGGTGTGCTGAAGTTGATGGTCATGGTACCGGAAGTGGCATTAAGCGAACCGGTATAGACCGTGGTGCAGAGCGAACGGTCGATGAGGCTAGTCATAGTGGTGTTGCTCACTTCGGTCATATAGGCCGTAAATGTGCCGTTCCAAGCACTGCTAGGTGCCGAAGATGTATAGTAAGTCAGGCTGTTGATCTCGCAGCCGTTCATGGCAGTGAGGTCTCCGGCAGGGATGATGTACTGGGAGCAAATGTCACTGTCAGCGTAATAGCCATAGACAGGTACATAACCGTTTGTCGTGGTGCCGTCAGCAACGGTCAATGTATTGGTCTCGCGGTTGCCACGTCCGCCGCCGACGAAGTGGGTCACAGGCAGCATGTTGTGGTTGTAGTAAGCAGTGTAGGTGTTGGTCGTAGGATTGTAAGGAGTGCCATCGTTGAAGTCAACGAAACCGGCGACATAGCTCGTCTCCGTGTACTTCCAGCTGATAGCGCTGCTCCAGCTGCCGTTGTTCATCTGGAAAACGACGAGAAGGTTGCTGGTGCCGTCCCATGCGAAGCTGCCGTTCAGTTGGAATTCGTTCCAGCCTTGAACCTGAGTGAAGCTGCCTTCATAGACGCAGGTCATGCCGGCAGTGGTGTGTGAAGTGGTGCCGAGAGCAGCGTCGGTAGCGTTAGCCATCCAAATCTTCACACCGTTCACAGTGTAGCCATAGGTGCTGGTCGAGTTGTAGCCGATGCTGTTGATAACGCCTGCGCTCATGCCTGCTGTCTGAAGGTCGGCAGCGTGGTAGAGGCTTTCGCTCAACGAATAGTTGTAAAGATAGTAGCAAGGATAGTAACCTGTTGTGTTAGAGGTGGTTTCATCGCCGAAGGCCACATCGTATGAACCTGAGCCTTGGCCGCCGATGGTTGGGCCAACGTAGAAGTTGGTGAGGTCAGGACCACCGACTTCGTCGATACCGGCTTGGGTATAGACAGCCATCTTACCGTTTTCGGCCATCTCGTCGCCACCAACAACGGTAACGGTACCATTGAGCATGACGTCTTGGTTGAAGGTCACCTTATAGACAGCGTCAGGACCGTCTTCGGCGTCGCCAGGAAGCAGGTAGTTGTCATAAAGGGTAACGGTTGTTGGAGTGTCTCTGTACTCGAATGGGTAAGCAGCGTTGATGACGCGAGCCATTTCCCATACGTCTGGTTCGACTGGTTCGTAAGCGTTAGCCACGATGTCGAACAAGGCAGCGGTACGGCCGTTTGAGTAGTCAACGACGAATTGACCTTCAATCAGGCCTTCACCTTCGGTCCAACCGAAGTTGACGTCGAATGATTCGTTATGGCCAAGAGCGAATGGGATAGCCAATTCTTCGTCAACCAATGAAGGAACGAAATAAGCGTTGTTCACGTCAGCACCATAGATGGTGGTAGAAGTGCCTTCGTTGCTGACAGTAGCAACCATTGGACGCATCCAGCAGTTGTTCGGGCGATCGCCGAAATCAATTGGATCTGGGTTCACAACGATAATAGCAGGCAGAGGAGTAACTGAAGTGAAGTTCAGTTTAACAACATTTTTGCTTGTTGTGGTAGTACCAGTGACTCCAGGAGCCGAGACGCTGTAAGAAGAACCATCTCTGTAAACATACAAAGACTGGGCAGCTGAAGCTGTGAATGTAACACCAACAGCGCCACCGCTCCAGGTACCAGTCATGTCGCGGACGGCAATGACCAGGTTGGTGCCATCGTATGCGAATGGCTGGCTGAATGTGAATGTTAAAGGAGCAATCGAAGAGTTGACAGCGATTGTTCCGGTGGCAACGAGGTCTGAAGAACTCATTGACACCCAGCTGCTTCCGCTAGCAAATGAAGACTCGCTTGAGTTCTTCATGTAGATCTCAATGTTGCGGCTGTAGCTTGATGTGTTTTTGACCCACATCGTGAGTGAATTAATTGTACCCATAACACCGATTTCGTCAGCAGTGTAGATCTGCTGAGTCCACGAGTAGTTGTAGGTGGAGTACGTTGGAAGATACGAACTGGTGGTCGTTACTGACGGATCACCAATCGTAATTTCTTCCGCCCTAAGCAAGCCAGTGAAGGCGAGCAAAAGGCCCATCATCAAAGAAAAAACTTTCTTTTGCATAATGATTTGAATTTAGTTAATAAATGAATTAATTAATAATAAGTACTTATTATTGAAAGCCAGTCGGTTACGGCTCTGCAAGCAAGCCTTTCGCCTTCCGGAGATCAATCGTGGGTAACAGTAGTGGTTCGTTTCATAGGTCGCCTCATTGCCGAGGTTTTCATCATTAAAATAAATAAGGTGTGACAAAAATTGGTTCTCGTATGACATATTCGGGAAATGAAGGAGCCTGGGAAGCACACACAACGCAAAAGCCGATGCACCCAATGGGAACATCGTCACGTGATTTCCGCGACTTTTAAGATTTAGCATGAATTAAATCTCTAGAGTTTTACATGTAATACACTCTAATGACTAACAACTCAGGATCTACCCTTAGTCAAAAATCAAAAAAAATGAAAAAAAAATCGGGGGCACTCTCGTGCTCCCGATTTTTGTCTTAATATTTCAGTCTATTAGAAGACCAAGAACTTCACATTCGAGCTGCTAGCACCTTGGTTGACACGCAAGATATAAGCACCCGAACTGAGTTCGCTGGTGTTCACTTGGAGCTGTTGAGCACCTTCAGCCATACGGCCCATGTTCTGGCTCATCACCAAGCGGCCCATCATGTCATAAACCTGGAATTCAACGACATTACCATCTGATTCGAAGTTGACGATAGCTTGTTCGCGAACTGGGTTAGGATAGATGTTGAGTGACTTTTCGGCGACGACTTCGTTTTCGCTGACGTTTTCAGCGCTTTGTTGTTTGAAGTTTTCGCAACGGAAGAGGCCACGGCCGTATGTAGCAGCGTAAATGACACCGGTATTGTAGACACCAGGATAGACCTCAGTCAAAGTGTTGACGATAGGACCTTGAGCACCTTGTTCGTAAGTGATGGTAATGACAGTATCAGCAGCCTTTTCCATCAATTGTTGCTTGAGTTGCATGACTGGAACGTCGCCCATGGCATGGCCAGCAGCAGCCCAGTTGGTGTTGCCAACAGCATTAGCCATATACATACCATGTTCGGTACCGATGATCACCTTTCCGGTAGCCATTTCAATAACCGATGCATAAACAGGCATCTTAGGCAGGTTGCCTTGCATTGAAGTGAAAGTAGGTTCGTCAGCCAATGCATTGGTTGAATAGAGCACGTATGCATCGTTACCATAGTTACCGAGGGTAACAACGACATTGTTGGCATTGCGTGGGTCGACAGCGACTGAAGTCACGCATTGACCTTCGATAGGAAGAGCGATAGCAGTAGAGTGCTGGAGAGCGAGTGAATCGGCAAGAGCGATAGTGTCGTTGATCGAGTTGATGCCTGAGATGCGAACAAAGTTGCCATCCTTGAAACCTACGAAGATATTGTCGCAATCGCTAGAATAAGCCATACTGAGAGGTTCACCGGTGAAGCCGACGTTCTTATTAGAAACTTCATACCACTTTGGAGCAGTAGCGAAGTTCAATGCACCGTAGGTCATATAAAGTTCATCCTTATAGGCGATAAACAGTCTTGAGCTGATTGGGTCGTGAATTTCGATAGAATCACCAGCAGCAAGATTAGCATCGAAGGTGTATGAGAAAGGATAGTCGTTGTTCGACATGACCTTAACTTGAGTACCAGCTTGGATAGCTTCGTTGCCTTCGTTAATATACTTAACGGTAGCAGGATTGTTATCATCGTTGAAGTCCTCATACATCATGAATGCAAGACGGAATGATGACTCAGGGATGCTGATGTTTTCAAGGAAGTTGGTTGACACCCAGTCCTCACCAGCAGTTTCTGAACGAGCAATCTTACCATTCTTGTAGCTGACGAAAATGGTGTTTTGGTTAATCATTGAGAAAGCGAGGTCGCCACCTTGTGCTGATTCAGCGAATGCGCCGTAGTTGTAGCCAGATGGGTTAATCCAAAGACCAGTTGACAAGTTGTTAATGGTGTCATCGCCTTCAATCATGACAGCACCATGGTCGAGGCCGCCGCCCATAACACGGGTAGTCTTGCCTGAATAGGCAATAGCGAACATACGAGTAGTGATATAGTTGCGGTTGCAGTTGTAGAAGCTATAGTTGCTGCCCGTATTGGTGCACTTGAAAGCGCCGCCATCGGTACCGACCATGAATTCGTTGTTGTTGTTAGGATTGAACACTATGGTTTGAAGACCAACGTGCAGATAGTTGTCCGAAATGATTAGCGAAGCACCGCCATCAGTGACTTGGTGAGTGGTGTAGTAGCCAATACCATCAACTGGGGCAACGAGTTTCCAAAGATTGTAACCGCCGACATAGAGGACATCAGCATTAGCAGGATCAACGGCAATGCAATGGTTGTTGAGGCCATACGAGCCGTAGACATTGTGACCATAGTTGGCAGTAGGGATAGGCATGGCAACAGTCCAGGTAGCGCCACCATCTCTCGAGACATAGATGCCCATGCAAGTACCATCGGTACTGCTGATCAAGGATGCATAGATAACAGCTGCGTCAGATGGAGCAGCAGCGATGTCGAGGATACCAGTAGCAGTAGGGAGAGCAATGATGTTATTGTTTTCATCATAAGTCACAGAAGAGGCTGAGTGGTTTTGCATATCATCGATAGTGCCGATGAAGATTTGACCATCAACTGAAGCGATGATTGTGCCGTCGGCAGCGACAGTGACTTCGTCAGCGCCGCCTTCGATGAGCATAGTCCATGATTCACCACCATTGTTGGTATACTTCAGGCCGGCTTCGGTAGCAGCGAACAAGGTGTTGCCGCTGACAGCCATGTCGTTGATGAAGCTCCAGTCACCAGCTTCGTTAGCCGATGGCTTGGTGCTGGCGATGAGGCTGAATTCATCATTGACAAGTTTGTAGATACCTGAACCCACAAAGCTGTTGGTATATGACTGTTGGCTGAGGCCGTTGTAGGTAGCAGCGCTACCGCAGTCACCAGTACCGACATAAATGACGCCATTGGCATCCTGAACCATGCAGCTGACCATGAGATTCATGTCGCCAACTTGGTGCCAAGTGGTGCCGTGGTTATACGATTTGTAGACTCCACCACCCTTTGAACCGATGTAAATGACACCATTGGTGTGACCATAACTGTTTGGACGGTTGTCATAAACGACGGCTGTGGTTTGACCACCCATGTTGTCAGGACCCATGCTGAGCCAATACAGGTCGGCTTCGTCCTTAGTGTTAGCTGCCTGTGCAGCCTTAATCATGCAAGCAGGATCAATCAGGCCTGTGTGTTGGTTGACACGGAGGTCGTTCAGGAAGGACTCTGATGAGGTTGCTTGTGGACGTGGGACATAGTGTCCACCATTGTCAGCGATAGCAAACGACTGACCTAAAATCATGATTACCAGAAGTAAACTGATAGGTAAAAATCTTTTTTTCATATTACAAAATTTAATTAAATACCTGTTTATGAGCGTTTATACAATTATACACTATAGATAATAAGTGTGCAAATATAGGACATTCTATCAAAGGAAATTTATTTTCAATGAAAAAAAGTTGTTTTTTCTCAAAAAAAATAGATTTTCCACTTCAAAACAGTCTTAAAACGCCCGCATCACTTGCTCGGGGAGCCATCCGATACTGCCATTGGCAATCTTGATTTTGTTCCATCCGTCAGTTTGGTCCATCAAGGTCACTTTAGTGCCTTCGTGAAGCACAAACAAATCGACACTGGCCTCATTGGGCGAGCTCTTCACCGTCACTGTAGGTGTCATGATGATGGCATGATCGTCAGCAAGGGATTCGTGTTTCAGTTGGGCAGAAAAGACGACTGACAGCGCAAAAACGATGAACAGCAGCAGTCCCACAAAGAAGCCTGTCTTGCGCCATCCCATCTTTGAGGCACGGAGGAAGAGAAACAGACACAAAAGCAGCAAAGCGAAGGCTACAACCGACAAGACAGCCCACTGGTCACCCGAAAAACAAGTCTTCAGGTTATTCCACCCACGAGCGATAAACGACTGAGGCACAGCCTCTATCTTATCGACAATACCCGCATTGGCAATCTCCAAATTAACACGTGCGTCTTCGTTAGAAGGATCCAATTTCAACGACTTTTCATAGCACAAAATAGCCATAGGGATTTCGTGCATCTTATAATAGGTGTCACCCAAATTGAAATACAAGGACGACGATTCAAAACCCGCATCCACAATGCGATTGTATAGCATCAGCGCAGAGTCGAACGAAGCTGCGTTGTATGCCGCATTAGCTTGATTAAACCAAACTTTTGCATCGTCCTGTGCGAATATGTTCTTGGCAGAGACAAGGCTCAATGCCATTAATATTAATAAGGTGTATCTTTTCATTTTACAATTTCCTTTCTGCTTGGGTTATCACATCTAGGCCCTTGTGATAAAGACCTTCCATCTTTTGTTCAGCATCACCCGGAGCGAAGCGAGCGAACTCGCAACTGCTCAGCGTGTCGACGAACTCAGCGACCAAGTCGTCAGGCACATTCTTGGCCTTCATGGCCTCGCTGACCGTATCCATCGACAATTTTGACTGCTCAATGCCACACTTATCGGCGATATAGCCCCACAAGGCAGCCGACATCTCAACGTAGAATTGATCTTGGTCTTTGGCCTTCAAATAATTAGAGGCATTCTTCAAACGTTTGTTGGCTTCTTTGGTAGCATGTTTGTTACGCATACCCACAACATCATTCTTGTCCTTGGCGCGTTTCTTCGAGACGAGCACAGCAACCAAGAAGAGGATGAACAAGGCCAAAAGTGCAACGAAATAAGGTGCTGTAGCGAAGAATGCCGAATGATTCGACCTCAAATGAGCATCACCCGTTTGGATGTGGCGGATGTCGCTACCCAGATACTTGATGTCTTCCTGATTTGAAGCATAGATATTGTTGTCGGGATCGCCACCTTCGCCCTTCTCCACATGGATATTGTATAATGACGACTGCGAGGTGACATATCTTCCAGCATTGGCGTCGAAGAAACTGAACTCGACAGGTGCCACGACGAAATCGCCAGCGCGACGAGGGATGACCAGATATTCGGCCTTTTTCGTACCTCCGATGCCTTGGCTGTTGGTCTCTACATTAGTGACAATTTTAGGGTCATACACTTCAAAATCTGGAGGGAACACAGGCTCTGGCATTTGGAGCAACTCGATATTGCCCGTACCCGACACTGTCAAAGTAAGCGTAAATGCTTCGTTGGTCTTCAGCTCGGTCTTGTCGATATCGGTCTTGTAGCTGTAGTTACCTACCGCACCCATGAATGATTCCGGCTTGCCTTCGGTAGGCAAAGCCTTCACATCAATGCCCAAAGAGCCCGATGACAATTCCTTTTGCACATTGGTATAGTTGCGTCCGAAGAATGGGTCGTTGAAGAAAGCCTCAAAAGGATCCATACTGCGTTGGTTGCTACGCTGGGTCTGAATCTGTGCCACACACTCGATGGTCATTGGATCGATGACGAACTTACCGGCACGCTGCGGCACCAGCACCATTTTTTGGATTTCGGCCACCGTATATTCTATGCCATTGACATATTCCGATGTCTGGCGCAACGAGCCGCCATTGTTGGACGAGATGTCTTTAGTCCATGCACTCGGATACGAAGGGGTCTTAGAAACCGACAACGACGAAACGGGCACCTTGGTGTAGAGTTTATAGGTAAGCACGAACTGTTCGCCAAGATAGACAGACTTCTTCGAAGGCACCACCTTAAGGAACAAGTCCTTTCCACTCACCTGCGGATCATCAGTATTCGAGCGCTGACCGCCTTGGTTGGACGAGCCTCCGTTACCCGAAGCAGCTCCGCCACCTCCGTTGTCAGGACCCACGGTGATGTCGAAAGGTTGGCTGGTTATCTTGTCGCCCTTCACTGTCAGCGATGCCGAACCGATATGGAACGTACCTTCCTGATAAGCGCTCAGCGCATACGTATAGGTAACACTGACACTGTGCGACATGGATCCATTCACCATCTGGAAACTTGAACTCGACGATTGGAATGGACCGCCGACCACGTTGAAGCCTTCAAACGAAGGGGCCGTGAAGTTCTTGCCCTCGGCATTCGATTCAAAAACCACCTGGAACTTCTGCCCTACCGACACCTGCCGCGGGCACGACACTTTCAAGGTTGGGTCTTGAGCGAATAACATCGCTGGCAATAACAATCCTATGATCAAAAACAATCTCTTCATTCTATGCATTTCTTTATCTCTTGATTTTCGTTATTCTATTTCATTTGGTCGTTGTAGAGACGTGCCATGGCGCGTCTCTACATTCATCAGAGAGAGACGCAATCATTGCGTCTCTACAGATTACCAATCTTTTTCGCTTCTACGTTTCGGCTGCTGCCTAATCTTTTGCTCGTTCACCTTTTCCATCGTCTTCTTTTCCTGGTTTTCGAGGGCATCGAGCATTCGCTGGGCATCATCCTTCGACATTTCTTGGCTTTGTTGTTGTTGATTTTGCTGTTGCTGTTGTTGATCTTGTTGATTTTGTTGCTGTTGATCTTGCTGATCTTGCTGGTCTTGCTGATCCTGCTGCTGGTCTTGTTGTTGCTGCTGTTGCTGTTGGTCTTGACCATCACTTTTTTCGAAAACAGCAGTCACCTCTACATCAAAGTCGGGCATGGTGAAGAAATTACCCATCGGCATCACCTTAACAGAGGTGTCGCCTACTTGGTGAATTTGGTATTCCTTGAACTGATAGCCCGGTTCTGGTGCATTGCGCAAGGCAACAGTCTCGCGACGTGTAGCATCCTCCTGGTCGAGCAGCACGTGGCCGCCTTCTATGAGAGTGTCAGGCTGCACTTTATAGTAATCCGTAGCCTCCACAAAGTTTGCCCTTAAAGTGGCATCTGTTTCAGGCATCTGGAAGACGTTCTCGTCGCTAACAGGCGCACCCATATTCGGGTCAGCATCACTAACAACATACATATCACCCAATTGATAGCCCTTCTGAGGTTTCACAATCACAGCGATGTTCTGTCCAGGGAGTGCCAAACTATCGGTCACTTGAACAGTGCCATTTTCACATTTTTCCACATGGACACGCAGAGCTGTGCAGAACTTGGCCGTCACCGTCACGTCATAGTCAGGCATTTGGAAAACGGTGTCATTCACTTGGATAGTATCGTTGCGGCTGCCAGTCTTATAAACCGTGTAGCGTTCCACCATATAGCCATCTTCAGGCTTGGCGCTCAGCACAATCTGTTGGCCTTCGACGGCTTTCGACTGACTAGCCATCACCTTGCCATGAGGAATGTCGTTTTCGACTGAAATGTTGTGTGCCTGCTTGAATTCGGCCGTCACGATGACATCGAACTTAGGCATGATGAAACTGCTACCCTGCACTTCCACTTGCACTTGGGTGTTATCGGCACGAACCACGATGTATGACGACAGTGCATAATCAGGGTCAGCCTTGGACGACAATGTAACACGTTGACCATTGAAGGCGACGGTTTCAGAAGCCTCCACGGTTCCGTGCTCGACGTTCGGATTCACATAGATGTGGCTCTTCACCAAATGGGCACGGCAATACTCAAGATTGTAGAGGGCATCCTCGTTGTCAGGGTTCAGCTTCAGCGACACCTTATAGACATTGAAAGCGTCGTAATATTTATCCTGTGCAAGGAGGCAGTTGCCCATGTTATATACCGCATTCGATTTCAGTTTTGCATCGGGCGTCATCTCAAGCACTTTCTGGAAAGCCGTGTAAGCCGCATCGTATTCTTCCTGCCCGAACAGCGCATCACCGATGTTGAACTGTGCGTTGGCATTGTTGGGACGAGCCTCCAAAGCCTTCTTGTATTGCACTTCCGCTTCGGTATAGTTGCCCTTCTTATATTGACGGTTACCTTTGCGAAGTAGTTTCACGTCCGTTTGCGCCGAAGCGCCAAACGCGAAGAGAAGCAGCGTCAAAGTCATTATATACTTACTGAATGTTCTCATCTTTTTTCTCAAAAATGTTAAACTTCCTCTCCCACTCTTTCTTACCTGACGAAACGAAGATCTCAATCAGCAGCAAGATGATAGCGGCAGCCACGAACCATTGGAACTGGTCTTCGTAGTCAGTGAAAACCATGGTCTCGATTTCCGACTTATCCATCTTGTTGATATCATCATAAATCTTCTCAAGGCCCACATTCGAATTGCTGGCACGCACATATAAGCCATTGCCTGCGTTAGCGATCTTCTGTAGCATCTGCTCGTCGAGCTTAGTGATGATGGTATTGCCTTGGCGGTCCTTACGGTAGCCCGTCTGGTGGCCATATTGGTTATACTCTGGGATAGGCGCGCCATCGGCCAAGCCCATGCCTATGGTATATACACGGATGCCAAGTTTGGCAGCCTCTTGAGCGGCATTCACGGCAGCATCGTTCTCGTGGTCTTCACCATCAGAGATAATGATGATGGCCTTGCTATGTTCCTCATCGGCGAACGACTTGGTCGCCAGCTTGATAGCCTCGGCGATGGCCGTTCCTTGCGATGCAACCAGGCTCGTGTTGACCGTCGAGAGGAACATCTTGGCTGCCGAATAGTCGGTAGTGATAGGCAGTTGCACAAAAGCCTTGTCAGCAAACACGATGACGCCGATACGGTCGCCGCGTAGGTCACCGATAAGCTTGTTGATGGCTTGCTTCGAGCGTTCGAGACGGCTCGGCACAATATCTTCGGCATTCATCGAATTCGACACGTCGACAGCGATATACAAATCGATGCCTTCGCGTTTTACCTCTTCCATCTTCGAACCGCTCTGCAAATTGGCCAAAGCCAGGAACAAGCATGAAATCATCAGCAAGAAGATGACAAACTTGAAAGTAGAACGGCGTGTTGAATAGGTCGGCACAAGATATTCGCGCATCTCAAGGCGTGCGAAACGTTCGAACTGCTTCTTCTGCCGCAGGCGAAGCAGGATATAGATTATTATCAGTAACGGAATGGCAATCAGTCCGTAGAGATATTCGGGGTGTTCAAATCTCAATACATTTTCCATAGCCTTAATCCGTTATAGTCCTAAAAATGGTTTTACGCAACAAGAACTCCAGCAAGAGTAATGCCAAAGCCCAACTCACGAGAGGATAGAACTCCTCGTGGAGACGACGGAACTCGGTGACTTCAATCTTCGAACGTTCTAACTTGTCGATTTCTTGATACACTTCATCGAGTTTTTGCGTGGAAGTTGCACGGAAATATTTACCGTCGGTAGAGTTGGCAATATTCTGCAGCAGTTTCTCATCAATTTCGACCTTAACCTGTTGGATTTGTGTGCCAAATGGGGTCTGCACAGGATAAGGTGCGGTGCCGTATGAGCCTACGCCAATGGTATAGACGCGGATGCCAAACAACTTGGCCATTTCGGCAGCGGTGTAAGGATCGACCGAACCCGAGTTGTTCATACCATCGGTCAGCAGGATGATGACCTTCGAGATGGCATCACTGTCCTTGAGTCGGCTGATAGATGTGGCCAAGCCATCACCGATGGCGGTACCGTCGTCGATGAGGCCATTTTTCATCTCGGCGAGCATGTTGAGCATCACGCCGTGGTCGGTGGTCAATGGCACTTGTGTAAACGACTCACCCGAGAAAATGACCAGACCCATGCGGTCGCCCGGGCGGCCTTCCACAAAATTAGAGGCCACTTCCTTGGCGGCGGTCAGACGGTCAGGCTTCAAGTCGCGGGCCAACATGGAACCCGAGACGTCCATAGCCATGACGATGTCAATACCTTCGATATTCGACTTTTTGTTGGTCGATGAACTCTGGGGGCGAGCCAATGCCACGATGAGCAAGGCCAATGCGGCTACTTTCAAGGCGAAAAGCAGATGACGCAGATAAGCCTTCCACGTCTTAGGCAACTTGGCGAAACCGCTCAGGTCGGAGAAACGCACCGAGGCCTCTTGTTTCTTGTGACGCAACACATACCAAGCAATGGCCAGCGGAACGATGAGCAGGAGCCACAGCAATTTCGGGTTGGCAAATTCGATATTTTCAAACATCATTGCTTACCTCCTTCTGAACTTTGAACCTTGAACTCTGAGCCCTGAACTGTTGACCCTAACGCTGAACTCTCATCTTTCCGTTTTTCGTTTTCCGCTTTCATCTCTCTCTCAGCGGCTTTCTTGTTGGCCTCTATCATTTCTTCCTTCGCCTTCATGTCGCGATAATGT
Source organism: Bacteroidales bacterium (assembly GCA_045627065.1). Classification (GTDB taxonomy): domain Bacteria; phylum Bacteroidota; class Bacteroidia; order Bacteroidales; family F082; genus Limimorpha. Next base: position 7,825 of record JAZQMX010000034.1, on the reverse strand, counting down.
GCGTAACTCTCGTTGACGAAATCGGTCATGTTGTTCATGGCGATGTCGTTTTCGAGGTTAGAGGCTGCATATTTGGCGAACTTCACCAAGTCGGCGAGTTCCATGGTATCTTTCAGTTTGGCGAACACTTCGGCGTTGAATTTCAGCGGTTTGATTTCTTCGAGGATGTCGTCGGTGGTCATTTCCACGGCGTTCACCTCAAACTGACCTTCGATGTATTCACGTGCGATGTCGGTCAACGAGGAATAGTATTCCTTCGTCTTACCGGCTTGCCACAGCTTCTGCTGGCGCAGGTTCTCGAGGCTGTCGATGGCCTTGGTATAGGGCGGAATGGCAGGGCCTTTCACCACATTGCCGTTTTCATCGACTTTAGGCTTGCGACGTTTCATGAAGAACCAAATACCGAAAGCAATCAATGCCAACAGCAGCACGCCCAATATCCATGGGAAGATATCCTTCATGCGGATAGGTGCGGCAACTGGCGGAACGATAGGCCGATAGGCTTGGGTGGTGTCAACGGCAATCGTTTTGGAATACAAGTCAATAGGTTCGGTAAAGGCCTTGAGACGTATAGGGTCGTCGAACGATGGCGCATAACCAAGGCCCACTGCAGGCAGTTGGACATAGCCCGTATCGAAAGTCATCAAGGTGAGTTGCTGATTCACGATGATGTTGCTGTCGGCATCAGCGGTGCGTTCCACGTTGCCGCGCTTGATAATATCGATTTGGCTTGAGAGCGTATCGCCCACGAAGTCGTTCCATTCCACGAAATAGCCGTAGGGCGCCTTCAGTGTAAGATCGAGGGTAAAAGGCTTGCCGACAGACACTTTCTCGCTTTCCACCTTACCCGAGACTTCCACATCTTGCGCCTTGACCAACGTGGTCAGCAACAGCGATGCTACAATAAGGAAAAAATATCTCTTCATCTTCTTGACTCCCTTTTCTTGAAAAGTTGCATCAATGGTTTCACATAGTCTTCATCGGTATAAATCAGTGCGTTGTCGATGCCGTGCATACTGAAACAGCGGTTCAGCTCAGCCGATTTATACTGAATCATGTTCTTGTAAGCTTCGTTCCATGCGCGGCTTGAGGTATCCACCCAAAGGTCTTTGCCTGTTTCGCCATCGCGGAACTTGACGAGACCGATGCGCGGGATGTCCATCTCGCGGCGGTCGGTGATACGCAAAGCTACAAGGTCGTGCTTGTTGGCGGCAATCTGCATCTCCTTCTCGAAACTCTTGTCGGTCATGAAGTCGGAGATGAGGAAAGCCGTGGTGCGACGTTTGATGGCCGAAGTAAGGTAGCGCAGGCCTTCGCCGAGGTCGGTGCCTCGTTCGGCAGGCTGGAAATCAACGATTTCGCGGATGATGCGAAGGATATGCGAGCTGCCTTTCTTTGGCGGGATGAACTTCTCCACCTTGCTGCTGAAGAAGATGACACCCACCTTATCGTTGTTCTGAATGGCGGAGAAGGCCAACACAGCAGCCAACTCAGCCGTAAGGTCACGTTTCGACTGCGAGAGCGAGCCGAAGTCGTTCGACCCCGACACGTCGATGAGCAGCATCACCGTCATCTCGCGCTCTTCCTCGAAGATCTTGACGAAAGGCCGGTTGAAACGAGCGGTCACGTTCCAGTCGATGTTACGGATGTCGTCGCCGAACTCGTATTCGCGCACCTCGCTGAAGGTCATACCACGGCCCTTGAAGGCACTATGATACTGACCCGAGAAGATGTGATTCGACAGCCCTCGCGTCTTGATTTCGATTTTACGGACCTTTTTGAATATTTCAGTCGATTCCATTATTCTTTGTTCTGACTGAGTTTCCGCCAAGGCGGAATGGAGTAGCCTATATATTGAATAAACTATAATGACACAACTCCATTCCGCTTCAGCGGAATCTCAAACTTACGGCACTTCAATCGTATTCAGGATCTCGTTGATGATTTCCTCGGTGGTGATGTTTTCGGCTTCAGCCTCGTAAGTCAGGCCGATACGGTGGCGCAGCACATCGGGAGCCACGGCACGGATGTCTTCAGGGATGACGTAGCCACGGCGCTTGATGAAAGCGTATGCCTTGGCAGCCAAAGCCAGATTGATGGTAGCACGTGGCGAACCGCCATAGCTAATCATGTTGGCGAACTTCTTCAGCTTGTATTCCGATGGGAAACGCGAAGCGAACACGATGTCGGTGATATAGTTTTCAATCTTCTCGTCGAGATAGATTTCGCGACACACCTCACGGGCGCGGATAATGTCTTCAGGCTTCACCACAGCATTGATTTTGGCGGCAGCACCACTGATATTCTGGCGGAGAATCATCTTCTCTTCGTCCTTCTTAGGATAGTTGATGACGACCTTCAGCATGAAACGGTCAACCTGGGCTTCGGGCAGCGGGTAGGTGCCTTCCTGTTCGATAGGGTTCTGGGTAGCCATCACGAGGAAAGGATCCGGCAGGCGGAAAGTCTCGTCGCCGATGGTCACCTGGTGTTCCTGCATGGCTTCGAGCAAAGCGCTCTGCACCTTAGCGGGCGAGCGGTTGATTTCGTCGGCCAGCACGAAGTTGGCGAAGATAGGGCCGCGGCGCACCACAAATTCTTCTTTCTTCTGGCTGTAGATCAAGGTGCCGATGAGGTCGGCAGGGAGCAAGTCAGGAGTAAACTGAATACGTGCGAAATCGGCATCGATGGCGCTTGCCATGCTCTTGATGGCGAGGGTCTTAGCCAAGCCAGGCACACCTTCGAGAAGGATGTGGCCGTTGGCCAAAAGGCCGATGAGCAAACGTTCGGTCATCTGTTTCTGTCCCACAATGACCTTGTTCATTTCCAAGTTAATCAAATCAACGAACTGGCTTTCACGTTGGATTTTCTCGTTCAGTTCACGGATGTCTGTCTCAATCATTTTATCTGTTTTTTAAGTTATTTACCTATTTATTTTTTAAAGGCGCAAAAATACGTTTTTTCTTTGGGAGAATAAACGCAAAAAAACAGATATTATTGTTGATTTTTTGTCGTTGATTTCACTGATTTCGCTGAATATTGATATGGGTCATATTTTGACTTAATGAGACATGATTTGGCCAGTAAGAATTTTCTTATATTTGCAGCGGAAACAAAACGTGCATCACCATGAAAAAATCTCGAAACAACTTAATCACGTGCGTCCTCGTCATCATGACGGTCTGCTGTATGACATTCGGTTTTAACAGCTGCAAGCCCGAGAAGCAGCCCGTACATATCACCATTCTTTACGACACCGTCTCATTCACGCCAAGCGCAGAAGCAAATTTCCTTCGTCTCATCTCCGACCGAGAAGAGCCATGCGAAGTGTTTTTTGACTCCTACCCCGACTGGGCCATTCCCTACGAGCCTTCGGTATGGGTATGGAGTTTATACACTTCTGACCCAATCATTGTTTTTCACCCGGAAGAGTTGAGCCACGGTGAGCACTTCGCCCAACTCACCTTCCATACCGAATACGAAAGCTACAGCGCCACCCTCGTTGCCCTCATGTACGAACTCGAAGAGTTCCAAGTTCCCGAACGTATCGTATTCCCCAGTGGCACCGACGAAGTCACGTTGACCTTTTATAACCCAACATCAACCGATTTAATATTCTCTATCTTCACTGACAGTTATTGTTGGCCAATCTCACAATACGACTATGATGGATTCATAAAACCAGGAGAAACCAAGCAAATCGGCATGCGCATCAATCGTGAAGAATTTACACCTGAGTACAATATCCTCAATTTAGGCATTGGCTTTGAAAACTTTGACATCGAAATCGTTGTTGAAGAATAACTTTCCTCATATTTGAACTTTCAATACTCAAGAAAGTGATACAGAAAATCTATAAATTCGGCGGCGCTTCGGTGAAAGATGCCGATGCCGTGCGCAACCTCACCCATATCGTCAAGCAGCACAAGGACGAAGACATCCTCCTCGTGGTGTCGGCCATGGGCAAGACCACCAACATGCTCGAAAAGGTGCTGGCCAACTTCCGCCAACACAATGGCGACCTCGGCTTCGAGGCCCTGACAGAAGTGATGGCCTACCACGAGAAAATCATCCTCGACCTTTTCGACAACCGTCAAGACCACCCCGTCATCGAGTCGGTATCGAACCTCTTCATCGAACTCTACGAGAAACTCGCCCAGCCCGACCTCGACTACGACTACCAATACGACCAGACGGTGAGTTACGGCGAGCTCATCTCCACCACCATCATACAGGAATACCTCAACCACAGCGACGTACCTGCCCGCTGGCTCGATGCCCGCAAATACGTGATGACCGACTACCACTTCCGCGCCGCCAACCCCGACTGGGACGAGACCCGCTTGAAGATACAGAAACTCAACGACGAGCACATCCGCGGCATCGTCTGCATCACGCAAGGCTTCATCGGCGGCACTGCCGACGGCAAACACAGCGTCACCCTCGGCCGCGAAGGATCAGACTACACCGCCGCCATCTTCGCCAACTGCCTCGATGCCCAAGAAGTCACCATCTGGAAAGACGTCGATGGCCTGCTCAACGCCGATCCCAAACGCTTCGCCGATACCGTGAAGATTCCGCACATCTCCTACTCCGAAGCCATCGAACTGGCCTTCTATGGTGCGAGCATCATCCACCCGAAGACCATCAAGCCATTGCAAAACAAGAACATCAAGCTGAACGTGCAGTCGTTCGTCCATCCCGAGATGGAACCCAGCGTCATCGACAAGAAAAACGGAATGGTCATCCCATCGCACATCGTGAAAGACAACCAGACTTTGGTGAGCTTTTCGCCCCGCGACTTCTCCTTCATGAACGAGCACAACCTGAAAACGGTCTTTGAAGTCTGCGACGAGTTACACATCCATGCCAACATGATGCAGACCTCAGCCCTCACCCTCTCCATCTGCTTCGACCATGACGATGCCAAGCGCGATGCGCTCATCGCGACGCTCAACGAATCATTCAGCATCAAATACAACAAAGGCCTTCAACTTTATACCATCCGCCATTACGAGGACGGTTTGGAGAAGGCTTTCATCGCTGGCAGGAAGATTTACCTCGAGCAACGCAGCCGTGCCACGGCCCAGTTCATCATCAGCGAAACATAGCCATTCATTGATCCATTAACACACAAAAGACGATTCACAACATGGAAGAACTATTCGGAACCATCAGCTCATACGTGTGGAGTCCCGCCTTAGTGGTGCTTTGCCTAGCAGCAGGTCTTTATTTCTCATTCGGAACCCGATTCGTACAGGTGCGACGACTACGCACCATGGCGCGTCTGTTGTTCTCGACCGACAAGGAGCAGAAGACTGGCATCACCTCGTTTCAGGCTTTCTCCATGGCCCTTTCGGGGCGTGTGGGCACTGGCAACATTGTCGGCGTGGCCACCGCCATCGGCTATGGTGGTCCCGGAGCTATAGTTTGGATGTGGATCATCGCCTTCTTTGGCGCAGGAACCGCCTTCTCCGAAGCCACTTTATCACAAATCTACAAGGAAGAACATAACGGGCAGTTCCGTGGTGGCCCAGCCTACTTCATTGAAAAAGGATTGCGATGCAAATGGTTGGCCGTCATCTTCGCCATCTGCACTGTCATCGCCACAGGACTCTTTATGCCTCCCGTGCAGTCTAACGGAATTGCCACATCGTTCTCAAACACCTTCAACATCAACCCAGCCATAGTCGGAGCTATCGTGGCCGTCTTGATTGGCTTAGTCGTCATTGGTGGCGTCAACCGCATCGCCAATGTTGCGCAAGTGGTAGCACCTTTCATGGCTATCGCCTACATCATCCTCGCCATCGTCGTACTTATCTGCAACGCGAGCGTTGTTCCAAGCGTCTTCATGGATATGCTTCGCAGCGCCTTTGGTTTCAACGAAGCGCTTGGAGGCATCTTGGGAAGCACCATTGCCTGGGGCGTGAAACGCGGCATTTACTCCAACGAAGCCGGTCAAGGAACAGGAGCCATCGTGGCCGGAGCTGCCAAGGTGAGTCACCCTGCCAAGCAAGGCATGGTTCAAGCATTCTCGGTGTACGTCGATACTCTTCTAGTTTGCACTGCCACCGCCATCATGATTTTAGCCTGCAAGACCTACAATGTATTCGATGCCTCTGGCAACATCCTCATCGCCGCACAAGGAGCCGAACTAGGCGCTCCCGATGTGAGTTACACCTCATCAGCCCTTGGCACGCTGCTAGGCGGGCAATGGGGCAATATCATCATCGCTGTAGCCTTATTCTTCTTCGCTTTCACCACCATCATGGCCTACTATTATTATGCCGAGACCAACTTGGTGTATCTCTTCAGCCGCATAAGCCGCAGCAAGGGATTGGAGAAAGCCTTGATTTGGGGTTTGCGCATCTGTGTGGTTGGGGCCGTCTTTTACGGATCGCTCTATGAAGCTAAAGCCATGTGGGATTTGGGCGACATCGGCGTAGGCACCATGGCATGGATCAACATTATTGCCATCTTGCTGCTCTCGCCGAAGGCTTTCAAGACCTTACGCAGCTACGAGAAGCAAGAGAAGGAAGGCAAGGAACCCAAGTTCGACCCAAAAGAAATCGGTATTGAAAACGCTGATTTCTGGGAATAACAAAACAACAGCGCCCGCCCTTATGGGCAGGCGCTGTATGATTATCAAACGAAAGAGGGACTTAGTTTGAAGTCAACACCATAGCGATTTCCAGTTCTTCCTTCCAGCTACTGACCGTCATCATGACAGTCTTGTCGCCGTAGGCATAGAACCACATGTTGCCCATGTCTTTATTCTCTTTGTATGCTTCGTAAGAGTCGCATTTCGGACCACGGCTTATGGCACCGGTGTTCCAGTCCATCTTGACAGGATAGTTGCCATCGGAAGTAACAGCTAGGCACTGGTTGAAGAGAGCCTCTGCCTCAGCAGCCTCCGAGAGGCCTTCGATATTGTATTTCACATTGAGGTTGTTCACCTTGTTAGGGCTCTTAGCCTCAACAAATTTCCAGCCGTCCTTTGGGCTGAGGTCAACGCCGAAGATGCCCTTGGCAATCTCAAGGTAGTTGTCGCTGGTGACATTCTTGAGGTCGGTGGCAGCATCGCCAGTGTAGCCATGGACGCCGTCCTCTGGCAAATCGAGTTGTTCGACAATTTCAGTGGCGGTTTCTTCGTCGATGACGATGTCGTTTCCGGCTTTGTTTTCATTGGATGAATTGCCGCACGAGACCATCAGGCTCATGCTGGCAGCGCATAAGAATGCAAATGCAAGTTTTTTCATAGGTAATTTATTTAAATTATTATAGGTCAAGAACAAATGGCAATAGATTCCTTTCGGGCAAAGCCCTCGGAATGACATTGCCTAACTTCTCATTTCTTTACGAATTCGACGCGGCGGTTCTTGGCACGGCCTTCGTCGGTGCTGTTATCAGCGATTGGTTCGCTACTGCCTTTACCTACAGCGGTAAGGCGGCTTTCGTCGATGCCCATTTCCACGAGTTTGGCGACGATGGCCTCAGCGCGTTCTTGTGAAAGCTTCTGATTGGTGGCTGCCGAACCGGTAGCATCGCAATGACCTTGTACTTCGAAATTGAGGGATTCATCCTCATCCATGAGATTCTTGATGCGGTTGATTTCGCTCATCGATTCAGGCTTGATGGTAGCCTTGCCCGTGTCGAAAGTGATGCCGTAAGTGATAATCTTGCCATTGGTGGTCAGGCGGTCGTAAAGCGGCACAGCACCTTTGCAGATGCGGAAGTTGGTGACGTAGTTCACGCCATGGTCACTCCAAAGACGGCTTTCAAGTTCAAGATAGTTAGGAGCCTTCATGTTAGGAATATTGATTACACG
>JAZQMX010000033.1:0-5731 GCA_045627065.1 Bacteroidales bacterium | reverse complement strand
TTCCCATTCCGAACAGAGAAGTTAAGCCCCGCCGCGCCGATGATACTGCATCACTGTGGGAAAGTAGGTCGCCGCCCAACCACAACGGGAACCCCGACACCGAACGGTGCCGGGGTTCTTCGGTTTTTGACAAACTCGATTATTTGCTAAATGCTTTTTTAGTATTTTTGCAAATTATTTGAATAAGCATGAGTGAATTATTGAAAAGAACCCTTTCTGCGGGTGTGATAATATTTGTTATCTTAGGCAGTGTCCTATTTTCTCCTTGGATATTTTCTATTTTGATGCTATTTGTCGTTTCCGTTGGAACGTTTGAAATGTACCGATTGCAATCAATTAATTCCTTGAAACATTTAGTATTAGGAGAAATTCTTTCGGTTTCTTTTTTTACTATCACTTCTCTTGTCGCTCTTGAGGTATTAAATCAAAAATTCTTGTTGTTTGATTTCCTACTTTTATTGCTGCCTTTCTTGGTCGCTTTGTTTTCGAAGGTTGTTGATTTTAAGAATGTTTCATCATATTTTTATGGCTCTTTGCTTTATTTGACCATGCCTTGTTCCATGATGGTATTTATGTATCGTCAGGATTTGTTTGGTGAAATTGCTGGTACTCCGATTTTGCTTTTAGTTTTCGGTTTGATATGGTCTAATGATGTATTTGCATATTTGACAGGTCGTTTATTTGGGAAACATAAGTTATTCCCTCGTATTTCACCCGGTAAAACTATTGAGGGGAGTCTTGGAGGTCTTCTCTTTACCATTCTCGCCATATGTATTCTATGTCATTATATATCATTGATTTCCATTCCTGTAGCAGTTGGCTTGGCAATTATTTCAGTAGTGTTCGGTACATTTGGTGATTTGTGTGAATCAATGTTGAAACGTCAAGCTGGAGTTAAAGATTCTGGTAACCTAATTCCTGGTCATGGTGGAATTTTGGATCGTTTTGACTCGATTTTGTTCAGCGTACCATTTATTTTCGTTTATTTGCTACTGATATGAAAAGAATACACGAAGAGGGAACGAAAGCCATTGTGGTGACAATTCTGATTGCGATTGCCGCTATCGTGTTGGTGAATTGCTTCTTCCATCATCAGACTGTTGGACATTACCTACTATACGCTTATTGCTTTATCCATATTTGTTGGACTTTTAGGTTCTTCAGGCTTCCATTGACGCGTCAAACTACTTTGGGCGATGACTTGGTATTATCGGCAGCCGATGGTGAAGTTGTTGCTAATGAAATTGTTATGGAAGATGAATATTTTCATGAACAACGTCGTCAGATATCCATCTTCATGTCGATTTATAATGTTCACGTTAACTTTTCTCCTTTCGACGGAACAATTACCTATTATAAATATCATCCTGGTAATTTTGTTGTGGCCTTCAATCCGAAATCATCAGATTTGAACGAACATAATACCATTGTTGCTAAAGATTCGAAGGGACGCGAGGTGATGATGCGTCAGATTGCTGGTTTTGTGGCTCGCCGTATCGTGTGTGACCTGCAATCTGGTGACGAACTGAAGGTTGGCGATGAACTCGGCATGATCCGTTTTGGCTCGCGTGTGGATATGTTCTTGCCTTTGGATGCTGAGGTGAAAGTCAGAATAGGGGATAAGGTAAAATCGAAAGTTACCGTGATTGCTGAATTGAAGTAGTTTACAGTATCTTCTTGATTTCCAATAATTCTTTTACTTCGTAGGTCCTTTTCCCTTCAATGTTTAGGCATTTGTAGTTGAAGAAGATTTGGTCGATGCCAGCTGCTCGTGCACCATCGATATCAACGTCCATCTCATCGCCAATCATGATGCTCTCGTCGGCTGTGGCATTAGCCTTGCAGAGTGCAAAACGGAAAATTTCTGGATTTGGCTTCTTGACTCCAACTTCTTCTGAAACTGTTAAGGTATCGAAATATGGCTCCATACCCGAACCACCTAACTTGGTGTGTTGTATTTCTTGAAAGCCATTGGTGATTAAGTGCAAATGATATTTTGGTTTTAAATAATCCAGTAATTCCATGGTGCCAGGCATGAGTCGGATGATGCGTGGCGAATAATACTCGTAATCGCGACCTAAGTTGTCGGCAAGTTCTACGTCATGAATGTCGTAAACGGCCAGCGGTTGTACGAAGCGCTCGCGACATAAAGATTCTTTTGTGATTTTGTCTTCGCGGTAAAGCTCCCACATCTTAGCGTTGATGGGATGATAAGTTTCGTGAAACTCATGCGCAGAAGGAATTCCCAAGGATTTTAGGTCGTATTTGTCGTATATCATCTCGAAAGCCACTTCTGCGGCGGCATCGAAATCCCAAAGAGTTCGGTCGAGATCGAAGAAGATGTGTCGATAGGTTTTCATTTCTTGAGCATTTGACGTTGCCATTCGAAAAGTGCCACTGCGGCTGCATGACTTACATTGAGCGAACGCGTTGGACCAGGGACAGGTATATAGACTACCATGTCGCATTGGGTTAACAGTTCTTCGTTCAAGCCATGACTTTCGCTTCCTACGATAAATGCAGCATTTTCTGGTAGTTGAGTATCATAAATGCAAGTGGCATTATCAGCAGTTTCGATGGCGACGATAGTCTTGCCTTTGGGAACAATTTTGTGTAAATCAGTTTCTTCGGTGAAATACCATTTGATGTTGCCACGGCTCGAAGCGGCGGCGCGGCGCACCTTGCCAAGACTGTGATGCGACTCTTCGCCAAGAAAACACATCTCGGTGGCTCCGATGTTGTCGGCCAGTCGAATCATGGCACCCATATTGTCGGGCGTCATAAGGTGGTCGGCGATGACGATGGGGCGGGGGATGCGCTCATACATCTCTTCGGTCGGTATCTGTTCGAATAATTGATTTGATTTTATGTAAGTCATTATGATAGTGTTTGTTGATTTAGTCGTCCTTGCCAAGTGTCTCTTTCTTCCATTCGTTTTTCGATGCGAGCTAGCACTTCATCGTAACGCAGTTTCATCCATGGTTCGGAAAGAAGGTATCGCGGAGGCACTTCTCCCGCAAAACGCTCGATGACGATATTCGGGTTCAAACGTTCGGTGAAATCTATGACAAAGTCGATATATTCTTCTAATTCAAATAGATGGAAGGATTCTTGATTTTGTAAATATTCGTCGGCCATCTTCGTGTTCTTGAAGATTTGCAGCTGATGAAACTTTACTGTAGTCAGTGGCATTTGTGAGATGATGTCAGCAGCATCAAGCATCATGTCTTTGGTCTCGCCTGGCAGACCAAAGATGAAATGTCCGCCGCATGGCAAACCGTATGATGCGGTGAGTTCGACGGCATGTTGGGCAGTTGCGAAATCGTGGCCTCGATTGACTCGTCTCAAGGTCTCGTCGTAAACGCTTTCGATGCCATATTCCACAATCACATAATGCGTTTTTTGAATTTCGGCAAGATATTGTAGAATGTCTTCATCAATCAAATCTGGACGAGTGCCAATGACGAGACCGGCAATCTCAGGGATTGCAAGCGCTTGAGAATAAATCTTTTTCAGTTCTTCAAGCGGCTTGTATGTATTTGAGAAAGGCTGAAAATAAGCCAAATACTTGTTTGCTCTGCGGTAACGGCGTTTGTGAAACTCTATGCCTTCTTCAATTTGCTGTCGAATGGATTTTTCGGGCTTGCAGTAGGATGGATTGAATGCATCGTTGCTGCAGAAAGTGCAACCGCCTGTACTGATTTTCCCATCACGATTGGGACAGCTGAAGCCAGCATCGATGCTAATTTTTTGCACGCGACTGCCAAACTGCTTAGTGAAGTAGTTGTTGTAGCTGTTGAATCGGCGCTGGTCGCCCCAAGGAAATTCAGTCGGGTTCGCCATAGTTTGGATTGTTTAGGAAAGTACTATCAGTCAGTGTGTTGAGGAAAGCCTTCAATTGCTGCTTTTCTTGTTCGGTGAGTCTCACACCGCCTTGCATGACGTGGTGCATCAGCGGGCTGACTTGTTCGGAGTATTTTACGCTATCCGAATAAAAGTTAATCACTTGGTCGATGGTTTGGAAACGGCCGTCATGCATGTATGGTTTGGAAACGGCAATGTTGCGTAGGGTGGGGGCTTTATAAGCTCCGTGGTCCAATGGATTATGAGTGATGGAATATCTGTCGTTGGGATCGGTAAAGACATTGTCTAAACCATTGTTGTAGAAAAGGTTAGTCGTCATCAGAGCGTTTCCTGAACCGCTGCCGTGACAGTGGAAACAGTCGGCACCTTCTTCGGTGACGAAGAGAACGTATCCATTCAGTTCGTCTTGCGTGAGTTGGGTCTCGCCACGAAGATATTGGTCGAATTTGCTATTGGATGATACAAGGCTTCTCACAAATTGTGCAATGGCGCGTTGCACATTTTTGAAGGTTATTTTGCTGCTACCAAAGGCTTTCTGGAATAGGATAGGATAGTCTTCGGTTGTTTGCAAATAGTTGACAATCTGAGTGGTATCTCCGCTAATTTCGTTTTCCGCGGTGACAGCGGCCAAAACCATGTCTTCCAAAGTTTCAACTGAGCCATTCCAACCTAAGCCCGTCGTATTCCATGCCAGATTGACCAAAGGAAGCATGGCATGATTGATTTCCGGTAGAGTGTGCCCAGCCTCGAAATTGTTTTCTTGACGGTGACACGAAGCACAATTTGAGATTTCGCCGGGAACAGCGCGACCGCTCAGTCGTGGGTCATAAAACAACTTACGACCTAATTCAACACCTTCGATCGTCATCGGGTTGTCAAAAGGAATGTTGGTCTGATTGGGAAAAAACAAAGGAATGTTGAATTCGTATGGAGTTGGTTTATAGTCGTTTTGCTCGTGCTTACATGCGCCAAGCAAAAGAACTAAAACACATAAAAACAACATCCTATTCTTCATACTCAATTTGCTTTTATGGAGACCGAAAACACGTCGCATCCGTTTTCTTTCAGCGTTTGTTGTGCGACTTGGTTTTGCATGATTCCGCTTCCAAAATCGTTGAAATTGTATGTGTTAGGATTGCGGAACCAGTTGTTGATATTCATCGAAATGGTAATGGAACAATCGCTCAAACCGATGGCATTCTCGAATGGGATTTCGACGCTGAAATGGTTTGGGTAGAACTCGGTGAGTTGGGCATTTTGGCCTATGCCGAGATGAATGCACAAAGGCACTAGATTTCCTTCATTATCAAGCCATTTCCCGTTGATTTTCATGTAATGATAGCCGCCACCAAGCGGTTCGGGCCAAAACATTTCCGACTCGGGTGGGTTAGTGAAGAGTCCGGTTTGGTTGTCGGCTTCGTCGAGACCGAAGGTGAAACGCAGGGCTGTGTATTGTCCTTTAGGCATCATTTGCCAGAGGAAAGGATTCTGATCTTGCGACTGGTATTCAAGATAATGGATGTCGCCGTTTTCATTCAGAGGAAGCCATTCTCCTTTTTCGTTCTTGATTTCGATGTGTGAGATGAACCATTGTATCTCGTTGATCATGAAATTGTTGCCAGCATCGTTTCGGTAACATAACGAGTCAGTCATTATGGCTTGTCCGTCAACGTTGTAATCTGCGAAAAGGTTGATGCAGATTTCACTGTCATCATTCTTACACGCTGTTATGCAGAACATCGCGACCAAAAAAAATATAGGGATAACTCGTTTCATCGTGCTCAAAAATCGGTTTGCAATAATACGATTTTTCGCCCAAATAGTTGTATTTTTGCGCCCTAAACTTAAAGAGATATGGCAGAATTAA
>JAZQMX010000032.1:0-40160 GCA_045627065.1 Bacteroidales bacterium | reverse complement strand
CCCCTCCGAGGCCGGAGAGAGACATGTGGCGGCTATTGCGCGGGGGCGCACCTCTTCCCATTCCGAACAGAGAAGTTAAGCCCCGCCGCGCCGATGATACTGCATCACTGTGGGAAAGTAGGTCGCCGCCCAACCACAACGAAGGCTAAGAAATTGGCCTTCGTTTTTATTTGATTATAAGTTCTTTAAAATATTGTGGCGACTATTGCGCAGGGGCGCACCTCTTCCCATTCCGAACAGAGAAGTTAAGCCCTGCCGCGCCGATGATACTGCATCACTTGTGGGAAAGTAGGTCGTCGCCCACCCTTAACAGAAAGCCTGACAGAACACTGCCAGGCTTTTTTGTTTCCTTTCTCCCCTACTCGATCTTCTTCGCTTAGTATTTCATCTACATAATTGCAAATTGAAACCAAAAATCCTTCATTTGGAAACTTTTTAGTAATTTTACCGCTCAAAACTGAATCCATGCGCAAAGCCGTTGTATTTTTACTTATCTTGCTCATTATGAGCATAAATGGTTTCTCACAAGAAACCATTAGTGACAGCATTGCGCCAAAACCCATCCCCCACTCCCACTCTATTCCTGTCGATTCAACATTTGTAACCTACTACAACATCGCCTTCGACAGCATCTTTCTGAACAGCCCACGAGTGATTGACACCAATTCGTTTCATGCCTCAAACCACGAAATGCTTGAACGCGACAATACGATATATAGCACCCTCAGCAACACTGGGTTAGCCCACAAATCGATGCGATTCAGTTATCAAAACGATCTTGGATTTGACCTAAGCCTTCCCGCCTTTTCAGCCTATATGCGCAATGAAAAGAACATGAGTACTTATCAATCGGTACTCCCCTACTCCGAGCTACGCTATTATTTCACAACGGGAGACAAGGAACAACTACTCAATGTGAGATTTGGCCGGCAATTTGTCAAGAATCTTTTCATTTCTTTCGAATTCAATACCGAAGTCTCGCCTGGTGTCTTCAAGAACTGTAATTCGCTGAACAACTACTTTTGGATCAATGCGCACTATTTCACGAAAGACAAACGCTATGCGATATTGGCCTATTGGTATCGCAACAAGCTGGAGATGAAAGAAAATGGTGGCATTATCAACGATGAAGACTATATCGGGAACACTGAAAGTGACAATAATGCCATCTTGACTAACTTAACTAATGCCCAAAACTACATCAAATCAAGTGGTGCTGGTTTCGAGCACTATTTCAACTTGTTGCCTCAAACACGACAAGTTAAGACGATTGACAACGACACCATTGAGCCTAAGTTCATTGACAGCCTTGCTATTGATACGCTTTCAGTTTTGGCCAACGACGCGCTCAACCTTACCGCTAACGATACCATCGAAGAACAATTCACCACAAAAGAAAGAAGATTTACATTAGGTCGTATCTGCCACAGTTTCAACTATCAGCGTAACCAACTATTCTTCAACGAAAGTTCACCTAGCGTGGCATTCTATCAACCATTCGATACCCTGTTGAACACCGCCAAAACCAATGACACCACCATTGTCCAAGGGATAAGAAACTCATTGAAATGGAACAGCTTAGGTTACCAATCCTATTCCGATGATGTTCCGTTTTATCTATATGCTGGACTCAACTACGGCATCTTCAAAGTGAAAGCATTCGATTACGAAAGCCTTTCCATGAAGCAACTCTGCAATTACCAGCAACTCAGTGTCAATGGAGGTATCATTATTAACTTGTTCCAGTCGTCACGCATCACTGGTCAAGGCGAAATCATCACCTTGGGATACCAAATTGGTGACTTCAATCTCAAAGGTCAATGGCACCAATACATTGGCACGCAAGAACACAACTATGGTTCAGCCACCTTCGATTTCAACCTAAAACGGCAATCAGCCAACTGGTTTGAAACAAGTTACAGTTCCAACCATTTCCGTTGGGAAAATGATTTCCATGCCGCCACCTATCTTTGTTTCGACCTCAAGTACCGTTACAAAGACTTTGGCATCGGCGTCAAGCAAACCAGTATCAACGATTTGATTTACTTTGGATTGGAAGCAAAAGCAGAGCAATATGACGGAATGGTCAGCATAAGAGAAGCCTACGGAAGTTTCTATTACAAACTTTGGCGTTTCGAGATGGAAGGCTTTGCCAGTCTCCAGAAAGCAAGCAACGAAGATATTGTTCACCTTCCACTTTTCCTTGCGAGAATGAAAGTTGCTTATGCGCAGCCCATCTTCAAGAAAGCAGCTACCATCCAACCCAGCATCACCGTGCAATATTTCACGAAATACTACGCCGATGCCTATATGCCAGCCTTGCGCACCTTCTATCTGCAAAATCAAGTCATGATTGGCAATTTCCCATTCATCGACCTCGCTCTTTCCATCAAGGTTAAGAAAGCTGACATCTACGTAGCCTACAACAACATGTTCCTTTTAACCGGCAATCACGATGCTTTCATCGCCCCGCACTATCCAATGCGTGGAAGCAAAGTTTTCATCGGATTTAATTGGAGACTTTTCAACTGATAACCAACCATTTGATTATATGATACAAACCGATCTCATCCCAACCGCAAACGACCTTTCGAGCCTTGCCGACACGCTTGTGCAAAGCAACGACAGCATAGCTGCAAGCGAAGTTGTCGTCCAAACTGTCAGACATGCCAGTTCAGGAGCATCATCGAGCCAAATCGGGCTGATTATCGCCATTATCGGATTGCTCATCTTTGCCGCTCACCTATTCACCCAACTGTTTAGCCGTCGCCGCATCCCAGATGTACTTTTCCTCATTATTATTGGATTAGTCATCGGTCCCATCATGCATTGGATTTCGCCTGAAAGCCTAGGAAACGCAGGTAGCATCTTCTCGGGCATAACCCTTGTTACCATCCTTTTTGAAAGTGGTACACGACTGAGTTTCAGTAACCTAAAAGATTCTTTCCAAGGTGCGTTTCGTCTGATGGCGCTCAATTTCATTGTCAGTGCCATTGTCATTTGGCTCGTGGCATGGCTAATATTAAAAATCGACCCTATCATCAGCCTCATGTTAGGCTGCATTTTGGGCGGCACAGCCTCGGCCGTCGTCATCCCTATGGTCAGACAGCTGAGAATGACCGAAAAAAGTGCTGCGATGCTCATCCTCGAAGCCGCATTCGGCAACGTGTTCAGCATCGTTTTTGCCCTCGCTCTATTAGAAGCCATCAAGTCGCAACAAGTTCGATTTGGTTCCATCATTGGCAACATCTTCTCGTCGTTCATTTTAGCCACCGTGATGGGGTTGTTAGGAGCCATTTTCTGGGCGCTCATCTTGGACAAAGTCCGTAATATCAAAAATTCCATCCTTACAACGCCCGCCTTCGTGTTCATCATTTACGGCATCAACGAATGGATGGGGTTTAGCGGTGCTATTGCGGCTTTGGCATTCGGCATCGGATTGGCCAATATCGACAGTATCTACGACAGTATGCTGAAGCGCTTCGTCAAAAAACGTCCAGCCAACCTCAACAACACCGAACGTGCCCTTTTCAGCGAATTGGTATTGCTGCTGAAGACCTTCTTCTTCATCTATGTCGGTATTTCAATTCAACTGAACCATTGGCTACCCATCGTCATCGGATTAGGCATCAGCATATTGCTTTTCATCACGCGTATCCCAACCGTACGTTTTGCCATCTCGAACCGTTACGGCATTTCCGATAAGGAGCTAATGTTCATGGCTGCCATCAACCCTAGAGGTTTGACCGCTGCCGTGTTGGCGACACAAGCCGTCAACTACATTCCCGATTCTGAAACTGGATATTTTATAAAGAATATCGTGTTTTCCGTCATCTTGTTCAGTATTGTCATCAACTCGATACTCATTCCTCTGATTGAACGCGAAAAGCATTTATATGGTTTCTACCTGAATGCACTGCAATTTGTGGGCAAAATCAAATCATCAATGTTAAGACGCAAAAGCAACAAAAGTGAGAAACGCAATTCAAGGGCTCGCGACATTATGGAAGAAACCTTCCAGTCTGACATTATTAACCAGATAATCGACAGCCAAGAGAACCCTGGAGCCATTAATAATAAGGTGGTGTCGAGCAATTCTGATGTCGCCGATTAAAAGATTTCAAAAAAAATAACCAACGAACCAAAAAAAG
Source organism: Bacteroidales bacterium (assembly GCA_045627065.1). Classification (GTDB taxonomy): domain Bacteria; phylum Bacteroidota; class Bacteroidia; order Bacteroidales; family F082; genus Limimorpha. Next base: position 36,009 of record JAZQMX010000032.1, on the reverse strand, counting down.
TTGTATTTTTGCCGCTCGTTAAAAGTAAGACAAGATTTTAAGTAAAAAGAAGAAAACTATGTATTTAACTGCAGAAAAGAAATCAGAGATTTTCAGCCAATACGGTAAAAGCGCTACCGATACTGGTTCAGCAGAAGGCCAAATCGCTTTGTTCACCTACAGAATCAAGCATTTGACTGAACAAACGAAAGAACACAAGAAAGATGTGGCTGCCAAGCGCGCGTTGGTTTGCTTAGTAGGTAAGAGAAGAAAACTTCTCGATTATTTAAAGAGAACTGACATCGAAAGATACCGCGCAATCATCAAGGAATTGGGCATCAGAAAGTAATTCTTTCGCGCTGCCTAAGCGGAAAGCAATCAAAAAAGGCAATTTTACATTGCCTTTTTTTTGCTATTTATCAAAAGCCACATCGACAAAGAAAAAGCTGTTAACAAAGAACATTAGAGAACAAGTAAAAAAATTCAGAAATTATGGGTCCACAAGGATTTACACAAACCATAAAAATGCCTAACGGCCAAGAGATTAGCCTCAATACCGGTCGTTATGCCAAGCAAGCTGACGGTTCAGTCATGCTCCGTTGCGGCGACACCGTGCTGCTCGCCACCGTTTGCTCAGCTACCGAAGTAGCTCCCGAAACCGATTTCTTCCCTCTGTCAGTCGATTACAGGGAAAAGTATTATTCGACAGGCCGTTTTCCTGGCGGTTTCTTCCGTCGCGAAGCCAAGCCATCAGACTACGAAGTCCTTATCTCGCGTCTGATCGACCGTGCCTTGCGTCCATTATTCCCAGACGATTATCACGCAGAGACCATCGTTCAAGTCACCTTGCTGTCGAGCGACCGCAAAGAGACTCCTGACTCGTTGGCAGCCCTGGCAGCATCAGCAGCCATCTGCGTTTCCGACATCCCATTCCACGGTCCTATCTCGGAAGTCCGCGTTGCCTTGATTGGCGATGAATACGTCATCAACCCAACCTTCGAACAGATGGAAAACGCACGCCTCGAACTGATGGTGGCCGCCTCCATGAAGGACATCTGCATGGTGGAAGGCGAATGCAAGGAAGTGAGCGAAGAAGAAATGCTCGGTGCTTTGAAAGCCGCCCACGAAGCTATTAAGATCCAATGCCAAGCCCAACTCGACCTTATGGAACAAGTCCAGAAGGAAAAGAGAGTGTATTGCCACGAAGAGAACAACGAAGACCTTCGTGCCGACCTCACCGCAGCTTGCTACCAACCTTGCTACGACTTCGCTTTGACCGGCTGTGCCGACAAGCACAAGCGCGAAGAAACCTTCAGTGGCATCCTCGAAAACTATCTCACCAAATATACCGAAGAGGAACTTGAAACCGTTACTCCATTGGCAAAGCGCTATTTCCACGACGTGGAACGCTCGGCAGTGCGTAACGCCGTCCTCAACGAACGCATCCGCCTCGATGGCCGTAAGACCAACGAAGTGCGTCCTATCTGGACCGAAGTCGATGTGCTTCCAAAAGCTCACGGCTCGGCTGTGTTCACCCGTGGTGAAACCCAAGCTTTGGTGACCGTTACCTTGGGAACCAAGCTCGACGAACAGACCATTGACGGTGCCGTCGTTGAAGGCACCAACAACTTCATATTGCACTACAACTTCCCTGGCTTTGCCACTGGCGAGGCCAAGGCACAACGCAGCACCAGCCGTCGTGAAATCGGTCACGGCAACTTAGCTGAACGCGCCCTCAAATCAATGGTGCCACACGATGAAACCATGCCTTACACGGTTCGTATCGTCAGTGACATTCTCGAATCAAATGGTTCATCATCAATGGCATCGGTGTGTGGCGGCTGCCTCGCACTGATGGATGCTGGTGTCCCAATGCGCAAGCCTGTTGCTGGCGTTGCCATGGGCATGATTTCGGACAGCGAGACTGGCAAATACGCCATCCTTACCGATATCCTCGGCGACGAAGACCACCTTGGCGACATGGACTTCAAGGTGACAGGTACCCGCGACGGTATCACCGCTTGCCAAATGGATATCAAGGTTGACGGTCTTTCATACGAAGTGCTGACCGAAGCTCTCGAACAAGCCCGTCAAGGCCGTTTGCACATCCTTGATGAAATGGCCAAGACCATCACTGAACCTCGTTCCGACTATAAGGACTTCGTCCCACGCATCGAGACCCTCTTCATCCCGAAGGATATGATTGGTGCTGTTATCGGACCTGGCGGTAAGGTAATCCAAGAAATGCAAAAAGTGACCAACACCACCATCTGCATTACCGAAGACGAACAGAAGGGCATCGTGGAAATCGCTTCACAGAATAAGGAAGACATCGAAGCTGCCAAGGCAAAGATCCGTGCTATTGTGGCTATCCCAGAGGTCGGTGAAGTGTATGATGGCAAGGTGACTTCAATCATGTCATTCGGTGCCTTCGTCGAAATCATTCCTAACAAGGACGGTCTGCTCCACATCTCAGAAATCGATTGGAAACGTTACGAGACCATGGAAGAAACCGGCCTGAAGGAAGGCGACCACGTCCAAGTGAAGCTGATTGAAATCGACCCTAAGACCAACAAACTCCGCCTGTCAAGAAAGGCCCTGTTGCCAAAGCCCGAAGGTTACGAAGAGAAGAAAGGTGGCGACAGACCACGCGGTGACAGAAATCACGGCGACAAGAACCATGGTGACAAGAACCACGGCAACGACAGAGGTCATGGTGGTAATGGTGGTCAAAAAAGACATTAATCCTAATAGGAACACTATTTTATAACATAAACGTAAATAAATGAGGCAGTTAAAGATTACGAAGCAGGTTACCAATCGTGAGACCGCATCTCTCGACAAATACCTGCAAGAGATTGGTAAAGTTGAACTGATTACGGCTGAAGAAGAAGTTGAATTAGCTCAACGTATCAAACAAGGCGACAAGATAGCATTGGAAAAGCTCACCAAAGCCAACTTGCGTTTTGTAGTCTCCGTAGCAAAACAGTATCAGAACCAAGGCCTTAGTCTTCCCGACTTAATCAATGAAGGTAACTTGGGACTGATAAAAGCCGCACAACGTTTCGACGAGACCAGAGGTTTCAAGTTCATTTCCTACGCCGTGTGGTGGATTCGCCAATCCATCCTTCAGGCTTTGGCCGAACAATCGCGCATCGTCCGTCTTCCTTTGAACAAAATCGGTTCCATCAACAAAATCAACAAGACTTATGCTAAGTTAGAGCAAGAGTTTGAACGTGAACCCAATGCAGAGGAAATCGCCGAAGTGCTCGACATCACAGAGCAGGAAGTAAAAGAATCAATGAAGAACGCAGGTCGCCACATCTCAATGGATGCACCTCTCGTACAAGATGAAGACAACACCATGTATGACGTGCTGAAGAGTGATGAAGCGCCAACCCCTGAAACAGAGCTTTTGTACGAGTCGTTACGCAAAGAGATTGACCGAGCCATCTCCACCCTCACCCAACGTGAGCAAGACGTCGTCCGCCTTTATTTCGGCCTCGACGGCAAGCACCCGATGACTTTGGAAGAGATTGGCGAGAAATTCGACCTGACACGCGAACGCGTGCGTCAGATCAAGGAAAAGGCCATACGCCGGTTGAAACACACCAGCCGAAGCAAGATCCTAAAGAGTTATCTCGGTTAAAGTTCAAAAAAGCCTCTCGAATTCGAGAGGCTTTTTTTATGCTTGCCGAAATTTATAATACTCGTTGACAAGGCTGCGGTAACCCATCTCCTTCAATTGCCCATAATCGACTTTGTAAATGCTCTTATTATGTTTCCCAGCACTTAAATAGCGAATATTCTGTTGCAGATAATGGTCGATTTCCTTCAGGCCATCCGTTTTGGTGATAACAGGGAAAAACCATCGCGACCAAGTTAAGGTTTCAGGATCATCAGACTCGTAAAACTTACGATTGAAATGATTGATCATTGCCTTCATAGCTTTTTCTGGACCGAAACCTTTGCTTCTTTGCCAACGCATCAAAGAGCGAGTCAAACGTTTGATTTTGCCTTTCATTTTTTGCTTCGTCGCCTCTGACAAATCTATATCATTACCCCAGCACTTGAACCCCAAAAACTCAAATGGTTCATCAGGCGAATAGATTTTTTCCTTGCTCGGATTTACTTCCAATTGATACTTTTCAAGAAACTGGAGCAAAGTATCCTTATACAAATTAAGCGTCTCAAAATCAGGCGCAAAAAGTATGATGTCATCAGAATAACGGGCATAGATAATATCCTTATCATAGAAATAACGGTCAACTTCCTTCAGATACACATCGGCCAAAAAGGGTGATGTTGGCGTTCCTGCCATCACACCATGTTGCTCTTCAACAATCACATCACCTACTTTCACATTAGGATTCGTCAGCATTCTTTCGAAAAAACGAAACAACTGCGGATCATCCTTCAGTAATTCCGACAAGATAGGCAGCAGAATCGGTATGGAAATGGAATTGAAATAGTTGTGTATATCCAACTTATAAGCCCACATCCTTTGACCTTGGAGGACGGTTCTGATTTTCATGATGGCATCGCTTGCCTTTAATCCACGTCGGAAAGCATAGCAGTTGGGGGCAAAACAATCATCATAACGATAAAGCAAAAAAGAAATGAATTTGAGTATCAGCATCGTCTCGTCAGAAAAGGAATAGACCACCCTCTTCTTATCGGAGCCCATCTTATTGACTAGTTTCTTTTGAGGAATGCCCAATCCTTCATTCAAAATACGCTGAGCAATTGGAAAATAAGCTTGCGAAGCCACAAAGTCATCTGCTTCCTCGAACTCATGCCAAGTAAAGCGTCCTTTTTGCAGACGATAAGCCAGGAATTCTTCCCAAGCTTCTTGTTGAGTCAGTTGATTGACAATGCTTTCCATAGAAAAAAAGGAAAGGGGAAAGATTTTGAATCAGCAAAATTGCTGATCACGAGAAGGTACATAACCCAGTTGCCTGCAAAACTTGAGTCAGGTTATGCTGCTTCCATCACAGGCGCGACATATCGCATCCCCTTCCCCTATTATTTATCAGCACAAAAACTTTCTGATACGTTCAACGACATATGCTCTTTCGTTCGGCATCTGGGTGTAGAAATTGATGTATGGAACGCCCAACTTCTTGGCATACATTCTTGAAATCAAATATTTGACGTTGCTAGAATGGCTATGGCCATTACCCAACATCACGACACCCTTCACCATGCCCATCTGCTCGAGCACAAAGGTATAGGGCTTTCCCCATTCAGCCTTATAGGCTTGCGTCGGGCGATCGTTATAGAGTTTGAACTCATCGTTGGCGAAACCCACCAAATCCGTAACTAGGACATCCTCCTTGACGTTGTATTGCGCAAATTCCGACTTCAAAATCTCTCGAAAATAGGCATTCCAATCCTGAACAGCAGGTTCTGGCTTAACAGTCGTGACCTGAGAATAGGATGATTGCGAAGGACGATCTGTTCTTTTTGGCTGATAAGAATTACCCTTGATAGCCTCAGACACAACATCGCCAAGAACATCTTTGAGAAGTTGTTTAAATAGACCCATTTCTTTGTTTTTTAAAGATTACGCTGCGAAAATAGTAATAAAACTTTCTCATTGCAAACAAAATACTAATCCTTCCAAAATATTGCGTAATTTTGCCCATCATTAACAATTCTCATGAAAAAAGCACTAACCCTAACTTATATCTTGCTTGTAGCATTGGTGGCACAAGCCCAAAGCACCATTTTCCACACCGATGAACTTTGGTTAAGCATCGACAAAAAAGGATATATCTCATCCATAAACGTTTGCGACAAAGATATTCTTTCCGACACCTTCTACCCTATTCTTATGGGTTGTCGTGATGGACAGTTGGTTATGCCACAGTCATTTGTACCATCATACGGAACCCTGTATAACGTCATTTTCGATGATGGTAGCGAAGCCATATTGGACATACAAGAATTTAACGACCATCTAAAGATCAGCATCGAGCGGTCCAACCTTCACGGCGACTACGATGCCATGATTATTTGTCCCGTTATGCTCAACATCAACGAAGTGGTGGGCGATGTCATCGGCGTAGTGCAAGGAAAAGGCGTAGCTTTTGGCATCCAAGCCCTGAACATCAAGACCAACGCCGGCATCCCACAAGAATATGCCGAAAAAATCGAAGAACGGCTGCACTACAAAGGCGAAACCGCATCAGTCTCCACATCATCCATTCCTACATACCAGCAGGCAGCCACAGGCACAAAAAAGGGGACCATGATGCAATTCTCAGCGCGTTATCGTGGCAGATTGGAATATCGAAACGTTCAAGGTATTGACAGCGTAATGATTCTGCCATTGGAAAACCATGACCGACTAATTGATGGTGCCTCCATCGCCTTATTCGGTTGCCCACAAAGCGAAGCATTGAACCGCATTGGAGAAATAGAGATTGCCGAAGGCCTTCCCCACCCCATGTTTGACGGCGAATGGGGCAAGACCGCGCGATCGGCTATGAAGCCCTACATTATCTCTGACTTCTCGGAAGCCGATTTCGACTTTGTGCTCGAAAAATGTCATCAAGCGGGCATGGAATACGTATATCACATCGAACCGTTTGAAGATTGGGGACATTTCCTTTGGTCGAAAGATTTCGTGAAAGGCGGTCGCGACAAAGATGTCAAAAAGCTCGTGGACAAAGCCGAAAGCCAAGGCATTCACGTTGGCATCCACACGCTCAGCAATTTCACCACCACCAACGATAGTTACGTCAGCCCGATGCCCTCTGAGCATTTGCTCAAACAAGGCACCGTCAAGTTACAAGAAGGGATTGACGAAAATCAAACCAATTTCGCCGTCTATCACTCGGAGCTGTTTGCACGTCCCATGACGCTCAACCTGCTCCAGATTGGCGACGAACTCATCTCCTATCGTACTACTGAAGCGGCGGGGAACATCCACATTTTGCATAGCTGTACACGCGGCGCATACGGCACCAAAAAATCTGCGCACCCAAGAAACGCTACAGTATATAAACTTTGGGACCATCCATACAAGGTTGTTTTCCCTGACATCGTGTTGCAAGACAGCCTTACCCAACGCTTGGTAGAAATCTTCAACAACACAGGATTGTCGCAAATCTCCTTCGATGGCTTGGAAGGCTGCACTTACACTGGACATGGCGACTATGCTACATCGCGCTTCGTCAGTCAATGTTATGAAGGCTGGGACCACAACGTGCTCAACGATGCCAGCAACCTCAACCACTATAATTGGCACATCCACACCCGAATGAATTGGGGGGAACCTTGGGGCGAAGCCATGCGCACCGGGCAAGTGGAAGCCCGTATCAAGAACCAAGACTTCTTCCGTAGGAACCTTTTCCCAAGAATGTTAGGATGGTTCAAGATCAGTCTCGCTGACCGTAAATTCGAATGTACTACATTAGAAGACGTGGAATGGGCCATGTCGGAATGTGCTGGTTTCGATGCTGGCTATGGCATGACGATTTACATGAAAGCCATGCGCAATCACGGTCAGATTGATGACATCCTCGAGACCATGAAGTATTGGGACCAGTTGCGTCTTGCCGATGCATTCAGTGAGGATCAGAAATCCAGACTCAAAGACCCTTACACTGAATGGCACCTTGAGAAAGTCGATGATAGCACCTTTAACCTTTACGAGATGCAAATCTCGCGTCGTTTCCGTTGCGACCTTGCCGATATGCAACCTGGCCAGCCTGGCGGTGCCGACTGGCAATGGGACACACCTTTTGGCGGTCGTTACGCCATGCGCATCCACGTCGAAGGTGAAGGTCAAATCCAAGACCCGTATTTCAAGACTGCCGATGGCGTCCTGCAGTTTGAATGCACGCTGAAAGCAGGGCAATACCTACTCTATGGTTTCGACGGCAAAGCCATCATCACCGACAACAACTTCAATTACATCGAAACCGTGAAGAAGCTAGGCGTTTCGATGTTGCCCGAAGGCAGCTCTACCATTTCATTCAGCTGCGACACTAAAAAAGGTGACGAAACGCCGGAAGTTACCGTCCGTTTCATCACCAGAAGTCAACCCGAAAGCGTAAAACTTTGAACTATTTCACGCCCGGAAAACTGTCCACGATTTTAACCTTGATGTCGGGGAAACTGTTCACAATCTGGACTTTCACGTCAGGGAAACTCTCAACAAGTTTCACCTTGCCGCATTGGTCTGGAAAACTCTCAACGAGTTTCACTTCGACATCAGGAAACGATTCCACGATTTGCACCTTGATGTCAGGAAAACTCTCAACGATTTTCACTTTGCCATAAAGGTTGAAGGTCTTTCCATCCTTATTCGTGTAAGTGCAGTTTTGTTTGTCAATACCCGGTTTCTTGTCCTTGCTTTGGGCCATCATCGGGATAGCCATAACCAGTAGCAATGCAATGATAAATAAGCGTTTCATTTTGATATAATTTTAAGGTTAATAACAGTATTTCACTGAGTTAATTCTTTACCCAATGTATGCCAAAAGACTTATCAAATGAGGTTTTTCGGAGGCAAAAATAATAAAAACACAAACCAAAAACAATACCACCGAAAAAAAGCAACCTAAAATCATAAAGCCAGATACTACTAAAAACAAAAAAAACAAACCTTATTTATAAATAGACTAAATCTAAATAAAGAAATTACTAAATTATAAATCAGCAGTTTAAATTAATCTAAATTTAGACAATTCGATTTAGAACGAATTACTTATTTTTGCAGTGCAAACGAATGACTGGAAATAAGTATGACTTTAGACAAACTCAATATCGGGCAAAGCGCAATTATTAAGAAAGTGGGTGGCGATGGTACACATCGTCAACACTTTTTGGATATGGGTGTCATTCCCGATGCTCGAGTGAAGTTGGTAAAGTTTGCGCCCATGGGCGACCCTATTGAGATCCTCATCCACGGCTATTCGCTCACCCTTCGCAAAGCTGACGCCGCGCTCATCGAAGTCGAAAAGACATCAGAGGACAGCGACGAGAGTATGAGTGCAGACGAAACCGATCGTTCATACATCGATTCGCTTCACGACCACAACGCCCACCCTGGCTTGGGTGAGGCGGGTAAATACCACAACCACGAAACCGAAAATCCACTGCCCAAAGGAACACAACTTACCTTTGCATTAGTCGGACAGCAAAACAGTGGCAAGACCACCCTTTTCAATCAACTGACAGGAGCCAAGCAGCACGTCGGCAATTTCCCGGGTCTCACCATTGAACGCTGCGACGGACAAATCAAAGGCCACACCGACACACAAGTCAGCGACCTTCCCGGCATCTATTCCCTCTCCCCTTATACGGAAGAAGAGATGATGTCGCGGCGGTTCATCCTTGAGGAAGAACCCAAGGCCATCATCAACATCGTAGATGCCAACAACATTGAGCGCAACCTATATCTTACCATGCAGCTTATGGAATTGAACATTCCTATCGTATTAGCGCTCAACATGATGGACGAAGTACGTAACAATCGCGGCAGCATCCGTGTGAACGAGATGGAAAGGATATTGGGCATCCCTGTCGTGCCTATCTCAGCTGCCAAAGGCGAAGGCATCGCCGAACTTGTGGAACATGCCATCCACGTGGCCAAATACCAAGAATGTCCGGTTCGGCAAGACTTTTGCGACAAGGATGACCACAAAGGCGCGGTTCACCGCTGCCTTCACAGCATCATGCACCTCATCGAAGACCATGCCCAACGCGCCAATCTACCTTTGCGTTTTGCCGCATCGAAACTAATCGAGGGCGATGAAGTCGTGTTGGATGCCTTGCAACTCTCACAAAACGAGAAAGAAACGCTCGAGCATCTCATCGTCCAGATGGAAGAAGAACGTGGCTTAGACCGTGCTGCAGCTATGGCCGAGATGCGTTTCACCTTTATCAGCAAGCTTTGCCGGCAGACCGTGATGAAACCCAAGGAAAGCAAGGAATACCAACGCAGCCACCGCATCGACAAGATACTCACAGGTCGCCTCAGCGCCATCCCAATATTCATTCTCGTCATGGTGATGGTCATTTGGCTCTCCATTGATGTCATTGGAACGCCTTTGCAAGAACTACTGAGCCAAGGCATCGGATGGCTCGGCGAAGCCTGCGGCAATGCCATGGCACGCTGGGGCGTTCATCCTGCAGTGCAATCGCTCGTCGTCGATGGCGTGTTTTGCGGCGTAGGCTCGGTGCTCAGTTTTGTGCCTATTATCGTCGCCTTGTTTTTCTTCCTCAGTATTTTGGAAGACAGCGGTTACATGTCACGCGTGGCTTTCGTCTGTGACAAGTTCCTGCGTCGTTTGGGTCTCACAGGCCACAGCATCGTCCCCATGCTCACTGGCTTCGGTTGCTCGGTGCCTGCCGTCATGGCAACCCGAACTTTGCCTTCGGCCCACGACCGTTGGCGCACTGTTTTGCTCATCCCATTCATGAGCTGCTCAGCCAAGATACCCGTCTACGCCCTGTTTTCAGCCGCCTTCTTCCCTAACCACGCTGGTCTCGTCCTCATCGGGCTTTACCTCTTAGGAATCACCATCGGATTACTTACTGCACTGATTACCAAGTGGGTCAACAAGGAAGGCGAAGCAGCGCCATTCGTCATGGAGATGCCGAACTATCGTTTGCCTCATGTAAAAAACGTATGGCATTTGCTTTGGGACAAGACAAAAGACTTTCTGAAGAATGCTTTCACTGTCATTTTCCTCGCCTCGTTGATCATTTGGTTCCTCCGCACTTTCGACTTCCATTTCCACATGGTCGAGAATGGCAATGGTTGCATTTTGGCTTCCATTGCCGGATGGATTGCCCCGATTTTCAAGCCATTAGGTTTAGGCGAATGGCAGATTGTCACCGCCTTGATTAGTGGTGTCATCGCGAAGGAGAGCGTCATCGCTTCCATCGAAATGCTTGGAGGCATGAGTCTGCTCACCAGCGTCTCAGCCATATCGATGTTAGTGTTCTGTCTGCTCTACACGCCTTGTGTGGCCGCCATCGCAGCCATCAAGCGCGAATTAGGTGGCAAATGGGCCTTCTTCGTGGTGCTCTTCCAGTGTCTCGTAGCTTGGATTGTCGCATGGATTGCTTACCTCGTTGCCGGTTGTTTCTTATGAACGCTCCTACCCTCATAGTGCTTGCCATCGTTTTGGTGCTTGTCGTTTTTGCAATTGTTTTCATGCGGAAAAACAAAACCAAAAACGGATGTTCAAGTTACAAGGACAATTCGTGTTCAGGATGCGACAAAGCGGATTGTCCGTTGAAGAATAAGGGCATCCGTAGGTGATGAGTTAATGGTGGCAGAGAATATATTTCTCATTCTTCAACCAAAGTTCCGGTATTTCCATTATTTTTGCAGTTTAATTTATAATGGAAAAATCATTCGTCATGAAGAAGATATTATTTCTACTCGTTGGATTGTTTTGCACATTAAGCATAACAGAAGCCCAAAACATCTACTTTGCAGGTCATTCCTTGCCTGACACGTTAGGCAACGTTTCGGCTATGGTCTGGAAAAACAACACATTGGTTTACAATTGGTTTAACGTCAATGCCAAACCGACCATCAACGATATGTTCGTAACCGAAAATGGTGATGTGTATTGCGCAGGCTACACTACCGACACCATCAATGACGCCACTGGGACCGTTTGGAAAAACGGCGAGGTCCTCCTTACCGTTGACGCGGGTTCCGTTTTCAACAAGATGATTATCAATGGAGAAGACATCATTACAGCAGGTTACAACAGAGATGCCGATGGATATGGCCATGCCGCCATCTGGCAAAACGGTGAATTGCTCTATACGCCAAGCGACACGCTTACATATAGTGACATCAATGCAATCGCAACGGATGACGAAGGCAACATCTATTCTGCTGGCTACGTTCCTTATCCGTCCTATACCTTGATTTGGAAAAACAACGAAGTTTTCCTTGAACTCAGCAGCATTGCTACCATTTCTGACTTGATTTACAGCGACGGCATTGTATATTCAGCCGGCCACATAAATGCCAATGGTTTCAGCACAGCCATCGTATTGCAAAACGATTCCACCATCTATCGAGATGATAGTGAAAGCTTGTATTCTGAAATAAACTCCATTTGCAAATCCGGCGATGACATTTTCGCGGCAGGATATATCGACACAACCTTAATCGTTTTGCAGAATGGCGAAGTGCTTTATGAAATTCCATATACGGGTTTCCCTATTGAAGGTTATTCCAGAATCCATCAACTGTGCATCTCCGATACAAATCTGTATTTCACCGGCTGTCTGAATGGCGAAGGCTTGATTTGGAAAGATGGCGAAATCCTTTATCAACCAGAAGATTGCAGCGACATTATCGGCATAGCTTTCATTCCTGAATGCGATGGCGAAACACGCACCTTGCCTTGGACCGATGATTTCGAGGAAGCCACCACCGACTGGGGCTGTTGGAGCATCTTCGATTTCGACGGCAACGACGAAATCACTTGGCAACGCAACACCGAACAAGCCCAATCAGGCGATTTCAGTGCCCGTCACCTTGCCTGCGACAACATCCAGGAAGGCTGGCTCATCACACCGCCCATTTACCTGCAACCCAACCGTGATTCGACTTGGATGAGTTTCAACACAATGGAAATCAACACAGAAAACTATACTTATAGTGGCGTTTGGGTTTCCACGGCCGGCACTGAGAGCAACGATTTTGCAGAAATCTGGTCGCAGGAAAACCCTTCGGAAAACTGGGACACCGTCAATATCAACTTGTCTGATTATCAAGGCGAACTCATTTATTTGGCTTTCAAATATTCAGGTCATCACGGCCATGATTGGTATATTGATGATGTGATGATGAATGAAACTTACACCATGCGCGACACGATTTTGGAATTTCCATACGAAGAGAGTTTTGAAAACGGTTTAGGCGATTGGTTTGTCATCGACGAAGACCACAGCGGCAAGCAGCACAACTGGAAACTCATGGAGCAAGGCCTCAATAGCGACTTCTGCCTCGGTCACGACCACGACACCATCGAGACCCATCAAAAAAGTTGGGCAATCAGCCGCCCGCTGCATCTCGATGCCGGCATGTTCTACACTTTAAATTATTGGAACAGAATCAATGGTTTTTCGGCCAGCGAACACAGCGGTATATATATCGCCGACAACCTCAACCACACCCCTGTCCCATCTGATTTCGTTCCGTTATTTGAAAACGACGGTAACACGTCTGATTGGGCTGAAAACGAAATCAACCTGAATGATTTTGCCGGTCACGACATCTATCTGGCCTTTGGCTACGAAGGTTACGAGCACGACTGGCTGATTGACAGCATCAGCTTGACCTCACGCATTGCCGAATACACCATCACCCTGACCTCCAACCACCCAGGCTGGGGCAACGTCAGCGGCGGCGGCACCTTCCTCATCCACGACACCATCCAAATAGAAGCTACAGCCTACATGGGCTTTGAGTTTTACGAATGGAGCGATGGCAACACTGAAAACCCACGCACCATCATCGTCGATCACGATATGGAACTTCAAGGCATGTTCCGTGTTCAGCAATGTTTAATCAAGACCGTTGTGACCCCCGAAGGAACAGGAACCATTGAAGGCGGTGGCACCTACGACTACGGCAGCACCATCCAACTGATGGCCCGCGCCAATCCCGGCTGCTATTTCATCACTTGGACCGATGGCAACATTACCAACCCGCGTTCGGTCTTTGTCGAAGGCAACGCCACCTATACCGCCGAATTTGGCAGAAACGAATACCACATCACCACAGCTTCCAACCCTGAGGAAGGCGGTACCGTGACAGGTGCTGGCACCTATTATTACAATGACACTGCCACACTCGTTGCCACTCCTAACACCGACTATATGTTCCTCTGCTGGAGCGACGGCGTAGCTTCCAACCCTCGTCTAGCCAAAGTCACTGGCGATGCTAACTACACAGCCTTGTTCCACATGACAGGGACGCCCAACTACACCGTCACCGTCTCGCCTAACGACTCCAATCTGGGCACAGTCACTGGTAGCGGCCTCTACCCAGAAGGCTCAGTCATTCAAATCACCGCCATACCCTTCTCGGGCTGCCGTTTCATCGGCTGGGATGATGGTAATTTTGAAAACCCACGCGACGTTGAAGTGACAGGAAACCTTGCATTCATTGCCAACTTCGAGGTCTGCCCTATCTATACCATCACCGTCGAAAGCGAGAACCTATTAATGGGCTCTGTTTATGGCAGCGGCGAATATGCCGAAGGAAGTTCCGCAATCATTGGCGCAACGGCTAACGAAGGCTTCTTCTTCAGCGGCTGGCAAGACGGCGACATGAACAATCCACGTCTCATCAATGTGACTGAAGACGCCACCTACATCGCATCCTTCTCCGAGACTCCAGTTTCGACCTATACCATCACGGTTTATTACGACGAAAGCCAAGGCTTCGTCATCGGAGCTGGCACCTACGTCGAAGGCGCCACGGCAAGTTTGGCAGCCATTGCAGCTGACGGCTACACTTTCGTGAAATGGAGCGACGAAACTACCGACAACCCTAAAGAAATCATCGTTGACCACGATATCATCCTCGCTGCGTTCTTCAATACCAACGGCGTTGATGACCTCGACCTCACACATTTCAGCTTCTTCCCTAACCCAGCCAACGGCGTGCTTCACATCCAAGGCATTGAAGAAGATGCTGAAATCAATATCTACAACGCATTTGGCAGTCTGGTGAAGACCGCACAAATTTGTGGTGACAGTGAAATAGGAATTAGCGAATTGGCCTCAGGACTTTACCTCCTCAAAATGGGCAACCACTGCGTCAGGTTTGTGAAAGAGTAAAATTTATCTATTCTTCCAAAACTCCTTGAAATCCTCGTAGTTCCGAGCCAAAAGGTTCGGGACATCGAGCGAATATGGGCACTTGTCGTGGCAAGCATTGCAATGCTGGCAATTCTCAATCATCTTCATCTTTTCGGCCCATTCCTCGGTGAGATAGACGCTCAGCGGCGCACGGCGCAAGAACAGACTCATGCGGGCACAATCGTTGATTTGGATACCTGCCGGACAAGCCGAAAGACAATAGCCACAGCCGCGGCAGAAGTCACCCGCAAGTTCAGCGCGTTCCTTCTCGATCTTCCGCCAAGCCATCGACGAAAGTTCCGGTTCCTTCTCCTGATACGAGATGAACTCATCCAATTCGCTATCGCGCTGGATACCCCAAATCGGCAAAGCGTGGTCAAACTGGTTCAGGAAAGCATATGCCAATGCCGAGTCAGTAATCAGACCACCTGCCAAGGCTTTCATGCAAATGAAGCCCATGTTATGTTTACGACATGCTTCAACAATCTTCTGGTCGTCTTCCGAAGAGAGATAGGAAAATGGGTATTGCAGTGTGTCGTAGCAATCGCGTTCGATGGCTTCCAAGGCCACATTCTGACGATGGCTGCTGATACCGATGAAGCGGATCTTGCCTTGGCGTTGCGCCACCTTCATGGCATCATACAAACCAGCTTTGTCGCCTGGCTTCGGACAATAATCCGGATTATGGAATTGATATAGATCAAGATAGTCAGTCTTCAAATTCTTTAAGGTAATATGGAGCGTCTTCCAGAATTCTTCTACATCTGTCGCTGCGGTCTTTGAGGCAATAATCACCTTGCTTCTACGCTGCGCAAAAGCAGCTCCAATTTTTTCTTCACTATCCGTATAGAAACGAGCAGTGTCAAAGAAATCGAATCCATTGTCGGCGGCTTTCTGAAGCAAATAAACGGCTTCCCTTTCGCTCAACCTTTGAATAGGAAGAGCGCCAAAACCATTCTTGTTAACCTTTAAATTCGTCTTGCCTAAGGTGATTTTTCTCATGAGGACCTCCATTTTTTACCGTCACAAAAATATAAAACATTTAAAAAAAACACAAGTTTTAAGCAAAAAAAAGCAATCAACCAGCATTTTAGTGTGCTAGAATGGCAAATATGAACGATTATCTGATTATTGTTGGAAAGAATTCTGGTTCAAATCAGAATACTTCTTTTTCCCACGCAAAATACTATCAAACACGATATTACGCAAATACACGCAACTCACTTTTTCATGCTTCGTAGCCTTGCGTTTTTCTTTCAGTGATTTCACGCGTCCATAAAAATCGAAATGCGCCTTGAAGACCATCCTAAAATCAGCGAAACAGCCCTCGCAAAGGAACTTCATGGCTGCCACCCAATCCAGAACGATACGATAGGCAATGGTTGGCACCACTTTCCCATCGGGTAAATTCTTCACCAAGAGAGAGAGATTATTACGGAAATTCAGATAAGTCTTACGTGGCGAGTTTTTCGGCAAGGTACCACCTCCGATGTGATACACCTTCGACTGCGGACAGCAAAACACCTTATAACCCGCATTCTTCAATCGCCAGCACAAGTCAATCTCCTCCATATGGGCGAAAAAACTATCGTCCAATCCTCCAATTTGGTGATAAAGTTCAGCGCGGACAAACATACATGCTCCCGTGGCCCAAAACACTTCCATCGGCGCATCATACTGCCCTTCATCGTTTTCCAGATTCTGAAACACGCGACCGCGGCAGAATGGGTAGCCATATTTGTCGATGAAGCCACCGCATGCTCCAGCATACTCAAACTGTTCACGATGGTAATATGACAAAATCTTCGGTTGACAAGCAGCAATCATCGGGTCAGCATCCATCAACTCGATGACAGGCTCGATCCAACTTGGTGCCACTTCGATATCGGAATTCAGCAACACATAATACTCAGCCTCCACCTGACGCAAGGCGAGATTATAGCCTGTCGCAAATCCACCATTCGAGCCATTGAGAATCAAGCGGATTCCTGGAAAGTGCTCTTGCATGAAAGCTACAGAATCATCAGACGAGGCATTGTCCGCAACAATCACTTCCGAAAGCGAAGGGTCGCAATTCGCAATAAGGTTAGGAAGGAACTGTTCAAGAAACTTCCTACCGTTGTAATTCAATATGACGACTGCAACCTTTTTCATTTCGATGAATTTATTATTCTAGAATGTTTCCAACGTCGATGCGACCATAGCCAATTATCGGGATTGTCATTGATAAAACGCTCCAACAAACACACATATTGTTCCATGATGAAACCATTTTCGGTTTCTCTGGAATCGTCGCAAATCTTCTTGAAAGTCACCTCGTAATACCCTCGCTTGACGCGTCGCATCTCAGCAAAAACGACAGCGTAATCAAGGAACTTAGCCATGCGTTCGAGCCCCGTAAACCAACATGTATCTTGATTCAGGAAATCGGTCCAATAATCAGTCTTCACACCACGAGGCGACTGGTCAGCGACGATGACGACCGAGTTCAACAAGTCGCGGCGTGCTGCCAAAGCCTTTAGTGCCAAGTTAGCCTCTATCATTTGCTCGTTCTCAAGGTTATAGCTCGTACGGATTTGATACATGAGTTTCTCAAAATCATCATTCTCGACCCTCTTATAGATAGCAGCGCATTTATGCGGCGATAGGGTATGCATGATTTTACCGAACCACTCCCAATTACCCGAATGAGGGAGTGCGACGAATAGGCTCTTCTGCTTTTCATACAACTCGGCGACTATCTCCGAGTTGGTAAAAGTGACACGGCGCTTCAGGTCTTCTGGCTTCATGACCAACAACTTACAAATCTCCACCGCCAAATCGCACAAGTTGTGGTAGAACTGCTTTTCGATGCCTTTTATCTCCTTCTCGCCTTTTTCAGGGAAAGAGTTCACCAAATTGTTTCTCACCACTTTTCTACGATAACGCACGACATGATAAACCAAGAAGAAGAAAATGTCGGACCTGACATATAGCAAGCCAAAGGGCGTAATGGCTACGCCATACGCCCAAAGTTTTACGATATAGAATCCGATTTTCTTCATTTTTGCATTTCGCAGACGACAGACCGATTATCTAGGGTTGTCATACAAGTCGCGTGCATGGGTACCCCAGCCGCCCTCATATTCGGTTTGGTCAACACCATCGGTGATGTTACCGTTAATACGAGAATAGATTTCAAGCTGCCAACGTGGATTGTTGATTTCGCCAATGACATCAGAGTGAATCAAGTGGAAATCATTGGTCACGTTGTCTTTCGACATGAACACAAAACGTTTGTTGTGTTGGTTGGCGACTTCGTAGTAATGCCAAATCTCATATGGATAAGCGCCTGGTTCATTGGGACTTTCGACAATTTTATCGGGTTGTCCGTATTTCAGGAACACATAGCCGCGGTCCGTACGATAGCCAGGATATGAAACTGTGCCGAACGACATGTTGACACGGCGTACAGCAGCCAGATAATCTTCCCAAGCCGAGCGCGGATTCAGCGACGAGCGGGAATTCCAAAAATTCAAGAAAAACTGCTGCATGGTCTTCAAATCATCGGTCTTCACCAAATTGACAGAATAATCGCGTTCGACCTCCGAACAAATCGGGTCAAGATAGCGGATATACTTTCGAAGAGAGTCGATGTTGTTGATTTGGCTCACAAACGAAGCCTCGATGCCGACAGCGCTCAAGTCGTACATGTCGTAAGTAGCTCCCGGATTGCTACGGAAGAAGCGGATGCTCTTCGAGCAAATCAGCGCATTGGAACGGTCGCGCATTTCGACCACAAGATAATAGTTGCCAGAAGGCAGCGAAGTGATATCCATTGAGCCAAGATGCACATTGACTGGAGCCACCGGGAAACGCTTCACGGAAGCATAGTCCTGTAAACGTGTCGATGACTCGCAAGTCTCAATGTAATAGTTGACTAAGTATTTTCCTTCGTCATATAATTTGTCGCTGTTGTAAAGTTCGACATAAAAATTGAGCTTGGTTTCCTTACTGCCGTAGAACGGATAAACGCGAGGCAAGAAATCCAGGCCACTCTTAGTGCAAGCAGAAGGCTTGGAAGCCTGTGTGTAGGAATCGTAAAGCAAGATGTCGGAAATGGATGGATTCTTGCCATAGTTCACCTCGACGGCCAACGTATCGTTCAACGGCATTCCTCCCGTAGCATTCAAGTCGCGCACCGACAAGATCATTTCATAATTGCCTTTAGGCAACGGGAAACGCTGTTGGTTGATGAATGCACCATCAATCTTTGAAGTGTCGGTGACGACAGGGCTATCAACGGCCACCTTCGAAAATGAAGGATAACTATTGCCTTGCTTGAACATAGTAGTAATCTCAACCGTAGCCTTAAACAACCCCGGTTGAAATTCTTTATAGACGGCTGAATTACACTCAATAGCGATAGCATTTTCTAGGAACGCAATGGAATCTGGCACATTATAGGTTGTGACGGAATAATAAGGTTTCAGCATTTTCACTTGCGACATTCCTGAAATAGCGAGTGCGAGCAAAGCAACAGTAAAATACAATCTTCTCATAGCGATTTCTTTATTTTTTTAAGTTCGTTTAGCAAAATTACCATCTCAAATCATTCTATCATGATTTTTTCTTGTAAAAGATTTCAATTATTATCAACAAAATACATACAAAATATTATAAGACAACACATTACCAATATTTTCTCAAATACATCAAAACCGACTGTTCGAGGCTGCTATCCATATCCAAAACGCTTACTATTTTCTTTGTCCTACGGTTAGTACCGCTGTAGGAGATACCCTCGAGCACCGCGATTTCAGCATCATTCATGCCAAGCAATGCCAAGCAACAATGGCGCAAGTCGGAAGTCGTGAGCTCGGGATAGTCGTGCAATAGGCGAGATGAAAAACCAGCAAAGCAGCCATTTGCCACACGTATCAGTTCTAATATATCTACTTCTTTCAATTTCAGCCTAGGATATAGTCCGACACTCTTAATCATGATGTCCTTCCCTTCAACCGAATTCCTAATCTTATTGGCAATGGGACTATTCGAAAAGTTGTTCCACGACTCTTCAAAAGTCGTCTTGGTGACATTTTCCAATTGCTCGCGCGTGTCGTTTAGCATTTGCGTCATCTGCTCAATTTCCAAATCCTTGTCGGCATTTTCCTGCAAATGTTTCCGCTCGATGGTGGTAATCTTGTTCTCAATGTGCGAGATACGTCTTCGGTTTCTCAGGATGACATAGGCCATCAAGGCAATTACTATCAGGAGCGCAACCACCAAAAGAGGGACAAACGAAGAAAAATGGCGGTCCGATTTATCAGGCAGCAGCTCTTGCTTTTCGCTCTTGAGCAAATACTCGATTTCCATCCTACGAGAGGTAAGACTCGATTCATGCAGGGAACTTTCCACAAAATAGCGGGTATAATATATTTCCGAATCCACTTCTCCTTTCATGCGATAAATTTCCGACAATTTGGCCGCAGCGTCGGTTTTGGCAAAAGGATCACTTTCACCGAATGACTTTTCGAGATAGAACAAGGCCGAATCATATTGTTGCTGGTCAAAGAACGAGCCACCTTTGGCATGATAGACAAAGAACGCGCTGCCAGGATGCAACGACTCGGCATCATCGAAAGTCGCGACAGCCTTGTCGTATTGCTTCAGAGCCTGATATACCGCAGCCTCATTACGTTTCACAGCACCAGCTGCCGCCATGTCACCCAACGAGGAAAAGCGCTCACATGCCATTTGGAAATACTGGCAAGCCGTTTCGTGTATTCCATAATAGTACAGGATTTCGCCCAAACGCGTACACGACAAAGCCACAAAACGCTGGTATTTTGGTTTTTCCGTCGGCTGCATTGAATCGTTAGCCAGTTCAAAAGCCTTCATGAAATATGCAAAAGCCGACACATCATCGTTGGCTGCCGACGACTCAACACCTTTATAATAATAAGCGTTAGCGCGCAAGAAATGCAATTCTGCATCGTCAGGATAGAGCGACACAAGGCTATCGTAAAATTCGATGACAGGAGTGAGGTCTGGACAATCGGACGACAAGGATCGGCACTTAAATTGAGCCTGTATTTCTCTAAGTTTCAATTCATTGGCATCAAGTGGAAGCCATGGCTCAACGGAATTCCATTTCTTAAGTGTAGCGATGCTGTCCAAAGCCTGCGAAGGAACCGAATCGAGCAGCGACTCCACGGTTTTCAGCACATCAAAATGGCGAGGTGAATCGACCTCGGAAAATGGGGTCTTGTTTTCCGAGCAAGCGCCTAAAAAGACGGTGATCAGGAACACAAAAAACACTATTATGGAGTTTTTCCTCGTCATTTTTCGTCCAAAAAGTGAGGCAAAGATAAGGCTTTATGCCGAATTTCACCATATCTTCACACAAAAAATGTAATAATTGCATAAAATGATGCGTCTTTTATCTACATGATACACAATAAGAAAAGTGTCAATTTAAGAAAGGAAAAGAAGAAAAAAAGTTTTTTTTTAGCCATTTCATTGCAGCAATGATAAATTTTGTACTTTTGCAGCGGAGATATGGCTGAGTGGTCGATAGCGGCGGTCTTGAAAACCGTTAAGCCGAAAGGCTTCGGGGGTTCGAATCCCTCTGTCTCCGCAAAGCGGCCTGTGGTCGCTTTTATTTTGACCTTAAAAGGAGAGATGCCGGAGTGGTCGATCGGGGCGGTCTCGAAAACCGTTGAACGCTTTGCGTTCCAAGGGTTCGAATCCCTTTCTCTCCGCAAAAACTCGGCAAGTTGCTGAAAGTCAAACAAATAAATGATTTCCAAAAACTTGCCGGGTCAAAATCGGGTCAGTCATTCAGTTCCTTTTCAATGTTTTTCGCAAGAAAAATGAAAGGAACAAAAAAAAATGTCATCACAAATCTTTGTCGATTTCAAGCCTGCTGAACTACACGATACAAGTTCAGGGACCCTTATTGTCTTCTATGTGAAGAATCCTTCAAGTGGTGTGCTCGAAAGGCAGCGCATCAAGCTGAACCATATTCACGATAAGAAGGAGCGGCTGAAGTATGGCCGATTGCAGGTGCAGCAAATCAACAAGCAGTTGTATGAAGGTTGGAATCCAGTTGTAGAGAAGTCTGGCTTTTCGAAGATTGTCACCATCGCTGAGGCCGTGAAACTCTATCAGAAGTCGTATGCTGGCATCCGCCCCGATAGCCTTAGGAGCTACGACAGCATGATGAAGTCTTTCCTCAATTTCTGCACCTTATATAATATGGATGGCAAACCGATTTATGAGTTTGGCAGACAGATGGCGCAGCAGTACATGCTGCATATCGAGGAACGAGACATTTCTGCCAAGACATATAACAACTATGTGCGCTTCATGGGTCAGTTCCTCAACTTCTGTGTCGATAAGGGACTGGCCAAAGATAATCCGTTTCAGTCCATCAAGCTGCGTCGCGTTGATGAAAAGAAACGCACGATCATTCCGCCTGAAGTCAGGGAGAAAATCATGGATTATTTGGTGCGCGAAAAGATGGATGGCTTCCGTCTTATCTGCCTACTCACATACCATTGCCTTATCCGTCCCAAAGAACTTCTTATGCTGAAGGTGTCGTATGTCAGTTTCCGCGACAACCTCATCACCATTCCGGCATCGGTGGCAAAGAACCATTGCGAGCGCCAAATCTCGATGCCGATGGAGTTGGCTATGCTGATGGCGGACTATATCAAGAGCGCATCTTCTGACCTATATTTATTCTCTGAAAATTATAGGCCAGGAAAAAGAATGTTGACCACGCGCGACACGGGTCGCACATGGTCAAACATGCGTAAAGAACTTGGGCTTCCGGATTGCTACCAGTTCTATTCGTTGAAGGATACTGGCATCACTGAGATGCTTGAAGCTGGCGTGCCTGCCAAGATGGTTCAGGAACTTGCCGACCATCACAGCCTTGAAATGACACAGAAATATGTCGGAAAGTCAAGGGCTGATGATATTAGGCGCAAGTGCGATGTTATCCACTTTTAGCACTTTTCAGATGCCAGCGTTTCGAGTTCTGCTCGGGTCGGTTCGTGGTCGTAACGCATTTCGATCCACGTTTTCATTCCTTCAATGACTCTTGTGCCTGTCACGTTGCCTTGTTCGTCCGTTTCAGGTTCTGTTTGGTCGGTGATGGCGGCGCGGCCTATCCACACACTTTCTTTGACTTTCTCTTTCGGCAATGCCTTTTCGGCTGGTCCGAAACTTCTTACTGGTTGACTTTTCATATCGATACTAAATTTATGCTTTACCTTTTTCAGATGACGCTTTATGCGTGACTTCTGCTTGAATCTACGCCTTACAATCAGCTTGAAGTAGTTTTCCCTATCCGGATATAGGACATCCTTCCACACTTCATAGACCTTCAGGCATATCTCCTGGCGCAGATAGAACTCGTCATAATTCTTCATCTGTCCGAGGTAGCTGTTAATTGTCGATACAAATGTCTCAACATTTTTTCTTTTGAAGGTGACATTTTGAACCGCTTGTTTATTGTACCAATAAATCTTCTGAAGGCAATTGGTTACAGGCCGTTTTGCGATGTAAATCCTACCAGGCTTGACGAATGCGTTTTGCACTTTGAAGCCTTTGGTGTAGTGCTGCATGTAGTATTTCTTCGGATGTATTGTCAGATTGAACTGAGCGTATTTCTCTCGAATCAGCGGCATGTCGTGCAGCATCTTCTCTTTGTCTTGGTGTATTGCCCAACAGTCGTCAATGCTTCTGCCGTAACCATCGCCATAGCCAAGTCCATTGATGATGAAATCGTCAATGACGGCCATGTAGATGTTAGCACTTTCATTGGTCAATAACAATCCTATCGGGATTCCGAATCCTTCTGGTTGGTTGGCAAGGATTTTCTTTGGGTTTAGACCTATCCACTTCTCGGTTGGAGAGCATTGTACGGCATCGGCAGCATAGTCTTTCATCAGGCGAAGCGTGATGATCCATTTGCAGATGTCGGCTTCCATCTGGTCACCTTCCCAAAAATAATCGAACAGAGACAAAATCATATTCAGCAGCAGCATTTTGTCGATGCTCATGTAGTATGATTGCGTGTCCCACGTTTCGCACCAGCAGTTCTTTGTGTAATGTTCGGAAATCTTATCCATTGCACCGTAGGCTTGCGTGACCGTTGCAATCGTCCCGAGACCGCAACGGCAAGCCGTAGCTTGGTCTGACAGAATCTTATCCATCAAAGGTTCGATGCGGTAACTCACATAAGTATCGATGATGCGGTCTCTCATTATCGACGAATAGATTTCCCTTTTTGTCGGATAGTCGATGATGAATTTACGCAATGGTGCCGGGCGCCATGTCTTGTTGATGATGGAATCCGCTATATCAACGACATCAATTTTGTGGAATGGGTAATATTCCATCGCTTGCCGCGAATCGTTTTTGCCTTGAAAGCAATTCTCGGCTGCCTGAAACATATCCATCTCAAATTGTGTGCGAAATTCATCGGTGACGGGGAAACCTTCGCGCCCTGTTTCGTCATGTAAAGCTGCGACTGCCCTAACGTAGTTGGCGTTGTACTTGTTGTTGTTGTACTGGTTGCCATTAGCGAAGTTGAGTAACCACACGTTATTAGCTGAATACTCTGACATCTTTTTCTTCCTTATTTGAGATAACTCTAAATGAGAGTAGGAAGCCTTTTCATCAAACGAAACTGGCACGCTCCAGTCTAATAGGTTTCCCTAATGCTGAATCCTGGCCTTTTCTGCGAAGTATGACTTTAGACCTCTGATTTGGCGCGAGATTTCCCCCATCTTCCGATATATTTGTATCAATTTGTCATTAGGCAAAACTGCGTTTGCCGTTATGATTTCAAGTAGTATGTATATCGCATTTACACCTGCTATTAAATCTTCAAGTGCTTCAACGCGCTTGTTGAAATTGCTGTAGGTCTGAGATTTCGACCATGAAGAAATAAGGCCTGCTGTCAGATGCTGCAAGTCGTTGCCCCAACCATATTTGTGTTTATGCTTGTAGCAGTCTTGCATACGGTCTAACAACGAGGCCAATTCTTCTATGTCTTTCAGGACCTTTGGAGGTTCCCAAAGCTTTTCTATTTTTTCTCCCATAGATGCAAGTGCATTGCGTTTACGGCTGCAAAAATAGAAAATTATAAATTAAAATATTAAGTTGATTGAAAAGCTGCGACTGCCCTAACGTAGTAGGCGGAGTACTTGGAGTTGGAGTACTGGTAGCCAGAAGCGAAGGAGAGGAACCACACGGGATTAGCTGAAGACTCTGTAGAAGACCATGTTGTCGAATCTGTCAACGCAGTTCCTCCACATGCGCGAAGTGCCGCATTGACAGCAACCTTATTGAGATACATGAGATATAGGCATCCCATCGTCGGCAAACTCCAACTTCCGGCCAACATGTCTTCCGACTGGTAGCATCTGACGGCTTCTGCCGCAGGTGTGCCTTTTGTCGCATTGTCGCCTGTCGTGACGATGGTGTCTTCATCGACATAGGCAGAGTTCTTGCTGTCGGTCGGCTGGCTTCCGTCCCAGTTCGGGTTCAGTTTGGCTATGATGGCTGTCGTCTTGTTCACAAAATCGAAATCGCTTATTGCGATGTCTCGGTTTGTTATATTGGTTATACCTGGAACATCCGTCGCGTAACCACCCCAAGCCAATGTTGTTCCTGTTTCTGGAACTGCATTCGACTTGGCTACGAGGAAGGCATGGTCAGCCGTGATGATGGCAATGCCACGAGCCGTCTTGCCAGCGCCTTCGGTCGCCCAATCATCAGCAGAAATCAGCAAGTTGTCGGTCGTCTGAATCCAAACACCAAGTGGTGCCATGTCGCAATCATAGAAGAAAAGCACTTCGCGAGCAGAGCCATCTGCGGTGAACGTCTGTGGAGTTGGTTGTTCGCCTTGGTATGCTTGCACTTCAATCGTGTAGGTTTCCCCGTATTGGATGTAGATAGTGGCTTCGCCATAACCGGAATTGACAATAAGCGGGAGTGTACACAACTCCTTGCCTTCCACTTTCACTTTAGCTTCAAGTCCGGCAATAAAGCCCTCGTTACTGGTGCAACGGATAAGAACTCTTTCAAGTTTATTGTCAGCAATTTCGTCAATCACTGCTGACATCCTGCTTATCTGTAATGATTCTCCTGAGAAATCCATAATGATAAATATTAAATTAAAATATTAAGTTGATTGAAAAGCTGCGACTGCCCTAACGTAGTTGGCGTTGGACTTGTTGGTGTTGTACTGGTAGCCAGAAGCGAAGGAGAGGAACCACACGGAATTAGCTGAATACTCTGTAGAAGACCAGTTGTAGTCGTTTGTCAGCGCGGTTCCTCCGCATGTGGTGAGTGCCGTGTTGATTGCGGCTTTGTTAAGCCACATCAGATAGAGAATGCCCATAGTCGGCAAGTCCCAACTTCCAGCGGCCATGTCTTCAGATGAATAGTATCTGACAGCCTCGGCTGCAGGTGCGCCCTTGGTCGCATTGGTGCCAGTTGTGACGCTTGTGTCGTCATCTACATAGCCGGAGTTCTTGCTGTCTTCAGGCTGACTGCCGTCCCAGTTCGGGTTCAGCTTAGCAATTATGGCATCGGTGTTTGCCTTGCTATCGAAGTCCTCGATGGCAACAAGCCAACTCGATGTGGTGGTACAATCAGGCACATCCGTTCCGTTACCACCCCAAGCGAGAGTCGTACCGCTGACGGGTTTGGCATTCGACTTGGCAATGAGGAAAGCATGGTCAGCCGTGATGACGGCGACACCGCGTGCGGTCTTGCCAGCACCTTCGGTAGCCCAGTCGGATGCCGCAATCAGCAGGTTGTCGGTCGTCTGAATCCAAACACCAAGCGGTGCCATGTCGCAATCATACACGAAGTCAACGGTGCGTTTCGTCCTGTTGGCGGTGAACGTCTGTGGAGTTGGTTGTTCGCCTTGGTATGCTTGCACTTCAATCGTGTAGGTTTTCCCATATGGGATGTAGATAGTGGCTTCGCCATAGCCTGCCGTTACATACAGCGGCAATGTGCAAACCTTTTCATTGCCTATTTTTACAGTCGCAACAAGTCCGGCAATAAAGCCCTCGTTGCTGGTGCAACGGATAAGGACTTTCTCGGCCTTGTTATCGACATAGCCCTCAATCTTGCCTTGTAGGGCTTGCAGTTTCCTTGATTTTGTCGTGAAGCTAACCATAATCAATGAATTGGCACGTTCCAGATTAGAGATGCAGAAGTAATGTCGCCTGTAGAGACGATTTTCATCCAGTTGCTGATTTTGAGGTCATCGAGAGGTTCCCAATGATTACCATCAACTTCGAGTTCTTCAGGCCATTGGTCCCAATTTTCTCTGTCGTGAGAGAAATAAAACTTCAATGTTCCTGTCGTGTTGATTTGCAGCGATGCCGACTTGTGAACGATTTCAATCGGCTCGATGGTCTTGCCATCTTCTAAGATTTTCAATTTCTTCATTTTTAATACGTATTAAGAATGTTAAACATCATCTTCTTCAATGATTTCCTCGTTTTGGCCATCGTCTTTCAGGTCGCCAAGCATGATTTGTGTCTTGCCATGCGTGAGTTTTGCATCAACTCCCTTGCTGATGGCAAGATAGACCGTCCACAGTGCAGCGAAGGCAAACAGCTCACCAACCGCTTTCAGCACTGAGCCATCGATGCTGCCCATTGGTGGCACGATGAATCCGGCAATGATCAATACCATACTGACTGCCGACAGAATCCAGAATGGCACATTCTCAATGGTCGCTTTCCTGATAATCTTTCCCATGTTATGACGGTGTTGATGGATAATAATGCAAAATCAGTCCCGTCACGCTCACGTTCTCCGTCTCAAAGCTGAGTTCGTCGCCAGCGGGCAGTGCAATCTGCACGGGTTCGGTTGTCGATGGCGTGAAGTCGTCAACGACAGTCCCGTCAACGAGGTACGAGATTGGCGTGGCCTCAACAACGGCATCGGCGGTGGCGAGAACCAGGATGACCTTGGCAGGAATCGGAATCGTTTCCGTTTCGCCATCCTCGAAGGCAAGTTCTATGGCTTGCATGTCGCTCTCGTACTCTTCCGCCTCGTCGGCCACCGACTTGCGGAAGGCGTAGGCAGCGCGTTCATCACTGCCGATGACCGAGGTGTTCTCTGTGAGGATGTAGCCAAACGTGTAGGATTGCAGCTGGCCGTGGTTGCTTGCCGCGTGGCTCGATTCGTTCAGCACAATCTCCGTGTAAGCCTTATCCTCATAGCGCCAAGCACCAGCCTTGACAGCCATGATTTCGTAGAACCAGTTGCGCCATTTCCATGGCAGCATCCCCGTGTTCTGGGCCCAGGCACGGATGGTGTCGGTGTCGTCAAGCTGGCGGAACGACTTTCCGAAACGACCTATATTATAGGTGATGTCGGGCTGCAAAACGTTCTCGCCCTGACAGATCAGCGTGTCGATGCCGCCAAGCGCGTTTACGAAGCAATAGTATTGCTCGTTGCCCGTGCGCTCGCTGTAGATGTAGCGTTGCTTCGCCTTGATGTCGTCGCCATCCATGAGCAGCACATCATAGTAGCCATATAGCGAGGAAGGCAAAGCCGCAATCTGACGGATGAGACGGTCATACGACACGTTGCAGGTGTAGCAGCCTGCACCGTTTGTGGTGGCGATGCTCACATCGATGTTGCCGCCAGCCTTCTTGTAGAAGCGCGCTTTCAGCGAAAGACCGCCATTGGCATCGTAGAACGAGATCCAAAGCGGTGCGTCCTTGCAGGCGTGCTGTTCCATCGGCTGGTTGGTGAGGAAGTTCAAGGCAAGCCAGTCGGCGATGTCCTCTTCCGTCTTACATGCCGCATTGATGACGATGAACTGAGATGTCCTCACAGTGCTACTTGTCTCTCCCGAAATACTTATCAGAAAGCAACGGGCGAAGACTGCTTGCAGGAAGTTGTTTTGATTTGGCAGGTTCGTCTTCAGATAGTCGTCGTAAAACTCGCCAAGGTCAATGTTGATTTCATTGTTGAAGTCGGGCGAGTAGGAAGCCAAAAACACGGGTATATTTGGCGTGTGCGACATGTTTGCATCTGTCCCGACATGCAGCGAAACTCTGACGTTCTCGTTGCAGTTGGTCAGCCTTACGCCTTGCACTTCATTTTTGAAGTACATTGCGCCTGCTGTAGGTATTGTGGTAACTGTGTAACTCATATTGGCAAAATTATAACCATGCTAAAAATATTCAGTGACATTTTACAACGGTTCTGATACGAAACACACCGTGACGACAAACGGATAGTCATTCTCATGCTCTTCCAGCACCTGGCCAGTTGAAAGGTTCTCTCTGATGTAGTGCACATGAAGGTTGATTGGCCTGGTCATTTCGTGTGTAACGATGCCGTCTGTAGATGGCTGGCCGAGCCAAAGGAAACCGCTACCGCCGTCAGTGAAAGTGGAAGATGCCGATTGGTCTTCCTCTACACCACCACCCAAATCGTGGTGGAATGTGTATTGTGCAATCAACGCTTGGATTTCGCGTTGGTCGAACTTCCACCTGTAACGATTTGCGGGAAGCGGAAAAATGTTCGAGTCGTCCTCAATCATGTTGTCATAACGCTTGCGAACGATGAACCTTGAATTACCGTTTACCGTCTTCCCTCCTACTGCAAACTCCATTGTCTCCGGCAATAGCTTCTGACCATGGTAAAGCTTCATCTTCGTCATGTCTATCTGCATCAGCACGGACAATGGGTATTCCACCCTTCCTTCCACTTCCACCTTGTTGTTCAACAGGATTTCGTTGTACGACTTCCAGAATTCGTCATACAAACCGAGCGGAACGAGGTTGGCCGTTACGCCTTGCAACGCAGCACCACGGTTGTTGTAGTGCTGTGTGTTGGCCATGCGATAATAATTCGAAGTGTTCCCAACCGTCACCAATCCGCAATGCCATGCGAAGATGATAGGCTGTTCCACATCATGGTCAGTGTCGGTGCTTGTTGACATGTGTGTGTTGTAGTGTATGCGCTCGCCGATGTAGGGTGCAAATATGTCGTCATCCAGCTTCACTGTCGGTGCGATGTGGTCAGAACTCGTGAACGTTTCAGCAGCATCCGAGTTTTTGCGATCGTAGGTCATGGCATTGGTTCCAATCCTTTCAGGCTTCTGCAATCCAGTATTCATGTCGTGCGAAAGACGGTAGAAGTCGCCCGTGGCAAGACGCAGCACAAGGCAGTCGTAGTAGGCATGTCCTTCGTCTTCAGGATTGAGATACCTTTCAAGCGTGTAAAACTCCGATTCGTCAACTGGCTGGCAATGGTCGTATTTCTCAACCATTTCGGCCACTGTCTCTTTCTCGGCAGCGGCTCCATCGATGCTGAGGTCCGACGATAGCACCACTCTCGACGACTCGTTGAACGTATGTTGCCAATCTCCACACAGCATGTCGCTGATGTCGGTGTCGGCAGCGTTGCCCTCGTTCAGGCATTCCTCCATGCGCACAATCTTCACTGTCTTCGAGTTCGAGTCGGCCAGCACCTGAATGTGGAACTTGTTTTGCAGCACTTCGCAAAGCTCTGACAATGTGCACGACGGGAGCATGTCGGCAAGTTTGAAGCTCAATGTGCAAGCAGAATCGGAGTTGTTGTTCAGCAGCAAAATCCTGTTCCATGGCGTGGCGCTGAAGAAATTCTCCGAAATGGTGTAGCCGATGGCCGAAAACACATATTCGAGCGCCTTGTGGAAATAGATTTGTGGTGCGATGCCATAACCTTCTGGCACCCAAACCGTGCTCCCATTCTCAATCTGAGTCCTCACGTTATAAATAAGGTGACGCGGCGCATTGCTATCGAGCGGGTCGGGTTCGTTGTTGATGTGGTAGATGGTTATGTTCTTATCGTTGACGTATTTCGAAACAGCAAGGCAAGGAAAAGCATAGTCGGCTGTCGTCTGCCCGGCATTCACCGAATGAACATGATTCATCAGCGTTGACATGTTGTTGGCTGAATACAATGTCGTGTTGCCCACAATCTCTTTCAGCTTCCTGTCCTTGTAGTTGGCCCACAGGTCGCCATTGTCGATAGCCAAGGCTACCGACACTGCATCGTTGGTGATTTCCGACATGATTAGCGTGCCTCGAATCTGTAGGATGCCGTTGGTAAGAATGGCAGGCTGTTTCCGCAAAGGTCGGTTGGCATTGTCAACGCGGTGCGGATATTGCAGCAGCCTCATATTCTCCGACGACAAAGGCAAGTCGGTTGGATACGAAGCGTCCCCTTCTTCGGTCAGAAACGGGTTGTTCTTGTTGATGGTGATTCCGAAGTCGTTGGGGAGCGTCAGTTCACCTTTTTCGGTTGTCAGTTTCATCTCGAAATCTCCTTTCTGTAGCTTTGGTCTTTTTGTTCGAAGCGTTTCAGCTGCGGATAATCCACCGTTGCCGAAATCCCGTTTGCTTCGAGGCGTTCAAGGATGGCGGCAAGGCGTTCCATTACGGCATTGTCGCGCCCGAAGTTCATCTGTATGGCATCCGTTCCATTGGTGAATCCACCATCAGCATAGCCCTTGCTTGCCGAACCCGTTCCATGAACGATTTGCTTACGCATCTTTTCGAGGTTGGCGAATAGGATCGGGTTGCGTTTCACCATTGCTTTTGGGCCTACCCATTCATCCTTGTGAACGATGCCAGCTGGTTCGTACTTTCCTCCATGTCCAGTGAAGCCGCCATCGGCATAGCCCTCGTTCAGCACACGATAGCCCGCATTGCCCGAGCCTCCGTTGCCCCCGCTGGCAGTCGTGTTCATTATCGCATTGCGCTGGGCGATGATGGTGGCGATTTGTGCCCCCGTCGAAGCAGTGATGAGACCTATAAGCGTTGCCGCAAGATAAGGGTTTCCCTTTGCTTCACTCCATGCTTCGACACAAGCCGCAGCCGCCGATGCCGTTGCTTGTGCAATTTGGATTACCATGTCTGCATTGGCGTATTTCTTCTGCAAATCAAGCTTCTTCTGCTCATATTCCGCTTCAATTTGCTCGCGCTTTTCGGCATTGTCGCCAGCAGCTGTCAATTCAGCTTGGTAATTTGATTCGGCATTGGCAAGCTCGGCATTTTTGATGGCCGTCACCAATGATGATGCCGATTCGATAAACTGCTTCGATTTTTCGAGATAATCTTTCGTTTTTGAAAGATCATCCTGATTATATTTCTCACGGAGCTTACTCAATACCTTCAGATATTCTTCTTCAGAAATCAGTTTCGCTTCATGGATGCGGTCAAGTTCAGCGAGTTCCTCGTTGAACTTATCCATTGGCGTAGCGAGGTAGTCAAGGAGTTTTGCAGCAGATTGTTCAAGTTTTCGCTGTTCCTCTTGAATCTTATCGTTTTCGGCCTTCAACTTTGCATCGGCTTCCTTGGCAATTTCGTCAGCGGCCTTGGCGGCGGCCTTGTTAGCGTCGATTTGGAGCTGAATAATTTGCCTTTCAATTTGAGTTGTGTCTTCTCCTTCCTGCTCGGCAAGTTCAAGTTTCTTGTTGAGAAAATCTGTCTTAATGCGAAGCATTTCAGCATTGAATTCCATTTCTCCGATTTCGCGATTGGCATAAGACTGCATGATGGCATTTTCCTCAGCACGCTGTTCTGCTTCAAGGGCTTTTAATTTATCTGCATACTTTGTAGAACCTGAATTGTTTCCACCATTACCTTCGCTACCACTATCTCCTGTATTGGCCAGAACTCCTTCTGCTGAATTTCTGATCATATCAAGGACAAGGTTTTCTTCTTTTTCAAATTCCTTCAGTCTGTCCAATGCCGCTTCACAATCTTTGCTTATCATGTGATGAATTGTGCCGTATGTGCCATCAGCGCGAGGTTCCGTCATTGATTCGTCATAAGAATACCTCCAGTTCCCCAATTCATCTTTGAACTCTTTAGGTGCATTTGCCTCCAAATATTCAAGTTCCGTTCCTTTTTTCGACTCTATTTCTGATAGTTTTCCTTGCAAAGACTGTGTCTTGGCGGCTTGTATCATCCTTGATATATAATCATCGAGTGCAGAAACATTGTTGTTAATCAGTTGCCCTTCTTCGGTTAGGTCGGCATGATAACCAGGAACGATTTTTTTCAGTTCAAGCAATGCAGCTTTTCTGTTTTCGTATGATTGATTTGAGTCTTCCAATATGGCGCGTAGCGCTTTTACCTGTGCAGCTTCACTACTCGTAGCATTGTTCAAGTCTTTCTTTACTTCTGCCTCGAATTT
Organism: Bacteroidales bacterium; assembly: GCA_045627065.1. Taxonomy (GTDB): domain Bacteria; phylum Bacteroidota; class Bacteroidia; order Bacteroidales; family F082; genus Limimorpha. Next base: position 2,943 of record JAZQMX010000032.1, on the reverse strand, counting down.
TTCCAATTCGGTCAACTCCTTCGTTTCTTTGTTCAAATGTTGTAGTGCAATTATCAATCCCGATATGGCAGCGGCAATCAAACCGAAAATTGTGGTTTTCATCACTGCGCTCATTGCTCCCCATGCTGCCGTTGCTGCTTGTATATTTCCTGTCAACAATGCCTGAGCCGCTGATAATGCAAGTGCTCCAGCCTTTAATGTAGCGTTCCATGTCGCAACGACTTTTTGCCAAATTACTTTCGCTTTCAGTGCTACAGTCAGGGCGGCAATTACTATAAGGACAGTCTTGATTTCCTTTCCGTAATTTGCCAGCGCCTTTATAAGGTATGTCGTCGCGTTGGTTGACTTCAGCAATATAGGATTGAGAGACTGGCCCAATGCAATGCTGGCATTCTTGAATTCCTTGCGGGCCTTGTCGAGCGATGCCTGCATGTTGTTGTTCTTGGTTGTAAATTCGTTTGAAAGCGATGTTGCCTTTTCGAACTCAACATTTGCAAGGGCCTGGGCATCGGTGATGGCATCGAGATTGGATGCCATTGCCGCGAGCACCGACACGGCGCGTGCGCCATCCAATCCCATATCTTTGAACATTGGAACGAGAGCGGCAAAGCCGTCTTGGTCCTTCAGATTTCTGAGGATTGTGATGACGGCTGCATTAGCATCGTTGTTCAGAAGATTTGTAAATTCCTCAACTTCCATCTTGGCGTATGAAGCCATCTTTGCAGGGTCTTCATAGAGCGACATGAGGAATTTTTGGAAGGCAGTAGCTGCCATCTCCACTTTCATTGCCGATTGGTCCAAACCGCTTGCGAACCCGATGATATTTGCACCGCTGATTCCGGCTTGCGCTGCAACACCAGCGAGACGTTGTGTGAAGTCAACGAGATAGGCTTCATTTGCGGTGGATGCCTGTCCAACGGCATTCACGGCAGAACCGATTGACAACAGCGACTGCTCGATGCCCATTGTCTTTGTGTAGCCAAGCACGTCCGCAATTTTACCTAAATTTCGTATAGCACCTTCGCCAAGGTCTTCACCAAGGGCGACTTGGATTTGGTCGGCTGCACGGACAAATCCAAGAATGTTTTCGCTGCCTTGGATGCCAAGTTTGCCAGCGTCACGAGCAAGCAACAGCAACTGTTCACGGCTTGTGCGTGTGTCGAGTTCCATGAGCTGCTTGTCGAGCGCTTCCACCTCATCGTGCATGAGGCCTGTTGTCTTCATCACGTCGCTATATGTGTCGTCAAGTTTAGCTGCTTCTTCGGCTGTCTTTCTGAACGCCATGCTTACGCCAGTGATGGCGGCGATGCCTGCTGTCACCATGCCGAAATAGCGATTAAAACCTTCCGACAATCCTTTCAATGATAGTGTTGACTCTTTGACTTCAACCGTCACGGCGCGAAAACCGTCTTTCAGCGACCTGACGCGCGTGTTGACTTGCTGCAACTGTTTCGATTTCTCAGCAAATTCAGCCGTTTCTGGGCCAAGTTTTTTCAGCTGCGATTCGAGCTGCTTTGCCATCGATGTCAATTCGGATAGGGATTTCGTGTTGAGGCTTTTCATCGCTTCGCCGAAATCCTTCATTTCCTTTTTTGTGACCTTTACTTCCTTTTGCAAGGTTTCGAGTTTCTTTGTCATCTTATCGCCAAGTGCCTTATCACCATCAACATAGGCTTTTGCTGCTGCTTCGCGATACTGGTTCATTTGTTCTTCGAGCTTTTTAATCTCGTTGATTGCAGCCTGGCCGTTCATCGTCACAACGACATTGGCTTCTTCCGTATTCTTAGCCATAATTATGTGTTTCTATTGATTTCATTACTTCTATTGCCTCTTGACCATATTGCTCACACAGAAGTCGGGCAAGGTTGTTGAATTCACGCCAATACACCTTATTGAACCATCTGTGTTTTTTACGATGTCCGGCTCCACCTTTCATCGACCAATCTGAAAGCGATTTCAAGTCACCCTTATTTCCACGGTCATATCCTCTACCTACCCCAGCGTCCCAGTAATACCCGTAAAACAAAAAAGTGAATGTCACTTTCTGCGGGTCACCGTTTGCTTCATTCTTGATGAAGCTGACCAAAGAATTAAATGAACGAATCAACGCACCTGTCGATGTCGGTCCAAATCCGATTTTCCCGATGCGCATTTGCCATCGCTGAATTGTGATTCTTGCCCATCGTTCGAGGTCAACCTTATCTACTTTCGATTGCTCCATAGCTCAAATCAATGTCTTCTGAAAAATGCAGCGTGAACTCATAGCCTGTGTAATTGGAACCAGCGTTTCTGGTACCGTATGGAATGTTGTCCCATTCCCACTGACGGAGTGCAGCATCCTGTTCGTGTCCGGCAAACATTTTCAGTATGTCTTTCATCATCGTTTTCGTTTCCAGCTGAACGGTGCGGCGGTCTTCATTGAACCCTACCATCTTCATAATCCAGATCGATTGCGATGATTTCTCGAATCCACCTGGGCGAAAACTGAAATCGCCAATTTCGTTGTGTTCGAGTACAAGAGCAATTGGGATTCCTTTGGTTTGTATCAATTCCGTTATTGCATCAAATCCACCAGCTGATTCAAGGAATTGTCTTTCATCTTTCAAGAATGGAAGGCCACTTGTTTCCTCTTCTGATTCGCTATACAGAAGGATGTTTTTCAAATAATCGAGTGTTAGCATGAATTCAAATTTTTCGCAAAAGTATATCGCCAAAATTTCAAAACAGTGACAAAAAAAAGCCTCGCCTCGCGGCGGGGCTTTTGTGTGATGGATGATTATTTGTCAAATAGTAACCACATGCGCTTGGTAATATTTACCTGACATCCAGTCGTACATGTAGCATGTCCCATCCTCAAATTCAATCTTGTTGCCCGTGTCGTTGATTGCGTGTATGTGTTGGATGGCTTTCTCGATGATGATTTCATCGTGTGTCAGAAGGATT
>JAZQMX010000031.1:0-3541 GCA_045627065.1 Bacteroidales bacterium | reverse complement strand
CTTTTCTTCCTTAATGGTTTCAATGACTTTCACTTTGAACTTGGAAGCATCGAACTTAGGAGCGAATTCGGTAACAACGCCCTGACGGCCAGCTTCGCGGACACGCTTCTGCATCACGCCTGGACGCACGGTTGACATTTGTGGACGAGTGTTAGGGCAAAGAATGGTAGCCATCAGGTTGCCGCCGAAAGCAGGACGTGTTGAGCGGAACTGCTTTTCGCCAGTTTCTTCAACTGTAGCGATTTCCAGTTTCGTGCAGTCTGCTGTCAGACCGGTCTTCAAACGTGAAGCCAAACGTGGAGCCAAGTCACGGCCAATGGTGGTAGCGCCATAAAGGACGATGCCAGGCTTGCGTTCGGTAATCATCTGATAGACAACCTGTGAATACTGTTCAGTAAGATAATCGTTGAGTTCTGGGCAATCAGCAACGAGGACTTCGTCTGCACCCATTTCGATGAGGCTCTGAGCCTGTGCCTTGACATTGTAACCAACCAACATGGCGACGACCTTTTCACCGAGTGCATCGGCCAAGTCGCGTGCCTTACCTAAAAGTTCGTAAGCTACGGACTGAATCATTCCGCCGCGCTGTTCTGCGAACACATAAACGTTTTTATAATCTTTGATATCCATGGCTAAACTTTTAGATTATATGTTTCTCTTTCAACTTGTTAACAATAAGTTCAACGGCTTCTTCTTCGCTCACTTCGTGAACTTCACCTGGAGCCTTCATAGCCTTCGGGAAGGATTGGAACACCTTTGTAGGCGAGCCTTTCAGACCGAGTCTTTCTTCATCGACATCGAGTTTGTCGGCACCCCACACTTCGACTTCCTTATTATAGGCTTCAACGATGCCGCTGACAGTCATATAACGAGGTTCGAATGCTGATGCGAGGACGGTGAGGACGCATTTGCCTTCAACTTCGAGGACTTGAATGCTGTCTTCGTTCTCTTTCTTCACGATGAGGTTGTCGCCTTTGCGTTCTGCGTCCATGACGTATGAAACCTGCGGAAGGCCGAGGTGTTCAGCCATTTCAGGACCGACTTGTGCGGTATCACCATCGATAGCCTGACGACCAGCAATGATGAGGTCGTAGTCCATAGTCTTAATGGCACCAGCCAAAGCGTATGAGGTAGCAAGCGTATCAGCACCAGCGAATTTTCTATCGCTCAGCAAGATAGCTCTGTCAACGCCCATAGCGAAAGCTTCGCGCAAAATCACGTCAGCTTGCGGAGGACCCATTGAAATAACGGTAACGTTAGCGCCGTATTTGTCTTTGAAACGGAGAGCCAGTTCGAGGCCGCCCTTGTCGTCAGGGTTCATGATGCTCGGAACGCCTTCACGGATAAGGGTGTTCTTTACTGGATCGATCTTGATTTCGGTAGTATCCGGAACCTGTTTGATACAAACTATAATATTCATACTCTTCCCTCCTATTATTTAAACAATTGACCAGCGATAACCATTCTCTGGACTTCTGAAGTGCCTTCGTAGATTTCCGTAATCTTGGCGTCGCGCATCATGCGTTCAACCGGATATTCACGGGTGTAGCCGTAACCGCCGTGGAACTGTACAGCCTTTGTGGTGACTTCCATTGCAGTTTCGGCAGCAAACAGCTTAGCCATAGCAGCATCAGCTGAATAAGGCAGTTTCATATCCTTCTTCCAAGCAGCACTGCGGACCAACAGACGGGCAGCCTCGACCTTGGTCTTGAGGTCAGCCATCTGGAACTGAGTGTTCTGGAATTGAGCGATAGCCTTACCAAATTGCTTACGTTCCTTGGTATACTTAACTGTTTCGTCCATAGCGCCTTGAGCGATACCAAGAGCTTGTGAAGCGATACCGATACGGCCACCGTCCAAAGTCTTCATGGCGATACCGAAGCCTTTACCAAGCTGACCGAGAAGGTTTTCCTTCGGAACTTCGCAGTTTTCGAAAATCAATTCGCAAGTAGCCGAACCACGGATACCCATCTTCAGTTCCTTCTTACCGATTGAGAAACCTGGCATACCTTTTTCAACGATGAAAGCGGAAATGCCCTTGTTGCCCTTCGATTTGTCGGTCATTGCCATCACGATGAACACATTTGCGTATGAAGCATTGGTGATGAAAATCTTCGAACCGTTGAGAATCCATTTGTCGCCAGCATCGACAGCCGTTGTCTGCTGCATAGCAGCATCTGTACCAGCATTAGGCTCGGTCAGACCGAAAGCGCCAATCCATTCGCCTGATGCGAGTTTCGGCAAATATTTCTGTTTCTGTTCTTCGGTGCCGTTTTCCAAGATTGGAGCCATACACAGTGAAGTATGGGCTGAAACGATGACACCTGTTGTTGCGCAAACGCGCGACAGTTCTTCAACTGCCATGATGTACATTTGTACTGTACCGCCTGCACCGCCGTATTCTTTCGGAATCGGAATGCCCATGATGCCCAACTTGCCCATCTTTTCGACGGTTTCCATTGGGAAGCGTTCCTGTTCGTCAACTTCAGCGGCCAAAGGCTTAACTTCATTCTCAGCAAATGAACGGATCATCTGCAAGAAGAGTTGTTCTGTCTTTGAATAACTAAAATCCATTATTTTTTTATTTCAATAAATTAATACTTGTAGAATCCTTCACCAGTTTTACGTCCGAGCAGACCTGCGCGAACCATCTTTCTCAGCAATGGATGAGGACGATACTTAGGATCGCCAAATTCGTTGTAGAGGACTTCCATGATAGCGAGGTTGACATCGTTACCGATAAGGTCGGCCAATGCGAGCGGGCCCATTGGATGGTTGGCTCCCAGCATCATGCACTTGTCGATGTCTTCAGCGCTTGCGATACCGTCAGCGAGGATGCCGACAGCTTCGTTAATCATAGGAATCAAAATGCGGTTGACCACGAAACCAGGAGCTTCATTGACTTCAACAGGAGTCTTGCCGATTGAAGTTGAGAGGTCGACGATGGTCTTGCACACTTCAGCTGAAGTGAGCTGTCCCTTGATGACTTCAACCAAAGCCATACGGTCGGCTGGGTTGAAGAAGTGCATGCCGATGAACTGAGAAGGACGGCTTGTGCAAGCTGCAATCTCAGTGATTGACAGTGATGAAGAGTTGGTAGCGAAGATGGTTTCAGGTTTGCAGATCTTGTCGAGTTCTGTGAACACATCCTTCTTCAGCTGCATTTCTTCAACAGCAGCCTCAATGACGAGGTCGGCATCAGCGAATGTAGCGTAATCAGTTGTCGTGCTGATGTTTGCCATGATGGCATCCATAGCATCCTGAGCAATCTTGCCCTTTTCGACGAGCTTTGCATAGCCCTTCGAAATGGAAGCCATAGCCTTATCTAGGCTGGCTTGTGTACGGCTCTTCATGACGACGGGCATCTTGGCTGCGAAAGCCTTCACGATACCTTTTGCCATGGTTCCAGTACCAATAACACAAATTTTCATGATTGTTTTGTTATTTAATGATTAAAGATTTATAATTCAATAATTTACTTTGCGTTGAAAACAGGTTTTCTCTTTTCGAGGAATGCTGCCATGCCATCCTTTTGGTCTTG
>JAZQMX010000030.1:0-4809 GCA_045627065.1 Bacteroidales bacterium | reverse complement strand
TCCCGGCCTCGGGTACGAAAAAATTACCTCCGTAATAGTTGATTATCAATTACTACGGAGGTTTTTCTTTTTTCCCTAAAACCGTTATGCTTTCCAGATGTTCTTTACTATCTCTCTGTCAACGCCCTGATATTTGTCAATCCCACATAAGATATTTATAAATCCACATTTGCGCATAACCGCCAGCGAAGCCACATTTTCCACCAAACAGATACCATACACTTCAGAAATTCCTGCCTGTTCTGTAATCATTGGAAGAAAAGCCTTTACAGCCTCGGTCGCATATCCATTTCCCGTGTATTTCTTCCCAATATGATAGCCGATTTCCCAGTTGCCATTTTCAATTGGGCACAACTGAACGTAACCAATGTTATCCCGTGTTTCCTTTAAAATGACCGGATATACGAGCGGTCCTTCAAAAGACCCGTATTGTGACATCAGAAACTCCAACGTTTCTTTTACCTCTTCAACGGACTCCCACACTTCATCTGGGACAAATCTCTTATTGTCTTCATCCACTGAATTTTCCTGAACGGCCTGCGCCATATCCATTGTGAATTCAGTTATGATTAATCTTTCAGTTTCAATCAGCATATTCTTACCTCATTTTTTCGTGTCTGCAAAGATAAGTAATGTTTCAAACAGCAGGCGATAAATCAACTGAAAGCGAATCATACCGTCAACTCCCTCAACCCATTCAATATCATGAGTGGATGCGCCGGATTGCCGGGCAAATAGAGGTCGGGCTTGTGTGTCTTGAGAAAGGAACGGTCGATGGCGTCGGAATCGGCATACAGACCTCCGCTAATGGCATCAACGCCGCAAAGGACGAGCAGCCGCGGTTGAGGGACAGCGTCGTAGCAGATTTGCGTGGCACGAGCCATATTGACGGTGATGGGTCCCGTGATGACAATGCCGTCAGCGTGACGTGGTGAGGCCACGAACTCGATGCCATAGCGTCCCATGTCGAAGTTGACATTGCCCGTTGCGCCCAATTCCCATTCGCAGGAATTGTCGCCGCCAGCGCTCACCTGACGCAGTTTCAGCGAGCCTTTGAACAGTTTGGCACATTCGGGTTTCGGACCGTATTCAATCGGCTTGTCAACACCTTCGCGCACAATCAGGTTTTCGCGGACGGTCGTGGCCATCTTGTAATCCTTGGTGAACGTAATTTTGTCAGGAAATTGACGCGCACAAAGACCGCAAAACGCGCATTTGCCTAAATCAATGCTGAGTCCGCCATTGGTGTCAATGGCCTGCATGGGACATATTGCAGCGATTTTCTCGTTGTCGGCTGGTGTAGTGCTGATGACAGGGCGACCTCTGAAAATGCCAGGCACTTGTGCCGTTGTCGGGTCGGGGATGTATTGCTTGCCCTGTGCTTTTAATATGGAAAGGTTACTAATGTGTTTCATGGCTTTATAAATCGTGTCCGCAATAGGAGAGGTTGAAACTTTTGTTGCAAATCGGGAAGTCGGAAATCTCGTTGTTTCTGACTGCCATCTCAAGGGCGTCCCAGTTATGGAACGACGGGTCTTTTATCTTGTATAAGGCTAATTTTCCGTTGCCGTCGGTGATGGCGCAGTGGCAAATCTCGCCGCGCCAGCCTTCCACTAAACTCAAGGCGAAACGGTTAGGTTGCAGCTGTGGTTCGGTTACGTTGTTTACTTGATTCTCAGGAAGATGGTCAACCAATTTTCTGATGAGTGCAAGCGATTCATATACTTCCTCAATTCTGACCTGGGTGCGAGAATACACGTCGCCGTGATTCTTGACGACGGGTTTCACAAGACCGTCGTATTTCAAATATGGATGCGTGCTGCGAATGTCTCTCAACATGCCTGATGCACGTGAGGCCATGCCGACGGCGCCTATTTCTACGGCTTGCTCGCGCGTTACCGTGCCAGTGCGTTCGAGTCGCGACAAGACTGACGGGCAGCGCTTGATTTTGTTGCTCATTTGGGTGAAATCCTTCTCGTAGGCGTTGAGCGTAGCATGTAAGTCAGCGATGAGTTCTGGACTCAGGTCGTATGGAGCTTCAAAAGGACGAACCATGGTCTTGCCCAAACGGTTGCCGCACCATTTTTGCATGAAATTGATGATAGGCGTGCGCAACCTGCCATACACGGCATTGCCAAGCTGATAGGCTACATCGCCGCAGATGGCGCTGAGGTCGCCGCTATGGATGGCGATGCGCTCCAACTCGCACGCAATCATGCGTTCCACGGCGGCGCGCTCGTTGATTTGATAGTCGCAAAGGGCTTCATAGTTTGTGGCAAAAGCGATGCCATGACTCACTGCACTGTCGCCCGCCACCGATTCGGCCAGCATGGACTTCTGACTCAGCAGAGGCTTCTCCAACATCAGTTTTTCGACACCGCGGTGCTGATAACCTAGCATAATCTCAAGGTTGAGGATCTTTTCTCCCTGACAAGTGAAGCGGAAATGTCCCGGCTCGATGACGCCAGCATGGATAGGACCAACGCCCACTTCATGCAGTTCTTCGTCATCGGCACGATAGAAAGGATAGTCATCGGGTGCCGTACGGACGGGTTTGGGCCATTGGTGTCCTTCGAAAACGATGCCGAAATTCTCGGCTATCTCTCTCTCAAAGCGGTCAATCGCCCTGATTTTCAAGGAAGGACAGTTTTTCTCTTTCAAAACAAAAGAGGAAACCTCTATTGTGCCGTTTGTATCGTTGGCGAGACACATAATTAGTTGCAGCGCATCGCCATTCGGATAGCCGAAATAAGATACGCAATGATATGCGTTGTTGGCCATCGCTTCATGAACATATTGCGTAAATTCATGATAATCAGTTGTCTGCGGAATGTCGCCAAAGGCTACGCTTCGGCCATTATTGTAGAGTGTCAGTGTTTTCATATCAGTAAATCAACGAAGCGACGTCGTTTATCAATTGGGTTATACAATCAGGACAAGCATAGCCGATATAAATGGCCAAACCAAACAGGATGAGTTGCGACACGCTGCGCAACGGGCTAAGGTGCGGGGCCTTCAGTTCGGCGGCGACTTCGGGTTTCAAGGGCAAGAAAATCACTTGGATGATGCTCTTGCAGATGGCCCAAATCAGCACGGTGAGGAACAAGGCAACGATGACAACGAGCCACCAGCACCCGGTTTCTATCATGGCATTGAATATGCCGAGTTCACTCATGAACATGCCCGATGGCGGAATGGCGGTGATGGAGAATAGTCCCAGCAACAAGACGATGGCGCCAAATGGATTGAGTTGAAGATAACCGCCCATTTTGTCCATCATTTTGGTGCCATAAACTTTCACCAATTGGTTGTAATGCAGGAACAGGCCGCCTTTCACGAAGGTGTGCATCAGCAAATGCAGGATGGCGAAGATGATGCCGACTTTGCCGAAACACAGACCGAGAATCACGATGGCACTGTGCTCAATGCTCGAATAGGCCAGCATACGTTTGTAGTTGCGTATCTTCACCATATAGGTCGTTGCGATGAATAGCGTCAAAACAGCGGTGACAATCATGAGAATGCGTCCCCATTGTGCCGAACTGCTGCCTGCCACGACAGCGTAAGCGCGGAAGATGCCCACGAAACCGAGATTCACCAACACGCTCGAAAGCATGGCGGCGGCTGGACCTGGGGCGTTGTCCTTGGCATCGATGCCGGCGGTGAACATGGGGAAAAGTCCCATCTTGGCGGTATATCCGCAGAAGATGAAGATATAACCCATCTTCAACCAGAATGGATCCATCATATCGCTGTAAGCCATCAAGTTGGCATAACTCAAATCGGATGAGCCGCAACGATAGAGGGCGAGACTCCAAAACAGGATGCCGATAAAGATAAACGTAACGCTGATGGCGCAGACAAACACATATTTCCAAACGGCTTCGAGCGCCAGTTCCTCGCGATGATGATAAATCAGCATACCTGCCGCCAATGTCGTGACTTCGGTGAGCACCCAAGTCATTGCGATCTGGTTCGACATATAGCCTAATGCCAAAGCAGCGGTCAGGACGAACAAGGCGGTGTAATAAATGGCTTTTTGTCCCTTAGGAGCCTTGAAATCATGGAAATAGATGATGGAATGAATCAAGACTGGCAACAGCACGATGGCAAGCACGGCCATCATCAGGATAGAGAGTGAATCGAGTGTGAAATATTGCATGGCGTCAGTCTTTTAAGGTTGTTAATGAATCTACATCTGTCGATTTGAACACGTCGCCAATCTTGCCCGCAAAGAAGCCTAACAGTAGCACGCTGGCGAAAATGTCGAGCAGCACGCCCAAATTGACGAGGAAAGGCATGTGATTTCCGACGGCCAAAGTCAAGATGAAAACGCCGTTTTCGATGACCATGTAGCCAATCAGGTGTGAAAGGAGTTTGCGGCGTGAGCAGATGAAATAAAGTCCGAACAGGATGGCCGACATGGATGTGACAAAGAAGAGTTTTCCGATTCCTTCATCATTGACGGCACTAATCAGGACATACATTCCTGCAACGATGACCACCGTGATAGCCAATGACGCAAAATGCGGCAGGAACGGCTCGGCTTCGCGGGTAATCTTGTTGCGGTTGATGAGTCGGAACAGAAAAACTGGCACTGCAATGGATTTGAACAGCAAGGTCTCGATGGCAATCCAAACGAGGTTGGAAATCGTTATCTCGTTCAGTTGCACGATGGCAAGGGCAAAGAGCAGGAAACCTTGCACCATCACTAATTTCACGTAATTTCTCAGTCGGTTTGCTGTAGCCATCAAAAAGATGGTGATGACAAACAGCATCATTATGATTTCTTTCATGGCTTAACTGAAT
>JAZQMX010000029.1:0-43205 GCA_045627065.1 Bacteroidales bacterium | reverse complement strand
TATCTTGTTGATCAAGGCTGACTTCACACGGTCGTCCTTCAAGATGTCGGTGAGCAGGTCGCCAACTTCGTGAACGTGAGCCACTTTTTGCAGTACTTTCTTGAAATATCCATATTCTTTCTGAGCGACTTGCATGTTCAGGATGTCGCTATACAGATAATGATGAGCTGTTTCGGGAGTCATGTTCTCCAATTCCGGTCCAGGCGTATGAACGAGGACATGTTGCAATTTCCCAATTTCGGAATTGACCCTGACTTTTATCCGGTTTGAATCCATAAAGAATTTTTTGGTGAGACAATAGAAGTAAGGAAATCATTATTCCTTGCTTCAAAAACGGTGCAAAGATAGGCAATATTTAGTGTTTCGCAAAGAAAAATCGAAAAGATTTTAGTCGTCGTCGAAGTCGTAGGTGCGAAATTCTGCTTTCTCCGGTTGATGGATTTTGAGATAGAGCATTTCGTAGTTGCCATCGCCCCAATTGCCCACCATGGTAGGTTCGGCCAACATTTCTGGCAATGCCTTGATGTATTCATCGCGCGGAATGGAATAGGCTCCAAGACTCATGAGATGTCTCGTTTCTTGTTGGCAATCAATCAATTGAAATTCATGCTCAGAAAGGAACTGATGTAAATGGTAGAAAGCAACTTTTGAGGCGTCAGTAACGGTGTGGAACATCGACTCGCCACAGAAAAGTTTGCCAAGCGAAACGCCATACAAGCCGCCAACCAACTTCCCGTTTTCGTAAGTCTCGAAAGAGTGGGCGAGACCCATTTCGTGTAAAGTGCAATAGGCTTCCACCATCTCGTCGAGAATCCAAGTGCCTTCTTGGTCGGGACGCGGTGTTTGGGCGCAATGCAGCATCACCTCGCGAAACTGCGTGTCAATCTTGCATTCGAAGCGTCCTGATTTGATAGTATGCCTCAACGATTTGCTCACTTTCATCTCGCCAGGGCGGATGACCAAACGAGGGTCGAGCGACCACCACATCAGCGGTTCATCTTCGCTATACCATGGGAAGATGCCGTTGGCATAGGCCACGATGAGGCGTTGAGGCGACAAATCACCGCCAAAGGCCAAAAGGCCGTCGCGGTTGGCGCAATGAGCAGGCGGGAAACACACGTCATCGTCGTTAAGTTGAAAAATCACATTCATATTGCAAAAGTAGTCAAAAAAAGTAGGGTAGGGTTGGCTTCAATTCATTATTTTTGCACAAAATTAAATACGATGCCACGTTATTTCATGCATCTTGCCTACAATGGCGCTAAGTATTGCGGTTGGCAAATCCAGCCCGACGCTCCGAGTGTGCAAGGAGAGATAGAACGCTGCTTGAGCCTGAAACTCGGCCAACAGATAAGCATTACGGGTTGTGGACGCACCGATACAGGAGTCCATGCCCGCAACTATTATGCCCATTTCGACCTCGAAAACAAGTTGGGCGACTGCAACGAGTTGGTGCGCCGGCTCAATGTGTTTCTGCCCAACGACATTGCCATTTACCGAATCTGGGAAGTAGGAGCCGAGGCGCACGCGCGTTTCGATGCCACCTCGCGCACGTATCATTATTATATATGTCGGCAGAAATCGCCTTTTCATCTTGGCGATGCCTACAACTACAACGGCCCGCTTGATGTGGTAGCCATGCAAAAGGCTGCCAACATGCTTTTCGAGTTCACCGACTTCACGAGTTTCAGCAAGCTGCATACCCAAGTGAAGACCAACAACTGCAAGATCATGGAAGCCAAATGGTTCGTTGAGAACGATTTACTTGTGTTCCGCATTAAGGCTGACCGTTTTCTGCGCAACATGGTCAGGGCCATCGTGGGCACATTGCTCGAAGTGGGGAAGTGGCGGATGACTTTGGAAGAATTCCGCCAGACCATCGAGAAGAAAGACCGTTGCGCTGCTGGCGAATCGGTGCCCGCACAAGCCTTGTTTTTGGAAGAGGTGGAATATTTGTGGAGATAAAACGAAAGAAGCAAGGCTTTTGACCTTGCTTCTGAAGTAGCGGGAATGAGAATTGAACTCATGACCTCCGGGTTATGAATCCGACGCTCTAACCTACTGAGCTATCCCGCCGTCTTTCGGGGCGCAAAAGTAGTACATTTTTCAATACGTGCAACACTTTTGCGAAAAAAAAGTTTTTTACCGTTTTGGTATGGTTTTTGGAAAGATATGTCCCGTTGGAAAAAAAGAAACAAATAAGTACAACGATTAAAGAATAATTCATACTTTTGTGGCAATTTTAAAATCAATGAAAATGAAGAAAGTAGTTTTTTTGTTAGGCATTGTCCTTCTCATGGCAGGCGCTGCCAAAGCGCAAATAGCTGAAGTACAGAACGGACCTGAAATTTCGTTTGAAAAAACCGTTCACGATTACGGCAATGTGCCTTATAACGGCAACGGCGAATGTGAGTTCCGTTTCACTAACACTGGTAACGAACCTCTCTTAGTCCAGAAACCAAAGTCAAGCTGCGGATGCACTATCCCTTCCTGGCCAAAGGAGCCTATCCTCCCTGGCGAATCGGAAGTCATCAAAGTGACCTATAAGACCAATCGTCCTGGCGTCATCAACAAAACTGTTACCGTCACAAGCAACGCTGTGAAGAACGGCACCGTGGTGCTTCGCATCAAAGGTAGTGTGATGGACCAACCTAGTGAAGCTATGCCTGAAAAGCAAAATAGTTTTGGCGCTGGCTCACCTGTCAACAACAACTAATTAGAACACAAACAAATAAGTCAATAACAAGAAAGCTGTCTGATATATCATTGGATGGCTTTCTTCATTAAAACAAATCATTCATTATGCCACAAGTATCAAAGAAAGCCCAGGTTATGCCTGCTTCGCCTATCCGCCGACTCGTCCCATATTCGGATGCAGCCAAGGCAAGAGGTATCAAAGTCTATCATCTTAACATCGGCCAGCCCGACATCGAGACCCCTAAATTCGCTCTCGACGCATTGAGCAAACACGATTGGAAAGTGTTGGCTTACACACACTCCGCTGGCGATGCTTCATGCCGCAGAAAGATAACTGAATATTATAAGAAATGGGGCATCGACCTCACAGAAGACGAAATCATCCTCACCAACGGTGGCTCGGAAGCCATCCAGATTGCCTTCAACGTTTGCTTGGACGCTGGCGACGAAGTCATCATCCCTCAGCCATTCTACGCCAACTATAATGGCTTTGCCAACGAATCAGGTGTGGTCGTGAAGCCTATCATGTCATACATCGACAATGGTTTCGCTCTTCCTTCGATCGAGGACTTTGAGAAGGTCATCACCGACAAGACCAAGGCCATCATGATCTGCAACCCTAACAATCCTACGGGTGGCATTTACACTGAAGCAGAATTGCATCAGCTGGCTGAACTCGTCAAGAAGCATAACTTGTTCCTTTTCGCTGATGAAGTCTATCGCGAATTCGCATACGATGGCGAGACTGTTTTCCCATGCTTGAACTTAGGTATCGACGAACACGTCATCATGTTCGACTCAGTTTCAAAGCGTTACAGTGCTTGCGGTGCCCGTTTGGGTATGTTCGTTTCGAGAAACAAGGAAGTGATGAAGGCTGCTATGAAATTCGCTCAAGCTCGTCTGTGCCCATCTGCATTCAGCCAAGTGTTCACCGAAGCTGCTGTTGACACACCAGACGAATATTTTGCTGCTGTGAAAGCTGAATATCTGGCTCGCCGTAATTGCGTCGTCGAGTGCGTCAATGCCATTCCTGGTTGCTTCTGCCCAACACCTAAAGGCGCTTTCTATGCAGTCGCTCGTCTCCCGATTGCCAATTCCGACGATTTCTGCAAATGGTTGCTCGAAGAGTTCAACTATAACGGTGAGACCGTCATGCTCGCTCCAGCAACTGGTTTCTATTCAGTTGAAGGCAAGGGTAAGGACGAAGTCCGTATCAGCTATTGCTTGAAAGTCGATGACCTCAAGCACGCCATGAAGTGCCTCGAAGAAGCTCTGAAGGTTTATCCTGGTAGAGTTCGCTAAGCATTTACAAACTTAAACGTGCCGCCGCTGTGAAAGAGGCGGCACGTTTTTTTTATTTAAAAATAATAATATGAAAATCAAGAAAATAGGACTGCTCCCAAAAGTCATCATTGCCATTGCGCTTGGCATAGCCTGCTCTTTCTTTTTCCCGATGTGGCTGGTGCGGATTTTTGTCACCTTCAATGGGATATTTGGAAATTTTCTGAATTTTGTCATTCCTCTCATTATCATCGGGTTAGTAGCTCCTGGCATTGCTGAATTGGGAAAGAATGCAGGCCGATTGCTGTGGATAACGGTGGCATTGGCTTACGGATCGACCTTGATTTCGGGCTTTTTCTCCTATTTCACCAGCAGTTCTATATTCCCGAATTTCATCCAATCAGGTTCGGTGAGCGATGTGAGTACCTTGACGAAAAATGCAGTTGAACCATATTTCACCATCGAAATGCCTCCGCTCATGGAAGTAATGACCGCCTTGATTTTAGCGTTTATATTAGGATTGGGCCTTGCCGCTGTGAAAGGAGAGACCTTTAAAAGTGTCTTAATCGAGTTCAGGGACTTGATTAACATGCTGATAGCCAAGGCAATCATTCCATTATTTCCAATATATATCTTTGGCATTTTCATGAAGATATGTGTGGAAAGCGAAATAGGTTTCATATTGAGCATTTTCCTGAAAGTCATCTTGATTATCTTCGCTATGACGGCGGTTTTGCTATTGTTCCAGTTCTGTGTAGCAGGACTGATTGCGAAGAAAAATCCAATCCGATGCTTGGTCAACATGTTGCCGGCCTACGTAACGGCATTGGGAACGCAATCGTCGGCAGCAACGATTCCCGTTACCTTGGCACAGGCAAAGAAAAATGGTGTGAATGGCGACATTGCCGGTTTCACGGTTCCGCTTTGTGCCACTATTCATTTGGCAGGCAGCATTTTAAAGATCGTTGCTTGCTCGTATGCCATTATTTTGATGAACGGCATGTCAGTAGGTTTGGGAACTTACGCAGGCTTTATTTGCATGTTGGGTATTGTCATGGTTGCAGCACCGGGTGTCCCTGGAGGAGCCATCATGGCGGCATTGGGCGTATTGAGCTCGATGTTAGGTTTCACACAAGACATGTTAGGCTTGATGATTGCCCTATACATTGCCATGGATAGCTTCGGCACAGCATGTAATGTGACAGGCGATGGAGCCATTGCCTTGATTGTGAATGCAATAAATGAATGAAAAAGGAAGCAGCTTAATACATCAAGTATTTGCTTCTGATTTTCATGAAGTCATCGATCTCGTCTTTCCAACCAGCACGGATTTGTTCGGCAGTCTTACCGTTTTCTATGTCTCTTTGCATCTGTTTGTCGCCGGATAACAGACGGAAATAGTTGGTAAAGAACTCTTTGTCGCTCAATTGGTTATATGCATTGATGATCCAATCCAGATGAAGTTGGTTGTCGTTGTAGGCATAGCCATGGGCAAACTCCACGAGGTTTTCGCCACGGCAGCGCTGACCTTCAAGCAAAGGCTTCGAAGCTCCTGACTTGCTTTGTGGCGTGAAACTGAACTCTCCGCGCATATTCGGGTGACCGAAAATCTGAAAAGGCGTATCCGTGCCACGGCCCACACTCACAATGCTACCTTCAAAGAAGCAAAGGGTAGGATAGAGGTAAACCGATTCCCAGTTGGGCAGGTTAGGAGAGGGCTTTACCGGCAATTCGTAGATGGCGTTGCGGTTGTAATTATTAATAGGTATAACGGTGAGGTCGCAACGCACACCATTTTTCAGCCAGCCTTCGCCATTCACCATCTTTCCATATTCACCAATGGTCATTCCATAGACGACAGGAACTTGATGCATTCCCACAAATGATTGATTTTCAGTCTTTAGCACGGGACCATCTACATAAAAGCCATTTGGATTAGGCCGATCAAGAACAATGACAGGAATGTGATTCTCAGCGCAGGCTTCCATAACATAGGTCAAAGTAGAAATATAGGTATAGAAACGTACGCCAACATCCTGTAGGTCGAACAACATGACATCAATGCCTTGAAGCATTTCAGGCGTTGGTTTCTTGGTTTTTCCGTAAAGCGATGCAATGGCGATACCAGTTTTTTCATCCTTGCCATTGCTGACTTTAGCACCCGCATCAGCAGCGCCACGGAAACCATGTTCAGGTGTGTAGATTTTCTTGATTTCAATTCCACGAGAAATTAGTGAATCAACCAAATGCGTTGAACCAATGATACTAGTTTGGTTGGCAACGATTCCAACACGCTTGCCAGTCAGCAATGGCAGATAATCGTCCATTTGCATAGCGGCAGAAACATAATCTGATTTTGGAACGAAAGCAACTTGAGCGTTCGTTGGAATCCATGAGAAAAGTAATACTAGGATAAAGAGCAATGATTTCTTCATATTATAAGAATTAGTCTGCAAAAATAGCAAATTTGCAAACACTGTTCCAATATCAACGAAATACTAAGATTTCATGCAGTAGGGCACATTTTACCAAATGCTATTTAACATAATGTCGATTATTTTTGTTTACAAATTTAAATTTATATGAAAAAGCGTTGTTTACACCTAGTTGTTGAGTTTAAGAATGGTGATGTTAATGATTTGGTCTTATCACCTGCTGATTGCTTCAGTCGTTTGAAGTTTATTATTGATTCTTGTTTTCTTGATGTAGATTTAGATACTTGTAGTCTTGGTCTTCATTCCTTGCGTTCTGTACGTGTCGAAGGTGCTGCACATCATGTTCTTTATGAGTTTCGTGATATTAAGTCTATTGTTAATCAATCAAATCTTGTTAATTATGAGTGAATCTTACAAAGAGGTTTTCTTGAGAAACTACGCTAACATCATCTTTGACTTGCTTCATTGTTCTGTTGATGTTGCTTTTTTCATTGCTTGTCAATTTGCTCTTGAGTCTAGTTTTGGTACTTCTGCTATCGCTAAGGAGAATTTTAATCTTTGTGGTATGCGTGTTCCTGCTATTAGGCCTACTACCTGTATTGGTGTCAATCGTGCTCATGCTAAGTATGCTGATTATTTGCATTGCTGTATTGATTATTGTCTTTGGCTCTCCTATAATGCCTTTTCTCAGAAGATTCTTTCCGATGTTGATAAGTTTCGTGATAAGCTTTTCACTTCTGGTTATTGTCCTGAGACTGGTTATTCAGGTCGCATTATGTCTATTTATAATCAATTCTATTCGTTATGTCAGATGAAGTAAAATCAAATCTGCTTGATTCTGCTAAGCAGTCCTCGAAGTTCTTCGAGTGTGAAGTCACTATCCGTTTGTTCGGTGTTCAAATTGTTCACTGGGTGTTCCCTCCTAAAAACTCCTAATTATGTCTTTTAATCATCAGTTTACCGAAGTTACTAAGCTTCCTTCTGTTCCGTTGAGGACTTCTATTACTCTTCTTAAGAGTATGCCATCTTCTATTGATGGTCGTTTTGTATCTGTTTCGGAATTTGTTGAGGATTCTTTTATTGATTCTCCTTACAATTCCATGTCTATTACCGATTTTAGTATT
Source organism: Bacteroidales bacterium (assembly GCA_045627065.1). Taxonomy (GTDB): domain Bacteria; phylum Bacteroidota; class Bacteroidia; order Bacteroidales; family F082; genus Limimorpha. The sequence continues at coordinate 35,668 of JAZQMX010000029.1, read as the reverse complement.
AGTAGCCTTTTAGCTGCTGGTGCTGATCCTTCTCGTGTGTTTGTGCAGAGCTCTGATGTTGATACTGTGATGAACTCCGCTGATAATCTTTTTAAATCTCTTCAAGATTCTCTTAAAGCTTCTGAAAAATGAGTTTATTTAAGCGTAAATCTATTAAAGTAGCCTCTAATTATTATGCTATAGTTAATGATGTTCGTCATGAGTTCCCTTCCTATGCCTCTATGATTTCTTTTATTGAAAAGTATCGTCTTGAGCATAATGAAATTTCTTCTCTTGCTATGTTCCGTTGTGATTTGTATAATTTAATTTCTTGATTATGTCTGCTCTTTCAAAAAACCAAATTAAAGTTGCTGCAAATAAGTCTGTTAAGATGAATCTTGACTGTCAGCATATTACTACTACTGATTTTATGCTGTTGCAGCCTGTTTATTATCGTCATATGATTCCAGGTGAGAATCTCTCTGTTAATGCTCAGTGTATTTCCCGCCTTGCTCCTCTCGCGCTTCCTACTTATGGTCGTGCTAATCTTAATTTGCGTGCTTTTTTTGTTCCTTATAGGACTATCAATCCTACTTGGGATGAGTTTATAGCTGATACTGTCTTTTCCAATCCAAATGGTAGTGCTATTCCTGTTGGTGTTCCTGAAGTCTCCAACGCTGCTCTTTTGGCTTTGTTTACTACTGCTTCTTATGGTAATGCTGTTGATATGGGTACTTCTGCTATTGATCCATATGATTTATTTACCAATGGTCATTATTATGTGTTTACTCCTAAAGGTCGTATTTTGATTAAGCAACTTAATTCTCTTGGTTATAAGGTTGTTCCTGGTACTAAGAAAGATTTTAAGTATAATGCTCTTGCTATTCTAGCTTTTGCTAAGGTTTATGTTGATTGGTATAGTCTTGCTCAGTATCAACATAGTTCTGCTTATTTGACTGTTAAACAGTTGTTGGCTTATAATAATCCTTCTTCTTCTATGAGCCTTAATGCTAACGATATTGATGCTATTTTTACTTTGCTTCCTTATGTTAGTTACGATCAGGATTATTTTACTAGTCAATGGGATAATCCTGTTGCTCCTTCTAGTGGTAATTTTTCTACTTTTACGCAATATGATTTTACCACTGATGCAACTTCAAGAAGTGGTGTTGATTCCTCTTTCGATAATTATGGTACTCCTCTCCTTCGAGGTTATGATTCATCTTCCAAAACTTGGTCATCAAGTCCAAGTAATATTAGTGAGTATTCTTTACATCTTTTGCATGCTGTCAACGACTATGTTAAGCGTCATCAGATGAGTGGTGCTCGCACCATTGACCGTCTGCTTAGCCAATTTGGTATTCAATTGAAGTCTGAAAAGCTTAATCGTAGTGTCTATCTTGGTAATGATGTTATTCCTATGTCCGTTGGTGATGTAACTTCTACTTCTGCTACCTCTAGTGCTGGTCTTGGTGATTATGCTGGTCAAGCTTTCCTTCGTGGTCAAGGTAAATTTGAGTATGAATGTGAGGAATTTGGTATGTTTATTATTTGTGCCTCTGTTATGCCTGCTGTTGATTACCCTCAAGGTTTCGATCGTCATAATCTTAGTCTTGATAAGACTGATTTCTTCAATCCTGAATTTGATAATCTTGGTGTTCAGGCTGTTTCCAAAGGTGAACTTTATATTAGTAAGAATGATTCTTTTAATTCTAGTAATATGGATGCTTACCATAATTCCATGGGATTTTTGCCTCGCTACGCTCATTATAAGACTCCTAGATCATTCGTTACTGGTGACCTTTCTCTTGATACCATGAATCTTGGTAAAGATGGTTGGCATTTGATGCGTTTGTTTGACGATAGTTCCTTTAATAATAGTGTTGCTAATATTTCTCATTCTATTGGTCTTTGCGATGGCTCTGATCATAATCAATACGATCGTATTTTCCAGCAGATTTTTACTGTGAGTCCTTCGGATCCTGATGAAAAGGAATATTTTGATCATTTTTACATGTTCTATAATTTCCAGGTTACGAGTTTTGTTCCTGCCTTGCCATTGTATGATACATATACTTTTGAGGATGCCGATGGTCATCCTTCTGTCACTATTGAGCCAAATGGTTCGAAGTTGAACTAATTTTTTCATCTTTTTTGAGTGCTCAGGTGAAAATCCTGAGCACTTTTTTCTGTTATGCCTAAAGTAAAAGTTCCTAATAATGTATTAGATAATTATAATTTTTCATTGTCCAATATTCAAAATAACATCGATACTCATCGTCCTGGTGATCTTGGTGGTGCTCCTGTTTGGGATGATCCTACTTCTAATTTCTTTGAACAAGGAAATATGGACAATGAGAATGGTGGTTATCTTGGTCGTCTTGATGATGCTATCGGTAAAATCTTCTTTGGTGATGCTGATGCTTCTACCTCTCTTTGGAATGATATTACAGGTCAGACTGCTCAAGATAAAGAAATGGCTTGGGAATATTTCAAGATGAAGTATGAGAATTGGTATGATGATCCTCGTAACGAGACTGCCAGACGTCGTGCTGCTGGTGAGAATCCCGCTTCTATTGGTGGCAATCTTGGTCAGAATACTTCTGCTACTGGTTCTGGTGCTCCTGCTCCTTCGTCTGCTGCTGCTGAAGGTTTGTCCTCTGTTGCAGGTGCTATTTCTTCTCTTGGCAAACTTGGTAGTGAAGTTAGTTTGAATGAGGCTAATGCTTCTAAGGCTATTGCTGATGCTGAGACTGCTGATGCTACTCGTGAAGCTTTGTTAGATCAGATTGTTGCTTCTACTGGTCTTAGTCGTAATCAGGCTGATTTGTTCTTTGAACAAGCTCAGGTTATTTGGCCTGAATCTCAAGCTCGAATCAATAATTTTAATGCTCAAAAGAATCTTGCAATTAAGGAAGTTGAAGTTTATAATAAGACTATTGATAAGATGCAAAAGGAAATTGATAAGATTGATAAGGATATGAATCTCGAGGATTATCTTATTGAACAAGAAAAGTTAAATAAGTATATTCTTGAGTGGCGTACTAATTTCATGAAGAATCATGGTCTTGATCCTACCTCTTCTCTTGAGCAGATGTATTGCACTATTTATCTTGATAAGGGCATTATAGCTGCTGCTGACTTTGAATTTGCTATGTATCGTGCTTATCATGGAAGTAATCAGGCTGCTCAGGATGCCATCGAAGGTCGTGAATTAACTGTTAATGCTGCTAATGTTGAGAATGCTCTTAAGACTGCTTTTCCTGGTATGTCTGAAGATGAGCGTAAACAATTTCTTGAGACCTATAAGCTAATTATTCCTCTTCTTAACATTGCGTCTAAATAAACCGATGTTTTGCATCATCGGTACCCCTTCTTGTATAAGTTAGTGTACTTCATAGATGGGGGCTGCTCTACGGTGACCCCCTCCTATGATTTTTGGTAAAAATGGCTATCGGTAAAACGGTAAAACTTGTTTCGAGAGCCAAGTTTATTGATAAAATGTGTCTCAATCCTATAAAAATACCAAATAATAGTTCTGTCTTGAGCCGTTACTATCTTAGTAAAGGTTATCGAAGTGTTCCTTGTGGTAAATGCTATGAGTGCCAGCAGACCAAGTCTCTTGAATGGGAGTACCGCTCTTGGTGGCAGTTCCGCGATACAAGGAAACATTCAGGCTATTGTCTTTTTGACACTTTGACATATGATTCGCCTCCTATGATCTCTCAATTTCTTGGTGATTCTGGTATTGATTTCCCTTGCTTTAGTCTTCCTGACATTCAGTCTTTTATGAATCGACTTCAGCAGGCATTGAGACATCGTTATCATTATTCAAAGAAAGAGTCTTTGCCCATTAAATATTTTCTTTCTGCGGAATATGGTACTAAGGAACAGTATGTTGATTCTAGATGTCGCATTCGTAAGGCTACTCATAGGCCTCATTATCACGTTGTCTTTTACGTCATGGATCCTAAGATTTCGCCTCTTTCTTTGTCTTATCTCATCAATAGAAGTTGGAAACATGGTCGTACTGATGGTATTCCTTGGAAGTCTAAGCAATACGTTTTGAAAAAGCGTGTCATTGATGGTAGTAGTTGGAATTTCGAAGCTGTTCGTTTGAATCAATACGTAACTAAGTATGTCCAGAAGGATTGCCAATTCCAGAAGACTATTGATGCCCGTCTCTGGTCGTTCATGTATTCCAAATACCAGGAACACTGCCGCCATGTAGGCGAGCAATATGAGTTTGACTTTGATAATATGCAACTTGATGTTGATGGTTTTCCCATATGTGCAGGAACTAAGCTTGTTGAGCAGAATTTTCAGTCCTGGCTTCGTTCATCTGCCGCAAAGAGTCTATTTTTGAAGGCTAAGCATTGTGTCGAGCAATTCCACAAACAGAGTCAGCAGTTTGGAGCTTTGCTACTTGATGAATTAGATCTACCTTACTTATGGCACACAGGTTGCCAGAAGTATCGTAAAGGTGATGGTTCTGTTGTCGATGTCAAACTTCCTCTGTATTATTTTCGCAAGTTGTTTCAAGAACAGGTGTCCAATGGTGATAAATGGTCTTGGTCTAATACTGATTTAGGTTGTCAGTATGTGATGAAGCGACAACATGATCTTGTTCATGATTTGGCTTTTGACATATATTGCACTTTCAAGACTTTTGGCAAGGAAGTCTATTTTGATCCTAAACAACTTGCTTATTATAGTGTCGTCTTAAAGGACACAATTGGCTATATTGATGTCCCCTACTCTCGTTTTGATGTTATGAAGCATCCTTATTATCATCAAAGAAAGGACAAGCGAAGTGGTAAGTTCTTCCTTTGGCAAGAGTATGATGACCGATGTTCTTTACGCTTTCTTTCCTCAGACTTCCTTTCTTTGTCATTCAATGACGAACATTCCTGGACTGAGGCAATTGATTCCGATTATGTTATTCATGGTTTTGATGAGATTTTGGCTGATTATCGAATCATGAAGTATCGCCTAAAGCGCGATAAACAAACCAGGTACGAGAATCAGCAGCGCGTTCGGAAGCTCTTCCGCTCGCATGACGCGCAACTTACATTGGACTTTTGACTCGTGAGCATCGGTTGTCCCGATGCGAGCGCACTAAATTACACATCTAGTGTGGATGGCTAATGCACCCACCTCTATTGCTTATGCTTTTGCCGCGCTTTGTTTCTTTCGCGCGCGCCGAAAGAAACGTCTTTGTAACTTTCCACGTGGAAAGTTGCGTTAAGTGTTCGGAGCTTTGCTCCAATTCGCTTTGCGCCAACCGTACGGACAAACTTCAGCTGATTATCGTCTTTATCGGTTGGCGCAAAAAGGATGATTAACTCTGAATTTGGAAGCCATAGGCGATCCCGGCTTTAGCCGGGTCCATATTCAGAGGTAAGCAGCCGCGCTAACCGATGAAGGCGATGAGCAGCGTGATGCGAAGCTGCCGTCTTGTTTTGGGTTTGTCGGCTTTATCGGCTCACTTGTTAGCCGATGAAACCGACTACCCAAAACAAGACCTTTATCTTTATTTATTTATTTTTTATCTATTTTTTATCTATTTCTTATTATTTTTATTCAATATAAAGAAAAAAAAGCGTTTTTTTTCTTGTTTGTTTCTTTTTTTCTTTACTTTTGTCGCCATGAATGATTCTAAACGATTTTGGAAGTGGTTTGCTGTTATAGCTCTTTGTCTTCTTTTTTGGAAGCCTATTCTTTTGCTTATCGTCTATCTAATTTCATTATTTTAGCTTTGACATACTGTCGATTATTTTTGAAAAGGAGTTGAAAAATAATCAAGCTAATAATGCACTATATGGCCTTGAAATTAGAAAAATGTGTTATTTTTGCGCATACGAAATCAATGAGGATTTTAACTCATTCTGATTTGATATCCTTTTGAAAATTAAATAATTAATCACTAATATTAAACCCACCTATTATGGAAATCGTTGGAAAAGTTGTCAGACTTGGAACGCTGACTGAAGGACAAAGCGCCCGTGGACCATGGCGCAAGCAAGAACTCATTATCGAAACCGAAGAGCAATATCCACGCACTGTGTGCTTAAGCTGCTGGACGAACCAAATCGAAGAAATCCAGCATTTCGCACCAGGACAAACCATCAAGGCACAGATTGAAATCTCGTCGCGTGAATTCAACGGCAAGTGGTACACCGACGTGCGTGTATGGCGTTTCGACCCAGTTGGCGCCACTGCACCAGCTGCTGCTCCACAGCAAGTTCATCAAACACCACCAGCAGCCCCTGTTGCTGCTCCGGCACAAGATTATTTCCCACCTGCGGACCAAGGCAGCGTGGATGATCTGCCCTTCTGATATTATGTTAAATCAGATACACGACGAGAGACTGGTTTCAGCCTCTCGTTTGTTTTTTCTAAGGAAAATTTCCGTACCTTTGCAAATTCTTTGAAACTAACACGTTATGACGCAATTAGAACAGATTCTTGCCCAACGCATCATGCTCCTTGATGGCGGCATGGGCACTATGATACAGAAATTCAACCTCGAAGAAAGCGATTTCCGCAACGGTCATTTCGAAAACCATCCTGTCAACCTGAAAGGCTGCAACGATGTGCTTCCGTTGACCCGTAAAGACGTGATTGCCAATATCCACGAACAATATCTCAAGGCAGGCTCCGATATCATTACCACTTGCACTTTCAATGCCAATGCAATCTCGTTAGCTGACTATCAACTATCTGATTATGTTTATGATATAAATAAAGCTGCTGCTGAATTGGCACATTCTGTGGCCGAGCGTTTTGCTCTTGTAACTCCCGATAAGCCGCGCTTTGTGAGCGGCAGCATCGGACCAACGTCCAAGACATCATCCATTGCCATCGATGTGGAAGATCCGGGCAAACGTGAGATTTCGTTTGACGAACTTGTCGTAGCCTACTCTACTCAGATTGAAGGACTTATCGATGGCGGCGTAGATATCTTGCAATTAGAGACCTTCTTTGACGTGCTCAATGCCAAGGCAGCCTTGTTTGCCGCCGAGGAAGTCTTCAAGAAGAAAGGCACTCGCCTGCCCATAATCGTTTCGGGTACCTTGTCGGACCAAAGCGGACGCATGCTTTCAGGTCAAACCGTTGAGGCTTTCTATACCAGCATTGCGCATGCTAACCCATTGGCAGTCAGCTTGAACTGTGGTTTGGGAGCACAACAATTGATGCCTTTTGTGGAACGTCTTTCCAACATTGCTGAAACCCGAATCTGCGTTTATCCTAACGCTGGTTTGCCCAACATCTGCTGCGGCTACGACCAAACTCCTGACCTCTTTGCCGCTGATTTAAAGGAATATATGCAACGCGGGCTGGTCAACTTGGTGGGCGGTTGCTGCGGAACCACTCCAGTTTTCATCGAGAAGCTGGCGGCTGTGGTGAAGGACTTCTCCCCTCGCCCACTGTCGGAAAAGAAGCATGAGACACGTCTGAGCGGTCTTGAGCCTCTGACTATCAAGCCGGAGTTTAACTTTATTAATATAGGTGAACGTACCAACGTGGCGGGTTCGGCCAAGTTCGCCAAACTGATTCGCGAAGGCTTTTACGACGAAGCCCTCAGCGTGGCACGTGCTCAGGTTGAGGCTGGTGCACAGATGATCGACGTCTGCATGGATGCCGCTCTCATCGATGGTCCACAAGCCATGCACCGCTTCATCTCGCTGATGACTGCCGACCCCGAAATCATCCGCGTGCCCATTATGCTTGACTCTTCATCCTGGGAAACGCTAGAAATGGGTTTGAAACTGGTCCAAGGCAAGTGCATCGTCAACTCCATTTCGCTGAAAGAAGGTGAGAAAGTATTTGTTGAACGCGCTATGAAAGTCCACCAATACGGAGCCGCCGTTGTGGTGATGCTGTTTGACGAAAAAGGTCAAGCTGACAGCTATGAACGCAAGGTCACCCTTGCCCAAAGAGCCTATACCCTACTCACCGAAGCTGGTTTTCCTGCCGAGGATATCGTGATGGATCCCAATATCTTAGCCGTCGCAACAGGCATGGAAGAACACGATAGATATGCCAAGGATTTCATCGACGCAGTGGCCTGGATCAAGACCAATCTACCATACGCCAAGACCTCTGGCGGCGTGAGCAACCTCTCGTTCGCTTTCCGTGGCAACAATGTAGTGCGCGAAGCCATGCACTCTGCCTTCCTTTACCACGCCATCAAGGCAGGAATGGACATGGCCATCGTCAATGCTCAAGGCATGAAAGTGTATAGCGACATTGAGCCCAACCTACTGGAACGCGTTGAGGATGTCGTTCTCTGCCGTCGCAAAGACGCTACCGAAAGACTGATAGAGTTGGCCTCCGAACTGAAAAATGCAGCGCAAACGCAGACTACCGTAGCTGTTGACGCTTGGCGAAACGACACCTTAGAAAATCGTTTAAGTTACGCAATGCAACATGGTGTTACTGAATATGTTGAAACTGACATTATGGAAGCACATAATGCAGGTCTTTCGGCCTTGCAGATCATTGATACGATGCTGATGCCTGGCATGGAAAAGGTCGGTCAGCTATTTGGTCAAGGCAAGATGTTCCTGCCACAAGTGGTGAAGAGTGCGCGTGTGATGAAATCGGCAGTGGCCGTGCTCACTCCTTTCATGAATACAGGCGACGAGCAACAGAAGTTGGGCACCATCATTTTGGCCACCGTCAAAGGCGACGTCCACGACATTGGAAAGAACATCGTTTCGGTTGTCCTGACATGTAACGGCTACGAAGTCATCGACTTAGGTGTGATGGTTGAGCCACAAGTCATCATCGAGACCGCCATTGAGCGCAAGGCCGACGCCATCTGCCTCAGCGGATTGATAACTCCTTCGTTGGAAGAGATGAAGATAGTCTGCCAAGAAGCTGAACGCAAGGGACTTGCCATCCCGATTTTAGTTGGCGGAGCTACTACTTCGGCACTACATACTGCCGTGATGATGGCACCACATTATTCAGGCATCGTGGCCCATGCCGACAATGCCTCCTCCGATCCAAAACTGCTCAACGATTTCTTGGGCCGTAATGCTATCGTGTCGAAAGCCAAACACTTACACGAACAACAGCAACTGCGTGAAGCCTACGAAAATCGTAAAGTCCAGCCGTTAGTAAGTTTGAAGGAAGCCCGTGCTGACCGACAGTTTACGGATGTAAACTCGATTGTAGCACCACGCATCAAGACACCACAAACCTTCTTGGATGTGGATATTGCACGTGTTGAACCATATATCAATTGGTCGATGCTGTTCAACGAATGGGGTCTCTCAGGACATTATCCTGAAATATTAACTGACCCCGTCAAAGGCGCTGAAGCACAGCGACTTTACGACGATGCGCAAGCTATGCTGCAAGCCATTAAGGCTGACCATCTCTTGAAGCTTCAAGCCGTGGTGGGTATCTTCGATGCCTATCGCGATGGCGACGACATTTGCCTTATCGACAAAGCCGGAAATGAATACACCCTGCCGATGCTTCGCAACCAAACCGAAGGTGTGGCGCATCGTTGTTTAGCCGACTATGTGGCTACCGAAAACGACTATCTCTGCTGTTTCGCCTTGACGGCCGGCATCGGACTGAAAGATATTTTTGAATATTACAAGAACGAAAACGATGACTATAAGGCATTTATGGCCAAGTTCCTCACCGATCGCCTCACCGAAGCTTTCGCCGAATACATCCACTTATATGTGCGCCGCAACATGTGGGGCTTCGAGAAGGATATTACTTCCGATATAGAACACTACGAAGGATCACGTCTGGCCTTTGGCTATCCTGCCACCCCTGACCACACGTTGAAACGCCAAGTGTTTGAATTGCTCGGTGTGGAAGAAAAGACTGACATGCGACTGATGGAAAGTAACATGATTATCCCAGAAGAAGCTGAATGCGGTTTGATCTTCCGCAATGCCAAGCCTTTTGCCATCGGCAAGATTGACGAGGAGCAACTGAAAGATTATGCCCGTCGTAGCCAGATGACCATAGAAGAAGCTAAAGTAATGCTTGTGAAGAATTTATAATGCGTCATGCAAAGTAATATCTTAAATAACGACACCATTTGTGCCATTGCCACACCCCACGGAATGGGAGCTATTGCGGTAGTACGCGTTTCGGGCAGCAATGCCATTAGCGTTGTCTCTCGCCTGTTTCAGCAAAACGGCAAACCATTCGATTGTGAGAAAGTCATATCGCACAAGGCCTATTTTGGGCAGATCGTGGTTGATAGCGAGATGATTGACGAAGTGCTGGTGACTTTCTTCAAGGGACCGCATTCGTTCACGGGCGAGGACTCTGCCGAAATCAGCGTGCATGGCTCCACCTATATCCAACAACGGTTACTTGAAGTGTTGATGGCCCAAGGCATCCGGTTAGCTGAGGCCGGCGAATACACCCGTCGTGCATTCGTCAACCGCAAGTTCGACTTGGCACAGGCCGAAGCCATCGCCGACCTCATCAGTTCGGAGAGTCAATCCGCACATCGTTTGGCCATCAGTCAGCTAAAAGGTGGATTTTCAAAAGAGCTTCAAATAATGCGCTCAAAATTAGTGGAAATCAGTGCATTGATGGAACTTGAATTGGACTTCAGTGAAGAGGATGTAGAGTTTGCAGACCGCAGCCAGCTTAAAGCATTATTGGGCGAAACCCTGAGCCACGTCAATCGTCTCACCGACTCGTTCCGCATGGGCAACGCCATCAAGAATGGCGTGCCTGTTGCTATCGTTGGTGCCACCAATGCCGGAAAGAGCACCCTTCTCAATGCCTTATTGGGCGAAGAACGCGCTATCGTAAGCGACATAGCAGGCACCACACGCGACACCATAGAAGAGACCTTGAACCTTGATGGCACGCTATTCCGCTTCATCGACACAGCCGGTCTGCGCGAGACCGAGGAAGTCATCGAAAAGATTGGTATTGAGCGCACTATGCAAAAAATGAAAGACGCCACCATCATCATCGGCCTGCTCGACATCAATGACCCTGAGATCGACAAAACCGCCACATTGATTTCCTCGCATGTCAATCCTGCTGAACAGCAACTCATTTTAGTTGTCAACAAGATTGACCTTGGCGACAATCCGAGCGCGTCACCTTACCTAGCCATTTCAGCCAAGACGGGCCAAGGCCTAGACGAGTTGAAGTCAAAGCTGATACAATGCTGTCCGAGAATAGAAAACGAGACCACTATGGTCACAAACCTGAGGCATTTCGAGGCACTGAAACAAGCGCAATCCAGCCTTCTTGAAGTTAAGAAAGGACTTGAAGTTGGACTACCTACCGATTTGATAACTCAAGACTTACGGCAAGCATTATATTATCTCGGAAGCATCACCGGAGAGATTACCACCGACGAGGTGCTTGGGACTATCTTCTCTAGATTCTGCATCGGGAAATAAGACGCGAAGCCCATCACCACCATTTTTCTCCACAAACAGCAACAAGCCATGCAAATTACATTTCACTGTCACCAATGCGGTCATCGGTTCAGCCGTTCCTATGGCGTTGACATACAAGGCCGTGGCACCATGTATTGCCCCCGTTGCGGCAAATCGCAAAACTTCGACCTCAGCCTTGGCTGGGTACCCTTGGACGACTGCGAATGTGGCGGCACATTCTCAACAGACGCCTTAGGTTGCTGCCCAAACTGCGGAGTGATGCTTGGGGATGAGGATAAGGCGGAGGAAAACTTCTAAGAATGCAAAACAGTTCCGCCAAAGCGACTTTCAGTTGGAATTGCAATTCATCTCACACTTCCATCAAAATAAATGGTGGCTTTGCATAAGGCAGTCCGTTGCTTTTAACGTTTTAACATTTGGGGTATAGACCAAGATTTCAACATTTTTCCTTCCTATGCCCGCAAAAGGCACACCTAAAACACTATCTTTGCAGTCGAAAAGCGCAACACATAACAACGACACATGGCACTGAACCAGACAAACAAGCTCGCTTGGATTGTGGAGACTATCCAAAAAGCCGGCAAGATCACCTTCGAGGAACTCAACCGCAAATGGATTGAGAATGAAGATCTTAGTTTTGGCGAACCGATGCTGAAACGCACCTTCCACAAGTGGCGGCTGAACATTGCCGACATCTTCGGCCTCGACATAGAATGTGAAAAGACGGCACCCTACCATTATTACATCGAAAACGCCGATGATTTGGAACACGGCAGTATCGAGAAATGGCTGCTCAATACATACGCTGTCACCAACTCGCTGATTGAGAGCAAATCCATCAAGGACAGGATTCTGCTTGAGGAAATTCCAAGCGGCCGCGAACACCTCGCTCCCATCATCGATGCGATGAAGAAGAGCCTTTTCATTCACATTGTCTATTACAACTATTGGCGTGAAGACGAGAAGGAACATTACCTCATGCCTTTGTGTGTGAAGCTTTTCCGTCAGCGATGGTACATGGTCGGACGGAAATGGCCCGCCAACGAAGACAGCGTGTTTTGCCTCGACCGCATCCGCGATTTCTGGCTATCGAGCCATACGTTCGAGTATCCGGAGGATTTCAAGCCGAAAGAGTTTTTCGACGGCTGCTTCGGCATCATTGCGGGCGGCAAGACCAAACCCGAAAATGTGGTGTTCAAGGTGTCGCCAAAGCAGGCCAACTATCTCCGCGACTTGCCCATGCACGAATCGCAAGTGGAAACCGAGCGCAACGAACAATTCAGTATTTTTGAACTGAGAGTTCGCCCCGAATACGACTTCATTCAGGAACTATTGTGGAACAACGAAGAGCTGGAAGTTCTTGAACCGCTCTGGCTGCGCGAATATGTTGCAGGAATCATTAAAAGAATGTGGAACAAATATAATGAGGAGGAGAAATGAAAGACTTTGCTGCAATAGATTTTGAGACCGCCAACTGTGAGCGTTCATCCGTTTGTTCGGTTGGCGTCGTAATAGTGCGGGACGGAGAGATTGTCGATGAATTCTACTCCCTCATCAAGCCCGAGCCGGAGTATTACAACTATTGGTGCAGCCAAGTGCATGGACTGTACGCCAAAGACACCGAGAACGCGCCCGTCTTCCCTTTCGTTTGGGAAAAGGTGGAAGCCTTGTTGTACACACACGGCATCGAAGGCATCAGCAGCATGAACGGCGAGCGCGGCCTGCCTTTAGTTGCCCACAACAAATCCTTCGACGAGAACTGTCTGAAAGCCGTCTTCCGCGTCTATCAGATGGATTATCCCGATTATGAGTTTTATTGCACCTGCATCGCTTCGCGCCGCGTTTGGCCCGAAGGCAATCATAACCTTGACATCATAGCCGCCCGCTGCGGCTACGACTTGCAGAACCATCACCATGCCTTGGCCGATGCCGAGGCTTGTGTGGCGATAGCGAGGGAGATTTTGTGAATGAGAAAAATAAAATCGTAGATTTGCAGCATCTAATGATATCAAGTAAAACAAAATATCAAACAATGATGGAAAACAAGATCAAACTTTTCGAGAGTAAGAAAATCCGCACCGCATGGAACGAAGATGAAGAGGAATGGTATTTCTCCGTGGTGGATGTAGTGGAAGTGTTGACTGATAGCGCTGACTATCAGACAGCAAGAAAGTATTGGAACAAACTTAAGCAACGTCTTTCAGAAGAGGGAAGTGAACTGGTGACAATTTGTCACCGGTTGAAAATGATAGCTGCGGATGGAAAAATGAGAGAAACGGATGTTCTTGACACAAAGGGACTTTTGCGTCTCATCCAGTCCATTCCATCGCCCAAGGCGGAGCCGTTCAAAATGTGGTTGGCACAAGTTGGCAGCGAACGCCTCGATGAAATTGCCGACCCCGAAAAAGCCATCTTGCGCGGTGCCGACTTTTATCGTGCAAAAGGCTACACTGAAGGCTGGATAAACCAGCGTCTGCAAACCATTGAAATGCGTAAGGAGCTGACGGACGAGTGGAAGTCTCGGGGCATTGAACAAGAGCAGGAGTACGCTATTCTTACCAATGAGATGACCAAGGCGTGGAGCGGTTTCTCGGTGAAGCAGTACAAGCAATTCAAGAATCTGAAAAAGGAAAATCTGCGCGACAATATGACCAACGTGGAGTTGGTGTTGAATATGTTGGCGGAGGTTACCACTACCGCCATTTCCAAATCGCGCGATCCTGAAACTTTTGAAGAAAGCCGACAGATAGCGGTTGAAGGTGGCAGCGTGGCAAAAGATGCCCGAGAAAACATCGAAGCCCGAACAGGTCAATCCGTTATTTCACCTTTGAACGCAAAAAACAAGAATGCCCTTGAAATCAAGGGAGATAATGAAGCGACAAACGCTCATCATGACAACAAGTAGATGTGCAAAATTAATCTCTCTTGAATGCAAAGTGTTGGTTGGGTTAATGGTTGAATCGTTGAGGTTTATTTGTTGAACAGAAAACCAACAACCAATAGTTCACTTATAATATTTCTTTTCGCGTCAAGTCTGACGAAACGAAATGTTTTGTTCGTGTTTCGTGCAAAGTTCCAGCGTTTCGCCATCAAGAAGCATTTGCAGTTTTTGCTCGCTTAAAATGCTAAGATTGTTTTGCGAACTCATATTTGAAATTTTTCCTATTTTCAGTTCGTAAAAAAATTACAACATTATTTGAAATCGCAAAGAGAATAAAGACAATATAATGTTTGAAACATTTGTTATCACAACGGATGTATGCCCGCAAATGGCACACCTGTGTTTTAGTTTTGCAGCCAATATTAACACTATAAACTTATGATAGAACAAGATAACAGAAAACGCAACCGTCACAACGACGACTTGCTGTTTGAAGAACTCAGCGGAGCTGTCGAGACTATCGATGCCGTAGCCCATGCCACGGGAAAAACCTTCAACCAAGTGTCGAGCGTATATCACTCGCAAGCCATCAACCGCCTCACTGAAATTCTGATTGATGCCGGAGATGCTTTCGACTGGAATGTGGACGACATTAAGACCTTCATCGCCGACCAGCTGTCGCACCACCGCGAATGGTGCTACGACAACCAGCCTTTGCAGATTGAAATTAAGGGATGAATGTGTTCGGCAAAATAAAAAACGACCCTCACCCCTTTTCGGAACGCTTCTACAGGATTGTCGCATATATCTATATTGGCATCCCGACGGTCATCATCGTTCTAAGCGTGATTGGGGTATTTTTATTCCTAATCGGCTACGCTATTTATTGTCTCTTGAATTAAGAGAACTGGCTACATCAAGCTACTGCCGCCAATGAACTGTCTGATCATGGATGTAGCTGGGATCTCCTTGTCTGGAACCGGGGTGAAGTAATGCAAGAAATGCAGCAGCCGCCTTGCCTCGGTGTATTCAGGACAGTTGCGTGGCACGCTGGCCAAGATGACTTCGGCATGGTTACGCATCACAGCAAACTCCAACAGGTAGGCCGAGTTGAAGATGACGTCGGCGCATTCTTGATAGGGCGAAATCCATTTGTTTTCAGCTTCGCACACCGACGGCCATTGGCTGATGCTCTGACGGGCGGTGAAGGCTCCAGCATTGTAGTCACGGACGATGCGGCGCAACAAACGGTTGTCATCGGTCGGAATCCAGTTGTGGTCGTCCAAAGCAGTGCATGTCAAAGTTGAGATGAAGATGCGGAACTTATTGGAATCGTTAATCTTAGATGTCAAACGAGGATTCAAGGCATGGATGCCTTCAATCAGCAGAACCGTTCCGGGCTTGAGTTGCAGTTTCTTTCCTTTGTATTCGCGGATGCCAGTCACGAAGTTATATTCGGGCACTTCCACTTCCTTGCCAGCCAACAAATCCATGAGGTCGTTTTCCAAGGCATCGTGGTCAACGGTGTCGAAGTTGTCGAAGTCGTAGGAGCCATCAGGTAACTTAGGTGTGTCAACGCGATTGACGAAATAATCGTCCGTTGAAAACGAGATGGGCTTCAATCCGCAGGCCTTCAGCTGGATGCTGATGCGTTTGCAGAAAGTGGTTTTGCCGCTGCTACTCGGACCTGTAATCAGCACCAAACGAAGCTGTTGCTCGCGATAACGACGTTCTATCTCTTCAGCAATCTGAACGATTTTCTTCTCTTGAAGGGCTTCGGCCACTTGCACCAATTCGCGCGCCTCGCCATTCTGACAGGCATGGTTGACGTCGCCTACCGTGCTCAAGCCCATGATTTGGTTCCACTTGAGGGTTTCTTCAAAAACTTCAAAGGTACGTGGCTGGTCAACAAAGGACGCAATCTGTTCGGGATTGTTGCGGTCAGGTATGCGGAGCAGCAATCCTCCACGATACGACTCTAAGCCCCACACTTTCAGGTAACTCGTCGAAGGAACCAAACGACCATAATAGTAATCGGTGGTGTCGCCTAAGGTATAATAGTCGGTATAGGCTTGCCCACTGGTCTCCATTAGTTTGACTTTGTCGTCATAATGAAGATTCTCAAACATATTGATTGCCTCTTCTATTCGAGCTTCGTGGCGATGGAATGCCAACTCTTCGTCAACGATGGCATGCATCCTTTGCCTCAAGGCTTCAATTTCGGTCTCGTTGAGAAGTTGTCTGTCCATTTTCTTGATATGACAGAAATAGCCATTCGAGATTGGGTGCTCCATGTATAGGCGGCTGCCAGGAAACAAATCGGAGGCGGCTTTATAGAGCAAGAAGCACAAGGAGCGACAATAAACATGCATGGCGCTACTGTTGCGCAGGTCGAGGAACTCCACATCGCGACTATTGTACACACGGAATTTCAGCCCTTGTGAAATGTTATTGACCTTTGCCGAAACGATTGGGAACGGTTTCTCGAACTGGAATGCAGGCATTATTTCCTGCAAGGTCATGCCTTCCGGAAATTCCTTGGCTGTGTGTGTGTTGAGGCAATAGATTTGAATCATGGCTATTATTCTTCCGCTTGGTTCTGGATACGGTTGATGGCGTCAATAGCCAGTTGGTAATTGTTTTCAGTATTGAGGACTTGTTTGTAAACCTCCATAGCCTGAGTATAGTCGCCCATCTGTTCGAGGACACGGCCTTTGTTGTAAAGGGCATCCAGGTAGTTGGGATTGATTTGCAAGGCCTTGTCGAAATAGTCTAGCGCAATTTCGTTGTTGTGGAGATATACGAAATTGACATATGCTTCATTGTAGAGCAAGATATAGTTGTTTGGATTAGCCATCAGCAAGGTGTCGTAATGAAGCAGTGCTTCTTCGGGTTCGCCATGGTTTTGCAGATAAAGCGCCAACTCGTAACGGGCGTTGGCATGGTCAGGGAACTGTTTTTGTACGTTACGCAGATACTCCATGGTATAAGGAGGATTTTGCACGGCGTAGATGCGGCAGATCTGTTCCACGGGGTCGTAGAACGAGCCGTCCTGCTCGTATGCCAGTTGGAAGTTCTTCAAGGCGTTGGCGGTGTCTTGCACAGCGGTGATGAAATACATGCCCTTTACGAAATAGGCTTGAGGGTTATAGCTCTCCACCTTGAGGGCCTTGTCGATGTAGGCAGCGGCCAAGTTGAAGTTCTGCTGCAGCAGGTTCAGCTCGCCCAGCTTCACCAACGGACGTGAGTCGGATGGATCAATCTCGGCAGCCTTGTTCAGCGTGGTACTGATATTCGAGTCGTCGCCCAGCATATAATACACGTTGGCCAGCAGCAAGTAGGTGTCCACATTGTTAGGGTCGAGCTGCAGGGCCTTGTTGATGTCGATCATGGCAGCGCCCACCTGTTCGTTTGAGAGGTAAGCTTGGGCTCGTTGTGTGTATAGTTCGGCACGTGTGCTGTCCAAGGCGATGCTGTCGGTCAGCAACGCGATGGCATTGCTGACCGTAACGGGCATATCCTCTTTATTCTCTTCTGTAGGTTTAGGTTTGTCGGTACAAGCAGCAAGCATGGCCACGACAAGAAGCGACATAAAAAGTTTCTTCATGGTGTTCATTGTTCTTCGTTTCTCTCTAAGGCTTCGTTGATCTTGCCGATAAGCTCGTCGGCGAGTTCGGGATTGTCTTCGATGAGTTTCTTGACGGCATCGCGACCTTGGGCGAGTTTAGATTCGCCGTAGCTGAACCACGAGCCGCTCTTCTTGATGATATTCAGGTTAACGCCGAGGTCAATGATTTCGCCGGCGCGGGAGATGCCTTCGCCATACATGATGTCGAATTCGCAGAAACGGAACGGAGGAGCTACCTTGTTCTTTACCACTTTCACCTTCACGCGGTTGCCGATAACATTTTCGCCATCTTTGATTTGGCTGATGCGACGGATGTCAATACGCACAGAACTGTAGAATTTCAGTGCGTTACCGCCGGTGGTGGTCTCTGGGTTGCCGAACATCACACCGATCTTCTCGCGCAGCTGGTTAATGAAGATGCACACGCAACCGGTCTTGTTGATGGTGGCGGTGAGCTTACGCATGGCTTGGCTCATCAAGCGGGCCTGAAGGCCCATCTTGCTGTCGCCCATCTCCCCTTCTATCTCACTCTTAGGGGTCAAAGCGGCAACGGAGTCAACGACGATGACGTCGATGGCACCTGATCTGATAAGGTTCTCTGCTATTTCAAGGGCTTGCTCGCCATAGTCAGGTTGGGCGACGAGGAGGTTCTCGATGTCGACACCCAGTTTGGCTGCATAAAAGCGGTCGAAGGCGTGTTCTGCGTCGATGAAGGCAGCGATGCCGCCTTTCTTCTGCGATTCAGCGATGACGTGCAAGGCCAACGTTGTCTTACCTGAACTTTCAGGTCCAAATATTTCAATGATTCTTCCTTTCGGCAGACCGCCCACACCCAGGGCGTAGTCGAGTCCGACCGAACCGGTGGAGACACTCTCCATTTTCTCTGCTTCAGCGCCCAAGCGCATGATGCTGCCTTTGCCAAAATTCTTTTCGATGGTACCGAGGGTGGCTTCCAAGGCTTTCAGTTTCTCTTGCTTCAGTTTGGCAAGATCTTCCATTGATTTTTCTGTAGTCATAGTTTTGGGTTTTTAATATGTTAGACGTTTATTTTTGATATTCAAAGATTTGCGATATCGATATACCTATTTTATATAGTGACAAAGATACATTTTTTTCGTTTAACACCACCACATTTTTTTTCTGCGATTTGACGTTGCAAAGAAAAAACATCTGTCAAGACTAAGCCGTTGAATAAACGTTTGTAATCGACTGTAATCGTTTGTTGTCGTTTGTTGTCGGATATATTGTTATGAATCAATAATTTCCGACATGCATCAATCTTCGCAGTCTTTCCATACCCTCGAACGTTCAATGTCATAGTAGCCATGTGACTCGTAGCTAATAACCTGTTTCACAGTATAGCATTTCGGTTGGAGACGGAAATTCAACTCGACACCAAGCGACATGTGTTGGGAATTGTTATCGACATAAATGTCGTTCAATGGGTACGGCTGATTGTAAGTGTATCTGTTATCGACATCGCAGCTGCGGCCAAACACCGTAACGCCGAATCGTGGCGTAAAGAAATAACCCAGATTCACGCCCCATCTGAAAGCGAAATCCGAACCCGCATCCATATCGTCATCATAAATCAATGGTGGATTGTAGCTCGAATTGTTGTAATCGGCCCAATCATCACCGTTAGAATATGCGCTACCGAAAGCGCATGTAAAGCCTAGACGGAATTGATGACCTAAAAGGAATCCAAAATAAAAGTCAAACAAAGACATTCCAATGACTGGATTTTTCAAGCCTTGCGTTGCAAATTCGTCTCTGTAGGTTGCAATGCCAACTTCTTGCGTATAACCAAGGTTCATATCGAAACCGAAATGGTTACCTAAAAAAATAATCATGCCTCCTGCCAGGCTTGCATTACCATACGAACGCCCCATCGTTCCTGGGTAGTTGTAGTCATGGGTGAGGCCGTAGGGCATATTTTCCATATAGGCTATGCCTGAACCGAGACCAAGGCGAGCCTCCAAGTAGAAGTTACTGACAATAAAACCCAGTTCCAAGTCGTCGTAAACATCATCAGGCAAAAAACGCTTCGGCTCAGGTTCGAATAATTTCTTAGGAGCGCTAGTTTGAGCAAATCCTCCATTGGTTTTTGGCTTTGTCACAACGGTTGGATTTTCAGCTTTCGGCACATTGGGATATTCCGATGCGATGGTGTAGTTATAACCGCCGTCAGCGATTTGAGTGACAACCTTTTCAATGTCAGCCATTTGAATGGTGACTTCACCTCGTGGATCTACATTCATTCTGATGAAAGTAGCAGTCTGCTCCAAGATGGTGCCTTCCACCTTAAGACCGTTTTTCAGATAAATGACATCATTTCCATCGGGCGATGTGCTTGCAAAAAGACCGATGCTAAATATGGCTAAAATCAGGGATAGAAATACTTTTTTCATGGGTTATTTGAAATTCAAAAATACATAATTATGATTAATAGATAACTTTGATAGTCTCGCTGCCCGACCAAACATATGGTTCTTCCGTTTCGTAGACCACAGACTTTTCGGTGATCACAATTTCGGTGATGAGCTCATCGCTGAAGGTGTATTCGTATTGGGTCGTCTTTTGGCATCGCAGGCCGTCACTAAGGTCACCCTCCCACACCACTTCGTCAGGCAGCAAGGCGGAACGGAAGCATTCAGCAAATGTCCCCACCTTGGGATCGTCGAGATTAAGTGCGGTGGCCAAGCCCAAAAGGTCGATGTTGAAATAGTTCTTCACTGTGCTGTATGTGTAATGGGTGGTCGATTTCAACACCTCGCCGTCAAGAAACTCTTCTTTGGTTTCTCCCGCCAGTAAGTCACCATCCCAAAGGTAAGTCTTGTTGTTGTTTAGCTGACCATCAAACTTGCTGCTCGATGCGGTCACCTTGCCATTCTTGAGTTGGTACTCCGTCACGATCTCACCGTTCCCCTCCGTCGTCATGGTCTCGACGATGGTGTTATCGCCAAACTCATATCGCATCGAGTTCAACGGTCCATCCACGGCGACAAGGCCGTCGGAGTAGGCGATTTTGACTACGCCATCCATTTCCTCAGGATTCATCTCTACCATGCGGCCTTCGCTGTCGTAGCGAAGCGTGACGCTGTTATCGCCAAAGTATTCGGCTGAGATGTCGATTTGCGAGACCAGAACTTGAGGAGCTGCCTCGTCTTTGCCTTGTCCGGAAGTGGCGTTTTCAGTTTTGTCTATTTGGCCTCCTTGGCAAGAGGCAAAGAGCAATGCCATGATTGCGAAAGGATATAATATATTTCTCATTTTCAAGATATTAAAAATTATAGTTTAAAGCTATCTACCAACTGCAACTTGAACAGGTTGTTGCGGTGCATACGGTCAATCTTTTCTTTGATTTCAGGTGCAGGAGTCTCGATGCCACGGATGTATTTGTCCAAAGTCGCGTAGGTGAAGCCGAACTTTGCTTCGTCGCCCATCGAGTTTGGCAAGTCGTCGGTTGGGACTTTATGAACCCACTTGGCAGGGATACCCATCAGGTCGCCTATCTCGAGCAGTTCTGTGACGGTGAGGTTGGCAAGAGGTTCCACATCGGAAGCGCCATCACCGAACTTGGTGAGGTAGCCGACATAGTTCTCGCTCAGGTTACAGGTACCCATCACGCGGCCGTTGTTCGACTGGCTGATGGCATACAAGGTGACCATGCGTAGACGCGGTGGCATGTTCTGTTCGGCCTGGCCCGACATATCGAACCACCATTTACCATCGTTCTTGCCCTCAGAAAACATCTGACGGAGCGCGGTAGTCATCCCGCCGATATTGGCTTCGATGAACCTGATGCCAAAATAAGCGGCAATCTCATCGGCACCGTGCAGGTCCTGTCCCTTGTCAGGCATGCCCACGCCGATGACCCGATCCTTGCCCAGGGCTTCGACACAAAGTCCCGCCATAATGGTGGAATCCTTGCCGCCCGAAAGTCCCACGATGGCATTGCAGCCGTTTCCGTTCTTTTCAAACCACTCGCTCAGCCATGTGACGAGTCTGTTCTTTACGTCTAACGCATTGAAAGTATACATATTACGATTTTTATTTGTTCATTTTCTTCTTGCAAAGATAGAAATTTTACTACTTTTGTGGCATCAAACATACTTTATTATGAGTTACAGACATCTACTTTTGGCAGCCGTGACGTTTTTCGTGATGGCTTCATGTACAACAAAGCAAACCGAAACAAAGAACTACCGCATCGTTGACAACACCATCGTCTTTGACGAACCACAACGCGAGAAGGGACAGCAAAGCGTACTTCAGCTGGCTGTCGACCCTATCGAGGACGTTCGCATCGGATTCATCGGCTTAGGTATGCGTGGCCCCGATGCCGTTGACCGCATGACTTATATTGACGGTGTGACCGTGGTGGCTCTGTGTGACATCGAAGCCGACCGTGTGGAGAAAGTGCAGACCAACATTTTGGAAGCCAAGGGGTTGCCACGCGCCGAAGCCTACGTGGGTCGTGAAGCCTACAAAGAGCTATGCGAACGCGACGACATCGACCTCGTATATATCTGCACCAACTGGCAGACCCACGTGCCGATGGCTGTCTATGCTATGCAACACGGAAAGCACGTCGCCGTCGAGGTGCCCGCCGCCACTTCTATTGATGAATGCTGGCAACTTGTCGATGTGGCTGAGCAGACCCAGCGCCATTGCATGATGCTCGAGAACTGCTGCTACGACTTCTTCGAACTCACCGCACTCAACATGGCTCAACAAGGCCTGCTTGGCGAACTGATTCATGGCGAAGGTGCCTATATCCATAACCTTGAGCCCTACTGGAATGAATATTACGAAAACTGGCGTCTCGATTTCAACCAAAAACATGGTGGTGACGTCTACCCTACCCATGGCTTAGGACCTCTCTGCCAAGCCTTTAACATCCACCGCGGTGATCGCATGAAGACCCTTGTGGCCATGACGACACCTTCTATCAATGGCAAGAAACTCGGCAAGGAAAAGATGGGCACAGAAGAGTTCGCCGAAGGCGACATGCAGACGACGATGATTCAGACTGAATTGGGTAAGACCTTGCTCATCGAGCATGACGTCTATACCCCACGTCCCTACAATCGTATGTACCAACTCACAGGCACCGAGGGCTTTGCCAACAAATACCCAATCGAAGGCTTTACCGTAAAGGAAGAGAACCTGCCTGAAGGACTGATGCCCGAAAACCACGAGCGCATCTCGCCTCACGGCTTTGCACCGGCCTGGTTGCGTGACACACTAATGTCGGCCTACCTCCCTCCTATTGCCAAGGAAATCGAAAGCAAAGCTAAGGAAGTGGGTGGCCACGGTGGTATGGATTTCATTATGGACTACCGCTTGATTTACTGCTTACACCATGGTCTTCCTTTGGATGAAGATGTATATGATGCCGCCGAATGGTCGTGCCTTGGCGAATTGTCATCAGCCTCAATCGAAAATGGCGGAATGCCTGTGGCCATGCCCGATTTCACCCGCGGCGATTGGAACAAGGTGGATGGATTCCATCACGCCAGATAATCAATCTGTATTGTAGAGACGCACCATGGTGCGTCTCATATAATAACGAACAAAACACAAAGACGCGCCATGGCGCGTCTCTACATTAACGTAATGATTTGAAAAAAATCTCAGCGTCTTTCCAAACGGTATAGTCGCGGGCATACAAAAGGTTGAGCTGATTCATGAAATCGGCATCAATGGTTTCGCTCTTTTCCAGATACGATGCTGGATTGAAAATACCCGTCCGAATCTTTGGAAGTTTTTGGGCGTCATCGGCTTGTGGGCAATAACCTACCCAAGTGCGACGACCAAACAGCACCTTTACAGCATTCTTCAGGAATTGCCAAGGTTTTTTCACAACCAGTGCCAAAGGCAGCCAAAACACGATGCTGAAGAAACTCACCAACACATCGAAGAGACGCTTGTTACGGCGGTTCGAAGTGGTGTCAATAGCCTTAATGTCAACGGTATATAGGTCGCCACGGGTGTTGATGCTGTTGCTGCCGATAATGGAAAGGCTGTCCTCGGGAGCAATCTTGTAATCCACATTGAAGTCGTGCCAATCCACCATCTTATCAATGATAACTTGATGCGAAACATCCTTTGAGCAGAAAATGATTTCCGTAATCTTGTAAATTTGTATGATGTCGGGCACTTGTGTCATATTGCCGATAAAGCCTTCAGGGACTTCACCTTGCGTTTCGCTATAGACCAATCCAACGAAATCGGGCTTGATGGAAGTGCTATCGAGCAAAGCCTCAACACGTTTGGTCTCTTCTGGACTTCCAATCACCAAGAAACGCTTTTTCACCGTCTTGCGCGATTGGAACGAATCGCTGCCAAGCAGTATGCCAACACTTCTGATAATGGACATCACTATTGCCAGCCACAACATTCCAAACAAGATCAAGGCTCTAGAGAAACGCATACTTTCAGGTAACAAAGCATACAAAACCAAGACCACAGCGCTACCTATCGCAACGCCGAACAAACTCTTGCCGATGTTATAGGGCTTGTCGTAACCTCCTGAAAAATAGACGCAAGCGAGCCAGATTAGGATATATACAGGTAATACCGCTGCAAAAAGAACTGGAGGATAAGTGCCCACTTCGTAGATGCGAGCATGGCCCCAAAAATAGCTGATGGTAGCCAAGCCGCCATATCCTAACACGGCATCGAGGAATGGAACCGCAGCCTTATGGAAGAACTGCGATACCAGAGCCAAGAAAGCCTTGAAATAAATGGCTAAATTAATAAGGAATGAGAACGACGAAGCCCATGTCTTGCCAAAGTGTTTCTTGGCGAAGATCTCCATGGCGCGATAAAACACGAAGACGTAATTGACGCTGGTCTTTTTGGTGCTCTCACCTTTATAGTGGATGATGCGCGTTTCGGGGAAATAATAGTTCTTATATCCGCCCAACGTGATGCGATATGACAGGTCGATGTCTTCGCCATACATGAAGAAAGTCTCGTCCAACAGCCCGACCTTATCTAAGGTCTCGCGGCGCATCAGCATGTAGGCACCTGCCAGAATCTCACATTCGTTGGTTTCGTCGTCAGGAAGATGCCCCATGTAATAATGGGCGAAACGTTTGGAATGCGGGAAAAGTTTGGCCAGGCCAAACATCTTGTAGAAAGCTGCTGTAGGCGTTGGCAGACCACGTTTCGATTCGGGAAGGAAGTTGCCTTTGCCGTCCACCATCTTCACGCCTAGTCCACCGGCATCGGGATGGCTATCCATGAAATCGAGGCATTTCGAGAAGGTGTCGTCCTCAACAACGGTATCGGGGTTAAGCAGCAACACATACTCACCTGTAGAAATACGGATGGCTTGGTTGTTGGCGCGGCTGAAGCCCACGTTCTCCTTGTTGGCGATGACCTTCACCTCAGGAAACTTCTGCGCCAACATCTTCAACGAACCATCAACGGAGTTGTTGTCCACCACAAATACCTCCCCTTCAATGCCTTGTAGGGCGCGACGCACCGAATAAAGACATTGTTCGAGGAAATATTCAACGTTATAGTTGACGATGACGATGGACAGCTTCATGCTTGCTAAACGCTATTTATTCGACTTTAGTATCAAAGTTCGCCTTGATAGGAGCAATCTGTGGGATGGTGTCGGTTTCCACGTCCTGTTCCACGATTTCCATTCCGCAAGCCTTCATGATTCTAGCCTTCAGGTCGGAGTTCTGCATCCAGCCAGTGAACTGTTCGGCTCCAGGACCGTAGGCGTAAACCAAAGTAGGCAGACAGGTGTGACTATAAGTGGAGAAGCGGAAGGCAGGATCGGCATAATGTCCCTTAGGATCGATGAGGGTCATCCCGCCCGTTTCGTGGTCGGCTGCCACAACGACGAGGGTGTTGTCGTGCGTCTTGGCATATTCGAGCGCCACGTTGATGGCGTCGCTGAAATCAACTACTTCGTTCACGATGCCAACTGAATCGTTGTTATGTGCCTCAAAGTCAATCTGCGAGCCTTCCACCATGAGGAAGAAACCGTTGGCATTGTCATCAAGGGTGGCAAGAGCTGTCTTCACACCACGCGACAGGAAATCGCCACGTTCGGCATATCTTGGCATATGGTCGTCGGCAGCCAACACAGCATATTTCAGGCAGGTAGTATCGATTTCGTTGAGGGTGTCATATACCTTCCAACCAAGTTCGTTAACCATACGCTCGACGAGGTTGAGGCTGTCTTCACGTTGGGTGAAGTGCTTGCGTCCGCCGCCGATGGCGACGTTGATGTATTCCGACTCGGCCATCTGGAGGGCAATTTCTTCATACATGGAGCGCTTCGGCACTTGGGCATAAAACACAGCGGGTGTGGCGTGCGTGATGTAACTCGTCACCACGAGGCCCGTTGCCTTGCCTTGTTGTGCCATGACCTTGAGGATAGATTCCACGGCAACTGTATCTGCATCCATGCCCACCATGCCATTCTTCGTCTTCTTGCCGCACGACAAAGCCGTACCGCTGGCCGACGAGTCGGTGATGACATTGCTGGCCGAATGGGTGTCCACGACGCCTATATAGGGGAATTGGCAGAAGGCTAGGTCTTGGCCCGTTGCTATCATGGAGCCGTAGACTTGAGGCAACGACATACCGTCACCGATCATATAGATGACGTTCATGGCCTTAGGTTCCTCTTTTACTTCTTCTTTTTGTTGGCACGACACTAAGCCCATGAGTGCCAATGCGATGAACGACAGTTTAAACAGTTTGCCCATAATCATTTACGTTTAATGACTTTCTTAACAGCCTCGACGATGTCTGGCGTATCGAGATGATAAGCCTTCAGTAATTCGTCGGGCGTGCCGCTTTGGCCAAACACATCGTTGACAGCCACCATTTCCATCGGACATGGATTGTTCATAGCCAACACTTGAGCGATGCTATCGCCCAATCCGCCGTTGCGTTGATGTTCTTCAGCAGTGACAACGCACTTTGTCTTAGCCACCGATTTCAGCACGGCATCAACATCCAAAGGCTTGATGGTGTGAATGTTAATCAACTCTGCATTGATGCCCATTTCCTTCAGAATCGGCAGTGCCTGAACGGCTTTCCACACAAGGTGACCGCAAGCAAAGATGGTGACATCGGTGCCTTCTTGCAGCATTTGGGCTTTACCGATTTCAAACTTTTCATCTACAGGTGTGAAGTTCGGTACTTTCGGACGGCCAAAACGCAGATAGACAGGACCATCGTATTCAGCCGCAGCAATGGTAGCGGCCTTCGTCTGGTTGAAATCGCAAGGAACGATGACCGTCATGTTAGGCAGCATCTTCATCAGGCCGATGTCTTCCAGAATCTGGTGTGTGGCACCGTCTTCGCCAAGCGTAACGCCAGCGTGAGAAGCCGCAATCTTCACATTCTTGTTGGAATAGGCCACGCTCTGACGGATTTGGTCATAGACGCGACCTGTTGAGAAGGCTGCAAAGGTGCCTGTGAACGGAACGAAACCGCTCAAGGCCATGCCGGCAGCCATGTCAATCATATTGGCTTCGGCGATGCCCGTCTGGAAGAAACGTTCTGGAAATTCCTTTGCGAAATCGCCCATCTTCAATGAGCCAGTGAGGTCGGCGCAAAAAGCCACCACTTTAGGATTACGGCGGCCCGCTTCAAGCAAACCCTCGCCAAATCCCGATCTTGTATCTTTGTTATTTTGTACTGTGAAATCCATAATCAATAATCTCCTAAAGTTTCTTCCAATTGTGACAATGCGTTAGCGGCTTGCTCGTCGTTAGGTGCCGAGCCGTGCCATTTGTGCGTACCCATCATGAAATCGACACCCATACCCATCTCGGTGTGAGCAAGGATGAGTTGTGGGTTGCCTTGATGTGCATTCTGGCGAGCGAAATTCAAGCCATTGACCACAGCTTGCATGTTGTTACCGTCGATCTCGATGACATCCCAGCCAAAGGCTTCGTATTTGGCGCGCATGTCGCCGAGGTTCATCACGTCGTCGGTAGAGCCGTCAATCTGCTTCTTGTTGTAGTCGATGATAGCCACGAGGTTATCGACGCCTTTTGCGGGAGCATACATAGCGGCTTCCCAGATTTGGCCTTCCTCTTGCTCACCGTCGCCCATGAGGACGAAGACAAGATGCTCGTCACCATTGAGACGCTTGGCTTGGGCTGCACCAACAGCTACTGATAAACCTTGTCCGAGTGAGCCAGAGGCGATGCGGACGCCAGGCAGGCCTTCAGCCGTTGTGGGGTGACCTTGCAGACGGGTACCGAGGCGGCGGAAGGTAGCCAA
The DNA here is from genome assembly GCA_045627065.1 of Bacteroidales bacterium. Lineage (GTDB taxonomy): Bacteria > Bacteroidota > Bacteroidia > Bacteroidales > F082 > Limimorpha. Next base: position 7,494 of record JAZQMX010000029.1, on the reverse strand, counting down.
CTCGCTGACTGGGAAATAACCGCGGTGAGCCAAGATGCTGTAGAACATCGGGCTGATGTGGCCGTTGGAAAGGAAAAACATGTCTTCTCCTACCCCATCCATGCGGAAGTTGGCAGGGTCGATTTGCATTTGGTCGAAATAAAGGGCTGTCACGATATCAGTGGCACCCAAAGAACCGCCTGGGTGACCCGACTGGCAGCCATGAACCATGCGGATGATGTCGCGGCGCACCTGCGAAGCAGTTCTTTCAAGTTCTTGAATTGTCATGATTGTTTATTGAGAATTAATGTTGCGCAAAAATAAGAAATTATTGTCAACAGCATCGATGGTACAGCAAAGAAAAATTACCACCTTCCAGTATATCCACCACCACCGCTTCGGCCACCGCCAAACGAACCACTAGATGAAGAATGTGACGAGCCTGATGACGATCCGTGGTAAGATGATGACGATGAGGAAGAATAGCTTCCACCGCCACTGTATCCGCTGTATGATTTATGCATGGGAATTTCTTCCTCGATGGTCGATTTCTTGCCGCAGAACTGGCACTCGCAGTCTTTCTGCACCAAGCCTTTGGTGGTCGAGGTGGCTTTCATAATGGTTTTTGAGCTGAAGACCTTGACAGCTTGAGCACCACAGTCGGAGCATACCGAATAGACACCATAATTATAACCTGCCTTCGACATCACCATGACGTGGCCATTTCCACAGCGCAAAGGCCTATAGGAAAACACTTTAAGTTTGCTTTCTAATTGTTGGGCCTTAGGAAGCGAATACCCTGTGTCATCCGACATGGCAGCATGACATTCCGGACAGCAGAAATCGCTGCTCCTCTCAAGCATTTTCTTGTATTTCCGCCGGAAGATCCACGCTATCCAAGGAGCCAAGAAAAGAGTTGTCTTGGTCAACGAGTAGTCATAGGCGCTCTGATATACTGCCTTAGGCGTGCAAGAGGTCATAGCCAGTTTCTTGGCGAATTTTAAGGTCTTCGTGTTGTGACGCAGACAGACATAGGTGAGATACAAGAAAACGGACAGCACCAAGAGGAGGGCGTCAAATCGGATTCCTTCCGACTCGGACAGAATCATGAAAGCCACAAAGAACGCGACGAACATGAACAACAACAGCGAGAAGCCGAACAGGAGTGCGCGGAAACATCCTTTCCTTTCCCACGCATTTCCGCTCCACTTCAGCAACATTTCCGAATAATATGGCACATCATCAATTGTCTTTTCGAGATCCAGGGTATTGTAGCCGGCAGTACGTTCACCGCTGTTACTAATTAAAGCTAGGGATGCCACGATGGGCAAGACCAACATGAGCAGTGCCAAAATTCCGGATGCCCACGTCAGGCCACTCCCCTGGTCTTCGCCGGGATCCTCAATCTTGGAGACCAAGCCGTCAGGAATGGTTCCGCCAAATACGTTAACGATTTCGGCTATGCCAGAGCATAAGCCGCCTTCATAGTCGCCTTGCTTGAAATAAGGAACTATTGATTTGGTGAAGATCTCTTGGCAACGGACGTCGGTAAGGGTGGCTTCGGCACCATAGCCGGTCTCGAACTTCAAGATACGTTGCTGTTCGGCAAAGAGCATCAGTACGCCGTTGTTGGTTTGTGCGTCGCCGATGCCCCATAGGTTGAACAACTCGTTGGCGAATTTGGCTTCGTCTGCATCGCCAATCGAGGTGAGTGCCACCACGAAAACGTCAGCCTTGTCCTGAATGGAGCACAGTGCGGTGTTGATACGCATCTCGCAGCTATCCGACAGCAAGTCATCGGGGTCGGAAACGTGTATGTCGTTTCCTTGCAAACGCGTGTTGGGAATCGTTTCGACTGTCCACACTTGTTGTGCCGATGATATTATGGGAAGCAGGACGGAAAACCATGCCATCAAGAGGATTCTATAGTGTCTCATTTTCATCTTGAGCAAAAAAAGCACCCCGGTGTGAGGTGCTTTTGTACATTTAGTTTGACATATTATTAGTCTTCAGCCATCTTCAGTTTGGCTTCCAACACCTTAAGGTCGTTCTTGGCCTTGTTGATCTTCTTTTCGTATTCGGCACGCATCAGCTCCGAGTTCTTGCTGTTGGAGAAGAATCCGATGTTGTTTTCGAGCACTGCGATTTCGTCGCGCAGCTTCTGTATCTTGTTCTGCAATACGTTGCGTTCTCTTCTGATCTTCTCGCCGCCTTCTGGGTCGTCCTTCATGCTTTCGAGCATCTCGCGGTATTCTGTCGTCGAGGCTTCGTTCTGGTTCTTGCGCATGGTGTCGAACAGTGCGTCGATCACCTGGCGGTATTCACCGTTGATGGCGTCCTTCTGTTTCATCGGCACGTGACCGATTTCAATCCAGCGCTTCTGGAAGGCCTTGATGGCTTCCATGTTCTCGTTGCGGCTGGCGGTAAGTTGGAAGGCCTTAATCTCTTCGAGCAATGCCTTCTTGGCTTCGAGGTTTTCGTTTTCTTCGCTCTTTACACCACTGAAGTGTTCGTTCTTGCGGTTGAAGAAGGTGTCGCAAGCGGCGCGGAAACGCTTCCAAATCTTGTCGGTGTGGCGTTTTGGCACTGGGCCGATGGTCTTCCATTCTTCCTGAAGCTTTTTCAGTTGTTCTGAGGCTTTCTTCCATTCGGTCGATTCCATCAGGGCTTCGGCTTCAACGCAGAGTTGGGTCTTGCGTTCAAGGTTCTCGGTCTGCTGGTCTTTCAGCGTGGAGAAGTATTCTTTCTTCTTGGTGAAGAACGAATCCATAGCGCCCTTGAAACGAGCCCAGATTTCTTCGTTATCTTTCTTCGAAGCCAAACCAACGGTCTTCCAAACCTTGAAGAGTTCGGAGAGTTCTTCCGACTTCTTGGCCCAAAGGTTGACGCTGTTATATTCTTCATTCACAATCTCTTCAGCCTTTTCGCAGAGAGCGGTCTTGGTAGCGAGGTTGGCGTTTTGCTCTTCTTGCAACTTAGCGTAGTGTTCGCGACGGATTTGGTTGATCTTGTCGGTAGCAGCCTTGAAGCGTTCCCAGATTTCGTCTTTCTTGTCTTGTGGCACCGGGCCGACTTCCTTCCAGTCGTCGTGGAGCTTCTGCAAAGCCTTGAAAGCCTTGGTCAGCGACTTCTCGTTCAGCAGTTCTTCGGCTTGTTCGCACAAGGCGATCTTAGCATCGAGGTTCTTCTTCATGTCGAGGTCACGAAGTTCGCGGCCGATACGGACCTTATCGAAGAATTGTTCGACGAGGAAATGATAGTTGTTCCAAAGGTTGGCGTTTTCCGTTGCTGGCACTGGTCCGATTTCCTTCCAACGGTCTTGTAGGGCCTTGAAGTCGTCGTATGTCTTCTTCAGAGTCTCTTCCGAAGCGATGACTTGCTTCAGTTCTTCGAGGATAGCTTGTTTCTTGACGAGGTTTTCCTGCTTCACGATTTCGAGGTTCTCGTTCTGCTTGGCGCGCTTGGCCTTGAAGATGCCGAATGCCTCGTTGAAGCGCACTTCGAGAGGGTCTTCGGTGTGTTGGTATTCTTCTGATGAACCGCCGTTTTGGATGAACTGTTCCAACTCGTTGTCCATGTCTTCCTTGTTCAGTTTGTTGAAATGGATACGGATGGCAGCCACCTTATCTTTAATGGCTTGCAAGTCGTCGTTTTGCACGACTTCTTCGAGCATCTCAACGAGTTGCAACTTATTCATGCCGGTCAGGTCAATGCTCTCTTCAATCAGTTCCTCATCCTCTTCGTTTTCATCTTCCAAAGGCATCAGTTCTTCGTCTTGACCTTGTTGCAAGGTCGAGACTTCAATTGTCACCTTACCCGGAAGCGTGTTGGGTTGAATCAGGTTGATGATAGTGTTCTTGTCGTCAGCATTGATGGTTTGCTCTACATTGTTTTGTGCAATGTTTTCATTCTCAATTCCTTCCATCATTGGGGAATCTTGATTAAGTTGTTCGTTGTTGTCCATTTCAATTAAATTTAAAGTGTTATCAGAGGCTTAGCCTCGATATAAGTACGTTATAAACCGCGCAAAAATAGTATAAATTTCTGAACGTCAAATAAAAAAACTTGAACGAAAGAAAAAAAGATTCCGCATTGGCGGAATGGAGGTTATGGTATAATGTTTAATGCGGCGGTTTCTACAATGAATAATTATCAACTGTGTTTCCGCCGCTTTCAAAAACATCATTCAATCCATTCCGCGAGCGAAGCGATGCGGAATCTCCCCTAACTCAAACTATGGAACTTCACCAAGCCATCCATGGGGTTTTGCAGCACCTCACCCATCGTGATGCCACGACTTTCGAGACACGATTTTAGGATGTCGCAGAAATGATAGGCGACAGAACCTACAAAACTCACTTTCAGTGTTTTATAATTGTCGTATCGGCAAATGAAAGCCTGGATGAAAGCATCGAAGCAACGCCGAATCAGTTCGTTGACGAAAGGATGGTGTTGGTGCTCACAGGCAAATGGCGCAAACGATGCCAAGTAGCGGTTGGGCTGGATCAGATGATAGAGTTGCGTCACGAAATCATCCACGGTGAGCTGGTATTTCTCGCTGAATTGCTGGCGCAGCTCTTCGGGCATGAAACCGTAGAAATAGGACTTCACGATTTCGCGACCGATGTGTCCTCCGCTGCCTTCGTCGCCCACCATGTAACCCAACGAAACGGCTCTTTCGACGATTTTCTCGCCATCATAAACGCATGAGTTGGCACCCGTACCCAAGATGCAGGCGATGCCCATCTCCTTCCCCAATGCGGCATGAGCGGCTGCCATCATGTCGTGCGTGACGTGGATTTTGGCTTCCGCAAAACGCTGGCGAAAAGCGTTGGCCACCATGTCGCAGTTCTTCGCGGCACCGCAGCCCGTTCCATAGTAATATACTGATTGCAAGTGATTTGGCACAACGGCAGGCAGCTGATGGTTGAGCATCTCGGTGAGACGATTCGGGTCGGAATAATTCGGGTTGAAGCCTTCGGTGGTGAAACGCGCCTTCGTCTCGTTGCCTTCAACGAGCGCCCATTCCATCTTCGTGGAGCCAGCATCGATGATTAGTATCATAGTCATAGATTAAAACCGTGCAAAGATAAAAGGATTATTTGATGCTTACGAAAAAAAAAGTTCAAGTGATGGGAGTTCGCGCAATATGGCTTTGCCCCCACGCACGCTTTGGGTCATGGCGAGGAACGAAGCCATCCAGACCAAGAGTCATTGCGAGGAGGAACGACGAAGCAAATCGAAGATTGGCTACGCCGAATTTACATTTCAACGTAGTTAATCTAGACGACAAGTTTACGACAATGGTTAAAAGTGGAAAATCGACAAGACATGCAATGTCATTGCGAGGAACGAAGCAATCTATATAACAATTGATTAAGAATCACAAAGTTTCAGTATATCAGAAACTGTTTTCCTGATTCGCTTCACTGCGTTCGCGAGGACGCGAAGCGGCTGTCCGCCGTGGGGTTGTGGCAGGGGTTCCGCATAGCTCCACCGCCTGCTGAATGTCTGTCGTCCCTACGGGACTTTGCGAAGCCCCGTAGGGGCGACAGAGGTTTAGCAGTGCACTTGGGTCATAGCTAACAGAAACTACAGTTCCTTTGACATCTCTTCAAACACCTCTTGATAGCTCGGCGTCTTTTTGTAGAAACTCTCAAGAATCATGTCAAAATACCACTTGTGCTCTTGAGGAACATGTGAATAACCGAATGACATGAATTCTTCATTCACCGTTATCCAGCGCAAGCCGTTTTCATCAATGCCTTCTTTTATGGCTGTCTCTGGAACAAAGAATTTCTCACCTTCACTTTTGTCTAAACCCTCAATTCTATTCCGTGCATTTTTTATTCTTTGACGCAATTCTTCTTCTAATTCAGACGATAGGTTTGGCTCTTTCGAAATAAAAAACACAGCCCCATTATGATATGCGAAATAATCCTTTATTGTTGGTGAAGGGCTCATAATAGATGGATTGATTTTGTTTGGAAGAGTAATCACAATCGTATCGTCTATTGGCAGATTACATGAATCACAACCAAAGAAACCGACAAAATCTTGCGTTATGTGAACTTCTTTCGGCTCCAGTTCGCCGTATAATTCAATGCATTCATCTAGTCTTTCTTGATCTCCCTTTTCCACGAATGTGGTGAGTGCCTTATCGAAAATCACCTTGTCTGCCTTAGGAACATTGGAATAGCCGATGCTAATTCCGATACTGTACAATGTAGATGGACGATCGTATATAATATCTTTCCAATATAAGCCAGCCGAATCAATTCCTTGTAATTCGAATGTGTCAGAACGAATCGGAAATTTTTCATACCCTATTAAACTATCTAGTTCCTTAAATACGTCATTTCGTTGGTATCTAAGTTTAACGATGCTGTCAGCAAGAGCCCTTATGTTTGAATCATTGGGAGAGTGGTCAGAACTTGAAACATAAATACAAGCAGAATCTTCACGCATATAGATCACTTCTTCTTCGCCTTCTCCAACAAAATGAGCTGCCAAGAAACAATCTTTGGGTACTTGAATGCTAAAACACTCAATATGTGAACATTGTTGTTCGAGCTTCATCGATGAACAAGATGTAAATTGGATGAACAATGATAATAGAGCCATTGCAATGGTCAAATTTCTTATTGTTTTCATGGTAGTTACATATTTAGATATTCCTTTCTTTTCAACAATAATCGCGCGTATTAAGGCAACCAAGGCAGACTGGGAGGGAATATGATAGACCAACGATTATTATTATTTTCTAGCATTATTGTTCGTACATGATACTCGGATTTTGAATCATTACCGAATCCCATTCTAAGGGGCAACCCCAAGGCTTGACGCATGTTGTTTTCACTATAGACGGCTCTCCATTCATATAGTTTAGTACGATCGTATTCTTTATCAACTAAAAGTCCCATATCTGCATCCGCAGCATGTTTAAGTTCGTGGCCTAAATTGGTAGTAGGTGAAGTGTTTGTTCCGTCAGTCGTATATACTTCTCCTAAATAAGACGACCAATAAATGGTGCCACCTGATCCAGCAGTCATATCAATTCCATGATCAAGAAAATCTTGGTACGCTTCAGGATTTGAATGCTTATAGTATTCTGCATACGCTTGAGGGTTTGAATCTTCCTCAAATCTATTCCCTTTTTTCTCTTTGTCTGGTTTGATTTCGAAAGTGTTCTTAGAAGCGGCAATACGTTCGATTATTATTTTGCCTTCAATTGTTCCCATCAACTTGTTTAAAGCATTGACAACCTTCCCCGTATAAACATCCTTTCCTTTATATGTCATCCCAGGCGAATACTTAGTCTTAGAGCCGTCATTGCCGACGATGGTTATTCCGCCTCCGCCTTTCTGTTCATTGGCTTCCATCCAGAGGATGTCGGGGTTGGGGCCGTCGGGCAGCTGGCGAAGGCCAAGGTCCCTAGGCTCCAACGGGGAGTTCCATTGGCATTCGTATGGTCCTTGCAAAGAAGAGCCGGAATGCCCACCTTGGTAGAACCAC
>JAZQMX010000028.1:0-53434 GCA_045627065.1 Bacteroidales bacterium | reverse complement strand
CAGATTGACCAAATGGTGTATCAGCTTTACGGCCTGACGGAAGATGAAATCAAGGTTGTGGAAGGAGAGTAATAATTTAAAACACTAATAATCAAATCTTATGACAAACACTCAAATCAAGGACGAAATTGTCAGGTTGTTGAAATCAACCAAACGCGAATACATCGAAGATGTCATTGATGGACTGGAAGAACTGGGGTTCTTTGAGGCTCCTGCTTCAACCAAGTTCCATCTCAACGAGGCCGGCGGACTGGCCGAACATTCTCTCAATGTGTGCAGGGTGGCGCTCATGCTGCGCAAGCAGATGATTGAGATGAAACCCGAAATCGAGCCTCACCTTCCGGAAGACAGCGTCATCATCGCCTCGCTGCTGCATGATGTGTGCAAGGCCGACATCTACAAGAAAGCGGTGAAGAAGCGCAAGAACCTTTACGGTGTGTGGGAGGATTACGATGGCTACGAGGTGGATTACAGCAGTTTTCCGCTTGGTCATGGCGAGAAGTCGGTCATCGTCGTGCTGAGGATGGGTTTCGACTTAAGCGATGAGGAAATCATGGCCATGCGTTGGCACATGAGTGCATGGGATTTGCCATTCCAAAGTCCTGACATCAAGGGCAACTATAACGCCGCCAAGGAGATCTGCCCGCTTTGCTCACTGGTACAGTCGGCCGACAACCTGGCTGCCAACATGCTGGAATTTAAGGAAAACGATCAGGACCTTTTGGTCAGGACTTATTAAAAAGGGAAACTTTATACCTGATGGTGCAAAAAAGGGTTGCAGATTTCCTCTTGCTGTCAAAAAATTGTTTCCATTAACAAAAACATAAAAAACACTCTTGTGGGATGAGCTCTTCCAGAGCCTTCATGCCACCAACCCAACCCAAAGTCTCAAGCAGGGCTTGGCCTTTGATTTGTCTTGCTGGCATAAATCCCTACGGGTCTTTCATCCCACAAGAGCAAAAACAATAAAAACCATGCCCGAAAAAATATCGTTCACCAGAGGCCGGATTGGTCCCGACCTGTTGAAAACTTTTTTCCGCAAAACCCTTGCACACTAGGGGAGAATCCTTTTAACTTTGCATTTGTAAAAAACTACAAGATTATGGATTATAGAGAAAGAATTAATAGATTCTTGAGGCGCAACAACAGGAACCGGTTAACCAATAAGCAACATAAAACTATTGACTTTCATGATGTTGACGCTCTATATTATCGCAAATGGCTTTGGGGTATTCCAAAGAACTTGAGGAAAGCATTGCGATTGAATAAGACGATTTTCATTGACGAAAAAGGGAATATAATGCCTTTAAACGAATTCAACGAAGCCAAAGGAACCCATTTTACTTTGGAGCAGATATATGGCATCGATTTTTGGAATTATTTAGAAACACTGAGAGAAAAAGTACAAGCTGATATAGATCTTACTCTCCAGATGGATGGCGAGGAAACAAGAGCAGATTTTGCGAAAGTTGGCATATCCTATCACCAGGCCTTGAGGAAGATATTTTTATTGGGGAACGAGGATAAAGGTGATTTGCTGAATGAGTTGGGCGAATTGCGTTTAGATGAGGATTATCATCTTGGTATCAGAATCGCAAGTCCTGAAGTTGATTTCGCTCGTGACGAATCGAATTTCTTCATTTACGACTGCCATAATGGTAAGGTAACGTCGGAAATCTTTGAACATATCAGTGTGAATCCTTCAGCAGAAGCTGCATGGCAGGTTTATTTGCTGATGACATCGCCGACCGTTATGCCTGTGCATTGGCATGGCGGCTATATTGTGAGACAGTTCATTTTCGATACATCTGACTTGGAAGAGATTGAGCCGATAAAGGATGTGGATGTTTCTGTATTAAAAGAAAACAATATGCTTTTGCCAGATGTGACAATGAGAGAAAGCAAGGCTGATGGTGCGGTAATGGCAGACGTGTATTGCTGTTATTGGAATGAATGGAAGGGCCTTGTGCGTGAACATGCTGTTGTCGAGATGAAAGATGGAAGAGTTGTCGGCTTTAGCGTGACTGGCAGTATCCGCCTATATGAATATAGCTGTGGACGTGTATATTGAATCCTAGTGAATGAAAATGAAACCTCGAAAAATGAGAGTCTTGTTAATTGTTCTTTTGGTCATTCTTGCCATTGTTGTGGTAAAAGCCGTTTGGGTTGGCATTGCCACAAGGCATCACGATGACTTTGCCAGCGAGAAAGAAGACATCTTTTCTCGGCGTGATTTCCTGCTCGAAAAGGTGATGACAAGTCCGCAGCAGCTTATCGACGAGATGCCGCGTCTCGTCGGGCCGCAGTTTCAAGGCGAATGGGCCTTGTATAGCTGCTCCATGTTGTCGGCGGCATTGGTAAACACCACATTGATTTACGGTGAAGAACGTGAAGAAAACATTGCCCGTATCGATAGCTTGATCAAAATTGTGATGTCGCCCGAACTGCGGGCATACGACCGCAAGCGCTGGGACGAAGACCCATTGGAGACGCTTGACGGCGACAAAAGCCATGTCTCTTATCTGAGTCACCTGGCATGGATGATAGGCGGCTACAAGCAAATCGGTGGCGATGGCAAATACGACGATCTATACCGCGGGCTTTGCGAGACCATGCACCGCAGGCTCCTTGACACGCCTAACATGAACTTGCCGACTTATCCCGACGAGGGCGTCTATGTGCCCGATATGCTTGTAGCCATAGTCGCTTTGTCGCTGTATTCCCAACAGAACGACGGCGAGTACAGAGCGACCGTACAAAACTGGATAGAGCAAGCTAAGCAGCAATGGCTCGACCCTGAGACCCAATTGATTTCGTCGTTCCTGCCTGACGAAACAATGGGCATGTACAAAAATGCGCCCATAAAAGGCTCCTATACGGCTTTGAGTTGCTATTACCTGACTTTTGTTGACAAGGATTTTGCCCGTGACCAATACGAAAAATTGAAAGTCCATTTCCTGCAAAGGAAACTGATGACGGGTTTCAAGGAATATTACGACAGGCGCTGCTGGCTCGGGATGGACATTGATGCTGGTCCTATCATCTGCAATCTTAGTCCTACGGGAACGGCTTTTGGAGTTGGAAGCGTCACCTTTTTCGAAGACTGGGACTTGCGGAAAAGCATGTTGAGGACGGGCGAGATAGCCGGTACAACATGGCACAGCCATGGCAAAAGCAATTACCTGTTAGCCGACATGGCTTTGGTAGGCGAAGCCATCATGCTGGCTATGAGGACTGCAACGGAGTGGAAGTAATCACATATCAGCTGCTGAAATAGCGCCAGTGCTTATCCTCTCAGCTTCAGCAGCACCACGTTCTCGACGTGTTGCGTGTGGGGGAACATATCGACGGGCTGTACGGCCATCACCTGGTAGGCAGCGTCCATGAGTTGGAGGTCGCGGGCTTGGGTGGCTGGGTTGCAGCTGACATAGACGATCTTCTTGGCACGTATCTTCAGTAGCTGTTCCACCACGCTCTCGGCCATGCCGGCACGTGGCGGGTCGGTGACGATGAAGTCGGGCGTGCCGTTGGCGGCGATGAAGTCGTCGGTGAGCACCTTTGCCATGTCGCCCGCATAGAACGTGCAGTTGGTGATGCCGTTGATCTCAGCATTGACCTTGGCGTCGCGGATGGCTTCCTCTACGTATTCGATGCCGACGACCTTGTTCACGAAGCGCGAGAAATACTGTGCGATGGTGCCCGTGCCCGTATAGAGGTCATACATCAGCTCGTCGCCCTTCACGTCGGCCAAATCGAAGGCGGTGCGGTAGAGCCGTTCCGCTTGATAGACATTGGTTTGGAAGAACGACACTGGTCCGATACGGAACTTGAGGTCGTCGAAACCAGGTCGTGGCGACTGCATCGTCTCGATGAGGAACGGGTCGCCCTTCAGGCATTCGAAAGGCAGGTCGTTGATGACGTCGTTCATCTTGGGGTTGACGATGAGCAACAGGCTGACAATCTGCGGGAAGGCCATCTCCAGCATCGGGACGAGCTCGTTGCGGATGACAGCACTCTCCTCGTTGATGACAAGGATGACCATGAACTCGCCCTTCGAGTTGCAGCGGATGACGAGGTTGCGCATCAGCCCTTCGTGGGCGCGGACGTTATAATAGGAGATCTTGCGGTCCAAGGTGAACTTCCTGACGAATAGACGGATGTCGTTGGAAGGGTCGGCTTGCAGATGACATCTCTCGATATCGACGACACGGTCGAAGAGCTGTGGCAGGTGGAAACCTACGCCTTTGCAGGCCTCTTCGTCGTGGGTGCCCACAGGAGCGCCATCGGTGAGCCATTTGCGGTTGCTGAAGGCATACTCCAGCTTGTTGCGATAGAAGAAGATACGCTCGCAACCCAATATCGGCCTAATCTCAGGGTATTCTATCTTCCCGATGCGGTCGAAGTTGTCCTTCACCTGTTTCTGCTTGTAGTAGATCTGCCACTGGTAGTCCATGTGTTGCCACTTGCAGCCGCCGCAGAGACCGAAGTGCTCGCAGACGGGCTGGGTGCGTTTCTCAGAGTATTTCTTGAAGTTCAGGATGCGGCCTTCGAAGAAATTCTTCTTGCGCTTAAACACTTCAATGTCAACGACATCACCAGGGACGCCAAAGGGGATGAAGACGACTTTGCCTTCGGGCTTGGCCACCGACATGCCTTCTGATCCGGCATCGACGATGAGCACGTCTTCCATGTATTCGGGTTGTTTTTTTATCTTGCTTCTAGTCATGGTGCAAAAGTATGAAATTATTTGAATATCTCCCAAGCGCGCTTGGCTTGCTCTTCGAGCATGACCATGCCGTTATAGGCTTTGGCACCCCAGTCCTTGCCCAGGACCATGAAAGCGGTCTCCTTGGGATTGTAGATGAGGTCGATGAGGACGTGCTGCTTGCCGAGGACGTGGTAGTGGATCTCTGGGAAGTCATCGACATGAGGATACATGCCCACGGGTGTCGCGTTGACGATGAGGTGGTTTTGGCGCAGCACCTCGTCGGTGAGGGTGTCGTAAGTGTAATCACCTTTTTCGGCATCTCGGCTGACCAACGAAAAGGGTATCTGCTTATGTCTCAGCACATATTGTACGGCTTTCGAAGCACCACCCGTGCCCAGCACCAAGGCATGCTCGATGTTTTTCCCATTTAGGGCTATCTCCAGAAGTCTCTCGAAGCCATAGACGTCGGTATTGTAGCCTATCAGTCTTCCTTCGCTGATTTTCACCGTGTTGATGGCTCCGATTTCTTTCGCCTTAGGGTCGATTTCGTCCAGAAGCGGCATGATGGCTTCCTTGTAGGGCACGGTGACGTTGAATCCGCTGAGTTCGGGAAGGCTCTCGAGGAGTGGTTTCAGCTCGTCGAGGCTCTTCAGGTCGAAGTTGCGGTAACGGCAGTCGAGCTGTTCGTATTGGAACATGCCGTTGAACATCTGCGCTGAGAAGGAGTGTTTCAGCGGGTGGCCGATGAGTCCGTAGATTTTCATGATTTGATGAGGTTAACACCACCCACGACACCGTAGGAGGCAACGAACATGATGACACCAGCCAGGAGGACGCCTCCGATGACGGCTATCACGCTTTTCTTGAAATCCAAGTCGAGGAAACTGGCGGCGAGGGTGCCTGTCCAAGCACCGGTGCCGGGCAACGGGATGCCGACGAAGAGCAGCAAGGCCCAGTAGATGCCGCGTCCTGCTTTCTCGGTAAGCTTGGCTCCGCCTTTTTCGCCTTTCTGGAGACACCAGGTGAAGAACCTGCCGATGACCTTCTTGTCCTTGCCCCATTCCAATATCTTACGTGCGAAGAAGAAGATGAAGGGGACGGGCAGCATATTGCCTATGATGCAGACGATGAAGGTGGGGATGGTGGGGAGTCCCATGGCTACGGCTACGGGGATGGCACCGCGTAACTCGACGATGGGCACCATGGAGATCAGGAAGATGTATAGGAAGTCTTTAATTCTCATTGCTTTGTGTATTGGATTCGTTTTCGTGTTGCGTCTTGTGTTGCGCAATCAGGTCGATGATGTCGATGTCGTTGCCGAGGAGCTCCTTGTCGTATTCGATAAAGTCCCTATAGCCTTCGAAGTCGGCGGTGAGGGCTTGGTCGAGGGCGCTGAGGCCTTGCTGATGGTCGCCTTTCACGAAGCAGGCGTAGGCGAGGAGATAGAGCAACGATGGGTCGTTGTTGGTCTTGGACAAGCCGGTCTTGATGGTCTCGATGGCGTCATCTATCTTGTCGAGTTCGCCATAGAGGTCGGCGATATAGAAATAGGAGTCGGGATCGGAAGGGTTTTGTGCTTCGATCTTCCTCAGATACTCGATGGCGTGGTCGAAGTCGTTGAGTTTGCGGTAGTCGGCAGCGATGGAGTAGAGGTAATCGGTCTCCCAAGGCTCAAGGTCGTAGGCTTTCTTGAAGTGCCTGATGGCTTGCTTGCTGTCGCCACGGTCACTGTAGATATAGCCCATGCCAGCCCATCCTGCACCTTGAATAGGATTGATGTCGATGGCTTTCTGGAAGTTCTCGGCAGCGCTTTCGAGGTCGTTGAGCCGATAATAACAGTCACCCAGCGACGAACGGATCATCGAGGTCTCCACGCCATGGCGCAGGGCTTCGTTGAGTGTGTCGATGGCTTCTTGGTAACGGCCGAGTTCGTAGTAGATATCAGAGAGGTGCATGTTGGCCCAGAGGTCTTCAGGGTCGATGGAGAGGGCGAACTCGTAGGGATCGATGGACTCTTCGTATTGGAAACTCATGCGGTAGATGTCGCCGATGTTCGACCATGCCTTGCTGTTGAGCGGGTTCTCGTCCACGAGGCCTTGGAAGAAGGCTAGCGCGTCGTCTTTGCGGTCAGCGCAGAGGAAGCAGCATCTGATTTCGTGATATATGGTGTCGGGCTCGTCGGCAAAAGGCAGCGCTTTCTTGTAGAACTCCAAGGCGAGGTCGTATTCGCGGAGGCCGTTGTACTCAAAAGCGATGGCGTTGTAGAGGTCATACTTCTCGTCCTCGTCGAAATAGGGCAGGGCGGTGAGGTAGTTGTCGATGGCTTCTTCCGACTTGCCCAAGGCAGCCAAACACGAACCAAGCGTGAGAAAATAGTCAGGGTCTTCATCGTCGCGTTCGACGTGCTGCATGATCTCGAAGGCATCTTGGGGATGATTCTCCAAAAGCAGCTGACGTGCTTCCTTGATTCTCAACATGTTACTCTCGGGATGCTGGGCCATGGCCAAATCGATGGCGCGGCGCGATTTCTTCAAATTGCCTTTCTGAATGTACTCATCGATGATGTATTCCAGTTCTTCGCTGTCGAAATAATCTGTCTCGCCTGTCTCCAACATATCCTCAAAACGAGTCAGCGCCTTCTTCATCTCTTCTTCATATTCCTCGTATTCTTCGTCTTCCTCAAACATGATTATTTAAACTAAAACCAAAATTCTCAATCGTTTATCGATTTGCAAAGATACTATTTTTCCTAACTTTGCGCATCTTTAAAGGTGAAATAAATATGAAAACAAAGCAAAACTTATTGATTGCCATTGCGTTGTCGACTTTATTTGTCAGCCCGACAAAAGCGCAGAATGTGAAAGAATCGTATGTGCCTTTTGCCGTGGGCGAGGTGAAACCCGAGGGCTGGCTCCACGACTGGTGTGGCATGGCTACCCGTGGCCTGACCAAGAACCTGGGCGATAACTTCACCGAATTCGTGAAAGGGTGGGGGAGTGCCGACGAGAGAGGCTGGTGGCATTACGAACAGACGGGTTACTACGTCGATGGCGTCACGCGACTGGGTTTCATCATGGACGACACGCTGCTGATGAACCGCTCACGCCGCATCATGGAAGCGGTGGTGGCACGCCAGAAGCCCAATGGCTATATCATGTCGAACAACAAGGACTATGTCGAGAAATGGGGCTCTACCGAAGGCGACTACGGCATGTACTGGAGCGAAGCGGTGTTTGGCCGCGCAGCCTTGGCTTATTATTCG
Organism: Bacteroidales bacterium; assembly: GCA_045627065.1. Classification (GTDB taxonomy): domain Bacteria; phylum Bacteroidota; class Bacteroidia; order Bacteroidales; family F082; genus Limimorpha. The sequence continues at coordinate 45,464 of JAZQMX010000028.1, read as the reverse complement.
GCCACGGGCAACAAGAGTGTGCTTCAGATGCTCGAGAACGTGTACGATGAGTTCCCGATTTTCGACAGGAAACAAGAGAAATATCCGCTGAGTGGTGTCGAGTTGGATGGCATGCGTAAGATCGTTGGTTTGGAGAACATGCTCGAACTCAGCCGCCTGACGGGCAAGAAACTCTATGCTGACCGCGCCATGCAGGTGTTCAAGAACTACGAGAGTGGCTACCTGCAGTCGTGGGCAATCGACAGGAACTTCATGCGTTCCGCCATCTGCCATGGCGTGACCTTCAACGAGAACGCCAAGCTCTGCGCTGCAGCCTATACCTGGAACGGTAATCCCGATTATCTGGCGGCTTCAGTCAATGCATACGAGTTCTTGCAGCAGCATTTCGTGTTGCCTCACGGAGCCAACTCGTCCAACGAATACCTCCACGGCATCGGTGCCTTCGAGGCTGCAGAGGCTTGCGACGTGTCGGATTTCCTTTGGTCGAACATCTGGATGGCACGTGCCACAGGCGACAGCCGTTATGGTGACCGTATCGAGCGTGATGTGTTCAATGCCTTGGCCACCTCGGTGAGCGCTTATTTCGACTTGAGCGTCTATACCAATGCCATGAACCGCATCCCTGGCGTGCACCTCAAGATCCGTGATGACGGACAATATTATAAGGTGATCCATGACCCGACTTGCTGTTCGGCCAACATCAACCGCGCCTTGCCGAACTACATTATCAATATGTTCATGTACAACCAGCAAAACGAGTTGATGGTGCTCGGCTATGGTCCCGCTCACCTGAAGACCAAGGATGGCCGTTATGATATACAGATGGTTACGAATTATCCTTTTGAAGAAAGCATCGTACTCAATATCAACGCGATACCGAACGATGAGACATTGAAACTGCGTATGCCTGAGTGGTGCGAACAATATGAAGTCATTATCAATGGGACGCGCATGAGGCTGGCTCCACGTGATGGCTTCTTCCACATCGCTAGGGAATGGCAGAAAGGCGACGTCGTAGAGCTTCGCCTGAAGATGCAGCCGACCTTGGTCAAGGGCAAGGAGCAGTTTGCCGACTTCAACGGCACGCAGCCCTATTGGGGCATCATGGAGCCCGCCAGCGCTGCCTACGAATATAGCGGCTTTGTAGATGGCGGAAAATACGGTCTCGTCACCTACGGTCCTTTGGTATTCGCCCTTAACCTGCAAGCCAAGGAAGGCAACTACTACGAGCTCAACGAGGAACGTTGGCACGAGTTCCGTTATGCCTTGAACTCACATTCGCTCGACGAGGCCGAGGTGAGTTTCAAGGACCTGCCCGCCTATTTCCGTTGGGGCAAGGATGCCGCGCCTATTAATATTAAGGTGAAGGCTGACCTCATCGAATGGGAACCCGACAAGGGCGACCCGAAGCTGCCTGTGACGGAACCAAGCGTGAAGCAACACGACGTGGAGCTGGAGCTCATCCCAATGGGCTTTGCTCCTTACCGCTTGGCGATGTTCCCTTGGTCGGAATAAACAAAAAAAGCACCTCAAACGAGGTGCTTTTTTGATGGATAACTTAATCAGTTATTAGAACTTATAACGCAAGCTCAAGACAGCTGACCAAGTTGAAGCGGTGTTGGCGTAGTCCTTCCAGGTAGGTTCGGTGAAGGTGTAGACACCATTGTTGTCGTAGTTGAGGACAACGTTGTTGCTCAAAACCTTGTATGAACCCCACTTGTGGTTGAGGAGGTTGCCAATGTTCTTCACATCAGCAGCGACTTCGATGGTGTTGGTCTTGCCAGCAACCTTGAAGTTGAAGTCTTGAGCGATGTGGAAGTTGATGCGGTTGAGCCAAGGAGCAACGATAGCATTGCGTTGTTCGTATTGGCCACGGTGTGTGCTCATGTAGTCGTCGTTCTCAATGAAGCTCTTGAAGGCAGCCTTGTTGTCTTCGTCAACGAAGGTCATGTTGTTGAGGTCTTCATTGGTTGGGATGTAAAGGAGCTGATAAGCTGAAGTACCACTGACGTTGTTCATGACGTAAGAGACTCTCGAGTATGAGTAACCGCTGTAGTAGCCAATGTTGAAGCCTTCGTAGAAGAGGCCGACGTTGGTGCCGAGCTTGCCTTCAGTGAAGTGGTAGTTGAGGTTGGCGATGACGCGGTTAGGAGCAACGTAGTTGGAGTAACCGAGTTCAGGAGCGTTGTTGCCGTTCACGTTGTAGGTGTTGACGAATTCAGAGATCTGGTCGCCGCTGCCGTCGCTGAGGCTCTTGGCACCGCTGTGGGTGTAAGCAGCCATCAGGCCGAGGCCGTTGTCGAAGTCCTTGCTCAACTGAGCATTGACGCTGTAGTAGTAGCCGTGGAGGTCGCTTTCGTTGTGGAGGTAGTAACCAGTCATCGTAGCGCCAGCGCTGTTCTTAACGCCTTCTGAAACCCACTTTTCGCGTGCTTCGTGTTCACCGTCGAGGGTAACTTCGCCGTCTTGTCTGTAACCGAGTTGTGTAGCATACACTTCATTGTAGTTGTAGCTGAAGATGCCTTCCAAAGTAGCCTTGATGCCGCCAGGGAGCTTAGCATCCAAACCGAGAGAGCTCTTCCATGCCGAAGGCATCTTGAGGTCCTTGGAGATGATGGTAGCAGCGGTAGGAGCTGCAAGGTCTTGAGCTTGGAAAGAACCACCATAGACTTCTGCCAATTGATCGGCGATGTTCTGGTGGAAGTGGATTGGGTTCAGGCCAGTTGAAGCGTTAGCGATGTATTGGTTCTGGAGGACGTTAGCGTTACCCATTGCAGAAACCATCCACACGAATGGGATACGGCCGGTGAAGAGGCCACTACCACCACGGAGGATGAGGCTACGGTCGTGGAGAATGTCCCAGTTGAAGCCGATACGAGGTGAAACGCTCACTCTGAGGCTTGGGAGGTCGTCAGTGCTGAGGCCAGCGAAAGAGGTTTCTGGGTTAGCAGCAGCAACTTCAGCGAAGTCCTTGTTGAAATTGTTGTTAGGATTGCTCAGGTAAGGCATTTCGAGGCGGAGACCAGCAGCGAGTTTGAAGTATTCGCTGAGGTTCATTTCGTCTTGGAAGTAAGCCGAGCCTTGTGCATAGTCGAAGGATGGGAACATCTGTTCCAACTCGTTGTTGTTACCGTGAGTGATCATGTAGAGGGCAGGAGTAGCGGAACCATCGGTGACGTCAGCTACGAAGTCTTCCCATGAGTTGTAGATATACCAACCAGCACCACCTTGCATGAAGCCGTTTTGGGTGCGGTTCCATTCATATTGCAAACCAGCGGTGAAGTTGTGGATGCCAGTAGCCCAAGTGAATTCGTCAGTAGCGATAGCGGTCTGAACGTCACGGAGGTTACCATAGGTGAATGGGTCTGGACCAAAGCTGGTGTACATAGCGGTACGGCCATCAGCGCAGCCTTCAGTGCTCAGAATGTCGACGGTTGGGAACAAGTCGCCTTGGAATGAACGTGGTTCATATTGATGTGACCAAGCCAAGCGGACCATGTTGTTGCCACGGCCAGCCATCACGCGGGTGTTCAATTCAGCAGCAGCTGACATGAAGTTCTGTTCTTGGAGGTAACGAGCGCTTTCGAAAGGCAGAGCGTAAGCTGATTGACGGCCTTCGCTGTAGCGGTTGAAGCTGTAAGCAACACCATTATAGGTATAGTTGGTGTTGGTAGCGCCCAGAGGCGACATGGATGATGATGGGTTGTTGGAATAGCCAGAGTGGGTGTTGCTGAAACGGACGTTCAACTTATTGTTTTCGTTGATGTTCCAGTCCAAACGAGCCAAGACCTTGTAGTCAGGGGTCGAGAGTGAATAGCCTTGGTAACGGCCTGGGTCGTAGTTGAATTTGCTAGCCAGGAAGCCCTTGATTTCGTCCATCTTTGCAACGGTAGGACGGTTTTCGTTGACGTCTTCGCCGAAAGCTTGGCTTTCGTCAGTACGGGCCACGCTGTTCGAGCCTGGGAGGTCGTCGGCAGTATATTCAGCATTGATGAAGAAGAACAACTTGTTCTTGACGATAGGACCGCCAACTGAGAAGCCTGTGGTGTTGTTCAGGGCATAGGTGTTGGTCAGTGCATTGTCGTTAACATAGTAACCTTTCAGGTTGTTGTTCTGGAAGTAATCGTAAACGGTAGCATGCCATTCGTTGGTACCGCTCTTGGTGACGGCGTTGATAGCACCACCGGTGAAGCCGCTCTGACGGACGTCGAAAGGAGTGACGTTGATGGTCATCTGTTCCAGAGCGTCCAGTGAGATTGGGCTACCGCCTGAAGGCAGGTTCTGACCAATACCGAAAGCGTTGTTGAAAGCAGCACCGTCGACGGTGACGTACGACTGACGGTAGTTACCACCACCGATAGCCAAACCGCTAGTGTTGGAAGCAGCTTGTGGGGTGAGCGACAAAATGTCGTTCAGGTTGCGGCTAACCGTTGGGAGGTTGGTGATTTGCTCTGAAGTGATGGCGGTGGTGGCACCAGCGCGGTCGCTGTCCATGCCACTTGGGATAGCCTCACCAGCGATGGTGACTTCACCCAAGCCAATCGATTCTTCTTGCATCTTGAAGTTCAAGATTTTGGTTTCACCCAGCGTTGCGCTGATACCATCTTGAACTGTGGTTTGGAAGCCGACCATGCGGACCTCGATCTTGTAAGGGCCACCGGGACGGATGTTGAGCAAACGGTAAGCACCGTTGGCATCGGCCACAGAGTAGTACTGCGAACCTGATGGGGTGTGAGTAGCGACAACAGTAGCGCCAGCCAAAGCGACCTTGTTAGCGTCGGTCACCTTACCGCTGATGCTTGATGATGTCACCTGTGCCATCAAACTGATGGAGGCAATCATTGCCACGAAAAAAGTAAATAACTTTTTCATAGATAATAATTTAATGTTAATAATTAGGTTATTTGAATGTGTAATGAATTCCACTTTAAACCAAACTGCAAATATATAAAAAAGGTGAGCCGCTCCGTTAGTATTACAAAAAAAAATAAAGGAGGCTGACCTATGGCCAGCCTCCTTATCGTTATAGAAAACTGTAAATCAGTCTCCTTAATGTTAGGTCGGAATCCTTATTAGAAGCTATACTTCAGACCGAACATCAGTGACCAGCATTGGTCGGTGTTGATGTAGGTTTCGGTGTAGGTTTCAGTTGGGTATTCGCCATTGACCTTAACCATCGAGAACACAGGAGTGTTGTTTTCGATCTTGTCAACCTTCAGAGGAGCGACAGTGTTGGCGTTGCCGTAGCAGCCATATCTGTAAAGACCCCATGATGAGTTGAGCATGTTGAGGATGTTGTCGAAATTGACACTGAGTTCGAGGTTGTGGGTGGTACCACCGATGGTGCGCTTGAAGGTCTTAGCGATACGGCCGTCGAGGTAGTGAGCCCAAGGTGAACGACCGGCATAAGCTTCAGCATACTGGCCTTTGTGGGTGCTCAGGTAAGGATCGTTGTCCATGAAGACTTGGAAAGCGTTCATGTCTTCTTCGCTTGACCATTGGAGGTCGCTAGCTTGGTTAGGAATGTACATCATGTCGCCGATGATACCATCGCCATTGAGGTCGTTGGAGTAGATGTAGCTGTAAGCACCAGCTGATTGAGCGGTGTAGAAGAAGTTGAATCTGAGACCATCACCTTCGAAGAGGGCTGGGAGCATGAAGCCAACAGAAGCAGTGACCTTATCAGGAACGACATATTGGCTGCGTTGCAGGCCGACGAATGAAGGACCATCGATGCTGCAGAGGCCAGTGTAAGCTGATGAAGCAGCGCTGCCAGGCATGCCGGAGATTTCCTTGCTTTCGGTGTGGGTGTAAGCCAATTTGACGTTGAAGTTCTTCATAGGAGTAGCGTCAACAGCCACATTGAAGATGTAGCCGTAGCCTTCTCTTGAGTTGGTCAGCACATAAGCGCTGTGTGAGCCATAGGTGTAACCATCGGTGAAGAGGTTGTAGTTGACACGGTTGTCTGGACCAGCGAAACGATATTCGTCACCAGCGTTGGCGATGAGATTGTAGTTGAGGTTCCAGTCGACGAGACGGACACCGTAGATGGTCTTGTTGAACATACCTTCAGCAGTCAAGGTCAATGGGAATGAAACAGGAAGATCCCAGTCGATACCGAGCATTGACTTCCAGATTTGAGGCATTCTGAAGTTAGGATCCACGCCGTTGATGTCGCCAGCGAGTTGGCCGTCTTCAGGAGTAACGGTGGTGTTGAGGCCGAGGGCATTGATCATGTCGTCGACATCGGTGAGATAGTGACCATCGACACAGAGAGCGTCGAGGTTAGCAGCAGCTTCGTCAGAATAGACAACGATGGTGTTGCCATCAGCGTCAGCGCCGAGGCTACCACTGTAGACACCCTTCGAGAAGAGGGTCTGGATCATGCCAGCGTTTTGAGGCATGTTGGTGAAGAATACGAGAGGCAGACGGCCTTGGAAGACGCCAGTACCACCGCGGACGGTGAGACCTTCAGCAGCATCCCAAGTGAAGCCAACGCGTGGAGAAACCTGAACGCGGTTGGTAGGCCACTTGCCAGTGTTGACGATGTTGCCACCCATGTTGTAGTCGAGGATAGCGTTGTTGGTCATCAGGTCTGATTCGTCGAACATCAAGGCATCAGCACGGATACCATAGTTCAGTTTGAAGTTATCAGTGATGTTCCAATCGTCTTGAGCATAGACACCGAATTGGTTGTAGGTAACGATACCTGCAGGGTTCTCGACGCCGTTGTTACCAACGCAGAGAGCGAAGCTCAAAGGACGAGCGCCGTTCAGGAAGTCTTCAACGCTGCCGAAACGATAGTAACCAGTACCATTACGCATGTATGAGTTACTAGCGGTTTGGCGTTCCCAGTTGACACCAGCAGTGATCTTGTGGTTACCAGCATAGTAGGTGAGGTTGTCAGTAGCATTCATGACCTTGTTCTTCACACCGTTGTTGTAGGAGAAGAGTTCGTAGCCAAGGCTGGTGAAAGGAATGAAGTTACCAGTTTCTTGGAGGTCATCGTAACCACTCATGATGTCGATGTGTGGGAAGAGGTCAGAATTTGAACCGCGTTGGTCGTTGATGTCGGTATAGGTGAACAAGAATTGGTTGCTCATGCGAACCGAGAAGCGGCTGTTCAATTCAGTAGCAAATGAAGTCACATTGTTCTGTTGTGAATACATGTTGTTCGAGAATGGGAACGATCTAGCGCTTGAACGGTTGTAGTTCTTGTTGCGGAAGTTATCGTCGCATGAGTTGCCGTTAGGAGCATACCATTGGGTGTTGTCGGTCTTGTTGAAACGGAACATCAATTTGTTGTTTTCGTTAATATTCCAGTCCAAACGGGCCAAGAGTTTCAGGTTGTCGTTACCACCAGGATAGTCGGTGTATGAACCTGCATCATAGCCATAGTCGTTCATCAACTTGTCATAGATTTGGTCGAGGAGAGCTGCATCGCCAGCACCTGGACGATACTGGATCTGTTGTGAAGGCTCGTTCTTCTTTTCAGCATTGATGAAGAAGAACAACTTGTCCTTAACGATAGGGCCACCGACGGTAGCACCATAAACGAATTGGCTTTCTTCAGCACGTGTGCCGAGATCTTCACCCATCAGCTTGTTACCACGCATGGTTTGGTTGGTGTAGTAAGTGTAAGCTGAGCCATGGAACTTGTTGGTACCTGACTTGGTGATGGCGTTGATGCCACCGCCGACGAAGTTGGATTGACGGACGTCGAAAGGAGCGACGACGACTTGAACTTCTTCGATAGCGTCGACTGAGATAGGAGTGCCGCCACCAGGGAGGTTGCTGCTCAGACCGAAGTTGTTGTTGAAGTTAGCACCATCAACGGTGAAGTTGGTTGAACGACCATCGCTACCAGCGAAGCTCATGCCGTTGGCGTAAGGAGAAACCTTAACGACATCGGTGATGCTGCGGGTGACGGTAGGAAGGTTAGCAATCTCTTCAGTGCTGATGGTTGTTGAAGTCGAGTTGCTGACAGGCTTTACAGCTTCGCCAGAAATGACAACTTCTTGCAGACCTACTGATTCGACTTGAAGTTTGAAGTCAGCACGATAGGTTTCACCCAATTTCAAGGTGATGTTCTCGTACTTTGCAGGAGCGCAGCCCACATAGCGGACTTCGACTTGGTAAGGGCCACCAACTCTCATGCCTTGCAGGGTGTAACGACCTTCGCTATTGGTAACAGTAGCGTAAGGAGTGCCTGAAGGAAGGTGAGTTGCAATAACGGTTGCACCCGGAAGTGTACCATTTGCATCGGTGACTTTACCAGACATGCTAGATGTGGTCACCTGAGCCATCAAACTGATGGAGGCAATCATTGCCACGAAAAAAGTAAGTAACTTTTTCATAGTGAATAATTTAATGTTAATAATTAGGTTATTTAAATGTGTGTTTTCACTTTTTCTAGGGCCTATAAATGAAATTGCAAAAATAGAAAATCGTTGTCGCTTTTTATTTCTAATAATAAAAAATAATCAACAATTCATGTTGATAACCACCTAATGAATTGCAAATAAATCGGTTGTGCAAATGTTAAAAAGTAAAATGCAAATTTTGTTTGAATCCGTAAAGATAAAATTCGTATCTTTGCTCTCTTATAATGCACGCAAGAAACAACAACCTAACAAGACAAGGAAATGGGATTTTTCTATAAACACACCCCGAGGAAATTCAACTACATCCCTCGTTTCTATGATCCGGAGCTGGAAGCACGCAAGCAGAAAAGAGCCGAGATGGGACTCGATACCGAACTGAGCCATGAAGAACAGCTTCGTTATGAGATGCGCCGCAAGTGGGGCAACCTGAACGAAGAAGAAAGCAAAGAGGAAAAACGCAACAAACTGATTCGCAAGATCGTGTGGGGCGCAGTCATCTTGTTCGTCTTCTATTACGTCTTCTGCACGCCTTTGCTTACCAACATTGTCAGCGGATTGATGGGGAAATAGTGAGTTGAAAGTTGAAAAGATGAGTCAAGATGTCGTAAAATTATTGCCCGACAGCGTCGCCAACCAGATAGCGGCAGGTGAGGTCATCCAACGTCCTGCATCAGCGGTCAAAGAGCTGATGGAGAATGCCTTGGATGCCGGTGCTACGCAAATCGACTTGGTGGTGAAAGATGCAGGAAAGACCCTTATCATGGTCACTGATAACGGCTGTGGCATGTCGGAGACCGATGCACGCCTGTGCTTCGAACGACACGCCACTTCCAAGATACGGAAGGCTGACGATCTGTTCGCTATCCGCACCATGGGCTTCCGCGGCGAGGCCTTGGCGAGCATCGCGGCCATCGCGCAAGTGGAGCTGAAGACACGACGCGCCGAGGACGAAGTGGGCACTAAAATCATCAACGAAGGCTCGGTGGTCAAAGAACAGACGCTGGTCCCGATGCCCGTGGGCACTTCGTTTGCCATCAAGAACTTGTTTTTCAATGTGCCAGCACGCCGTAACTTCCTGAAATCCACAGCAGCAGAGATGCGTCATGTTGTGGAAGAGTTCACCCGCGTCACACTGATGCATCCCGAGATTGGCTTCACACTCAATAGCGATGGCAAAGAGCTTTATCATCTCTATTCAGGTAACCTCAAGCAACGCATCATGGGGCTTTTTGGCAACAGCTATGACGAAAAGCTGCTGGCCGTCAACCAAGAGACCGACCATGTGCGCATCCATGGCTATATCCTCAAGGCCGAATGCGCCAAGAAGACGCGTGGAGAACAGTATTTCTTCGTGAATAAGCGTTTCATCAAGCACGCCTATCTGCACCATGCCATCGAGAACGCCTACATGGAAATGATTCCAAGCGACAGCTTCCCGGGCTATTTCCTGAATATCGAAGTGGACCCCGCCGACATCGACATCAACATTCATCCTACCAAGACAGAAGTCAACTTCCTGGATGTCAAATTGGTGTATGCGGTACTTCATGCCGCCGTGCGCAAGGCCATCGGTCAGCACAACCTCTCGCCACTCCTTGATTTCGACGAGCCTACCGACACGGGCATCGACTTCGGTGTAGCCTCGAGCGAAGCCAACCCTTTGGTGATGCCCGAAGTGCCTTTCGATGCAAGCTACAATCCTTTCCAACAGACGCCGTCATACCAGAAAACCTCGAGCAGTGGAGGAGGAGCATCGCATCACGAGCGCATGCCCATATCGGGCGATTGGCGCTTGCTTTATGGCGACCGCGTTGACACACAAAATACTGAAAACGAATTTTCTGCCTCAAGTACCGAAGAGAAACCGAAATGCCAATATATGCAAGTCAACCAAGCGTATATTCTGACTTCAGTGAAGTCTGGGCTGCTCCTCGTCGACCAGCATCTGGCTCACATGCGCATCCTCTTCGAGAAATTCCTAAAGGAACTGGAACACAGCAATGGCGCTTCGCAGCAGGAACTGTTTCCACAACCCTTCACCTTGAATATGAACGATGCCATACTCGTCAAAGAGCTGCTGCCCGATTTGCAAGGCTTAGGCTTCGTCCTTGAACAAGTCAACCCGACCACTTTCATGGTGAATGGCACGCCAACCGATACGGCGGGCTGCGATGCAGTGGAATTGCTGGAAAAAATAATCGACAACTGCAAAATAAACCGCAGCGATTTGCAGTTGGATAGGAAGCTGAACCTTGCCAAGACCATGGCTTCACAACTGGCTATCAAGGCACAAAAAACGCTTTCCGAAAGGGAGATGCAAGACCTTGTAGATCAATTGTTTGCCTGCAATGTGGCAGAGGTAGCTCCTAACGGAAAGAAAACATACATTATTATAAATTTGGAGGAATTGCTCCAAAAGTTCAATTGAGAATATGAGTGAACAATATAGTCCATCTGGTTTTAAAGTCTTACCAACAGTCGTCAAGAACCTGTTGATCATCAACGTGCTGATGTATTTGGCCACGTTTACCCTACAGAAGTTCAACATCGACCTAAACAACATCCTTGGGTTACATTTCTTCAAGGCTTCAGGTTTCCGCCCTTATCAAATCGTGACCTACATGTTTATGCACGGCAACTTCGAGCACTTGTTCTTCAACATGTTTGCCTTGTGGATGTTTGGTGCCAACATGGAAAACATCTGGGGCTCGAAGCGTTTCCTCATCTTCTATATGGTATGCGGCTTGGGTGCTGGCTTGTGCCAAGAAGCTGTTCAATATGTCCAATATGCGGCACAACTTGCTGACTACCAAAACGTGAATATGGGCGGAGCAATTATTCCAATGGACCAATATCTCAATTTGATGACCACGGTGGGTGCTTCAGGTGCCATCTATGGTTTGCTTTTGGCCTTTGGCATGATGTTCCCTAACTCGATGATATACCTTTATTTCTTTGTGCCAATCAAAGCGAAGTGGTTTGTCATCGGTTACGCTGCCATTGAACTCATCAGTGGCTTCGTGGGTGGCGGCAATGTGGCTCACTTTGCACACCTGGGCGGCATGTTGTTTGGCTTGATTTTGATACTTCACTGGAAGAAGAAAGGAGAGTTGTACGGATGAATCCATACATGGGGAATAGGGGATATGGTTATCAGCGCCCAAGTTTCGGCGAGTCGTTGAAGGCATTCTTCAGCCAGAAGAGCGTCTTGAATTATTTGCTCATCGCCAATGTCGCTGTATGGCTTACCGTGGCCGTGATCAATGTGATAGGATGGCTCTTCAAGGCGGAGGGCATCAATATCTTGGTGAGTTGGCTTTCGCTTCCGGCCTCGGTTGATGTGCTTGCCGTGCGTCCATGGACCGTGGCGACCTACATGTTTCTCCACGAGGGCTTCTGGCACCTGTTCATCAACATGTGGATGCTCTACTTTGGCGGGATGCTGTTTGTGAGGTTGCTGACCGAGAAACAGTTGCTGTGGACCTATCTGATAGGCGGTGTCGTGGGCGGCCTTTTCTTCGTGGTGGCCTACAATGTTTTCCCGGCACTGAAGGACATTCGCATGGGTTCCTATGTCTTAGGAGCTTCGGCTTCGGTGCTGGCCATTATGGTGGCTGCCGCAGCCTACAATCCTGATTATGAATTGAATTTACTACTGATTGGCCGCATGAAATTCAAGTGGTTGGCCATCATTTTTGTGGTTATCGACGTGCTGAGCATCAGTGTGGAGAATCCTGGAGGACATATTGCCCATCTTGGTGGAGCTGCATTCGGCTTTGTGTATGGCTTGTTACTGAGAAAGGATTTCAGCATTGGAGATTTGTTCAAATCGAAGAAAAGAGACCGGAAATTTGAATATACTCGTTACGAGGAGGTTAAGGAAGAACCAACACCTCGTTCCGATGAAGAATATAATCGACAAAAGGCACAAAAGGAACGCGATATCGATGCGATTTTGGATAAGGTGGCTAAAAATGGTTATGCCAGCTTGACAGACGAAGAGAAAGCCTTCCTTTTTAAAAACAGTTAGTGATGAGAAATAGACAAATGAATCAGAGAAGTGTGCTAGGCAAGATAGCCGTTGCCATTCTTTCCCTTTTGGCCATCGTTGGCTTCCTCGCCATGGTGACGAGTGTGATAAGCTGTTACATCCCGCCAAAACTATTCGTCTGGGCTTCGTTTTTCGGCTTGGCATTTTGGGAAGTGTTCTTCTTCAACTGCCTGATATTGTTGCTTCTCGTGCTGATGTGGTCGAAAAAGGCTTGGATTTCAGTATTGGCCTTACTCATCTCGATACCGGGTCTGAGCAAGTCGTACGCTTTTGGAAGTCCCGTCGAAGAAAAAGGAAGCATACGCGTGATGAGTTACAATATCCACAACTTTGCTCATGTCGATGGCAAGACCTCGAAAACGGATTTCGTAAACGAGGTGCTAGCCGAAGTGAGCCAACAGTCGCCCGATGTGCTTTGCTTCCAAGAATTTACTGGCTCGTTCAAAAATGGGAGTTCGCGCCAACAGTGCATCGAACTTTTTGCCCAAGCATCGGGATATCCATACGTATATTACAACCTGAAGCGAAACTATGGCGGCAATGCGATCTTCTCGCGTTTCCCACTACAGAAAGTCTCCGAAGATAGTGGTTTTGGCAAGGAGAACACCTATGGCGTGATGGTGTCGGTAGATGCTGGCGAAAAGGGCAAGTTCTACGTCGCCAATGTTCATTTGCTTTCCTATATGCTTACTGATGAAGAGATTGGCTCGCTGCCAAACGTGATGTCAGAAGATAATGATACGGTAAGAAAGACGGTCGTGAACAAATTGAGTTACGCCTTCGTTCGTAGAAGTGAGGAGATAAAGGAAGTAATTGAAGGTATGCCTAAAGTGAATGCTCCAATCATCGTTTGTGGCGACTTCAACGACGCTCCTCTTTCCTACATCTATCAGCAGATGAAGAAGGCGGGGTTCCACGATACCTTCGTGAAGGTAGGTAAGGGCATCAAGCCCACCTACGGCGGCAAGTTGCCCTTGCTCCGCATCGATTATGTTTGGGGCAATGATTATATTAAACCATTGAAATTCAACTGTATAAAGAAAAAGGTATCTGACCATTATCCAGTGGTTCTAGATTTTAAGATTGATAACAACAAAGGAGAATAATAATGACACTCATTAAGTCCATTTCAGGTATTCGCGGCACCATTGGTGGCACACCGGGCGACAACCTGACGCCCATAGATATGGTGAAATTCACCGCTGCTTTCGTCAAGTTCATCCAACATGGCGGCGTCAAGCATCCTAAGATTGTCGTGGGCCGCGATGCGCGCATGTCGGGATTTTTGGTTAACCAAGTGGTTTGCGGCACTTTGCAGGCCATGGGCGCTGACGTGCTCGACATAGGATTGAGCACAACGCCCACCACCGAAATCGCTGTCACAGGACTGAAAGCCGATGCGGGCATCATCCTCACGGCTTCACACAATCCAGCCCAATGGAACGCTTTGAAGCTCCTAAACAACAAGGGTGAGTTCATCTCGGCTGCCGAAGGCGCTTGGCTGCTTGACGTGGCTGCCAAGGACGAATTCGATTTCGTTCCAATTGAACAAATCGGTAGTTATCAGCAAGTTGATGGTTGGATGGATAAGCACGTTGAGATGGTTTGCCAGCTGCCTCTCGTCAACCGCGAGGTGATTGAGAAAGCCAACTTCAAGGTGGCTGTCGATGCTGTGAACTCGACCGGCGGCGTGGCCATCCCGAAGATGTTGCGTGCCTTGGGCGTGAAAGAGGTGCTAGAACTGAATTGTGAGCCAACGGGTAATTTCGCCCACACTCCTGAACCATTGGCACAAAATCTGACCCAGATTTGCAGCTTCGTGAAGGAACAAGGCTGCGATTTTGGCGTGGTCGTCGATCCTGATGTTGACCGTTTGGTCTTCGTCAAGGAAGATGGTGAACTGTTCGGCGAAGAATACACTTTGGTGTCGGTCGCCGACTTCATCTTGAAGCACACACCTGGTCCAACGGTCTCCAATTTGTCTTCAACTCGTGCTTTACGTGATGTCACGCAAAAGCATGGACAACAGTACTTTGCTGCTGCCGTTGGCGAAGTCAACGTGGTGGAGAAGATGAAGGAAGTGGGTGCTGTGATTGGTGGCGAAGGCAATGGCGGCGTCATCTATCCTGAAATCCACTATGGTCGTGATGCCTTGGTCGGAACGGCTTTGTTCTTGACCCAGTTGGCCGAAAAGAAGGTGAAGTGCTCCGAACTGAAGAAGGAATATCCTGCCTATTTCATGTCGAAGAACAAGATTCAGCTGACTCCAACCACCGATGTGGATGGCATCCTTGCCAAATTCGCTGAGAAGTTCAAGGACGAGAAAGTGACCACTATCGACGGTGTGAAGATTGACTTCGAGGAAGGTTGGGTACATCTGCGCAAGTCGAACACTGAGCCTATTATCCGCATCTATTCTGAAGGTAAGAGCGAGGCCGAGGCCGAACGTTTTGCCAACATGATTCTGGAAGAAGCTAAGAAGATGGTTTAACCTGGAACAAATAACAATGTCATTCCGAGGGCTTTGCCCGAAAGAATCTATTGTTATTTATTCGGCAAAAAGCCCATAGATTCTCACGCTCGTTCCTCGCTCAGAATGACATGGACTTTTTGTCTAATCTTCTCTTGATTCAATAACCGTTTTAGAGGCTGCCAGTCCGTAGGGGAGGGCGGCCTCTCCTTTTTTGCTTTGGCTGAAAGCATCCACGATGCCGGCAAGGAAAGCATCGCCCGAACCCATTACGTTAATGACCTCGGCGGGAAGGGCAGGGGCGTGGACGACCTTCATACCATCGCTGTAAATTACGCCATCGGCACCCAAGGTGAGGTAAACATGCTTTATCCCCAAGGAATTCAATGCCAAAGCAGATGCTTTAGCGTCAGAAAGATGGGTCATGGCGAAGGCTTCTCTTTCGTTGCACTTAAGGACGAAGATGCCATGGTTGGAGTTTTTCAAAGCCTCAACAAGTCGAAGGGCTTTGTTGGGAGAGACGGTGTCGATGAAGACAGGTACTTTGCAATGGTCAATCAGAAAAGCGAGTGCATCAGCATCAAGAAGCGTGTCGGCTACGACCACATCAGCGTGATTGATTTCGCCCATTTTGTTTTCAAGCCATTCCTTGTCCATCAAGTTGTTGATTTCCATGTCGGAAAAGGCACTGTTGACATTCCCGATAGCATCGATGTGGCTGAGAAAATAGGGGCTGTGGAAACCGCTTTTCGTGTCGGAAAGCGCAAGGTCGATGCCTTTGCTTTTACAATCGTTCTTTAATCTGTTGGCGTAGTCGTCATCTCCAAATAGCGTCATAAGTCGCACATTATGATTCATTTGGCACAAGTTGGATGCGATATTCCGTGCCACGCCGCCAAAATGGAACGTGATGGTAGAGGGTGTGCAGCCGCCTTCGATGGTTCGATCTTGGGCTTTCACCCGAATGTCGATATTGGTTTCGCCGATGACAGTGATGTTCATTGTTGCTACTAAAGGGTCGCCAAAAGTAGGAAAAATATCAATTATTTGCTTTTCTCGTTGATTTTTTGTTATTTCGCTTCGTCAAAATCAGCATGTTATGGAGAACAACAAGAAAAGAAAGAAGCGTCGTAATTACCAGTATCACGCCATAACCTTCAAGTTGTCGGCTGGCCAATACCGTTCGCTTCGTAACTATTGCAAGGCTCGCAAGACCACACCTATCAAACTGATTAAGAGAAATATAGCACGATTCATCACGGCTTACGAATATGAGGTACCACAAGAGTTGTATGTCACCGAAAACCAGCTGCAACTCTTTGAAGATGAGGAGATGCAACCATAAATGTAGAAGACTACTTCTGACTGAAAAGCGTGCGGTTTTGAATCGACCTGCCTAAGGTCACCTCATCGACATACTCCAAGGCATCGCCTACGGCTATGCCTTTCGAAATGACTGATATCTTTCCTTTGAAATCTGCCAATTGCCTGTAAATGTAAAAGTTGGTCGTGTCGCCTTCGATGGTGGCTGGCAGAGCCAAAATGATTTCCTTGATGTCTTCTTGCTCTGTGCGCCTTACGAGTTGGCTGATTTTCAAGTCGCTTGGCGAGATGCCTTCGATGGGGCTGATGACACCGCCCAAGACGTGATAAAGTCCGTTGAAAGATGCCGTGCGCTCGATGGCCAACACATCGCGCATGTCGGCTACCACGCAGAGCGTGTTTTCGTCGCGGCGCGGATTGCTGCAGATGGAACACACTGCCGTGTCGCTGATGTTGTAGCACCTCTCACATAGCTTTATGTTACGCTTCATTTTTAGCAGTGAATCAGCAAGTTGTTCCGTCTCAGCAGCTTCTTCTCCGAGAAGGTGAAGGGCCAATCGCAAGGCGGTCTTCTTGCCGATGCCTGGCAACTTTGACAACGAATCGACTGCGTTTTCTAACAATATGGATGAATATTCTGCCATAATAATCGCAGCAAAATTACGTTATTTCCCTAAATTTGCAGCCTCAAAACTTTGAAATAATGAAAAGACACATCCTTATTGCCGCTTTTTTGCTTTTTGCCATGACCGCGGCTTTCGCTCAAGACTACAATAGAACCGACTCGAAGGGCCGTCGTCAAGGCCTGTGGACGGGCTATCATCCCAACGGACAGAAACGTTACGAAGGTCAGTTTAAGAACGACAAGCCCAGAGGTCTGTTCAATTATTATGACGAACATGGCAACTTGCAAGCTGTCAATTCATTCGACAAGTCGGGCGAGAAGGCTGCCAACAAAACCTACGCTCCTGATGGAACGCTTTTAGCAGAAGGCAATTATGTCAACCAGAAGAAGGATGGCGAGTGGAAATACTACGACAAAAAGGGTAGATTGATCTTGGTAGAAGACAACAAGAATGGTGTGGTTGATGGTTGGTCGAAGATATATAATGCCGAGACGGGCTCATTGGCCGAGGAAACGCAGTTCGTGAATGGCAAGCCAGAAGGCATCGGCCGCAAGTACCGCGAGAACGGACTCCTACTGATGGAATGCCATTATGTCAATGGGGTATTGGAAGGTGCTTCAACGACCTATTATGCCAATACCAACGTGAAAGAAGAAGGCAGTTATCACAAAGGCGAGAAGTGTGGTCAATGGAAGACCTATAACGAGGATGGCGATTTAATAGCCGTCGACAGTTACGATAAAGAAGGTCTGCAAGATTAGTTGCAGCTTCCCATGAGGTCGTCGAGATTCTGGCGACCAAATTGTTTTGCGAGCTTGTAGTAATAGCACATCATATCATAGTCGTTGACATAGAAGCAAGTGCGACCTGCGTTGAAATATGCATCGGCGTAGTCGGGCTTCAAGTCGATGGCTTTTTGGAAATCCAACAACGCTTCATTGTATTTCTTTGCATTCACTTTGGCGCAACCACGGAGATAGTATGCTTCGTAGTTACCCTTGTCGTATTTGATGGCTTTCGTGAGCGCTTCTTCAGCTTCGCTAAACTTGCTATATCTCATCATCAGTTTGTTGCCTTCATCCATGTACAGGCGTGATTTTGATGGATTTTGGCAGCTGGCCAAGAAAAGTGCGCAAACGGCGGTGAATATCAATGCTAATTTCTTCATTTTTTGTGATTATTTGTTGCAAAGGTACGTCTTTTTTCAGAAATAGAGCCAATGCCAGATGAATTTGTCGGCTGTGTTGTATTCGAGTGCGGGTGTAGGTAACTTGATGAAACTCAATCCGCGTAGTAGGGCTTTGAGATAGCGATTTTCAACGGGAATATTTGCCAAGTCGATGCCTGGCGCAAGATAGAACTGCCGTACGCGATTGAAATCGGGTGTCGGCTGTGGCTCAATCATTCCTTTGGCTCCGTATCCAAAGTCGAGGGTGATCCATTCGGGGAAGTTGTTCTCTGTGCCTAAAAACAAATTCTTGACGTTGAATGAAGCCCAAATGGTGATGCCGTTGTAGTCTTTCAAGGCTTGGCTGAGTAGATTGTTTCCTAGTTCTTCGGGGTTGTATTGTGCGTATTCAGTTGGGAGGAAGGAATATTTCAGGCTGATGCGTTGCTCATCCCAAAGCAGTTGTTGGGCTGTGTAGAGTGTGATTCCGCTTAAGTCGGCAACCATGTCGCCCCACGAGAATCCCCATCCTTCGTATCCGGAGTCCATAAGTTCAATGGTGGTCATGAAAAGAAGCGAGAAGGCTCCACCGTAAAGTGCTGAACGTTTGGAATCTAAGCCTGCTAAGCGCATGCTTTCGTCGGCAACCAAGCTGATGTGGTAGGCGGTGGTGGTATGGCAGAACTTGTCCATTTGCAACCAGTCGCTGTTGTCGTTGATGGTGTGAATACCAACCCAACGACAGTCTTTGAACCAAAGTTGGTTGAGGGCTACCATGGAACCGGCATAAATTGCGGCTTCGCTTCCGGCCACGATGTGGACGTTGCGCACTACGGTAGTGTCGTTCGGCTGTTGTGCCCATGCTGGACAAAACGCTACGGTTATTAGGATGGATAGTATTTTGTTTTTCATTTGTAGATGTTTTTAACCTAACTGATGGGCAATTTCGGTGACGCTGTCGATGATTTCTTTCAGTTTCGTCTCGCTCTTGGCTTCGCAGAGGAAACGCAGATAAGGCTCGGTATTGGATGGTCGGATGTTGAGCCACCAGTCGTGATAATCAAGACGATAGCCATCGAAATCGAGGAAACGCTCGGGCTTTTCGATGTTCATAAAATGGTCGCAGACGGCATCCATGATTTCCTTTTTATGTTCCACCTTGAAGTTGATTTCGCCGCTATTATAATAAGGAGTGATTTCACTGATGATTTGGCTCATGGTCTTGCCTTCTTGCTTGAAACGGTTGAGGAGCCGGAGCACGATGGAGGCAGCAAAAAGTGCGGAGTCGGAGTAGTAGAAGTCGCGGAAATAGTAGTGACCTGCCAGTTCACCGCCATACACACCGTCGAGTTCGCGAAGTTTGAGGGCTGCGTAGGCGCGACCCACACGCCAGGTCTCGACCTTGGCTTGATAGCGGTCGAGGTATTCTTGGATGGCGCGCGAGCTGCGGATATCTTGCAGCACGATGCCTTTCTGCTTTTGCTCGCCAATGAAATAGTTGCCCAAGAAAGCGATGATGAGGTCGGGCGAGATGAAGTTGCCTTTCTCATCTATGAAGGTGATACGGTCGGCATCGCCATCGAAGAGCAAACCAATGTCGCATTTTTCTTTGAGCACCAACGACTTAATCTGTTCTTGGTTCTCTGGCTCTAATGGATTAGGCTCGTGGTGAGGGAAGTTACCATCCAGGGTGTCATTGATATAATGAACTTTGCCGATGAGGTCGTGGACGAAGAGCGACGACATGCCGTTGCTGCAATCCACAGCAATGTTGAGTGACGAGATGTCGCCCACGAATTGCTTTTGGAAAGCCAGATAGTCATTCTTGACCTCTTTGTGATAGATATGGCCTCGTTGTGCAGCGGGCACACAAGGTGTATCGCTCTCCACAAGGGCTTCGAGTCGGTTGAGGCCGGTGTCGTATCCAACAGGCAGAGCGTTGGCGGCTGAGATTTTCAGTCCGTTATGGTTCTTCGGGTTGTGCGAAGCCGTGATTTGCACCGAGGCTTCGTAGCCATATTTTGCCGTTGACCAATAGACGAGTGGGGTAGAGGCAAGTCCAATGTCATCCACGTCGCAGCCTGCATCGTTGAGACCTCGGGCAAGTTGCTCGAATAGGGTATCAGACGACAAGCGCATGTCGCGACCTACCAAGAACGTCTTGGCGTGGAGTATTTGTGGCAAGAAATAACCTATGCGGTAGGCGATGTTCTCGTTGAGGTCGGTGCCCCATTCGCCACGGATGTCGTACGCTTTGAATGCTTTCATCATTTGATTCCTCTCTTGTTTAGTGCTTGTTGGTATTTGGTTGCGTTTCTGTTGTGCTCGGCGAGGGTTTTGGCAAAGTTATGATAGCCTGAGAAGTCTTCCTTTGCGCAGAAATAGAAATAGTTGTGATTTTCGGCATCGAGCACCGAGTTGATGGCTACGAGTGATGGGATGCAGATAGGCCCTGGGGGAAGACCTGCATATTTATAGGTGTTGTAAGGCGATTCCACTTCCTTGTGGACATTCAGCACACGCTTGATGCTGAAGTCGTTGAGGGCAAAGATCAAGGTCGGGTCGGCTTGCAGCAGCCAACCGTTTTTCAGTCGGTTGAGATAGACGCCTGCGATGCG
The DNA here is from genome assembly GCA_045627065.1 of Bacteroidales bacterium. Classification (GTDB taxonomy): domain Bacteria; phylum Bacteroidota; class Bacteroidia; order Bacteroidales; family F082; genus Limimorpha. Next base: position 24,824 of record JAZQMX010000028.1, on the reverse strand, counting down.
TGGCATCTCATCGGTCTTGTTGGTCTCCTTGCAGACGATGGAGGCAAGCGTGCTCACTTGGGCGGGTTTCAAGCCGAGTTTCGCGGCTTTGTCCAAACGTTCTTGACTCCAGAATTTTTCGTATTCTTGCTGCATCCGGTATACGAATTCTTGTGCGTCAGTATTCCAATAGAACTCGTAACTGTTTGGAATAAATAGGGAAGGAATGGTGTAATTGTTGAAGCCCAGCCCTTTGATGTATTCTTTGTTGTGTAGCAATGATGCAATGGAGGCCGAGTCGGCTTCGATTTGTTTGGAGATGCGTCCAGCTAGTTGGTCAACATTGCGTATGTTGTTGAAACTGACCATAACAGGAGTCTGCAAGCCGCCTCGCAGCATATTGACCAAGCGGTTGTTGCTAGTCCCGTTTGCGATGACATATCGTCCGGGCTTGACGTGGTCAGGATAGTCCTTTTTCTTGGCCACCCACTCGAAAGTCTTGGTGTTGTTGAGGAGTTCGGCATCAAACAAGATGGTCTTCACCTGGTCGTAATCACTTCCCGTGGGGATATACACGACGGCATCTTCTCCATCAGCAGTGGTTACATTGGGGGCCATAATCATTCTATATGCCCAGTAGCCGAATGCCAATCCGAAGATGAAAAGGATGGCGAGCACTACGATGATGGTAAAGCCAACGCGTCTTTTCTTTGGTTTGCCTTTCTTGTTTTTCTTGCCTTTTTTTGGCTTTTTCTTTTCGTCAGGGAGTTTAGTTTGTATCTTGACCATGGTTAATCAATTGAAATTCAAGTTCGTCAGTAAAGCCATTTTGGGTCTTTTTCCATTGCTTTCGGTGACCGCAGAGTTCAAAACCGACATTCATGAAGAGACGTTGGCTATCTGTATTTTGTTCATCAATAGAGCAATAAACTTGGTGAAGCAACACATTCTCAAAGAGATATTGGACTGTCATAACTAGTGCATCATGGGCGTGACCTTGATGACGGTAATCCTTGTCGATGAGGATGCCGATGCCGGCTCGTTGGTTGATGGCATCGTAGTCGAAGATGTCGATGCAGCCAATGCTTTTGTCCTCGAAGTCGATCATCAAGCGCAGCTGTCGGTTTGAGAGCAAGTCGTTGTTGCCCAGCAAGAATTGTTCGATCTGGAATAACGAATAAGGCGTGTAGTTGTCGCTGACATGCCACACTTCACGGTCGTTTTCCCATTCGTATATCTGCGTTGCGTCAGAAGGTTCGGCGCTACGCAACGCTGTTTTGCCTTTCTTGATGAACATGTTTATGCCTATATTTTTAAAGTTGCAAAGGTAATAAATATTTCTTCAAATATGAGCGCTGACAATTTGTCAGCATGGCATAAGATTTGATATAAAACGAAGACGACACAATAAAGATTAGAAAATTTCATTAATCAAGTTGAAAAAAACCGAATCGAAAACTATTATAAAATAAACATACCCTAAAATGAAAAAGACAAGCTTTATCATGATGCTTGCCATGGCTTTTGTGGCAACATCTTGCAATCAGAATCAGAACATTGAACCTCAGAACGAGGCCCAAGAACCAATTTCAGTTATCGAGCAGGAGCAGCAACCTATCGTGCAACGCACTGCTTTTATTCCAACGGGTAACAACCCCGACTTTGTAAACGCTGCCGAAAAGAGTGTAGATGCCGTGGTGCACATCACGACGAAGATTCTCAAGCAGACGACGACCTACAACGACTTTTTTGGTGCCTTGCTGCAGCAGTTCTACGGCATGCCTGGCCAGGCTCAGAAGCAATATTTAGAGGCTTATGGCTCGGGTGTAGTCCTAACGCCTGATGGCTACATCGTCACCAACAACCACGTTGTGGATGGCGCTGAAAAAGTGGAAATCACTTTCAACAACCATGTTAAGAAAGAGGCTACCATCATTGCTACCGACCCGACCACCGACTTGGCTCTGATCAAGGTAGATGGCTCCGACTATGACTTTCTCACCTTCGGCAATTCCGACAATGTCAGGATCGGCGAATGGGTACTGGCTGTAGGTAATCCCTTCCAACTCTCATCTACGGTGACTGCTGGTATCGTGAGTGCCAAGGCTCGTGACCTCAGCATCTTAGGCGAAGGTACCTCGGTGGAATCGTTCATCCAAACCGACGCTGCCGTCAACCCGGGCAATAGTGGTGGCGCTTTGGTCAACTTGCAAGGCGAGCTGATAGGCATCAACGCTGCCATCGCTTCGCACACTGGTTCTTACGAAGGCTATTCGTTCGCCATTCCTTCCAATATTGTCCGTAAGGTCGTCGACGACTTGCTCCTTTATGGCGAGACCCAACGCGGCTATCTAGGCGTGCAGATTGGCGAAATGACCGAAGAATTAGCCAATGAATGCGGCCTCGACACTCCTGAAGGGATGTATGTGGCTGCCGTCACCGAAGGTGGCGCTGCCGAAAAGTCTGGACTCAAGAAAGGCGACGCTATCATGGCCATCAACGGAAAGAAGGTAAACAGCCGCACACAACTCATCGAGAACGTGCGTCAATATCGTCCTGGCGACCAAATCAATGTCGATGTGGTGCGTTCTGGAAGACACTACAACTTCGATGTCACGCTTCTCAATGAAGAAGGCAACGTGGAAATCGTGAAGAAGGGCGACAAGTTCTACAGCTCAGATCTCGGCCTGACATTGCAAGCCATCGACCAGAACGACAAAAGCAAATACGGTTTGAAGAACGGTTTGAAGATCGTCACCATCCACGAAGGTCATTTCCAAGGCTCTGGCATCCCCGAAGGCTTCATCATCACTTCGATGAATAGCGTGAGCGTCAACAGCAAGGAAGACTTGCAGAAGGCTATTTCTGGCAGCAAACGGGGACGCAACTATTTCGAAGGCGTATATCCAAACGGCATGAAGGTAAGCTTCGAATATTATAACTAAATCGAAACTAGCATTTTATAAACAATAATAAGATTATCGAATGAGACAACTAAAAATTTCAAGACAAATCACCAATCGTGGTGAAGGCAATCTCGACAAGTATCTTGCCGACATTGCCAAAGAACGACTTTTGACCGCTGATGAAGAAGTGGAACTCGCGCAACGTATCAAGGCGGGTGACAAGGCCGCATTGGACCAATTAGTGAGATCGAACCTTCGTTTCGTGGTTTCGGTGGCCAAGCAGTATCAAAACCAAGGCTTGAGCCTGCCAGATCTAATCAACGAAGGCAATCTAGGCTTGGTGAAGGCAGCCCAACGTTTCGACGAGACGCGTGGCTTCAAGTTCATCTCGTACGCGGTGTGGTGGATCCGCCAAAGCATTCTGCAAGCCGTGGCCGAACAGTCGCGCATCATACGTCTGCCCATGAACCAAGTTGGTGCCATTTCTAAAGTGAAGAAGGTAGCTTCTGTCATGGAGCAAGACATGCAGCGCAAGCCTACCGTAGCCGAGATCGCCGAGGCGGTGAACATGACGGAAGCCAAGGTGGAGGAACTGCTGAATCTCAACACGCACCATATCTCCACCGATGCTCCAATCGACGAGGACGGCGAAGCCAATTTCTTGGATGTGTTTGTACAGACTGATGCTGTGGAGACTGATAATAGCATTGAGCAAGAATCGGAAAGCAATGCCATCCGCCAATCACTCGACAGACTCAGCGAGCGTGAACGTCAGATCATTTGTCACTATTTTGGTTTGGGAACGCCTCGTGAGTATTCGTTGGAAGAGATTGCCATGAAGTTTGACCTCTCGCGCGAACGTGTCCGAAACATCCGTGACAAGGCGCTCAAGAAGATGAAAACACAGACCGATAGCGCATTGTATCAGATGTATGTGAATCATTAAAGACTTAGGGGCAAAAAATTTTGCCCCTAATTTTTTTTTTAATGGAATAATCCCTACCTTTGCCCGAAATCTGAAAAGCAAATTCAATTCAAAACATTAACATAAAATTACTGACATGAGTGAAAACTTTGAATCCTCGCTAAAAGCTTGGAATGAAAACGAAAAAGCCGCCAATGAATTCATCAACATCGTTGGCAAACTATGGTACGACAAGTCAGTTGAACTGATTTTGTTGCGTTCGCTGCTCGTTAACCGTGGCTCGGGCAAGATCCTCAACAAGCACCTCCGTGCTGAAGACGTGTTGGGCAAGCCAGTGCGTGTTCAGGACTCTCTGCTGATCGCTAAAGCCATCTTGGCTGAAAACGTTGCCCCAGCTCGTATCGACATCGGCCGTCTCAACTCAGAATGGACCGACGAGAAAGAGAAATACAACAACAATGTGACTGCATTTGTTCGTGACAAGCTCTCCGCTTTCATCGATGTGGCTCCTCGCAGCAACAAGTCACAAGATGTCATCCTCTACGGTTTCGGCCGTATCGGTCGTATCCTTTGCCGCGAGATGACGGAAATGGCAGGCAATGGCACCAACCTCCGCGTGCGCGCCATTGTCACTCGCAAGAACTCTCCTGAAGACATCGCCAAGCGTATCAATCTGTTCCGCACCGACTCAGTTCATGGTTATTTCCATGGCGTGTGCCGTCCACTGATTGAAGAGAATGCCATGATGGTCAACGGCCAGAAGATCCTCTTCCTCGAATCCAACAACCCAGAAGACATCGACTACGAAGCCTACGACATCCACGATGCATTGCTCATCGACAACACGGGTGTGTTCCGCGACAGAGCAGCTTTGTCTCGCCACCTTCAAGCTAAGGGCGTTTCGAAGGTATTGCTCACCGCTCCCGCTAAGGGCGACGTCCCGAATGTGGTGTACGGTGTCAACCAAGACACCCTCGACCTCGAAAACGAAAAGATTTTCTCGGCTGCATCCTGCACCACCAACGCCATCGTTCCAGGTTTGGAAGTGATGTTGAACAACTTCGGTATCGTGAAGGGCCACATCGAGACCATCCACTCCTATACCAACGACCAGAACTTGCTCGACAACTACCACAAGAAAGAACGCCGTGGCCGTTCAGCAGCTCTGAACATGGTTATCACCGAAACGGGTGCTGGTAAGGCTGCCGCCAAGGCACTGCCTCAACTGGCTGGTAAACTGACAAGCAATGCTGTGCGTGTTCCTACGCCTGATGTTTCATTGGCAGTCCTCGCACTCGACCTCGAACGTGCAACCACGATGGAAGAGGTCAACGAAGCCTTCCGTGTGGCTTGCCTGAAGGGCAACCTCATCGAACAGATTCGTTTCAGCCAAAACACCGAGTTCGTTTCATCAGATGGCATCGGCGACTCATGCGCTTGCATCTTCGACGCTCCTGCCACCAAGGTTTCGGCTGATGGTAAAACCGTCATCCTGTACTTATGGTACGACAACGAATTTGGCTACAGCAACCAGGTGATTCGTCTGGCTCGCCATATCGGCCAAGTGAAGAGTTACAGATACTATTAATTTAGTTTAATACCATAGACGAAAAGAGGGTGACTGCTTAGCCACCCTTTTTTTATTTGGATTTCATCATAGGCATAAATAAAATCGAGCCTCGCCGAATAGGTGAGGCTCGATTGTTTCAGAGGGGTTCAGCAATTACTTACCGCCGAAGATTTTGCCCAGGCCACCGAGGATGTTGCCCAAGCCACCAGTGCTGCTGCTAGATGAACTGCCGCCCAGGACAGTGCCAAGCAATGCGCCAAGAGCGTCGTTGCTGGTGTTGTTGCTGCCTTTCAGCTTACCAAGGATGTTCATCAGCGATGGAGCGATGGATGAAAGGATATTGCTCACCTGACCGCTCGTGGTACCAGTCTGTTTGCCGATGCCTTCGAAAATCGATGAAGCATTGTTGCCCAAAATCTTGGTCAGAATCTTAGAACCATCGGTGAGGTCGACGTTCTTCAGGTTGCTGATCATGCTATTAGCGTTGCCAGCGTGGTCGCCGAGAGCCTTAGCCAAGGAGGCTGCACCATTCTCGGTTGAAGCGTTCTTCTGCATAGCGCCGATCAAGGTTGGGAGAGCGCTGGTGATGACTGATGACACTTTATTGGTGTCGATGTTGAATTTTTTGCCGATTTCACTGACAGTGTCATTGCCTGTCAAAGAACCTAAAATGTTTGCAAGATCCATGTTTTGTTTGATTTAAGTTGTTGTTATGTAAATGTTTGTTATTGTTCACTTAGGGATTGCGAGGATGCGAGATCTCGATACCTCACGACCTCGCAATCTCGATATCCATTTATTCCTTCACGAACTTCACGGTTGTGTTTTCGTTGGACGATTTTACGTTAACAAAATACATGCCATTGTTGAGGCTTTCGATGCTTAATGTTGTCATTCCGTTGGCCTTGCTTTGGCGATAGACCACTTGACCGAGGCTGTTGTAAATCACGATTTCGCAATCCTCTTCAGGTAGGTTGATGCTGAATGTGCCGTTGTTCGGGTTGGGGAAGATAGCCATTTCGTTCATCGTGACTTCACTGGTGATGGCGATGATTTCGGTAGGTGGGAACGAGATATAGTCGACCCATGCGCAATCGCTACCACTGCTGACGGCGGCGTCTTTCTTGTAGGTCCAGTTGAGGGTGTGTTGGCCTGGAGTGAGGAGATAGGTCTCTTGGCTCCATGCCACTTCACCGCTCCAGTTACCTTGCTCGTTTCCATCGATGAGGAATCTCAGTTTATCGTAGCCGCTTTCTGACGACACCTTTTTATAGAAGCTCACTTCCCCGTCACTCTGTACATCGAGGACGATGGAGAGTTCCACTTGCTGGTTGTCGTTGATGTCTCCTGACTTGACGCAGTAGTCACCTTCGTAAGGATTCTCGCTTACCACAGCCCATGGGTGAGTGTATTGGTTGAGGTTCCAGTCGAACTTAGAGAAGTCGCCAGTCTCCCAGTCTTCAACGATGTTGCCCACCGAGATGACGTAAGAACCGTTTGTGATGTAGCTTCCGCAGTAGGCGGCGAGGATAAACTCATAAGCCACACCAACTTGTGCGTTCTCAGAGAGGGCGAAGGTGAAGTCGACGCCAAACTCTTGGCCTGGCTCCACAGCACCGATAATGAATAAGTTCTCGTCGAAGCTTATTTCAGGGGCAGAGCAGTAAACGCCAAATGCGGTATTAGGAGCGGTGCTCATGCCTGTGTTGATGCAAGTGAAGTGCACGTTGGCAGTCTCGCCGGGGTTGACAGCTATGCCGCTTTGTGAGACAATCTCGAATTGAGGAGCGCCCACGGTGAGGCTGAAGTGGCTATCCCATGCGTCGGTACCGTCGGTGCAGTTGAGATAGAAGGTCACGCGGGTGGCGTTCGGGATGTCGTAGCTGACCATGAAAGTGAAGGCATTGTCAAGGTCGACAGTGGTGTTGCCTGCGATGGTTCCGATGTTCTCGGTATCGTCGGTGATGGTGATGTATTCAGGTTGATCGCAGGTGAGGGTGGCCACCACGTTGTTGGCGGTCACGCTGCCCACGTTCTTGATGCTCATGTTAAGGGTCTGTATTTCATTGAAGTCCACTTGTCCGTCTTCGTCGTTGAGTGCGTAGTCGGCATAGACAACGTAGGCTGTGTTGCTTGGGATAGCCGACATGTCGAAGGTCTGTGGCCAAGCGTTCATGCCGGTGACGATGAGCTTGAGGTCACCAACATTGCTGACAGCGGGCTCGAAGACCACTTCTGCCACACCATTTTCGTCGGTCATGCCAAAGCCAATCATCTCTTCGCCCATGAAGATGCTGCAGCGGAAGCCCATAAGGCCGTTGCCAGCGGCATCGCTTACGGTTACTTCGGTGGAGGTCATACCGAGGATGACTTCGGTGTCGTATTGCACTTCAGGGTAGAATGGCTCGTCTTGCCATGGGCTGACGGCCACGTCGCCGAGGATGTTGAGGTCGTAGAAATTCCAACGCAGAGCGCCTTCTTCGTGTTGTCCAGGTGCGTTCACCCATGGGGCTGTCATGCACTTGCCTTCGGCCATGGCCATGCCGATGAACGGGATGCGTTCATTCATGTAGGCGTCAGTGGTTTCACGGTGGAGGTGGATGGATGGACCTTCGGTCTGGCCTTCGTTGAACCAGCCGTAACGTGAGTTACCGATGACACAAACGGCGAAGTTGCTGATGGTGGTCATCTTCTCGAGGATGCAGTTCTCGTCGAAGGCACCGCAGTCGCAGCCGCTGGTATGGAAGAAGGTGTAGTTATGGTCGGTGCCGTTAGCACCCGAGAAGTCGGAGTTACTGACGCTATACCAACCTGCCACATAGCCAGAATTGGCGTGACCGTCGTGGTGGACATATTGGCAGCCTTGGTTGATGGCGTTGCGCAAGGCGCTGCCGCTCCATGTGCCTTCTTCTTCGTAAAGACGGACATAGTCGTAGTCTTCAGGCATACCGAGTGTGGTGTAGCCGTTGTCATCGTGTAAGCCGATGAGGAGTTCGAGGTACTGGCTGCCGTTGGTGTTAGGATCGTCGTAGAGGTGCTCGCCACCTAAGATGATTCTGTTGAACTCACCGAGGACAGGAGTTTGTTGATAGGTGAGGGTCTTGTGCAAGATGTGCTCCAATTGATCGTTGCTGTTGAAGCACATACGGGCAACGCCGATTTCAGGGCAGAGGTCTTCTTCGTCGATTTCGCCCCAGATGTGGTTGCCATTGGCGTCCCAGTTGCCATCCAAAGCGCAATAGTAAAGGTCGGCCGGGATATCGTCGGTATAGGTGGAGCTAGAGTAGGCCGTGCAACGCAGACCTCGGTATGGGATGAGGTCGACGTCGCCGCCAAGGTTCACCATCAGGATGCCGTTGTTTTGGTATTCTTGGACGATGAAGTTGCGGATCTTCTCTTGGTTGTCGTAGCCGGTCATCGAGGCGTAGATGCTCTCCACATCGACGACATGGGTACGGATACCAATGCCTTCATAGAACTTCACGTAGTTGTCGAAAGCATTGACGTAGGCCGATGGCGTGATGACGAGCAGTTCGTAGCCAGCCACAGCTCTGCTTCTGCTAAGGTAGGTCTCCATATTGTCATCGTTCTGGGCCATGCGTCTGATGCTGTTCACCACGCTTGGGTTGTTCCACAGCATGGCGGAGTGGTCGGCACGTTCCGATTGGGTAGTGACGCGCACCACAGCGGTCTGTGCGTAATAGACCTTGCCCGTCTCAGGGATGTATTTCACAGGGGTGAAGGCCGAGAAAGCAAAACCGTAGCCGTTGCGGTAGCTCGTGCTGACTTCACCATGATTAACGGCAGGATACACTTCGCTCGAGCGGTAGATGTTCTCGTTCTTCACAAACTCGGTCTGCTCAGGTTTCGAGTAAGGACGTGCTGGTTGATAAGGGTAGAGCTGGTATTCACCTTCGAGTTCCACGAAGTCACGAAGCTCCACACCGATGTTCTGTGCTTCGGCACCCATTGGCAGCAGCAGGCTCACCGAATGGTAGGGGAGGCAAGGTTCGCCGGCGATGGCGCTCTGCATGCAGCCAGGGAATTGGATTTGGTCGTAGCCGTTGATATGGCTGATGGTAGGTGCGTCGAAGTGGTAAGCCATCTCGGTTGTGTGGAGATACATGTCCTTGTCGATGCAGTTCGACCAAGTGATTTCCGACTCGCGTGGTTCTTGCAGTTCGCCGTCGCGATTACCGGCATACACGCAGCCGATGCCGTATTTATACACGCCAGGATTGAGGTTGGCCCAATCCACATCAATGAATAAGGTGTCGTGCAGTTCGCAAGCCAGCACCTCGGTGTTGTCGAGGGTATAAGGACCATCGTTGTAGCAGTTGGTGCGATACACGCGGTAGTGCGAGAACGAGCGACCGATCATTTCAGGTGCGTCATCGATGTAAATCTTAACGTAAGGGCTGTCGGGGTCGTCGGCGTCGGGGAAGTATTCGGCTACCACGATGCCGTGTCCGTTAGGATGAGGTCCGTATTGGGCCTTGAGAGCGCCCATGCCGAAGAGCATGACCAGCGCCAAAGTGAGTGATAATTTCTTCATAGCTATTTTCTTTGTGTTTATTGCTAAATTAAATAAGGTATATAGAGGCTGCAAATTTAGTCAAAATAATGGGAAATACAGACCTGATGATGCAGAAATGTTTTCTTACCCCAAAAGCAAGTAAAAAATAGTTGTTATAACGATTTGTACGCAAGTCGTTTCTAAAGGCCCTCCCTTGCAACCTTGCAACTTGTCGAACCAAAGCCAAAAATGCTTACCTTTGCAGCCTTAACTATCTCAATTGCCCATCATGACAGAACTACCCGCATTATTCTCTGACCTCGCCCTTATCTTAGTCACCGCTGGTGTCACCACCGTGCTCTTCAAATGGTTAAAACAGCCATTGGTCCTTGGTTACATCATCGCCGGCTTCCTCATCGGGCCTTATTTTACCTGGTTTCCTATCGTCAACGACCACGAAAGCGTTGAACTTTGGAGCGAAATCGGTATGGTTTTCTTGCTGTTCGCCATTGGTTTGGAGTTCAGTTTCAAGAAGTTGAAGAAGGTAGGAGGAACAGTAGGCATCACGGCCTTGACCGAGTTGATTTCGATGTGTATCATCGGTTTCTTCCTCGGTAGGTTGATGGGATGGAGCCAGATGGACAGTATTTTCTTGGGCTGCATGCTGGCCATGTCGTCAACAACCATTATTGCGAAAGCTTTCGAAGACTTGAAACTCACGCGCGAGAAGTTCACTCAGAGTGTCATCGGAGTTCTGGTGGTCGAGGATCTAGCCGCCATCTTGATGATGGTGATACTCTCTACTATTGCGGTCAGTACTTCATTTGATGGTAAGGAATTGGTTATGAGCGTTGTAAAGCTCGTTTTCTTCCTGCTGATATTCTATATCGGCGGCATATTCCTCATCCCTTCGTTCCTGAAGATGATACGCAAGTTCATGTCGGAGGAGACCTTGACGGTGGTTGCCGTTGGCCTGTGTTTCTTCATGGTTTGGCTGGCTACCAAGTTCGGTTTCTCGTCGGCATTGGGTGCCTTCCTGATGGGTAGCATCTTGGCTGAAACGCTTGAGGCTGAGATGGTTCACAAACTCACGAAGCCTATCAAGGACTTGTTTGGTGCGGTGTTTTTCGTGTCGGTGGGTATGATGGTGAACCCATCGATTTTAGTGCAGTATTGGTGGCAGATTTTGGTCATCACCATTGTGGTCATCGTGCTGAAGTCGCTGAGTTCGGGCGTTGGTATGTTATTGGCTGGCAACAACTTGAAAGACTCGGTCCGTGCCGGTGTATGTTTCGGTCAAATCGGTGAATTTTCGTTCATCATCGCCACGGTGGGTATGAGTTTTGGCGTCATCGACGATTTCTTGTATCCCATCATCGTTTCGGTGTCAATCGTCACGACCTTCATCACGCCATACGCCATCAAGAGCGGTATGCCGCTTTATAATTGGATTGACAAGAAGATACCTGACAAGTGGAAAGAATCGATGCAGAACAAAAACAAGGGTATCAAGACGAAGAGTGGCGAGAGTGTGAATATGAACGCCTACCTCATTCGGCAGCTTAAGAACATTGTGATTTATGCCTGCATCACTTTTGCAGTGATGTGGCTCTGCTTCGGTTTGGGTGCCATCATTAACAAGTACGTCCCGTTGCCATGGGGCGCAATGATAGGATTGGGCTTGACCCTAGTGATTACATCACCTTTCATTTGGGCATTAGGCTTCCGTCATAAGAAGAATGAGGCAATTGAAAAATTACAGGAAAACAGCAAGTTAAACAAAAGAGTCATCCGTTTTTCATTCGTAATCGGGTTCCTTTTCGCATGGGGATTTATATGGAACATCATCCACCATTATTTCGATACTTCTTTCTGGGCATCAATGAATCTAGATGGCTGGTTGCCTGACCATTGGGTCGCCTTAATCCTTGCTTTCCCACTGACTTGGCTGCTGCGCGTGTTGAGCCCCGTCATGAATTGGTACAAAAGAATCGAGGGCAACTTCATTGAAAACATGAATAAGCGCCAATCGCAGCAGACGATTGTGGTGCCAGAAATCCTTCAAGAGAACTTCACGCTTGAGAAGATGGAACTCAGCGTCAAGAGTCCGTATGTGGGTAAGACGATTAAGGAAACCGATTTCCGCGACAACTATAATATTAGTGTCGTCTGCGTGGAACGTGGTGACGAAATCACGAATCTGCCTGACAAGGATTTCATGCTGTATCCTCACGACGAAATCACCTTTATTGGTTCGGAATCTCATTTGAACTGGCTGAAGTCGAAGGTCGTCATCGAAGACGAAGTGCTGATTAAGGTTAGGCCCGAAAGCGATGTGGCTTTGCATGAAGTTGACATTGCTGAAAACGACCCGTTCCTCGGCTTGATGTTGCGCGAAACCAAGTTGCGTGAGCGTCACTTTGCCATGGTCATTGCTATTGAGCGTAATGGTGATTTCATCTTGAACCCATCAGCCAATATCCGTTTTGAAATTGGCGACCATGTATGGTTTGTGTCAACGACCGAAAAAGCCAAAGAATTGGCTGGTATTCATGTAATTAACGAATAATAAAAGAATGGAAAATCTGCCTGCCTTATTCTCCGACCTTGCCTTGATTTTAGTCACGGCGGGTATTACGACGCTTCTTTTCAAGTGGTTGAAGCAACCTGTCGTGTTGGGCTATATCATTGCAGGCTTCCTCATCGGACCTAATTTCGAGTGGTTCCCAGTCATCAAAGACCAAGTCAGTGTGGAAACTTGGAGCGAAATCGGTATGGTGTTCATGCTCTTCGGTATCGGTTTGGAGTTCAGTTTCAAGAAGTTGAAGAAAGTGGGCGGCACTGTTGGCATCACGGCACTCACCGAATTGGTAACGATGTGTGTCGTGGGTTTCTTACTCGGCAAATTGCTCGGTTGGAGCCAAATGGATTGCATCTTCTTAGGAGCCATGCTTTCCATCTCGTCAACGATGATTATTGCTAAGGCTTTCGACGACATGAAACTGGGTCGCGAGAAGTTTGCGGGCAACGTCATCGGCGAGTTGGTGGTGGAAGACCTTGAAGCAGTGCTACTTATGGTCATCCTTTCCACTTTGGCAGTGAGTAAGACCTTCAATGGTGTTGAGCTCTTGGGCAGTATGCTCAAGCTGGTGTTTTTCATCTTGATATGGTTTTTGGGCGGTATCTTCTTGGTGCCTTCCATCTTGAAATGGGCCCGCAAGTTCATGTCGGAAGAAACGCTTACAGTCTTCAGTATTGGCCTCTGTTTCTTGATGGTGGTGTTTGCTAATCTTGCTGGTTTTTCATCGGCATTGGGTGCTTTCGTGATGGGCAGCATCTTGGCCGAAACCCTTGAAGCTGAAGCCATTCACCGACTCACCACACCTATCAAGAATCTCTTTGGAGCCATCTTCTTCGTGTCGGTAGGTATGATGGTCGATCCGAGGATTTTGGTTGATTATTGGTGGCAGATTCTGGTGATTACGATAGTTTTGCTTTTCTTTAAGCCATTAAGCAATGTCGTTGGCCGCTTATTGGCAGGCATTGGACTGAAAGAAGCCATGCAAGGCGGTTTTTGCTTTAGCCAAATCGGTGAGTTTTCGTTTATCATTGCGACATTAGGTCTCAGTTATGGCGTTATTGACGGTTTCATGTATCCTATCATCGTTTCGGTTTCCATCATCACCACTTTCATCACGCCTTACGCTATCAAGTTGGGCATCCCGACCTATAATTGGGTGGAGAAACGTATTCCTCCACAACTGAAAGAAAGGTTTAGTAACAAGGAAGCTGGCCTTAAAGTGAAGAGTGGTAAGCATGTGGATATGAAGAGTTTCCTTGTGAAACAGCTGAAGAGTTTGGTTATTTATTCTGCCATCATCATCGGATTGATGTTACTTTGTTTCAGCATTTGCTCTTTGGCTATTAAATACATCGGAACGCCATGGAATTATATCGTCAGCTTGATTTTCACGCTTGTTATCCTTTCTCCATTCCTTTGGGCAGTAGGATTCCGCTATTCCTTGGCCGACCTTAGCAATAAACTGATGAAAAAGAATCGTTTCAACAAAATGTTGATACGTTCCATTTCCATCATCCGTTTTCTTTTGGTTTGGGCTGTTGCCTACAATGTGATGCGTCATTATCTGAATTCGGCGTTTTGGCATGAATGGGAAGTGAACAAGTCGGTGTTCGTATGGCTCAACATCGGTTTCAGTTTGGTTTTCACGCTTCTGTTGCGTCTGCTTTCGCCTGCCATGAATTTCTATCGTCGCATCGAAAATCGTTTCTTGGAAAATCTCAATCACCGTCAATCCAATCAGGTGTTCACCATTCCAGAAGTGCTTCAGGAGAATTGCCGTCTCAGCAAGATGACGCTCAGTCCCGACAGCATATATTCAGGCAAGGCGATTCGTGAGACTGATTTTCGCGACCATTTCAATGTGAGCGTGGTGAGCGTGGAACGCGGAAAGAATAATTTTGATTTGCCAAAACCTGATTTCCAGCTATTTCCTTTCGACAAGATTACCTTTGTCGGCAACGAAGACAAGCTGCGTTTGCTGATGGGTAGGGTAGAGTCGTTTGAAGACACTCTCGTGAACGAACACACCGATGGCGATGTGGACATGTATAAAGTCCAAGTGCGACCTGATAGCCCTTATTGTGGAGTGATGCTGAAAGACAGCGATTTGGCTTCACGCTACAACACCATGGTGATTGCCATTGAGCGTGATGGCGACTTCATCCTCAATCCATCACCGCGCGTGGCTTTTGCTCCGAACGACATTGTTTGGTTTGTGGCTTCGTCAGCCAATGCCAAAGTGCTTTTGGCATTGTGAGCATGTAGAGAAATCTGAAAATAATGTACCTTTGCAAGTGTTATGATAGTGTGCATCGCAGAAAAACCAAGTGTCGCAAAAGACATAGCCAAAGTGTTGGGGGCTAACACCTCCCACGAAGGCTATATGGAAGGCAATGGCTATCAGGTGACGTGGACTTTCGGCCATTTGTGTACACTCAAGGAACCACACGATTATACCGACCAATGGAAGGCCTGGGCCTTGAGCCGTTTGCCTATGATTCCGCCACGCTTCGGCATCAAGCTCATCGCCGACAAGGGCATCGAGAAACAATTCAAAATCATTGAAAGTTTGTTTCAGAAGGCTGACAGCATCATCAACTGCGGCGATGCTGGCCAGGAAGGCGAACTCATCCAACGTTGGGTGATGCAGAAGGCCAATGTGCATTGCCCAGTGCAACGCCTTTGGATCAGTTCGTTGACCGAAGAGTCTATCAGGGAAGGTTTCCAGAATCTCAAGGACCAGAGCAACTACCAGTCGCTCTATGAAGCGGGCCTCTCGCGTGCCATCGGTGATTGGCTATTGGGCATGAATGCCACTCGTCTATATACCATGAAATATGGCCAGAACCGACAAGTCCTTTCTATCGGTCGTGTGCAAACGCCTACTTTGGCACTGATTGTCAACCGTTACCACGAGATACAGAACTTCGTCCCCGAGGCCTATTGGGTGCTCTCCACACTTTATCGCGACACCCTTTTCACGGCCACAAAAGGCAAGTATGGAACAGTAGAGGAGGGGCAAGCCGACTTGGCAGCCGTGCAAGACAAGCCCTTCACCATCACCGACGTGCAGAAGAAGGAAGGCCGCGAAGCACCACCACGTCTTTACGACCTCACCTCATTGCAGGTCGAGTGCAATAAGAAATATGGCTTCTCAGCTGACCAGACCTTGCAGACCATACAAAGCCTCTACGAAAAGAAATACACTACCTATCCGCGTGTCGATACCACCTACCTGAGCGATGACATCTATCCAAAGTGCCCTGACATACTTCAGAGGCTGACACCATACGCATCGTTGACGGCACCCTTAGCGGGAAAGAAACTACCCAAAAGCAAGAAGGTGTTTGACAGCTCAAAAGTCACTGACCACCATGCCATTATTCCGACGGGTGTGGTGCCGCAAGGCCTCTCATTCGCCGAAGAGAAAGTTTATGACGAGGTTTGCCGCCATTTCATCGCTGTGTTTTATCCCGACTGCCGTTTCGCTACTACCACAGTATTGGGCAAGGTGGAAGAAGTGGAGTTCAAAGCCACGGGCAAGCAGATATTGGAGCCTGGATGGCGCGAGGTGGTGAAACCGCAACGCCAGTCGGAGGGCGAGAAGAAGGAGGGCGAAGAGTCCGAAGAACCCGAGCAGACCTTGCCAGCCTTCACGAAAGGGGAGAGCGGCCCGCACGTCCCTCAACTGACCGAGAAGTGGACCACCCCACCGAAGCCCTATACCGAAGCCACTTTGCTGCGTGCCATGGAAACGGCAGGTAAACTGGTAGATGACGAGTCGCTGCGCGAGGTGATGAAAGAGAATGGCATTGGACGTCCTTCGACACGTGCAGCCATCATCGAGACGCTCTTCAAACGGAACTACATCAGAAAGGTGCGCAAAAGCCTTGAACCCACCCCGACGGGCATCGAACTCATTAGCCTCATCCACGAGGAGTTGCTGAAGAGTGCCGAACTGACCGGCATTTGGGAAAAGAAACTCCGTGAGATTGAGCAACATCGATATGAAGCTCGTCAGTTCCTCGACGAGTTGAAACAGATGGTGACAGAGATTGTGACAACGGTAATGATGGACAACAGCAACCGCCGCGTGACTGCCACTCCAACTGAACCCGTGAAGACAAAAAAAGCCCCTGCCAAGAAGAGTAGCGCAAAAACCAAGTCAAGCATTAAGGTAAATGTTACAACCGAGACCAATCCCGATGACATCATCGGACAACCTTGTCCTTTATGCGGCAAGGGACATGTCATCAAAGGAAAGACAGCCTATGGTTGCTCCGAGTGGCGTAATGGTTGCGGGTGGCGTAAGCCGTTCTAAAGTACATCATTTCAACATCTTGCGAAATAATAGTTTTCAAACATATATTTTTACTCGTCTATGAAAAACGCATTAAAGTTAATCCTGATTGGATGCAGAAAGGCCTTGAGATGGTGCGTTGGGTTGACTTGCAAATTCCTGGAGGCAAAGTCGAAGACACACAGTGGAGCAACGTTTATGACCAGACGAATAAAGTGCTATACCTCAGACACTGGAATAGTTACAATAATACTCGCATCTTTAAGTTGAATTAAAAAATAGTATATTTGCACCATCAAATAATGGGACTGCCAAAATGAGGAACTTTTTGCTGATTTCAATCTTGTTAGTCATTCTGCTCACCTCATGCACATCGAAGCGCAGCCACGAGGTGGATTTCTATTACTGGAAGTCGAAATGTGCAATAGGCGAGACGGAACGCGACTATTTCAGCCAACTGGGTAGCAAGCGGCTCTTTGTCCGCCTCTTCGATGTGGACATGGAAGGTGGTGTGGCGGTTCCTGTTGGGCAGATCCATTCTTTCAGTAAGGAGCAAATCCCGAGCGATAACACCCATGTGATTCCCGTGGTGTTCATTACGAACCAGACCTTCCTCAATTATGTCAACGATACGATGGTAGCACAACTTGCGGGGCATGTCAGTGCCACCATAGAGCACATCATGAATACTGCAGAAGTAGGCTATGACGAGATACAGATCGACTGCGACTGGACGGAACGCACCAAGAGCACCTATTTCCGTTTTCTCGAACAACTTGCCGAACAGTCGGGACACGACATCAGCTGCACTTTGCGTTTGCATCAGATCCGCGACCGGCAAAAGACTGGCGTACCGCCCGTCGTGCGCGGCAGCCTCATGTGCTACGCCACATCCAACCCGATGGATGGCGACACGCGCAATTCCATCCTCGACATGGAACTGCTGAAAGCCTACACCTCTAATATTAATGATTATCCCCTCGACTTCGACGTGATATTGCCCATCTATTCCTGGGGCATCGTCACTAACCATCTGGGGAAGGTGAAACTCGTCAACGGACTTACCGAGGCCGATCTGCAGACCCCTATGTTCGAGAAGACTGACGACAACCTTTATCTCGTGAAGGAAGATGGCTTCTTGCAAGGCCTGTATGTCAACAGCGGCTTCACTGTGAAGATTGAGACCATCACACCCGAACTGCTCAACGAAGCGAAACAATATCTTGACCAAAAGATTGACCGAGACTTCTCGTGGGTATATTTCCATCTGAGTCAAGGCTTTCTCAACCGATATACCATCGAAAATCTTAAATAAAATCATAATGAACATGCGAAAGAAACTTTTACTCGCGGCCGTCATGCTGATGGCAATTTGGAGCAAGTCATTTGCCTGTGGCTTTGATGACGGAGATTGGTATTACTACAAACTCTTCTCCCAGGATCTCATGGACGACCCGCGCTACCGTCCGTTCCTTTTGACCTATGAGTCAAAGTATTACACTGATGAAGTGCTCCGTAACGGCAACATCGAAGAGTGGCAGAAGTATTTGGGGCTAAGCTATGAAGACACCGAATATCTTGTGTTCAGCTCATCCCGTGAAGACCTTCAAAATCTAACCAAAGGCAAGCCCGCTGCCGACAAAGAACTCTCGTTTGCCACGCCAGAGTTCGTTAAGAAGCATAAGCAGACATTGCTTTATCTGGCCTATACCAAATACCTTGAGCCTTACATGCGCATTATCCCCGATCCTAATTGCGAAGTGTATAACTGGTGGTGGGAAGATTCGTATGAATACAATGCCGGCGATTTGGATTACAACAAGGTAAAGACCGTGCTCACCAAAAGCTGGGCTGCCGAAAAGGACGATGAACTCAAGTTGCGCTATGGTTATCAGCTGGTTAGGTTGGCCCATTACGCGCGCCGCTACCAAGAGGCCATTCAACTGTTCGACCAATATGTGAAACCGCTGAACATTCGCACCGAGATGTACTATTACGCGTTGAGCCAAAAAGCCGGTGCTCTGCGTGGTTTGGACAAGACCGAAGAAGCCAACCGCTTGTTCATCGAGGTGTTTGCCAACTCCAACGACCTGAAGACCGTAGCTTATTCTTCGATGACGTTCGGCGCGGACAACGACATCAACTTTGCCGACTTTGTGGCTGGTGCCGCCAACGATAAAGAACGCAACGACATTTATTTCATGATGGGTTACAGCGATTTCAACAACCCCATCAACGAAATCGAGAAGATTGTGGCCAACGACCCCAATGCCATCCAAGCCAAAGTGCTGATGGTGCGTGCCGTCAGCATGATTGAGCAGGCACTCATTTCTCCCTCATACTCATGGAATCCCGATGTCAACCAGCCCCTCTTTCCAACATGGAGCGAATATCCTGCCGAGCCTCGTAAATTCTTCAACCAGGCTATCGCCTTGAGTGACAAGCAACGCAGCAATGCCTCCGACAAGAACTTCTGGAACCTCGCATCGTCGTATCTCCATTTCCTCAACCAAGACTTCGACCAAGCCAATAACTACCTCTCCTTCGTGAAGTCGAACGACAAACTCTACATGGATATGGTACGCGACCTGACAGCCTATATAGAGATATGCCGTCAGCCCACCATTGATGCCGATGCCGAACGCAATCTCTTTGCCAAATATGGCGACATGATAAAAGGAGAAACGGGAACTATACCTACTAAGATTTTTATCAATGAAGTGCTGACCAACCGTTATGCCAGACAAGGTGAAACCGCTAAGTCGTATCTTGTGACCAATCATCTACGCTACCTCGAAAACAATCCTGACGAAAAGCTGCTTGACGAACTCCAATCTTTCCTGAACAAGAAAAAGAAGACTCCGCTGGAAGCGTATCTTGCCGAAAAAGGAACCAGCGATTTGGGCAATTACAACAACTACATTGCCTATTTCAAAGGCGTATTGCGTCTTTCGGAAGGCAATCTCAAGGAAGCCAAGAAGAACTTTGAGAAGCAAACCCGACTCAAGGTTTCGAGACGTATCTTCGGTAACAACATCAGGGTGTGGTACCACGGTGACGAAGATGTTGTCATGCGCGACGACTACATCAGCGAATTCTCCTTCATCCATGACAACATGAGCGAATTCGACGTTACCGATGCCTTGATGCAACTCCAGAAGATTGGCGAAAAGAGCGGCGACGAGGCTGCAAAGGCCAACTATCTGATAGGCAACTTCTTCTACAATGTCAGCGTCACGGGTTACTACCGTCATTATCTCCGTTTCGACGATGACAATAGCTATTCATCTGAAAAGTATGATTCATACGGTAGTAATATCTATAACAACACCTTGCAGTTGTCGGACGAATACCTCGCCAAGGCCATGAAATCCGCTACCGACAATGAATTGAAGGCCCATATCGTTTTCGCACAGGCCAAGAATGCGCAGCAGGTCATGGAAAGCGAAGCGTATTCAAGCTGGGATTACAACAGGAATGTGCCTAATGCACAGTTCAATATTCTGGACCAATTCAAAGGCACGAAATATCAATACGAAGTATATTCCAATTGCTTGTATTATAGCGACTATCACAATTGATTCGCTGACGCATATAAATGAAAAATCAGGCTGTCGAATAGGCAGCCTGATTTTTTATATATAACCGAATGATTATTCGATATCGAGCGTCTTCTTGCAGATCTCGATTTCTTCAGGATCACCAGTGTATTTTCCGAGGTCGTCGCTGAGTTTGACCACCTTCTTCCAGTTACGTTTTTCAGTGATCTTAGCAGCGGTGAGTTTCACCACGATGTTCATGGCTTTCACATTATCGACATCGCAAGTGAGGTGGGTGCCGATACCATACGAGTCGGCCATGCGGTCGTTCACAATCTCGTGGAGTTTGATGGCTTCATCGACATTCAAGCCGTTGCTGAAGATGATGGATTTGGTGCTTGGATCAATGCCCAACTCCTTGTATTTATTGATGATTTCTTCCAAGGCTTCCACGTTGTCGCCGCTATCCACACGCAAGCCGTCAAACAGCTTGGCATGGAGCAAAGTGAAGTTCTGGAAGAATGCCTTGCGGGTATAGGTATCGAAGAGGAACACACCTAAACTGCCAGTGAAGACATCCTGCCAATAGTCCATAGCAAGGTAGTTAGCCTCGTTGTAGCCATACAGCGAGCATGTCTCGATGAATTGGTGGCTCATGGTACCGATAGGGGTGAGGTTGTATTTCATGGCGAAATAGACGTTCGAGGTACCGACCAAGCAAGTCTTCGTGAACTGTTTTTGGGCTTCGATGAACGAGCGGATCACTAAATCTTGATGAGCGAAGGAGAAACGTCGACGAGTACCGAAGTCGCTAAACTTCACGCCATTGCCGATGAGACGGATGCCCTTGTCATACGATTTCTGGTATTCCTTTTCGGCATCATAATGCTCAAACTCGCCTTTCATCTCATGCCAAAGCTCCGAAACGGTAGCCAAAATAGGCATTTCCCAAAAGATCGTGCGCCAGAGCAAGCCAGTCACGGTGATGTGAAGGTGACCTTCAGCGTCTTGGCTGACTTCCACCTCCGACGACTTCATCTTGAAGCCTTTCAGAAAGGTGAAGAACCACAGTGGGAAATAGTAGCATTTCTGCTTCATGAAGTGCGATTCCTCATCGGTGATACGGAGGTCTTCAACCATCTTGAACTGTTCCTTCAGTTTCTCGGCGAAACCCTCGGGATATACGGTATTGTTGCGGTCCACGAAGGTATATTGTCCCATGGCACGCGGAAATTTCTGCAAATAGGCGTAGCAAACGCTAAACGTGTATAAGTCGTTGTCTAATAAACTGTTGATAATTCTTCTCATGATTCTATATTAACATAGTTTTGCATAAATGCTCCTAATCTTGTCGGAAATATATTTCACTGAATTCATGGTGTTTTCCAACACTTGAACCAAGTCTTTTCGCTTGATGATTTCAACGAGATTGTAGTTTTTGGTGAACAATTCGCTGATGTATTTGCCATAAAGCTCGTCGCAGTCGTGTTCCATCGTCTTGATTTCGTTGCACAAGCGAGCTATTTCCTTTCCTTTGCCGGTAGTGATGAACTGTAGGTTGCCGATGATGACGTTCAGGTTTTCGGCGGAGAACATGATGTTTTCAGACATGGTGGTGAGCCAGTCGTCGGTTTCAAGGAAACGGCGCGTGATGATGATGTTGGCACAGTCGTCGATGCGGTCAAGGAAGTTGTCCATCAGTTCGGCGAGTTCGTGCATATCTTCGCGCACAAATGGTGTCAACACGCTGGCATTCAGTTGAGTGTAAAACTCTTCCAGCACCTCGTCGCCGGCTTTCTCGAAGGTTTTCACTTCTTTGCGGAGCGCATCAAGTCGGTCTGAATCGGTGACAATCACCATCTCGTGAAGCAGTTTCGAGGCATTGTTGATGGCTTCGGCCTGCTGGGTATAGAAAGGATAAAACCTGTTTTCCTTCGGTACGAAAAATTGAAAGAAACTATTGAGACTCATGGCTTAAAGCGGGAAACAAAGGTTAAACAACAGGTTAAGGACACCGCTGATGACCAACGGGACAGGGATGGTGAGGATCCACGAAAGGACAATGCGCTTGGCAGTGACCCATTTCACTGATTTCATGCCATCGGTCAGTCCTACGCCAATCACGCCGCCCGTAATGGTGTGGGTGGTGCTGACAGGGATGCCAAGGAATGAAGTGGCAATCAAAGTGGTGGCACCAGCAAATTCGGCAGAAAAGCCTCTGATTGGATTGATCTTCGACAAGCCGCCGCCCATGGTTTTGATGACATTCTTGCCACCAATCAAGATGCCTAACGACATGATGATGTAGCAAATAATGGCTAAAGTATCGGGAATATGGAAGGTTTGGCTGCTGTCGTAGAAAATGCCAATGAAATCTTGCATTCCTTCACTGACGCCAGGCGTGGTGAAGACGCTCGCCATCAGAACGGCAATGATACCCATGGTCTTAGGCGCATCGTTCGAGCCATGGCCGATACAGAAAGCGGCTGTTGAAAAATGCTGCAATCCTTTGAACACCTTCTCGACTTTCTTGCGTTGCTTGTTTTTGCAGATTTTCAGGAACAGACATTCGAGGAAAAAGCCCAAAAACAATCCGATGAGTGGCGATAAGATAATGAAAATCAAAGTGATGAAGATAGGTCTGGCATGAAGTACACCAGCGCCGTTCACAAACCAAGCTGCCCCGATGATACCGCCGATAAGAGCGTGCGAAGTAGAGATGGGCATACCCGCCTTGGTGCAGACTGCCACCCAAATGGCAGCCCCAATCAAGGCTGACAAAATCAAATACGGGTTGATGACGCTTTGGTCGGCGAAGTTGGCCATGGTGTTGCCCACAGCAAACTGCTGGTTGAGTACCAACCTAATGAAAATGAAGGCCGTAAACTCCCAAAACGATGCCCAAATGATGGCTTGAATCGGAGTCATGACTTTGGTGGCGATGATGGTTGAAATGGAGTTCGCCGCATCGTTCATGCCGTTGAGGAAGGTGAACACCAAGGCAAGAATGATGGATAAGATGATGGCTATGGTAAGAAGATTCATCACGATTGCTTTATGATCAAACATTTCACCGTTGAGGCCACATCTTTGGCGCGGTCGGTAGTGTCTTCCACAGATTGGGATATCTCTTTGTATTTCAGCAGTTCGATTTCGTCTTGTTCGTTGCTGAACAAGTAGGAGATGTATTCCCCATAGATATCGTCAACGACATGCTCGATGTGCGAGACTTTTTGGCAGAGCTCGGTAAGCTTAGCCTGATTCTTGTTGATGTCTTCCAAATTATTGAAAATCTCGATGATGAGGTTGGCGTCTTCCAGAATGTTGTCAATAATCTCCTTGATGTGTTTGTCAATCTTCTTGGGATTATACATCAGGATGGTCTTGGCCGAATAGTTGATGAAGTCGAGGAACTTGTCAAGAGCCATTGCCAGGGCGTTCATGTCTTCGCGGTCGAAAGGCGTCACGAAAGCCTCGTTGAGTTCGACATAGAAATCGCGCAACAATTCGTCGCCGGTGGTCTCCTGCTTCTTGACCATACGGGTGAGGAGCTTGCGCTCCTCAGCGTCTTCCGACTTGATAAGTTCCTGCAAATACTTGGCTGCAACTTGCGCGGTTTCAGCCTGTTTGATGTAAGTTGGGAAAAAGTGCTTTTCGCGGTTTCCCTTGGTAAAAAGATTATTTAAAGCCATTTATTTAAAGGTAAAATAAATCGCTGCAAAGGTAGTGAAATAATCTATAGTCCAAACAATTTGCTTAGGGAATGTGAAGGTTAGTCGTTCGTTTTCTTATGAAAATGGAATGAGCTTTTATTTCAAAAATTCATTTCTGCCGCGCAAAACTGATGTTCACCCAATTTTCAACTACATTACCTAGCACAAAACTGATGTGCACTCCCAAAGCTAAAGGCCAATAGCCCAGCCAGCTGCTGAAAAGGAATCAATTATTCGTTATTTCGCCGCCACGCCGCAAAGGTGGAACAAGACGCGGGCGCCGACATTGCCGTCCCAGTCGCCATCGCCGGGCGAGACTTCGCAAAGGTCGAAACCGATGATTTCCTTGCCGGCTTCACGGATGCGGTTGAGCAGATACATCAGTTCTTCATATTCCAAGCCGCCAGGAACCGGAGTGCCGGTGTTCGGGCAGAGTTTCGGGTCGAGGGCATCGATGTCGATTGAAATGTAGGTCTTTTGCGGCAAGGCAGCCACCATTTCGTCAACGATGGTTTTCCAAGTTGCGCCTTCGTACATGCGGCGGCGGTTGTCGCGGTCGAAGAAGACCTTCACGCGCTCCGGCTGACTTTCGGCTAAGGCCTTTTCCTGGTGGCAGTAATCGCGGATGCCGACTTGCACTAATTTCTTCACATTATTGAATTTCAACGTGTTGAAGAAAATCGAGGCATGTGAGTATTTGAAACCCTCGAAAGTGTCGCGCAAATCCATGTGGGCGTCGGCGTGCAGGATGCCGTATTCCACACCTTGTTTGTTAAGGTATTGGTGATAGGCGAG
>JAZQMX010000027.1:0-5653 GCA_045627065.1 Bacteroidales bacterium | reverse complement strand
AATGGAACTGATTACCCGCCAAGTCATCCAAGAATTGGAAGGCGACAGCAAGAAAAACCTGCATCGCTATATGGACGACAGTACGCAAGAATACGCCAAAATGGTTGAAATGATACGCCAACATTTAGGCGTTGATAGCTTGAAATTCAATAAGTTAAGCACTATCGCCAAAGCTATCGGGTTGCCGAAGGACAGATTGTGCACCTATTGTTTCGACGGAATGGACATAAAATAGAACGTTTTTTGAAGCCAACCACGCAAGACTTTGGTACGAAATAAAAGAATTTCTCCGAAAACAATGAAATGAGTCAGTCCTAAAATTACGACGATTCAATTTGATCTAACAATAAAATACTGAAAATAAGCATCTTAAAAAGAGAAAAAAAATTTCAAGAAAAGTATTGCATAAAAAGAAAAAGTTGTATCTTTGCAATCTCAAAACAAACAAAGGTTCGGTAGTTCAGTTTGGTTTAGAATGCCTGCCTGTCACGCAGGAGGTCGCGAGTTCGAGTCTCGTCCGGACCGCTCTTACAGAGCAACCCCAATCGGGTTGCTTTTTTTATAGGTATTGGTAACGTTATGTCATTCATCGATGAAATCAACAGGCGGAGAACCTTCGCCATCGTAAGTCACCCTGATGCGGGTAAGACAACTTTGACTGAGAAACTGCTGCTTTACGGTGGCGCCATTCAGGTGGCAGGTGCCGTGAAGTCGAATAAGATTAAGAAAACCGCCACATCCGACTGGATGGAAATCGAAAGACAACGTGGCATCTCGGTGGCAACATCCGTTATGGGATTTGAGTATAAGGATGTCAAAATCAACATTCTTGATACGCCTGGCCACAAGGACTTCGCGGAAGATACGTTCCGCACCTTGACGGCTGTAGACAGCGTCATCGTGGTCATCGACTCAGCCAAGGGCGTTGAATCGCAAACCGAAAAGTTGGTTGAAGTGTGCCGCATGCGCAATACGCCTATCATCGTTTTCATCAACAAGATGGACCGTCCTGGCAAGGATGCCTTCGAACTTCTCGATGAAATTGAGCAGAAACTCGGTCTTTCGCTCACTCCGTTGAGTTGGCCTATCAACAGCGGACCGAAGTTCAAGGGCGTTTATAGCATCTACGACAAGAGCCTTTATCTTTTCAATTCCGACAAACAACATATCACCGAAGGCATTGCTATCGACGACCTTGCTGACCCGCGTCTCGACCAAATGATTGGCGAAGATGCAGAGACGCTTCGCACCGAAACGGAGTTGGTGCAGGGCGTATATAATAAGTTCGCGCGCGAGGATTACCTCAACGGTGACGTGTGCCCGGTTTTCTTTGGCTCGGCCTTAAACAACTTCGGTGTCAAGGAATTGCTCGATTGCTTCATCCAGATTGCGCCTACGCCGATTGGACGCGATACGGAAGAACGCCGCATCGAACCCGATGAGGAGAAATTCACGGGTTTTGTTTTCAAGATTCACGCTAATATGGATCCCAATCACCGCGATAGAATTGCTTTCGTGCGCGTGGTCTCGGGTCGCTTTGAAAGAAATAAGAACTATTTCCATGTGCGTCAGCGCCGCGAGTTGAAATTCTCCAACCCGACGGCATTCATGGCGCAGAAGAAATCGGTGCTCGACGAGGCTTATCCTGGCGATATTGTCGGTCTGTATGATGCCGGCAACTTCAAGATTGGTGACACTTTGACCGAGGGCGAAATCCTGAATTACAAAGGCATTCCGAGTTTCTCGCCCGAGCAATTCCGCTATGTCGAGAATGCCGACCCGATGAAATCGAAACAATTGGCAAAAGGTTTGGAACAACTGACCGACGAAGGTGTGGCACAGTTGTTTACGGGTAAGATGACAGGGAGAAAAATCATTGGTACTGTTGGCGAACTACAGTTTGAAGTTATCCAATACCGTTTGTTGCACGAATACAATGCATCTTGCCGTTATGAACCGATTTCGCTCTACAAGACGGCTTGGATTACGAGCGACAACGAAGCGCAACTCAACGATTTCAAGAACCGCAAGGCTCTGAATATCGCATTGGACAAGGATGGCCGTGATGTGTTCCTCGCCGAATCACCTTATGCGTTGCAGATTGCTCAGGAGAAATATCCTGATATTGAGTTTCATTTCACGTCGGAATTTTGATACAGCTTGTGTTTTTTTCCTATTTTTGCGCCAATCAATTTTCTAATCGTTTAACAATCTAATACTAAAACACATGGGTAAATTTTTCCAAGAATTTAAGGAATTTGCTATTAAGGGCAACGTTATGGACATGGCTATCGGTGTCGTCATCGGCGGCGCATTCGGCAAAATCGTCACATCGTTGGTTTCTGATCTCATCATGCCATTGATTGGTGCTGCCACTGGTGGCCTCAATTTCACCGATTGGAAGTGGATCCTGAAACCAGAAGTTGCCGAACAAGTCAACGAAGCAGGCGAAGTGATTCAAGAAGCTGTTCCAGCATTGTCGGTCAATTATGGTAACTTCTTGCAAGTCATCTTCGACTTCATCATCATCGCCTTCAGCATCTTCTTGGTCATTCGTGGTATCAACAAGATGAAGGCTAAAATGGAAAAGCCAGCTGAACCAGAAGCACCTGCAGCTCCTGCTGGTCCAACTCAGGAAGAACTCCTTACCGAAATCCGCGACTTGCTGAAGAACAAATAATCTTCTCTGACGGATTGAAAATGATAGGATGTGCCTTTTGATAGGTTCATCCTATTTTTTTTGTCATTGCCAAAATCAATGCGTTTTACGGAAATCAACGCTGCTTTCTCAAAAAAACACTACATTTGCAATTTCAATAAGAATGTATCGAATGAAGCGGAAACTGCTACTAGTTATCTTGTTGGCGTTTGCCTTTGCTTTTCCGGCGAAGGCAACCCATCAGCGTGCTGCCGAAATAACATATACGTGGCTCGGTGGCAGTGCTTACGAGTTTACGCTCACTTGCTACACCTATACGCCTAGCCCGGCGGGCGTGCAACGCGACTCGCTTTATGTCTCATACGGTGATGGCTCGGGTGCTTATATTCCTCGCGTTGTGTATCAGCCTCTTGGTGACAACTACACGCTGAATGTGTATAAAGCACAGCATGATTATTCTTCGGCGGGCACATATAAGATTAGCATGGAGGATGCCAATCGTAATTATGGTGTCGTCAATGTGCCTAATTCGGTCATGGTGCCGATGTATATCGAGACCGAATTGGTCATCAATCCTTTCCTTGGCTTCAATAATTCGGTGCAACTGCTTAATGCGCCTGTCGATAAGGGTTGCGTCGGGAAACTTTATTTGCATAATCCATCGGCATACGACCCCGATGGCGATAGCCTCAGCTACAGCCTTGTGCCTTGCCGTGGAATGTATGGCGAGGAAATTCCAGGTTACGATTTCCCTCAAGCTTCCAATTCTTTCGAGATTGATCCGGTCACGGGCGAGCTTCGTTGGGAAAATCCAGTGTTGCAAGGGGAGTACAATGTGGCCTTCATGGTTGAAGAGTGGCGCAATGGCGTGAAAATCGGTTCGGTGGTGCGCGATATGCAAATTCTCATTTCGACTTGCGACAATGACTTGCCACAAATCCAATGTGAAGACTCATATTGTGTGGAAGGCGGACAACAACTCATCTTTTCAGTTTCAGCCTCCGATCCCGATGGCGATAATGTAATTTTGACGGCTTCGGGCGCTCCTTTTGAGGTGCCTTCAAATTATGCCTATATGAGCCCTGATTCACCCTCAGGACAAAACCCGAGTTTTGATTTCATCTGGAATACGGATTGCGCTCATGTGCGTCGCAATCCTTATCAGGTGGTCGTCCATGCGAAAGATGATGGATGGCCGGTGAATCTGACTAATGTGAAAACGATTGATATTAGTGTTGTTGGACCTAAGGTTCAGCAACTTATGGCGACGCCAAGAGGAAATGCTGTGACTTTGGATTGGGCAACGTATGATTGTCCCAACGCTGCTGCTTTTCGCATTTACCGTAAATCTCCATGCGATGCCTACCAACCTGAGCCATGCGAAACGGGAATACGTTCGGGTTATCAGCTGATTGCCGAAATCAACGACATTAACACGACTTCATTCGTTGACGACAACAATGGAGCAGGACTGGTTCAAGGTGTCAATTATGGCTATCGCATTGTGGCACTCTTTCACGATGGCGCTGAAAGTGTGGTGAGTGATGAAGCTTGTGTGATGCTGAAAAACGATCTTCCGCTGATGACCCATGTCAGTAATGAAAGTGCCGATTTGGAATCGGGGCATGTTTTTGTTGATTGGGCCAAGCCAATTGACATCGACGAACAGTATATTCCGCCATTCAACTATCGTTTGATGCGCTATCAGGACGGAAATGCCTCGCAGGTATATCAGGGAACTGACACCCTTTTCCATGATGTAGCAGTGAATTTGTCGCTTGTCAATACTATATATTATAAGGTGCAAATGTTTGATGCACGCCAAATGTTGGTAGGGGAGAGTAGTCCAGCCTATGCAATCGCGCTTCATGGCTCAAGTGGTAACAATCGTGTCGATTTGTCGTGGGACGAATTCGTGGATTGGACTGTCGATAGCACTCAAGTCTTTCGAAAAGACGAAAACCATTTCCTGAAGATTGCAACAACTACGACGATGACATTTTCGGATGTCAATGTTGTTAATGATGAGGAATACCTATATTATATATGTACTTTCGGACATTATGGGATAGAGACCATTGCGCGGCCGCTGATTAATTATTCTGCAATTATCGCAGTTACTCCTGGCGATGACGAGGCTCCTGCAGCGCCTATCCTTGACGTGGAAACAAATTGCGAAGATGTGTCGAACCTTTTGAAATGGCGAGGCAACGCTGAATCGGATTTGGCAGGATTCCGTGTCTATTATGAAGGACCGTCTCAAAACGAATACACTCAAGTGTCAATTATTCATAATCCTGGCGAGAATACTTATCTTCATGAGGGATTGGAATCGGTGATTGGCTGCTATTACGTGCGTGCTTTTGACGAAAAAGGTAACTTGTCGCAACCTTCAGATACCATTTGTGTCGATAAGGAAGAATGCCCAATATATGAACTGCCCAATGTATTCACGCCCAATGGCGATGGCTTTAATGATGCTTTTGAACCTAAACATGTTCAATTGTCGCTTATCGAGCAATTCAAGATGGTCGTGTTCAACCGTTGGGGCAATGTGGTCTTCGAGACCAGCGATCCGCTTCTCGATTGGGATGGTAAAGACCGTCTGACTCATCTTGATTGTTCCGAAGGTACCTATTTTTATATATGTGACTTCTCCTATAAGGGTGTCACGGGCATTGAAAATATGCGATTGCAAGGCTCTATCACTATAGTAAGGTGATAATTCAAGTGAAAAATAGGCATTGCCCCTACAGATTTTATTCCAAATTTTTGCGTTATGAAGTAAAATCGCTTCAAAATCAAGAGAAATCTTGCTTTATTTGAAATTTTATTTCATTGTTGCACAGCGATTTGCGATATTTATCGAAAAAAAGGCGAAAAAAGTGCTTGTAGGTTTGCGGGAATGTAGTACTTTTGCACCCGCAAAACGGAGGAGAGGGGCACGGTTCGTGGCGAGGTTTTGCGTTCTTTGAAAGTCTGAGGCCAGCAAGA
>JAZQMX010000026.1:0-18072 GCA_045627065.1 Bacteroidales bacterium | reverse complement strand
GTGATGTCTTGCGCCACTGCCTTCAGGGTTGGATGTCCGTATGCTACGATTGGTAATATCATTTGTTGAATTGTTTGTTGTTGAATTGTTGAGTTGTTGACTATGTGACTGTGTGGTTGCGGGATTTTTAGGTTAATGATGGATGAAGCTCATGTAGGATTGCAAGATGATGGTGGCGGCAATGGTATCAACCAGTTCCTTATCTTGGCGTTTCAACTTGCTCAAGCCAGCATCAATCATGGTTTGGTGGGCCATCACCGAGGTGAAGCGTTCATCATAGCGCACGATTTTCATGTCAGGCAACAACTTCTTCAAGCGGTTGATGATAGGATCGATGTATTTCGAGCAGTCGGATGGATTGTTTTTCATATCCTTGGGTTCGCCAATGACAATGCATTCCACTTCTTCTTGCTTGAGGTAATTAACCACGAAATCAGGCAGTTGAGCTGACGCCACGGTAGTAAGTCCGTTAGCGATGATTTGCAGCGGGTCGGTCACGGCGATGCCGCAACGTTTCCTGCCCATGTCGATTGCCATTATTCTTGCCATTCCATTCAATTTGAGCCGCAAAGGTACGAAAAAATAAAAGAATGAAGGTGAATTGAAAACTATTCAATAAACACACCAGGAATCTCCATCATAAAATCTTGAATTATTTGGCAAATTTCATCTATAAAGTCATGGTCTACAATGATAGCCTTTTCCATCATTTGCCGACATATCGATGCTTGCATATCCCCCTCATAAACATCATTGCCCAATCCGACTTCCTCGTTCCAAAAATACGAAAACGAATCATTAAAAGCTTCCCAAAAATCAGGTTTCAATTCATAACCTATCTTATTTTCAATTACAGCTTTTAAAACCTCTTCAGAAAACGCATTTTCCATATTTGGAGATATTAATTTCATAGGAAGCTTCTCTGGAGCAGCATTCCATGAAATGCAGTTCAATCCACCTCCCCTTCTCAAAATGGTGTGAATATCGACCATGCGAATATTGCTTTTTGGAACTCCAAATATTTCAGCTATTTGTTCGAGTGCTTGTTCATCCTCAAGAGCATTCAAACGAGGCAAAATAAACTTATCATCAACCTGTAGAAAATTGATATATGCCCAATTATCCTTATGAGGTTTATCCACATCATAGTGCAGTTCTTTAACAGTAAATTTCTTACCTAAAATAGACAACAATCGTTGCCTAAATTCCACATCAAAATCACAATAATTGGTCATGACGACAGTCTTTTCATCAACAAACCGAACCATGCCATCAACATGTCCAAATGGCTCATGCTTATCCCATGGCAAAAACGTCAAATGGCTATAATCCAACGTCCTTGTCATTCGTGTTATCACTTCATCTACATTTCTGTTTTCTTCGAAAATTTTATCCGTACAAATTACCTGTTTCCCTTTCCAAATAATATTTCCACCATCCAAAACCAGTCCTAAATCCTTTGGAATCAATGGAGAATCTGGCATCAGTTTGCTTCCATCCGTTATGTACTTTGGTTTGTCACGCAAATAGTCAGGAGCATAAGTGTAGATAATATACCTACCTTCCGGAGAAACAAGTGGCATAAAGTCGCGCACCCAAATGTCATTCGTACCTTCAAGAAGTTCATACTCAATGTTTAAATCAACCAACGCAGTCTTTAATTCAGGCCAACAAGCATAATACTTTAAATAAGAAGAAAAATAAACTTTACTCATAATTAATTAAATATCAAATAGTTAATAACCAATCGCTGTAAAGGTCAATTTTTCTTTCGACATTTCCAAATCTTTTCTCACAAAACCGAGAAAAAACTTTGTGAAGGACAGATTAACAAGAACAAAGCCTAAAATATCCTCCTGAAAACAAGATTCATTTGCGATAATAACGAGGAAGGCAATAGCGATACAATTTATCAACTTGCCGTTTATATTCTTCAATACTAGCTTCTAAATCAGGAGCGTTGCTATACCAAGTTCTAATATTACGCAATTTTGCTTTGAAAGACTCTTCATCGTTAGATTTGCTCACCAGATTATGGCGGATATATCTCTTAGGCTGATCATTGGAAATAGTTGTTTTCTTCACCAAAGTAGGTAATTGCACACCACCAATAACATCGCCCAAGTCACGGAAGAGTTCTGCCACTTTCAAGGGACCATCGAGGACAACTCTACTATCCTCTGCCACCAACTGGCGAATCAATATTCCGCCAAAATATGCATGGGAATTCCATTGGTATTTACTGCATGGACTATGAGGGTCTGACTTCATAGCATTACTTTCAAAGTTAATATCGATGCCTCCGAAGTCGTTGATATACCACCTCATTGACTTACTTTCGCGCGGATGTGCGATAAAATCAGTGTGTCCAAGAGCGGAGTAATAAAATTCAATGTCAGCAAAACGATATGTCAAACCACCAGCAATTTCAATG
Organism: Bacteroidales bacterium; assembly: GCA_045627065.1. Lineage (GTDB taxonomy): Bacteria > Bacteroidota > Bacteroidia > Bacteroidales > F082 > Limimorpha. The sequence goes on along the minus strand of JAZQMX010000026.1, from coordinate 15,638 downwards.
GCATATTGTGAAAATAGGACTTCCGCAATTTTATCAAAACGAATTTGATACTCGTTGTTCCCAACCGTGGACAAATCAAACAAAGTTTTTAATTCTTCCATTTTTAGTAGAGTTTGATTTGCAAAAATAAAAAATCGCCGTAACAAAAATTACAGCGATTTTATTTTGGGGTGGAATGTGGGATTCGAACCCACGACCCACGGAACCACAATCCGGTACTCTAACCAGCTGAGCTAAATCCACCATCTGATTGCGGCTGCAAAAATAGAACTTTTTTCAATGCGAAGGCATCTTTTGAAGAAAATTTTTTCGCCGCAACTCTATCAGTCTAATTTCAGCACGGCCAAGAACGCCGACTGTGGCACTTCAACGTTACCAATCTGACGCATACGTTTCTTACCAGCTTTCTGTTTTTCAAGCAGTTTGCGTTTACGCGAGACGTCACCGCCATAGCACTTGGCTGTAACATCCTTACGCACCTGGCGCACCGTTTCGCGAGCGATGATCTTTGCACCAATGGCAGCTTGAATGGCGATATCGAACTGGTGGCGAGGGATGAGTTCCTTCAACTTCTCGCACATGCGACGGCCAAATTCGTAAGCATGGTCGCGGTGAATCAAGGTTGAAAGGGCATCCACCGATTCGCCATTCAGCATGATGTCGAGTTTCACCAGATTGGCTTCCTGATAGCCTGCCACATGATAGTCGAACGAAGCATAGCCTTTCGAGATGGACTTCAACTTATCGTAGAAGTCGAACACGATTTCGCTCAGCGGCATCTGGAAAGTCAGTTCCACGCGGTCGGTGGAGAGATAAACTTGATTCTTCAAGATACCACGCTTCTCGATGCACAAAGTCATGATTGGACCCGTGAAGTCGTTTTTGGAAATGATTTGTGCGATGATATACGGTTCGTCGATATGGTCAATCTTGGTCACCTCGGGCAAGCCGCTTGGGTTGTGCACCTCAATCATCTCGCCATCAGTCTTATAGCATCTGAATGAAACGTTAGGCACCGTGGTGATGACATCCATATTGAACTCGCGGTCGAGGCGTTCTTGGATGATTTCCATGTGGAGCAAGCCGAGGAATCCGCAGCGGAAGCCGAAACCCAAGGCTGCCGACGATTCAGGTTCCCAGACCAACGAAGCATCATTGAGTTGCAGCTTTTCCAACGAAGCGCGAAGTTCCTCATAATCGTCAGCATCGACGGGATAGATACCCGCAAACAGCATCGGCTTCACATTCTCGAAGCCCGCAACAGGCTCAGCACAAGGCCTTTCGACATGCGTGATGGTATCGCCCACCTTCACTTCCTTCGAGGTCTTGATGCCCGAAATGATATAGCCCACATCGCCAGCCGAGAGCGAGTCTTTAGGCACTTGCTTCAGTTGCAGCACACCGATTTCGTCGGCATTGTATTCCTTGCCCGTAGCAAAAAACTTCACGAGATCGTTGGTGCGCATCGTTCCGTTCATGATGCGGAAATAAGCGATGATGCCGCGGAACGAGTTGAACACCGAGTCGAAAATCAAGGCTTGGAGCGGTGCTTCCGGGTCGCCTTGAGGCGCTGGGATGCGTTCGACGATGGCATCGAGTACAGCCGGAACGCCTTCGCCCGTGCGGGCACTCACCTTCAGGATGTCTTCGGGGTCGCAGCCCAACATATCCACCATTTGGTCTTCGACTATATCAATCATGGCACTGTCCATGTCAATCTTGTTCATCACGGGTATGATTTCGAGGTCATGTTCCAGAGCCGAATAGAGGTTAGCAATCGTTTGAGCCTGAATGCCTTGGGTAGCATCCACCACAAGCAAAGCCCCTTCGCAAGCAGCGATGGAGCGGCTCACTTCGTAAGAGAAATCGACGTGGCCAGGAGTATCGATAAGGTTCAGCGTGTATTCCTCACCTTTATAATTATACTTCATCTGGATGGCGTGGCTCTTGATGGTGATGCCGCGCTCGCGTTCGAGGTCCATGTCGTCGAGCACCTGGTTGACGAGTTCCTTTTGCGAGAGGGTGTTCGTAATCTCAAGCAAACGGTCGGCCAAGGTCGATTTGCCATGGTCGATATGGGCTATAATGCAGAAATTTCGGATGTTTTTCATTATGGGCGCAAAGGTACGGAATTTTCTAAAACAATAAACATAAAAAAGACGCACCCGAATAATCCTGATGCGCCTTTCAAAGTAACTCAATAATGTACTTGTCCTGCGAACCGAGTCTTTTATCCCTTTATCAGCAAATCCATTACATCCTTGAAACACTTAAACACACCATCAAAATCATTGATATCAAAGTATTTCCAAACGCATACATTTCCACCATGATGAGGCAAGATAGCACTCACAATCTCAACCACTTGCGAATTCAACTCCTGATTTTCAAAACCATATTTATCGATTTGACAATACATTTGTTTATCATCATCTTCTGAGATACGAACATTCACATAATCGCCCCTAAACGGCACAAGCAATCCAACATGACAACCTTCTTTGCTTTTTTCAAGCCTCGGGTAAAGGGCTTTTATTTCATCATTCCATTGTTGAATATATGGGGCAAGCATTTTTTCTCTCGCTTCTTGGTAATACTTATCTTTGAGGTTGGCAAGTTGGTTATACAACTCATTCACTTCCTCATTTTTACTCTGCAAAAACTTGACTTTGTCAAAATCGTTTTCAAACTGGTCGAGATTAAGCTTCTCAATAATCATCTTTTCTGTTTCCATTTTTATTGCGTTGTTTTGTGTCCTTAAATCGAAAATTCCTTCCAAATAATCAATGTATTGCTCTATAGCACCACGTAAGACAGTTTCCTTGATCCGGACATTGGGCAGTACATACTCTTTCAACCAAGGCAAGATATGTTTTCTGAACGAAAGACTGGCGTAACGGCCATGGAAAGCGACTTTGTAATCTCCCCAAGATTGCTCGGTGGGACCGTCTCCATTTTGCGATAGATATATGACAAAGATTTGGTCTTCCCGATAGCCATATTCCTTTGTTTTGTCAATATAACGACTCAACTGCGCGTCTTGGTCTATAGCGTTGTATATCTTGTTTTCGGCGATTATGGCATAGCCTTCATCACGCACCCATAAGTCAATCCTTTCCTTTTCCTGTGTGATTTCAGGATTGACCACTTTGATGCTTCCAAAACTATCCTTTTTTATATTCTCGGCGATGAAAGCAATTAATGATTCCAGCATCTCATAATGCTGGTTTTGAGATTTATACTGAAGCAGTTTTGCCAAGATTCTGCTATGCCCATTCTCATTGATGTAAAGTTCATCAATAATATTCATATGATACGGCTGTTTAGCCTCCAATTGGTTCTTGCCAATGCTATAATAATCAACAAGTTCCAACATAGATATTAATTCTTCTTTATTCATATGGTTATTTCTTTTGTTTCCTGAAAATTACACAAGCTTCTGATGTCATTATAGTTTAAAAACGACTGGTAATGTGTACGAAACACGCACAGGTTCTCCTCGCTTTTTGCCTGGATTAAAGCATGGCAATAGTTTTACAACACGCATAGCCTCTTCATCGCAACCGCTACCAATGCCACGCAACACCTTTACATTTGAAATGCTACCATTGGGCTCAACGACAAAATTGACAAACACTCGACCTTGTACGCCACTCTCTTTAGCAATTTGTGGGTATTTTGTATTCTCACTGAGAAACTCAAATAGTTTTTGGTCTCCACCAGGAAAGGTTGGCATCTCGTCCACAATATCGAATACTTTTAGCTTCGAAAAATCTTCTATGTTTTCAACGGGCTCTTCAACTATTTCTTCTAAAGTAATATCAGGAACAGACGCATCTGTTATTTCGTCTTCTATCATCAAATCAAACTGCGAAGATTCTTGATCTTGGGATTGGCCCTGTTCCAATGGGTTTTCATCTACTGGCAACTCTTCATAATAGTTTGTTTCCGTAAAAAATGTTGCCTCACTGTTCTCAGTTGAAGTCGAGACAATTCCGGTTTGGGTATTGACCGCTTCTTGTGTTTCTTCTGCATTTTCCGCCCCATTTTTATTTGAGAGCCAGAATATAATTCCTAAAATAGCAAATACGATAATCATGCCAACTTTGGCATTACCACCGCCAATGAGTTGAAACAGTTTCTCCGTGTTTTCTTGGTGTCTTTGAATTTCTTTTTGATGTTCAGGCTCGCCACGACTTTCACATCTTTTAGAGCAATACCTATTAGGGTGATTAACGCCACCATTAGATGCTTGAGAAGTATCATACTGCCTTCCACACCAATTGCATGTTCTAATCATAAATCTTTAGTATTTGTATTAACTATTTCTTGCTCAAACAAATATCGACATTTTATATCTTTTACTTCCGCTGCAAATCTATTGTCCGATTGTGCCAAATCACAGCACAGGCAACAAAAAAAGCGTGGAATCAATTCCTTGCTTGAATCCCAAGGGTTCCACGCCCTACACGTCTAACAAGTATTCCACGGGGCTGGCTAAAAAGTATGGTCAGCCCTTTTCATATTCGGAGGGGGATACGAGAGCAAAGTCAAATACGCGATTCTCCAGAGCGTTTTTTGACTTTTTAGTCACCCTCATTTGTTTACTTGCCCTTGACGTGTTGCCCCGTAAAACGGAGTCTAGTGGAATTTTTGGGATTCAAGGACAGCAACAAGTGCTATCAACTATTATGTAAGTTTTTGTTTATCTTGTTCTTTCGTTTAATTCTATTTTGATTCAACTAATGTTTTTATCTTTTCGATGTAATTCTCAACTGACTCAAACAAAGGTTCCACTTCTTCTTGATGCCATTCGATGAAATCATCATAATCACCTGTCTTGCGCATATTCTGAAGTCGTGCCAATAATTTGGCATCATCCTTTGAAAGAATTTCCGTAACGACAAAGTGTTGGCCTATCATCCCAATCACACCTTCATGGGATTTCGCAACAATGCCTTTTTGTATCAGCAAAGCCGAAGATGCATAATATGCAGAATAATACAAGCGATTGGCAGCCAAAGTCCAATGATCCATTTTTGCACAATCACGAGCTTCCACCAACGTTTCAACGGCCTTTTCAAGACGATACTTCACCAAGGCTTCTCTTTCTTCGCTTGTCAGCATAGCTCAACCCTTTCCTTCATCACATTCTTATAAAATGGAGTAATCTGACGGCGGTGCCATTCCTCATAAGTGTATACTACAGGATTGATTTCTACGCCAAGCGACCAACCCAATGAAACGAAAGGAAAAGCCCAACGGTCAAAATCCTCATTGCTCACCTTCTCTCCTTCAAGCAAAATGAGCAAATCCCAATCGGAATCGGGTCGTGCATCATCTCTTGCTTGTGAGCCGAAAAGCAACAGTTTGGCATTGTCGGGAAGAATCTTCTCGCCAAGTTGCCTGATTAGTTCTTCTATTTCAAGCTGTCTCGCTGACATTTCACACTTTTTCAGTCTGCAAATATAAACATTTTCCAAAAACCCGTTTAAAACCGCAAAAAATCGTCCACAAACCGAAGCGGAGAAAAAGAATATCCCTAATTTTGCAGTCTGAAAAAGAGAATTGCGTATGACACCTGTTTTACCCGACACCTATTCCAAAGAAGAAAAAGAAGAAATCGAGCGACGACACAAGCGCTTGATTGAGGCTTGGCAGACACGCAAGGAAGCCCAAGACCTCGAAATGGTTGACAAGGCCTTCTACTTTGCCGTGGAAGCCCACAAGAACCAGCGTCGCCGCACGGGCGAACCATACATTTACCATCCTATCGAAGTGGCCACTATCGCTGCCCACGACATCGGACTGGGACGCACCTCTATTATCTGCGCCATGCTTCACGATGTGGTGGAAGACACCGAATACACGCTTGATGACATCACCACGATGTTTGGCGAAAAAGTGGCGCGCGTGGTTGATGGCCTCACCAAGTTCGAGAAAATGGAAGACGTGGAGAGTATGCAAGCCGAGAACTTCAGGAAGATAATCAGCTCGCTGTCGTACGACATCCGCGTGGTGCTCATCAAGCTCTCCGACCGCTTGCACAACATGCGCACCCTCGACTCGATGCCCAAGCACAAGCAGCTGAAAATCGCTTCCGAGACGCTCTATCTCTACGCTCCCCTCGCCTACCGTCTCGGCCTTCATGCCATCAAAACCGAACTCGAGGACTTAGCGCTGAAATATACCGACCCGACCATCTACAACAGCATCCGCAAACGCATGGACGAAGTGCGCGAGCAACGCATGAACGAATTGCATGAATTCATCATCCCTATCGAAGATGAGCTGAAGAAAAACGGTGTAGATGCACACGTAGTCATCAAAGAACGTTCCGTCAACTCGGTATGGAAACGCATGAAAGAGAAAGAATTGCCTTTCGAGGAACTTTATGGAGCCTTCATCGTGCGCATCATCACCGACTGCCCTATTGAGCAAGAAAAGATTGAATGTTGGAAGATTTATGCCATCCTGACCAACTGCTACCAGCCTTTCACCAAGAAGCTGAAAGACTGGATTTCGTTCCCGAAAGCCAACGGTTATGAGTCGCTCCACGCCGTGGTGATGAGCAAGACCGGCAATTGGGTTGAGGTGCAGATACGCAGCCAGCGCATGGAAGAGATTGCCGAAAAGGGCTTTGCCGCCTATTGGAAATACAAGACCGACGACCGCACGGAAAGCGGTTTCGACGAATGGCTCAAGAAGGCGCAAGAGTTCATCAACACCCAAGCCGACAACGCCATCGAGTTCGTCGATAACTTCAAGCTCGACCTTTTCTCCGACGAGATTTTCGTCTTCACGCCTCGCGGAAAGATGATTTCGCTGCCCAAAGGCTCGACGGCTCTCGACATGGCCTACCATATCCACTCTGAGATTGGCGACCACAGCATCGCCGCCAACATCAACAACAAGCTCGCGCAACTCGATCAAGAACTGCGCACCGGCGACCAAGTGGAAATCATCACTTCCGAAGCGCAACATCCGCAAGAGAAATGGTTCGAGTTCCTCGTAACGGCCAATGCCAAATCGAAGCTCAAGGAAGGCATCAAGGAATACCGGCGCTCGTTCCGCGACGAAGGCGAAGCCAAATTCAACGAAATCATGCTCAAGATTGGTCTTGACCCATCGAAAGCCAACCGCGCAAAAATCATGGAAGAAGAACAAATCAGCAGCACCATCGACTTCCTTTACTTTGTGGCGACGGGCAAGATTGACGAGACCATCATCCGCAGCATACTGAAACCCCAATCGGGGGGGAATACCTTTGTGCGTTACCTCACTTTTGGTCTTTTGGGCAACAACACGAAAGAAAAAGACAAGGCCACTGACCCCACAATTTCGTCGTCAGGCGAGTTCGACTTCAACGTAGCCACCTGCTGCAATCCAATCCCGGGCGACGATGTGATTGCCTTTAACTTCCCTGGCGAACCCTTGCAGATTCACCGCAGCAACTGCCCGAAAGCCATCCAGCTTTCGGCACGCTACGGCAACAACATCGTGAAAGCCAAGTGGCAGCCCAAGAGCGAAATCGCTTTCCTTGCCGAGCTGAAAATCACCGCTTTGGATACTGCTGGTCTGCTCAACCGCATGACCAACACGCTCTCCAACGAGATGAAACTCAACTTGCATTCGCTCCACATGGAAGCCAAGCAAGACCTCGTGGAAGCCAGCCTCTCGATTTATGTACACAACACCCAAGAGCTTGACGATCTCATCGGCAAATTGAACAAAATCAAGGAAGTACAAAAGGTGGTCAGAAAAAACAAGTGACGAATTAAGGCTCTGACCTTCAGCATTCAGATTTTAGTATTATCTTTGCCGAAACATTAACTTCAAAAAGAATGAAAGAATCTTTCGACAGTACTTATCTGGCAGTCAAGAAGATTTTCGTTGATTATCTCCAACATAAGAAACTGCGCAAGACCCCCGAGCGTTTTGCCATTCTGAAGGAGATTTACTCGATCAACACACACTTCGACATCGATACGCTTTACAACCAGATGAAGAACAACAAGTATCTGGTGAGCCGCGCCACTTTATACAACACCATTGATTTGCTTTTGGACAGCGGTTTGGTCATCAAGCACCAGTTTGGTCACAACTGCTCGCAATACGAAAAATCCTACAAGTTCCGCCAGCACGACCACTTCATCGACGTGGAGGACAACACCGTGCTCGAATTCTGCGACCCACGATTACTGGAAATCCAAAAAGCGATTGAAGAAGAGTTTGGCGTTGAGATCACACATCATTCTTTGATATTTTATGGACATAAGAAAAAAGTTAAAAGCGACAGTAGAGACGCCGATTCATCGCGTCTCAATTAAACGCCGATTCATCGCGTCTCACCACATAGTCAACAAAACACACAGTCACACAGTCAAATAACAAATCAGTAATGAGCAAATTAGATATACTTCTCGGATTACAATGGGGTGACGAAGGCAAAGGCAAGGTCGTCGATGCCTTAACCCCGAATTACGACATTGTTGCACGTTTCCAAGGCGGTCCTAACGCTGGCCACACCATTAAATTTGGCGGGCGCAAATTCGTTTTGCACAACATCCCTTCGGGCGTGCTTACCCCTGGCTGCATCAATATCATCGGTAACGGTGTCATCATTGAGCCACATATATTAAAAGGTGAGATAGAAGGTCTGCGCGAAGCAGGCTTCAACCTGAAAGACACGCTGATGATTTCGAACCGCGCCCACCTCATCCTGCCTACCCATCGCGCTTTGGACGCTGCCAACGAGAAATCGCTCGGCAAGATGAAGATTGGCTCCACGCTGAAAGGCATCGGTCCGTGCTACACCGACAAGACCGCACGCAAGGGCTTGCGCATCGGCGACATCACTTCCGACCAATTCCGCGAGAGATACGACAACCTGAAAAAAGCACATTTACAACAGATTGCTTCGCTAGGCTTCGACATGAACGGTTTCCAACTCGACGGCGTTGACTTTGCCGAATACGAAAAACTATGGTTCGAAGGTATCGAATATCTCACACAATACCAGTTCATTGACAGCGAATATTACATCAACGAAGCCTTGGATGCTGGCAAGAAAGTGCTGGCCGAAGGCGCACAAGGCTCGATGCTCGACGTCGAGTTTGGCAGCTATCCTTTCGTCACCTCATCGAATGTGATTGCTGCTGGCGTTTGCACTGGCTTGGGCATCGCTCCCAGCCGCATCGGCAAGGTCTTCGGCATCTTTAAGGCCTATTGCACTCGCGTCGGCACAGGTCCCTTCCCTACCGAGTTGTTTGATGAAACAGGCGAGACATTGCGCAAAAATGGTCATGAATTTGGTGCTACCACAGGCCGTGCTCGCCGTTGCGGTTGGCTCGACCTTCCCGCACTGAAATATGCTGTCATGCTCAGCGGTGTCACCGACTTGATGATGATGAAATCTGATGTCATGGACGAATTCGAGACCCTGAAAGTGGCTACCGCCTACCGTTACAACGGACAGGAAACCAAGCACCTGCCTTTCGCTGCCTGCACCGAGACCATGGAACCCGTCTATACCGAAATAGAAGGATGGAAACAGAAAATCAACGGCGACATCCCTCAAAAACTCGAAGACTACATCCGTTTCATCGAAGACTACGTCGGCGTGCCTATCACCTTCGTTTCGTATGGTCCTGACCGCACGGAAAGCATGTTCAGAAACAAATAAGTAGAATTCACTTCATCGAAATACACAAGGCTGCATTGAAAAATGTGGCCTTTTTTCGTCAATAATCTTGAAAAGACGTAAATTTGTCACTTCAATAAACTTGAAATAACAATCCGCCATATGAAAACAAACAGATTATCAATCATTTGCCTCGGACTTCTCGTGTTTGCCGCCTGCAACGCTCCCGAAGAACATTTCATCAGCGACCCACAACAACGCGCTGACGTGGAAACCGACCTCAACGAAAAGATGAATCAGCTGCCTAATGGCAACCTTTTCAGCATCTTCGACACCGAGATGTGTCAAAAGGAACGCGAAGCCTTGCAGTTTCTCTACGCCTACATGCCCATCGGAGACATCACCGATTACAGTGGCGAATACTACAAAAACAATATTGACATTGCCTTCCGCGCCAAGGAAGAGATGCCTTGGGGAAAAGACATTCCCGAGCGCGAATTCAACCACTTCGTGCTTCCCGTGCGCACCAATAACGAGAACCTCGATGACTTCCGCACCACCTATTATGAAGAGCTGAAATCAAGAGTCCAGAATCTTTCGCTCTACGATGCCATCCTCGAAGTGAACCGTTGGTGCCACGAACACGCCAACTACAAAGGCAGCGATTCGCGCACCAGCTCGCCCATGGCCACGGTGAAAACCTCGTGGGGACGCTGCGGCGAAGAATCCACCTTGTTAGTCGCTGCGCTGCGCACCGTCGGCATTCCTGCCCGACAGGTCTATACCCCACGCTGGGCACACTGCGACGACAACCACGCCTGGGTGGAAGCCTATGTGGATGGTGGCTGGCACTTCCTCGGTGCTTGCGAGCCTGAACCCGTCCTCGACCTTGGTTGGTTCAACGAACCAGCATCGCGTGCCCTGCTGCTGCACACGCGTGTCTTCGGCCGCTATTATGGTCCAGAAGAAGTAATTGAACGCACTGAAAATCATACTGAAATCAATGTCGTGGATAACTATGGCAACACCTCAAAGACCAACTTCAAAGTCGTTGATACAGAAGGAACACCACAAGGCAACATCACCGTCGAGTTCAAGATTTACAACTATGCCGAGTTCTGCACCGTAGTCACGAAACAGACCGACGAGAACGGCGAGACCTGGCTCACATCAGGCTTAGGCTGCATGATGGCCTACGCTGCCAACAACGGCAAATTCGGTTTCCAAATGTTCAAGGCGGGCGAAACCGACAATGTCACCATCACACTCGACCACGAAGAAGGCCTTTCAGAAACATTTGATTTCGACATCGTTCCGCCCGCTGCCAACCCCAAAACGCCTGAGGTCAGCGAAGAAATGAGAGCCGAAAACAGCCGACTCGGTTCCTTGGAAGACTCCATCCGCAATGCCTACGTTGCCAACTGCAAACAACAACAGCAACAGCTGATTGCCAACACAGGCAACAAGAGTCTTTGCAGCATTTACGAAAAGAGCTGGGGCAACTACCAGACCATTGCCGACTTCGTGAAATACGCCGAAGGCAAAGAGCAGTTCAACAAAGCCCTCAACCTGCTACAAAACATCTCCGACAAAGACCTACGCGATGTGAGTTTAGATGTCCTCATCGACCATCTCGACTTCACCGCCGACCAAGATAACGAGCTTTTTGCACAATACATTCTCAATCCACGCGTCAGCAACGAGATGATTCGTCCCTACAAGGAAGAGTTTTCGAAGTTCTTCTGCAAAGAAGAAGCCGATGATTTCAGGGCCGAACCACAAAAACTGATTGACTGGGTGAAGCAAAACATCACCATCAATGAGGCATTGAACATCAGGCAGATACCCATCTTCCCTACTGGCGTGCTGAAAGCTCGCGTGGCCGACAGCCATTCACGCGACATCTTCTTTGTGGCCATGGCCCGTAGTCTAGGTATCGCCGCACAAATCAACCCCGTAACTGGCAAAGTGCAATACTTCAAGGAAGCATGGACCACTATCGATTTCGAAGCCACGCAACCCGTCGCCAATGCGGTGGGATACCTAGACATCGTATATGAAGGCACTGCCGTAGCCGACCCGAAATACTACACCCACTTCAGCATCAAGAAGTTCAACGGCAGCAGCTTCGACCTTCTCGCCTACGATGCCAAAGACCCCGGCATTGACGACGGCATGACCCTTTCGAGTTTCGACCACCCGACACCTTTGGATGCAGGCTACTACATCCTCACCTCAGGCACACGTCTCAGCAACGGCACCGCCTTGACACACAGCGAGTTCTTCACCATCAGCGAAGGCGAGACCGCCACAGTCAACCTCATCTTGCGGCAACCCATCAATGGGGTGAGCACTATCGGCAACTTCAATGCCGAAAACCGCTTCAACATGGCCGAAACGGGCGAAGAAAAGAGTGTACTCAACATCTCGGGACGCAATTTCTATATCCTCGGCATCCTCGACCAAGGCAGCGAGCCAACGACACACGCCATGCAAGACATCTCCACTTTCAAGAACGATTTCGAGAACTGTGGCTTGCAGATGCTCTTCATGTTCAATAGCAATGATGAATACTCGAAATTCAAACTAAAGAATTTCAATGAGTTGCCGAGCAACATCACCTACGGTATCAACCAAGGCGCAATGATGAACGAGATTATCGACAACCTTCATTTGACCAATGCCAACCTGCCGATTTTCATCATCGCCAACTCCAACAACGAAGTCGTTTTCGTCAGCCAAGGCTACACTATCGGTTTGGGCGAGCAGCTGCTGAAAGTGATTGCCAATCTATAAGGAATGAGCTAAAAGTTTGAAATAGGCAAGAAAAAAATGAGGCTGACCAAATAATTTAGCCAGCCCCATTCAAGTATAATTTATTGGTGATTACTTACAGCTTACGTGCAATCTCCTTGGTGGTATAGCCTTCGATGATATCGCCGACCTTGATGTCGTTGAAGTTCTCGATGTTCAAGCCGCATTCCATGCCAGCCGCCACTTCCTTGGCATCGTCCTTATAACGTTTGAGCGAACCAAGCGTTCCTGTATAGACCACGATGCCGTCGCGGATGACACGAATCTTCGTGTTACGCGTGACCTTACCATCAAGCACCATACAACCTGCAATCGTACCGACCTTGCTGATCTTGAAGGTCTCACGAATCTCGATGTTGCAAGTGACCACTTCTTCAATTTCAGGAGCCAACATACCTTCGATAGCGGCCTTGATTTCTTCGATGGCGGTGTAGATGATGGAATAGAGACGGATATCAATCTTCTCCTGTTCGGCCATCTTACGCGCTTGCGAGGTAGGACGCACATTGAAGCCCACGATGACAGCGTTGGAAGCCGATGCCAACATGACATCCGACTCGCTGATGGCACCCACCGACTTGTGGATGACGTTGACTTGCACCTCTTCGGTGGAAAGCTTCAACAAGCTGTCGGACAGAGCTTCGACCGAACCGTCAACGTCAGCCTTGACGATGATGTTGAGTTCCTTGAAGTCGCCAATAGCGATACGGCGACCGATTTCGTCCAAGGTGATATGCGGACTGGTGCGGCGCGTCTGTTCGCGCTGCAGCTGCTCACGGCGGTTGGCGATTTCCTTCACTTCACGCTCGTCGAGCATCACGTTGAAGCCGTCGCCAGGCTGTGGAGCGCCATTCAAGCCAAGCAAAAGCACAGGCGTTGATGGGCCAGCTTCCGTAATCTTCTGGTTGTGGTCGTTGAACATGGCCTTCACCTTACCGTAGGTAGTGCCAGCCAACACCATGTCACCAACGCGCAACGTACCGCTTTGCACCAAAATCTTGGCCACATAGCCGCGGCCCTTGTCCAAAGCCGATTCGATGACAGTGCCCTTGGCCAACTTGTTAGGATTAGCCTTCAAATCCAGGAATTCAGCTTCGAGCAACACCTTTTCAAGCAACTGATCGACATTCAGACCAATCTTAGCTGCGATTTCCTGTTCCTGATACTTACCGCCCCAACTTTCGACGAGGATGTTCATCTTCGACAGCTGTTCACGAATCTTGTCAGGTTGCGAAGTAGGCTTATCAATCTTATTGAGAGCAAACACGATAGGCACGCCAGCGGCTTGGGCATGGTTGATAGCTTCAACGGTTTGAGGCATCACGTTATCATCGGTAGCGATGACAATGATGGCCACGTCGGTCATCTTGGCACCACGGGCACGCATAGCAGTAAAGGCTTCGTGGCCAGGCGTATCGAGGAAAGTAATCTTCTTTCCGCTTTCGGTAGTCACCTCGTATGCACCGATATGTTGCGTGATACCACCAGCTTCGCCAGCCACCACGTTGGTGTTACGGATGTAGTCCAAGAGCTTGGTCTTACCATGGTCAACGTGACCCATGACGGTGACGACAGGAGCGCGAGGCACCAAATCCTCTTCCCTATCCTCCTCTTCCGTCTCAGCGATAGCTTCTTGCACGTCGGCGCTGACGAAATCGACAGTATAGCCAAATTCGCTGGCCACCACCGAAAGAGCTTCAGCATCGAGGCGCTGGTTGATGGAGACAGGCATACCGAGGCTCATGCACGTACCGATGACCTTGACGACAGGCACGTTCATCATGGTTGCCAATTCGTTGGCGGTGACAAATTCGGTCACCTTCAGCACCTTGGATTCTTCCTCTTGGCGCATCATCTCTTCCATCATGTTGCCAGCCACCTGCTGACGTTTCTCACGACGGTGTTTCGAGGTTTTCGACTTGCCCATCGGCGACAGACGAGCCAAAGTATCCTTGATTTGCTTCGAGATTTCCTCTTCACTCAGTTCGACTTTTTCCTCTTTTTTATTAGGCTTGAAACGGTCTTTCTTCGATGGTTTGCCACCGTCTTTTGCACGTTTGGCATCGCCACCTTGACCGCCTTGATTGCCTTGGCCGCCTTGTGGTTTCGGACCCTTACCGTTCTTTCCGCCTTGGTTGCCCTGTGGCTTGTATTCGGTTGGATTTTCCGATGAGCCTTCAGGCTTGCCCGTTATGCGCTTGCGCTTTTTCTTACGGTCGGAGGCATCAGGTGTTGCCTTGCTGCGTTTTCTTTCTTCAGGCAATTCAATCTTATCGAGAATCTTCGGGCCTTCCAGTTTCTGCACCTCGGTTTTGATGAATCTCGGCTCGGCAGGCTTGGCAGGCTCTGGCTTCTTTTCTTCCTTCTTCACTGGCTGAGGCTTCACTTCAGGCTTCTTTGCCTGAGGCTTAGGCTGTTGTTTCTCTTGAGGCTTTTCCTGATGTTTTTCAGTCTTCCCCTGAGGCTTCTTCTCCTCTTTCTTCTTCTCTTCCTTTTTCTTTTCGGGACGAGTTTTCGCATTGAGGCTGTCAAGGTCAATCTTGCCAATCACTTTCAGCGGTGAATCGTTGTTTTCGGGAACTGTTTCCACCACGGGTTCAGCCACTTGAGGCTTGACTTCTTCCTGTTTCGGCTCAGCGGGAGTAGTCCTCTCGGGTTCAACCTTCACAGGTTCAACTACTTCTGGTTCCTTCGGAGTTTCATTCTTCTCAGGTTCAGGTGCAGCAGCCTTTTTGGTATGCGAAATCGTCGTGGTGCGGATGAACACTTCATCGTGGTCATCTTCTTCACCTTCCTTTGATGTTTGCAAAGCCGAGTCAACGGAAACAGAACCGCCCTTATAAGAGAGGTTGACCAACTTTTTCGCCTCGTTCTTCACTTCCCTTTCGCCCTGATATTCTTTCACGAGCAGCCCATACATCTCAGACGTGAGCTTCGTGTTGGGTGATGGGTCCACCTGGAATCCCTTTTTGGCAAGGAACTCCAAAATGGTGCCTATTCCCACATTAAATTCTCTTGCCGCTTTCGACAATCGAATTGATACATTTGTTTCTTCGGACATAGTTTCTTTTCTCTTTGTTTCTCGTTTATTTTTAATGCCTTAGCATCACTCGGCATCGGATTCAAATTCAGCTTTCAGGATGCGGAACACATCCTTGACAGTTTCCATCTCGAGGTCGGC
>JAZQMX010000025.1:0-3930 GCA_045627065.1 Bacteroidales bacterium | reverse complement strand
ATTCTTCGCCATAGCCGAAAGTGCCCGAAGCCGTCATCACAGGATTGCGGAGCACGAGGCCTTTGCCTAAATCTATCTTTGTGTTTACCATAACAACCTCCTTGTATTGAAAACCGGACCTTCCTTGCAGACGCAGGTGTTACCTTCAACCGTTTTTTCCACGCAGCAGAGACAAGCGCCCAAGCCGCAAGCCATCATATTTTCGAGCGAGACCTCGCACCAGATGTCGCTGGCTTTCGTCACCGCACAGACGGCTTTCATCATCGGTTTCGGACCGCAGACATACACTTTGTCGAAACGCTCGTTTTTCCAAATAGAATGTTGCGTTACAAAGCCCTTTTCGCCATGCGAACCGTCTTCCGTCGTAACGAGAACCTCCCCGACATTACGGTATTCTTCCAGACGAATCAAGTCTTTTTCGGTCTTGCCTCCCAAAAGGAAAATTGGTGTCATGCCTTTCTTTTTCAACATCTTGCCTAAATAGAACAATGGGGCGATACCAATGCCGCCGCCAACTAAAAGCACCTTTTCGTTTCCGTCGTCAGGCAAGGTGTAGCCATTGCCCAAAGGCAAAACCACATTGACCATTTCGCCCACTTCGGTGTCGGCCAAATGACGCGTCCCCTCACCTACTTTCTGCACCAAAAGCGATATTTCACGGTTATCGGGATTCACATCGTGGATGGAAATCGGGCGGCGCAGATAGGTCTTCGGAGAACCATCAATGCGGACTTGCAGAAACTGTCCCGCTGCAATTTCGGGAAGCGCCTTGTCCGACTGGAACCGCAGCCAGACCGAGCGTCCATAATCCTGTTTCTCAATGAGTTTAAAATCTGTTATCTGTTTCATAACATCCTTATCAGATAATTATTCGGGGACAAAGGTAAAACAAAAACTCAGAATATTGAAATCACAGCAAACAAAAAAAGATGTCCTCAAACCGAGAACATCTTTCGTTTATCTCAGAAAAAGACTGAATCTTACTCTGCCTTTTCTTCCGTAGCAGCTTCTTCTGCTGGCTTTTCCTCTTCGGTGAAATCAAGCAAGTTCTTGTCCATCAGCATCTGATACCATGCAAACACCTTTTTCATATCCGATGGATAAACAGCATCTTGGTCGTAGTCAGGCATCACTTCGAGGAACTTGGCTTTGAGTTGGTCATTTGAAGCCTTCTTGAAGTCGAAATCAACCTTATCGCCCATCTTTTCGTGGATCATCTTGAACACGTCTTTCAATGGGCGGTCTTCATCGACAGAGAAAATGGAGATTTCTTCCAAAGAGCTCATGCGGTCGCGCAAGAAAGCGGGATTGCACTTGCCATCGATGAGCGATTCGACAATAATTCTTCCAACGGCTTGAGACTTAATTTGGAAAAGTCCTGGTTTGCCTGCTATAGAAACGATTTTACTTAAATCCATGGTTAAATTCTAGTTTACTTGTTTAAAAAATTGACTGCAAAAATAGGAAAAAAGGCGTAAAACGGAACATATTTGGGCAAGAAAAAAATCCCAATCAATACTCAAGTCGCACATTATCAACCCAAAGCACATTGTCCAAAGCACCGATGAAAGCGCCGCAACTGCCCGAAGTAATCATCATAATGGCGTGTGTGACAGGGCTGTTGGCATCGGCCCAGGCTTCTTCCAAAATGGGTTTCTTCTCGCCTTTTTTGTTCAAGGCATAAAACGGGCGGTCCTTCGAGACCAAGTCCATATAAGGTTTGTAGTTGGGCGACTTACGTGCATCGCCATAGATGACTGGCACCCGCAGGTCCTTCACCCAACCATCCGAGGTCTTGTCGATATGATAGAAAGCCGTCCCCACCCTTTTGGCGTGGATGTTGCCTTGCTCGTCTTCCCAACGGTATTGCAAAATCAGCATGATTTCCTCCGGGTCATAGCCATCGAAAGTGGTAGTGCGGAAAGTCGTCCCCTTGGTCAGCTTGCCCATATTCGGTACAACCGACTTGTAGTCAAGCACTACGGCCTTCGGTTTTTTCGTAAACGGGATGCCCCAATCCATAAAGGCATACGGATCTGACACGCCCGTGATGGGTTCCAGCATCTTGCCCCAATAGATAGAGCCTGCCGCTAACACCTTGATATTGATAAGTCCCGCGACCTTGCACGAAGCAAAGCAAGTGGCCAGTTTCGCACATTTGCCCGAAGGTCCTTTGTCAGGCATCACGGAAGTGCTGGTCTTGACGAAGCCCATAATTTTTGCGTAAGCGTTGGATGTGGACCAAATGGTTTTCTTGTAATCATAGACTTTGTTGCCGTCAATCGTGTCGTTGGGCGCAGGAATATACAAAGTCTTGGTGTCGCCGCCCAAAATCGCCGACTCTGTGATGTGGCGCACCGTCCACTGCTCGAAATCGCCGAAAGGCACCGTTTCGTAACGCTGGGCAAAGGTCGGAAAAGCCAACAGCAACAATACGATTACAGTTGGAAACCTCTTTTTCGCAACAATTCTTCCGTTTCGTTCCATAACCATTCAATCTCGGGGTTTAACAGGAATTTTTCAGGTACATTTTTGCACTTTTTTCCAACAAAATACTTGCCGGAAAGTTCGCTTGTCATCGCGTTGACAGGCGGAACAGCTCCCTTTTCAGGCGACTTACAGAAAGGACGAAAAACAGCATCCGCCAAAGGATCAAACCAGCGGCCAAGGCTAATCATATTGCTGTTCACCACGCCAGGGTCAGCCATATTGACATGAAAACCAGTCTTTTGCAACAAAACAAGTGTAAACAGCAGCAAAGCCAGTTTCGAATCGGCATACGTTCCCAACTGGCTGAAATCCTTTTTCGTTTTTTCAAAGAAAGTGCGGTCGAGTTTCGCCATGCCGCAAGTCAAGGAAACCATGTTAACGATGCGTGCATCAGGCTGAAAAAGAGGCAACAAAGAGCGCGTCAGGAAATACGGCGCAATGTAATTGACGGCAACGGTCTTTTCAAAACCATCTTCCGACAAAGCGAAAACACGGTTCATCGTGCCAGCATTATTGAAAATGCCGCCAAGTTGCACTCCGTTATCTTTCAAGCTATCAGCAAAACTTTTTACCGATTTCAGCGAAGCCATGTCGACCTGCATCACCTGCAAATCGGCTTCAGGCAAAGACTTCCGAATTTCAGCCTTGATTTTCTCCCCTTTCTCCACATTGCGGCAAGCCATGATAACCCGATAACCGCGTTGCGCCAAAGCACGAACCGCAGCCGAGCCGATGCTGCCCGAAGCACCCGTCACGATTACTTGAACTTTTTCCATAAGCGATTCACTAACCATTTGGGTAACAATGCGATAATCGGCGGCAGATAGATATTCATGAAACCTGGTTTCACGACACGCTTCTTGCGGAACATGCCTTTCAAAGCCTTGCGCACCAACCATTGCGGCGTACCAATCACGCCCAATTTGACGCCCAAATCGAGCAAACTTTCTTTCAGTTTATAAAGCGGTGTGGCAATGGCAGCGGGACAGACCGTCGTCACGCCAACGCCGTAAGGATGCATCTCGAAATACAGGGACTTGCCGAAACTCTTCAGATAGGCTTTCGTGGCCGAATAAACCGTGATGCCAGGCATGGGGAATGTAGCCGCCATCGACGATACGACAATGATGAAACCATGACCGCGTTGCTTCATTTCGTTGCCGAAAAGTATGCAAAGTCGCGTTGGCGTATAGGTATGCAAGCGCAACATTGTCAATGTCTTTGCTTCATTCTCGCGCGTCAGTTCCTCAAAGAAAAACATGCCCGCATTGTTGATGAGAATATCAATTTCCAATTGCCGTTCATTGCAAAATGCAAGCAGTTCATCGGCAGCGGTAGCTGCAGCCAAATCCTGAAAACGCGGCACGACCTCAACGCAAAATTGCGATGACAATTCGGATGAAACCTTTTCCAGTTCCTTTTCCTGATTGCTCACCAACA
>JAZQMX010000024.1:0-8006 GCA_045627065.1 Bacteroidales bacterium | reverse complement strand
AGTACCTTTTTTGCGTATGTTTCGGCAAATTCCAGTACCTTTTCGTCTATAGAAGGTTCTTTTGCGACAGGCTTTCGCCCTGTCTTTTCGAACATTATAATCGTTTTGCAAACCATTGATTGAATTTTTTGATGTTATTTTTTGAGAAAGCAGTCAATCAGTAGCCTTAGAAATACCGTTTCTTATGCTTTCCGCCGCGGGCATGGTGTTTCTTGTCGCCCACCCAGTAGTACATGGAAACCTGTTTGCCGAAGGCGGCGATCTCGTCTTCACGCGACTTCTTGCGTGCCGCCTTCATGGCATCCTGTTCCACTTCTTCCTTGCTTCTGTGCTTGTGTCGTTTACGTTTCATTTCTGGTTCCTCCAAAATCTTACGTCGTCCGCTGCCTTGAAATTGTAGATGGGCTTGATGACATCGACAATCTCGACCGTGTCGCTCACCAAATCGACGATTTCGTCCATCGGCTTGTAGGCCATCGGGGCCTCGTCGATGGTCTGCTCGTTGGCGGTGGTGGTGTAGATGCCTTCCATGCTCTTCCGGAAATCCTCGAGCGAGACCTGGCCGAAGGCCTTGCTGCGCGACATGATGCGGCCTGCACCATGCGGCGCCGAGCAGTTCCAGTCGTCGTTGCCCTTGCCGATGCAGATGAGCGAACCGTCGCGCATGTTCATCGGGATGATGAGGCGTTCGCCCTCCATGGCCGAGACAGCGCCCTTGCGGATGATGTTGTGTTTCAAATCGATGTAGTTGTGCAGGGTCTCGAAATGCTCGCAGTCGTCCAAGTGACGACCCTTGAAGTATTTTGAGACCAGGATCTCGGCGATGGTCTCCCTATTGAGGTGGGCGAACTGCTGGCAGATGCGCATGTCGTGCAGGTAACGCTCAGCCCACTCACCGTAGAGGAAGCACTGGTCGTCGGGCAGGTCGGTCTCTTTCCTCTCGTATTTCAAGCCTTTCAGGGCCATCTGTATCTCGCTGCGACGGCCTTCGCGCTTGTAGCGGGCGATGAGAGCCTCGCGCTCGCGGTAATAGTCTTCCTTGCCGTGGGCCAGGTCGACGGCGATGTTCTGGTAGTACTCGCAGACCTGCTTGCCGAGGTTACGGCTGCCGGTATGGATGACGAGGATGGTCTCCCCCGCCTCGTTGCGGTCGAGTTCGATGAAGTGGTTGCCGCCGCCCAAGGTGCCGATGCTCCTGATGATGCGTTTGGTGTCCTTCAGCTCGCGGTAGCAGTGCAGGTCTTCCAAAGTCTTGAAGTCGCAGGCCTTGCCATCGCGCACCATGAGTCCGCTCGGGATCTTCAGTTTTACCATGTCGTCGAAATGCGGCAGGTCAATATCGGCTTTGCCAAGGTTGACGACCTCCATGCCGCAGGAGATGTCGACGCCGACGGTGTTGGGGATAATCTTGTCGTCGAAAGTGGCGGTGAAGCCGATGACGCTGCCCAAACCGGCATGGCAGTCGGGCATGATGCGCACCTTCGAGTCGCAATAGGCGGGGTTCTCCACCAGCTGCTGCAGCTGCTCCATACAGCCATCCTCAATGGTGCGGGCGTAAATCTTTGTCGTGTTGTTTTTTGTGTTGGTTAATGTGTACATAATTCTTCTAGTTTTTGAGGTTATGGGACGGCGAGGGTTCGGGGTTGCGAGATTTTATTTGCTTTCATCGTTTTTTGCCGTTTCGCGTTTCTTTTCGGCGGCAAAGATAAGCGGTATGCATCGTTATGGATGGGGCGGAGCAGGAACTTTTTTTCACAAATGACACAAAATCTTATTCTCCCATTCTTTGGCTTTCTCCTTTTTTGATTTCAGCCGCATAATACTGGAAGAAATTGAAATTCATGACTTGCGAGATGCGCAGCAGCAAATCCGTGTCTAAGGAAGAACGGCGGAACACCTTGTAGAGGTGGTTGCGCGTGCAGGGAATTTCGCGTGCCAGCCAGCCCACGCTGCGCCGGTCTTTCCTCAGCTGCTCGTGGATGATGTTGCCAATGTGTATGTCGCCTTTTGTGTAAGCCATGCCGCCCTGTGGTTCAGCTTCCGCCCTTGCGCCTTGGCATAAAAATAGCGTGAACGCTTGCCGCCTCTATGACCACTGTAGGCTCTGGAATGCCTCATCGAACCATATAGAACGAAAGATTCACGCTAAAAAAGCATGAACCTTCGCCCTTCATCCCTGTCCGATGTTAATTTTCCAGATTCACAGTGATAGGAACAAGAGCAAAAGCCCTGTTTATATCAGATTTTGTGTGTTTTGACTGTTTCTCCTGTCGATTCTCCTATTTTGTTGAGGCTTCAAAAATAGGAAAATTATTTGAAAGAAAAACAAATTATTAACTCAAATGATTTCAAACAGTGATTTTGCCGAATATTTAGCCGTGATTATTGTATATAAACTTACAGATAACAACTAATGTTCTAACAGTTATGTTTGTAGGTTCCAGCCGTATAAAACTTGTCATGAAACAGTTTTCATTTGGCATAATCAGGCATCATCATCATTTCCACCATCATTCTCAAAAACATCGTAAATGATTTTGTCAATACCGAAAGCAAAAATCATACAGAATACGGAAATCCCAATATAACCCTCTATATCATGGGCACCGATAAATATTATCGCTAATACTTCGAGAACAATGAAAATAATTATAGTACGAATTATATAATGACGCATTTTTTGTTTTTTAATTATTGATCTTCAATTTGTTATAAACTAATGTGTACTTTATTGAAATTATTTGTCAAGCCAGTTTTCTTTCATAGTTTCACCTTTTATTATTTCTTTTCTTTCATTTGTCCAAAGGCGCACTGGCTGCATTTAATGGTTAATCATGCAAGATTTTCTGGCCAGGTTTTAGAGGCTTTTCTTTGGGTTCTCCAATTATCGGCTTTTCTGGCTTTTTAGGTTCAGTATGTTCGTTGTTGCTCATGTTTTTACTTGTTTAAATGGTCTAGGTAATAGTTTAATTCCTGAATCAAAAACTTCTCTTCTACAGTATTATCTCTTTCATATTCAAAAAGAGAACCTAATTTGATATATGGTTTCATAATGCTGTCCAAAATGTTTTTCATTGTTTGGTTATCAAGTTTTCCTATGCTAACAAAATCTTTCAGAGCTTCTAACACTTCTTTTCGTGTCTCAATTAATTCTTTTTCTTCTTGGGTCATTTTTTCCATTTTTGAATTTAACATTACATTGTAAGAAGGAGGCAAGCCTCTCTTTGGAGGCCTGCCTCGTGATTTTTAATCATTTACTGGCCTCTGTACATAATGCCACAAGTATGTTCTGCATATTTTGGGCAACCAGGGGTAACCACAACGCTTGAAGCTTTGCTGATAACTAATTCTACTTTCATTTCAGTAAGATTTAGATGGTTATAGGTGTGCTGCGGGAGACACCATTTATCCCTTTGTATGATAGGTGCGTTGCAGATTCAGCTTGTTTTTGGACAGGCTTTTCAACGCGGTTACAAATTCCTTTCCTTGCAGAGGGTCGTAGCCCTCCATCATCTTGTGCGCCATGTTGCAACGCACTTTTGCCATATAGCAATTTTCCTCGGCTGGTTTGCGGTAGTCCTTGTGCTCCACATAGTTGCTGCCCACACACAGATTGCAGTAGGCGCAATAATCATGTCGGCCACATTCCTCATATTGCTGCAAGGTGGCGTTGCGCCATTCTTTCAGCAAATCGCTTTCGGTAAGTATTTCCGCTATGCTTTGCTTTTTCAAATTGCCAAATGGCATCGGGAAAGCGCAACAAGGTTGCAGGTCGCCATCGGGCGTTATGCAGAAAGCAGTGCAAGCCGCTCCGCAACCGTTTACGTCCATCCTTCTTGGCTGTCCTCCATAATTGGGTGCTTCGGGGCCAACATAATAGGCAAGGTTATCGTCACGCAAAACCACTTGGAATTGCTCTTCGGTCAGACGCAACTGCCTTGCGCATTGGTCGCCGTCAATGGAATCGGTGATATTAATCTCAAACTGAGGCATGGCACCATATTTTTTGGCCAAATCAGCCACCATATAATAACTATACAGATTAGGCTGCATGATACAGCATTTCAGATTCATAGGAACTGCCAAGGCAGACAATTGGCTCACAACTTTCATGGAGCGTTCCCAAGAGCCTTTCACACGGGTTATGAAATCGTGGTCTTCGGCAATGCCGCTATAAATGCTCACGCCAACCAGACGTGGATAATAAGCGGCAAGACGTTCAACATCGTTTATCAAACGCTGCCCGTTGGTGAAGACATCGAAAGCAATCTCCTTTTCATACAGATAATCAATGATTTCCCAAGCAATCGGTTTGGAGAACGGGTCGCCGCCCGAAAGACAGACTTTCACAAGTCCGTGATTGTAAAGGTCGTCGATGATGCGCTTGTAATCTTCCAGACACAATTCTTCGCGGTCACCACGATGGCTTGTCTCGCTATCGTTGCGCGTGGCGC
Source organism: Bacteroidales bacterium (assembly GCA_045627065.1). Classification (GTDB taxonomy): domain Bacteria; phylum Bacteroidota; class Bacteroidia; order Bacteroidales; family F082; genus Limimorpha. The sequence continues at coordinate 3,552 of JAZQMX010000024.1, read as the reverse complement.
CAGGATTATAGCAATGTATGCACTTTTCGCTACAGTTGTAGGTCAATTCAAACATTACGGATGTTACCGTCCTGCCATCGTCAACGGCATTAAAATAACTTTGCTCAGCGGTTGAAACCTCAACAGGCAGTTTCTCCTTTGTGGTTTTTTCTGCCGTCATGGTTTCGTTGCATCGCATTTCGGCAAGCTGTGCCCTGTAGGTCTTTATGCCTTCTTCCGAAGGAATGGCGTTGGTCAGCAGCCCCACATTTATTAAGGTGTCGAAAAAAGGCACAATGGATTCTTGGGCAATGCCTGTGGTTTCGGCTACTTTTTCAATACAGAGTTCTTCGTTTCTCCCTACGGAAAGCACCTGCCCGATGACATCGGCGGAATAGGATTCAAAAAAATAACTATAGCCCGCCAAAAGGTTATACATCAAGGCAACGTGCTTGTTGCTGTCGTATCTGCCACAAGTCCATTCGGGACGGATATATTGTTGTTTTGTTTCTGTCATTAAAACTTATTTTTTATTTCGCTGCAAAACTACACATAAACATTTAATTGTCAATAGTTTACTGCTATCCAATGCAGATACGGAAACTGTATCCGATTTGGATAATTGGATGAAATGGATGGAGAAAAATGGCGTTTTTGGAGGGTGGAAAAATGCTGTAGTCCAATGAAGCGTTAAAATAGATTTCCTTTTGCTTGGCTCAAAAACAATTAAACTTGCAACACCATCTTAGGCCATAGTCGTATATTCCAGGAACTCCAAAATTATAAAATCACATTTGAAAATGCGAAAAATTTGCAAAAAGTCGCAGTTGGAAATGTTATTTTTAGGCATCTGTATATTTTCGGATCCAAGCATTGGACGCAGAGCGGAAATCAGAGAATTCTCGACGAAGTCAAAGAATACGCGAAGCGGATTCCTCATTCGCCGAATTCGCAACATTAGCGGTCGAAAAAACATCGTGGTTAAAATTGGATTGTTGTGTCCTTTCCTGTCGGACGTAGAGAGAGAACCGCGAATTGGGCAAATCATGCGAATTTGGCCTTGTTTTGCCTGTTTAGAATTTGCTTTTTTACATCATTTCGGATGTAATTCGCCGAAAATCCATGATTTTACATCCTTTCAGATGTAGTTTCCGAATTATTCACCGCAGGCAACATTGAAAATCACTATTTTTGCGCCATGGAAGAAAGAGAAGTGTTATTGGGAAAGACTCCCGCTGAAATTCAAGAGATTGTCAACAATCTGGAGTTGCCGAAATTCACGGCAAAGCAAATCACTGAGTGGATTTACAAGAAGCAATGTGCCTCGTTTGACGATATGTCGAACCTCAGCAAAAAGGCGCGTGCCTTGCTAAGCGAACATTATGAAGTCGGCATGTATCAGCCTGTGAAAGAGCAGGTTTCGACCGATGGAACGAAAAAATACCTTTTCCCTGCCGGTGAGCATTTCATAGAATCGGCTTACATTCCCGACCGTGAGCGTGCCACGCTTTGCGTGTCGTCGCAAGTGGGTTGCAAGATGGATTGCCTGTTTTGCGCCACGGGCAAACAGGGTTTCCAGAAAAACCTTTCGCCTGCCGAAATCCTGAACCAGATTTTCAGTCTGCCTGAATTTGAAACGCTGAGCAACATCGTCTTCATGGGCATGGGCGAGCCTTTGGACAATTACGACAACGTGATGCGCGCTCTTGAGGTACTGACTTCTGAATGGGGTTTGGCCTGGAGCCCGACTAGAATCACCGTTTCCACCTGTGGCCTGATTCCGAATCTGAAGCGCTTCCTCGAAGAGTCGAAATGCAACCTCGCCATCAGCATGCACAGCCCGTTCCACGACGAGCGACTGAAAATCATGCCGATAGAAAAGGTCTATCCTATCAAAGAAGTGGTGCATTTGGTGAAGCAACACGACTGGCATGGCCAACGCCGCCTCTCGTTTGAATACATCGTCTTCAAGGGCATGAACGACACGGGCGAGCACATCAAGGAACTGGCGCGAATGCTTGGCAGCTTGCGTTGCCGCATGAACCTCATCAGCTACCACACTATCCCCAACCTGCCAATGAAGAGTCCCGACAAGATGAGTATGGCCGCCTTCCGCGATGCGCTCAACAACAAGGGTATCATCGCCACCATCCGTGCCTCGCGCGGGCAAGACATCGATGCCGCTTGCGGACTGCTTTCCACTAAAGAAAAATAATATGTAGATGTGCAGAATTAGTTCACATATAAGATACGAGACTTGAAGGACTATGACTTGTGACAATGACCATGACAACTTGATGAAAAATCGTAAACCTTTGCTTTTCCGTAAAAGCAGTCATGGTCATGGTCAATTGATTATGCGCATTAATTTTGAATAGTAACTTATCATAAATATTTATAAATCAACTAATTAAATCAATGAAAAAAGTATTTGGTATCATTATGCTTGCCCTCGTAGTCATGGTGGGCAACGTGCGTGCCGATGAAGGTATGTGGCTTCCTATGTTTGTAGAACGCCTCAACTATGTTGACATGCAAAAGATGGGTCTGCAACTGACCCCTGAAGAACTTTACAGCATCAACCACAACAGCCTGAAAGACGCCATCGTGGGTTTAGGCGACAGCCCAATGCCTCGCGGCTTCTTCTGCACTGGCGAAATCGTTTCGGAACACGGCTTGCTGTTCACCAACCACCACTGCGGCTATGGTTCCATCCAAAAGCTCAGCTCCGATGAACACGATTACCTCCGCGATGGTTTCTGGGCAAAAGACTATTCGGAAGAACTCCCCGCTGCCGACATGACCGCATCGTTCCTCATCCGTATGGAAGACGTCACCGAGCAAGTGCTCAGCGTCGTGACCGACGACATGGACTTCCAAGACCGCCAAAGTGCCATCAGCGCAAAGGCCAAGGAACTTGAAGCAGCTGCTTCAGAAGACGGAAAATACAACCCTGTCGTGAAGGGATTCTTCGAAGGCAACGAATACTACATGTTTGTCTATCAAGTTTATACCGACGTACGTTTGGTTGGCGTGGCCAACTCGAGCATCGGTAAGTTTGGTGGCGACACCGACAACTGGATGTGGCCTCGTCACACGGGCGACTTCAGCATCTTCCGCGTGTATGCCGACAAGGACGGCAACCCAGCCGCCTACTCGAAAGACAACGTGCCGTTGACTCCTAAGCACCATCTCCCTGTCAGCCTCGATGGTGTGAAGCAAGACGACTTCACCATGATTTGGGGTTTCCCAGGCTCAACCGAACGCTACATGTCGAGCTACGGCATCGACTACAATGTGGAGACCTTCTACCCTCTCATCATCGACATCTTCGGCAAGCAACTCGAAGTGATGGAAGAATACATGAAGGTTGACGAACACATCAACCTGATGTATGCCGACAACCACGCTGGCCTCGCCAACACTTGGAAAAACTTCATCGGCCAATGCACCATGCTCCGCAAGAACAAGGTGAGCGAAACCAAGGTTGCTTTGGAAAAGGACTTCACGAACTGGGTGTATGCCGATGCCAAGCGCCAAGCCGAATATGGCAAGGCACTGCCTAACCTCAAA
>JAZQMX010000023.1:0-28688 GCA_045627065.1 Bacteroidales bacterium | reverse complement strand
GCAGACATTCGCGGTCGTAATCCGACAAGGTGAAGCCAGCAAAATTATCGCTTTTATGAATGCACTGAAGACGATAATGCTCATACAAATCCTTGCTAACGTACAAGTTACACGACCACGAATCGTTCTTGTATTTCCACGAATGTGTAATGTGGTAATTGCCATTCTCTTCCGTAACGGAATGAGGAAATGTGGCAATGCACACAAACGAAAACAACAAAAACAAAATGGCTCTCTTCATGGCACTTCTTTTCAAGAAGAAACGCAAGAATCGAGCCAAAATTGCGAGTCGTTGAAACTTGTTGAAACAACTTTTATTTCACTACGCTTACACGCTCTGTATAGGCAGTTCCCTTTTCATCCGTAATCCGCAGCACATACACTCCTTCGGGCAAATCCGCCACGCTGATTTCATTTGTGGCTTGCACGGTTTTCACCATTTGGCCAAGGGTATTGAAAACCTGCACTTCGGAAACTGTCACACCTTCAATCCGAGCAACCCCATTGGTAGGATTAGGATAAACAAAAGTGCTTGAAAGTGATTCTTTTTCAGCAATATGCAAAGACTCTCCAAATTGTGGAACATAAATGTTATACCCTTCAATCCAATTACGATACAGGTTAGGCTCTTCTTGAGCGTCAACCCAAAGGTTCAGTGCATCCACCAACCCATCGGTTACCGTTTCGCCTATCACAACTGGCTCTGTCAGCAGCCCATCGCCCCAGGAAGGAATAATAAAACCCGTGCAGTTAGCAATATCGCCCAAATTGGTGCCAAACAATTCCACATACTCATTGCCCGCGCCTTGTTGCTCCCTCATGTGGGCAAAGCAATTCTCCACAAGACTGCCGTCCGAATTGTAAGCGACAATATAGCCTTGGTCTTCAAATCCATACAAATCATGCAGCAGCTCCGAATAGCAATTCCTGACCATGGCTTTATTTCCATTTGGATTTTTGACGGTTTCGTTGAAACACACGATGCCACCCATGTTTTTTGCACTATACGACCCCATCAGGTTACCATAAAAATAGCAATTCTCCACCACTGCATCTGAATAGCCTCCTTCGCAAAGATTGCGCAACACGATGCCGCCGTTGTCTATAGCAGCTGCTTGAGAATAAAAATCCATCTCGTAAGCGCAGTTGCGCACCGTGGAATTTCGGTTGAGACCGACAAATGCCGCCATATAGGTTCCTGCCGGATGTGCGTTCCCCACCAACCCAGACACTTTGAAATGACATCTGCAGTTCTCCACCAAAGATAGCGAATCGGCGACAGCGACGACAAGTGCATCATAATAACGTTCATATTCTCCCGTAATCATATCAAAGGGATGCACATAATTGTAAAAGCCTGAATTAAGGGACAGGTTCTTCACCGCGCCATGATACAAATAGCCAAACAAGGCCATGTCACGCCGAAGCACTTCATCGTCCATAGTGTTGCTGTAGTGTATGAACAGCCCATAAATACGGTGATCCTGCCCGTCAAACACACCCATGAAACGGTGTTCGCGGCTTCCTATGGGGACGAGATTCATCAAGCCATATTTTTCTTCAAGGTCAAGGTCGGCCATCAGCCTCACGATACGCCCGTCGAAGTTGTCAGGCTCGCAGCCGTTCATTCCGTTCACTACACATGAAAGCCAAGCCAGACCTTCAGGCGTGGAGATTTCCACATTACCATCGGCATCCATTACATATCCATCAGGTTGCTCGGTAACGACATCTGCCCAATTGCCTTCGGTATCCATTACATAACTTTCCGGTTGCTCAGCAACAACGTCAGCCCAGCAACCGTAGCCCAGCGACCTCTCGCTTTCCTGTGCTTGCATCGTTCCGCAAACCAGCAATGCGGCAAGGATAAATGATAACTTCTTCATAGTTAATTCTGTTTTAGTGATTATTCATTTGCAAAACTAAGCATTATTTTCCATCACACAACGTAACTTGCTATTTTTTTTACTTTTACAATTTCTTCAACAAACAATATGCTGGCAAAAAACTTTCTTATTTTCCCCAATAATCAGAGTTTTCCAACTCTTTTAGCAACTGTTTCACAGCCGCTTCAAGTTGTTCGTCAACGCCTTCAGCCATTTTTTCGGGCGTGTTGCGGACTTTAACATCGGGTTCCAATTGCGTGTTTTCCAAATAATTGCCTTCCTTTGTACGATAACCGACTACCGGCAAACCGAAATACAATGATGGATCTTGCAAAGTCTCCCAATTCACGCTCGACATGGTGCCCGGAACCGGCATTCCGACCAGACTGCCCATGTTTTTGTGCTTATAGACCCAAGGCGTGCCGTGCGCATTGCTGTAATTAGCCTCGCCGATAATCATAATGGAAGCCTTGTTGTAGCGGCGCGACGGCATGATGCATGCCACGCTGTCGCGGATGACCTGCTCAAGATATTTCTCGCCACTGAAAAGGATTTCAATGTCTTCGTGCAAACGGCCACCGCCATTAAAGCGCGTGTCAATCACGATACCATCACGAAGATTGTATTTGCCCAAAATCTGAGAATACACATCGCGGTAGCTGGCATCGCCCATGCTCTTGATATGCACATAACCCAAACGGCCATTCGACAACTTGTCAACCGCTTCCTCGTTGCGTTTCACCCAACGGTTGTAAAGCAGTTCATTCATCGCGCCATGGCTGACAGGCTTCACGATTTCGGTCCAACGCTCACCTGTTTCAGGATTGTAAACGGCAACCAAGACCTGTTTCCCGGCCTTGTTATTCAGCATCGGGAAATAATCCATTCCAGCCTTAACATCCTCGCCGTCAATGGCTTCAATGATGCAACCATTGACTACCTTTGAGACTTTCTTGTCGAAAGGACCGCCTTCAACGACTTCGTCAATTTTCAAGCCATCGCCTTTATAGTCAAGGTCTAAGAGAACGCCAAATTCAGCCGTTGCATCAGGATTCTTTGGCGAAGGTCTATAACCCGAACCCGTGTGCGACACATTCAGTTCACCCAAAATCTCGCTCAACATTTCAGAGAAATCCTCATTGTTGTTAATGTGCTCCAAGAAAGGACGATAAGCTTCTTTCAAAGCCTTGGTATCAACACCGTGGCAATCCGTCATAAAAAATTCCCTTTCAATCTGCTGGAACACATGATTAAACATGTATTCCCTTTCCTCGGCGAGATTCAGCTGCATCGTAGCATCGTATTTTATGGAAGTCGATTTGCCGCTCTTTGGGTCAATGGTTTGCAAATTGCCACCCGAAAGCAGGAACAGGTTTTCGCATTTCTTGTCCCATTTCAAACTTCCACCACCTTGTCCCATTTTCTTCAAAATCTTCATGGAACGCTCACGGACATCCAGTTCCCACAAATCGTAACCCTTTTCAAACGACGACATGAAGTAAAGTTTATCACCATCCTTCGAAAGCGCAATGCCCGAAAGGTTCGACGACATCGGGGTCAGTCTGCGGACACGGTCTTCCAAATGCTCCAAATCAATTTCAATCGCCTTAACTTCCTCTTTTTCCTCTTTTTTCTCGTCTTTCTTTTTGCCCTTTTTATCCTCTTTTGTCTCGTCTTTCTTGGCATCCTTGCCGCCTTTTTCCGTTTCCTTCAGTAAAGCATATTCCTCCTTGCTCAAGCGGAATTTGTCGTAGGCATCCTGATTCATGAAAGCAACAAAAGCATCCCTTTGGCTGCCCCACGAAGCATGGGAACGCATTCCATAGCGGTCGGAGGTGAAAATCACGGCATTGCCATCCAAAGCCCAATGCGCATTGCCGGCCATATAGCCATCGTTGGTAATGTTGTAAATCTTCATCGAGCCATCCGCCTTGACGATGCCGATATCCGAATACGGGTCGTGCATGTTGGTAATCAGCTTGACGACAAACCATTGGCCATCGGGCGACCACTCGTAATCCATGCCCCAATCATCGGTATCATAATGCTGGGTGCCGTCCGTAATCTGGCGGACTTCCTTGCTGGCAACATTGTAAACTTTCAGAATGTTTCTGTTTTCGACAAACGCAATCTCCTTTCCGTCAGGCGAATAGCACGGCGTTGTACGATCAATTCCGTCCTTTTCGAAAAGCGGCTTTTCGTCAATCAGAGTGGAATAGACGAAATTATAATCCTCCTTGCGGGAAATCGTGGCCTGATAGATGCTCCAATAGCCATCGCGCTCGGAAGCATACACCAAAGTGCGGCCATCAGGCGCAAACGAAGGGCAACGTTCAGGCTGAACGGTGTGCGTAATCTGCTTGGTCGTGGCATATTCATCGACGCCCGTAACGAAGACCTCGCCTCTTTGCGTAAAAGCAATCAACTTGCCATCGGCACTCACATCGACATCGCCAACACCACTGGAGATATTCTTTGCTATTTGCTCAGTTTCCAAATCATTTACGATTTCGATTTCCACTTTTTGTGGCTGACTACCAATCTGTTGCGTGTAAATTTCACCCATATAGCCATAGCAAAGCAAACCATTATCCGCAACACTCAGGAAACGCACGGGATGCTGCCCAAAAGCCGTGATTTGCTGCACATTTTCCAAATCATCAGCCGGAGCCTTATACACATTGAAACTGCCGCCATTACGCTCACTCAGGAAAACGATGTCCTTATAACCAGGCAAATAGCGCGGGTCGCGGTCTTCACCGACATTGGTAGTCAAAATGGTATGCGTCTGTTTTTCAGCATCATAATAAACCACATCGCGGGCCACCGACGAAGTGTGATGCTTGCGCCAAATGTTTTCGCTGCCCTTGCGGTCATAATACAAGAACGACTTGCCATCCTTATCGAACGACATGCTGCAAACGGGCACGGCAACCACCTGTTCGGGGCGGCCACCTTCAACGCTGACCTTATAAAGCTCAGTTATCCAGCCCGAAGCAAACTGCACATTCTCAGCCGATTTCTGAATCTGAGCCGAAAAATATACTTCCTTCCCGTCAGGCGAAAAAGCCAATGGTGTTTCGTTGGCCGAGTTCGTCGTAATGCGTTTTGCCACGCCACCTTCAGCCGAGGCCAAATAAAGGTCGAAATTGCCATTGCGGTCACTCACAAAAGTCAAAGTCTTGCCATCGGGCGACCAAATCGGCGAACATTCGTACGAATCAGTTGTAGTAATCCGCAAAGCCTTTCCGCCTTGACTGTCAACCACATAAATGTCGCCTTTATATTCAAAGGCAATCTTTGCGCCATCAGGCGAAATCACATTGTCGCGCATCCAAAGCGGCTGCGCCGAGAGTTTCATAGAAGCCACCAAAAGGGCAAGGACGAGGAATCTTCTCATAGTAGTATGCAATTATAAATTTGTAAACGAAACAATTAAGAATTGGAATGCGAGATTGCGAGAATACGGGGTTGCGAGGTCTCGTGCTCCCGTGACCTCGTATTCCCGCTGCCTCGAAATCCAAAATGTAGATTATTATTACACATAGATTTATTTTACTCTAAACCAAAACACCGATTCGCCTTCGAGGAAAAGTTCGAGTTTGTCGCCGACATGCACCTCACCCACTCCACGCGGCGTACCCGTGAAGATGTAGTCGCCTTCTTTCAAGGTGACGAAACGCGAGACATACGAAACGATGCGGTTGAAATCGAAAATCATGTCGTGGCTGTTGCCTTGCTGCACCCATTCGTCGTTGAGTTTCATGCCAAATTCAATGTTCTTTGCGTCCTTCAACTCGCTGATTTTCTTGAACTCACCGATTGGAGCCGAGCTATCGAACGACTTGGCGATTTCCCAAGGATGGCCTTTGGCGATGCACTCGCGCTGCAAGTCGCGGGCCGTGAAATCGATGCCTACGGAGATGGCGTCATAATAATTAGGTGCAAACTTTTCGGCTATCGAGCGCCCAGGCTTGCAAATGCGCAGCACGAGTTCCGTTTCATAATGAATCTCTTTCGAGAAATCGGGATAGAAAAAAGGATTATGCGGCAAAAGCAAAGCCGAAGCTGGCTTCATAAAGAAGAGCGGCTCGGTAGGCAATTCGCGGTCAAGTTCCGCAATATGAGCCAGATAGTTACGTCCGATACAGATAATTTTCATATTTTCATTTTTATCATCAAGAATTAGAGAATTTGAGGTTAGACACAGTTTTACTGAAATTCTGTGCGCAAGCGCACTCTTTTGAATTTACGAATCATTTCTGCATTATTCCAGCGCGAAGCGCAAATTTCAAGTAACACTGCATCCATATAATTCTCTAATTCTCAAATTCTTGACAAGAAACATAATCAAAACTTTGTCTTCTTTCCGCCCATGCGGAGCTTGATGGCCGTCACCACCTTTTTCGTATAAAGCGGAAAGTCTTGGTTCATAATCCACGCATAATAAGGCGGTTCCTGACGGAAAACGTCTTCCACGCGCTTGCCTTTGTGCTTGCCAAACATGAACACTTCCTTGCCTTCGTCATCGAAGATAATCTGGCCCGAGAGGTCGGCGTTCTTGTGATGTGCCGAGAACTCTGAAAGTTGCTTCATGTCGTTGGTCGGGCCTTGCGACTTGTTGCCTTTACCATCCTCATATTCAACGCCTTCGTAGCGGTCGAGCATGGCTTTCAGCACATCGTAAGTGGCTTTGGTGTCGGCCATGGCTCCATGAGCGCCTTCCAACTCAGCATGACAGAAGAAACGGTAAGCGCCTTTCAGCGTGCGCGGTTCCATCTTCATGAAAATGTTCATCACATCGATGAGGTCGCGGCCTTTGATGTCGAAATCGAAATCGACACGGAGAAACTCTTCCACCAAAATCGGGATGTCGAATTTTAGGATATTGTAGCCCGCCAAGTCGGCATTGCCGATGAATTGCGCAATTTCCGATGCTTTTTCCCTAAATGTGGGTTTGTCGGCCACAAAATCATCGGTATAACCCGTCACTTCGGAGGCTTCCTTCGAAATCGGCATCTCAGGATTCAAGAGCCACACACGTTGTTCTTCTTCACCATTCACATTGATTTTCAGCACACTAATCTCAACGATACGGTCGTGCGCAGTATTCAAGCCCGTCGTTTCCAAATCGAAAAAAGCGATGGGGCGTTTCAAATTCAATTCCATTGCAAGTTCATTTTGAACTGCAAAAATAAAACATATTAAATCTCCCTATTCATTTTTTTCTTACTTTTGCCCGATTTTTCAAACAACAAAGAACACATTAGAAATATCACAAATTATTGAAAGACATGATGGAAGAAAATGAAATGAACAGCAAGGAAGAATCATACTCCAAGGCTGTGAGAGCAGGAAAAAGAACTTATTTCTTTGATGTAAAGACTACCAAAGGCGACGACCAATACATTACCATAACCGAAAGCAAGCGCCGTTTCGATGCCGAGCAGAACCGTTTCTTCTACGAAAAGCACAAGATTTTCCTCTACAAGGAAGACTTCGAGAAGGTTGCCAAAGGCCTGAACGATGCCATCAACTTCATCCAAACCGGCGAATATCCTGCCGATTACAATGAAGAGCCAGCTCCACGCAACTTCGACAACGAAACCGAAAGCCCTGCTGACAACAACATCGAGAAATGGTTCGACGAATTGGACAAGTAAAAAGCCAAAAGTCTTAATTGATTATTTAACAAGGATTTAAAAAATAAGGTCGTGCGATTTGCACGACCTTATTTATTTATATCGACGCAGCAAACTACGTCTCTATTTGCACAATTCAATCCTATTGGGCACAAATTGTGAGCAGCAATGAAAATCACTGCCGCCCTCAACGCCTACGTCTCTGCCTTCCACATCGGTGATGGATAATTCCAGAATTTCCCAACTACTATTACTCATATAATGACAAAGGTTGACATATCCTTCAACGACAATATGACTTTCGGAAATGCCAATACATTCAGCTATTTTGCTTCGCACTCCCTTCGGCAAGGAAATCAAATATTTGCCGTATGTATCATCAGAAACCTTCTCGCAAGCATAAGAGACACTGCTCACGATGGTTTCGTCATCATATTTGACAGTAATGGTATTGTTACCCTTGAAATCAATGATTAAAACCTTTTCCCAAGTCGGGTCAGCATGTACCACTCCGACAACACCACCAACATAAGTCTTAGTCCAAATCCATTCACCTTTCAGTTCAGGAATTTCCTCCATAAGATTAACTCCTTCTTTCTTGCACGAGAAGAATGCGAACATCGCAATTACTGCAACAAAGAACATTTTCTTCATACTATTACCTATTTATCTATTTTACGAATCTAGTTCTCAAAGTTTTATCTCTATTCCAATCGATCTGAAAGGTTTATAAGATGTTTGGTTATACTCTGGCAACAAATTGGTAAAGATTCGCACGCCATGAATTATGCCTAAAGCATTGGTGCTCAATCCGATTCCAAGTTCAATTTTCCAAGGATTAAACAAATCAGTGATTGATTCCTGACTGCTCGAATTTCCTAAGGTTGCCGTTTCGCGCGTAAACAGACTGCCTCCAAGCCGACGACCAAAATTGACATCAAATCCCAACGCTTCGCCTCTTTTCGAGATTTTCCAATAAAAATTGACGGGAATTGTAAGATAGGTATTGGTAACAATATTCTGCCGCGAAGGAAGCTGATTATCAACAGCTATCAAACCACAACCATCTTGAGTCACCGGATGCGCCATGCGGCGGATATTCAAATCGAATTGCAAGCCCGTCTGCATCGTCCAGTTTTTGCTCAAGTTGAAGCCCGTGACCAATGGTACAGACAAGGAAACAACACCAAAAGAAGCATACGGATTGGTATCAAAGTTTTTCGGGGTTTGCAAAAAACGATAGCCACACGTCAGACCGCCTGTGATAGTCCCATTCCAAAAACGCTCATAATCCTTAATCAAGGTGAGATGACGAAGTGTATCATTCTGTTCCCACTTATATTTCGGATTAACGAACTCTCCTTCAGGGATATAAGTTGCATAATGATTCGGTTCTGTTTCCCGAACAGTCAGATTTCCGTCCATCAGATTCATACCATAACTGAACTTGCTATCACCCATCCAAACATGAAGGTTTTCGCCTGTCAAGGTGTCAATCTGCAATTCCGCTGCATCCGAAACCCGAATGCTAGGTTGGCCAATCGAATGCAAATGCCCAATGTGCAACGATGCAAGTTTTGCGACTTCAAAACTAAAATGTTTTGAATCAACAGCTTCAATCCGATCGGCAAAAACCTCTGACCTTTCATCGACATAAAGGCTTTCAAGTTCGAATTTTCCACGCAATTCGACCACCGTTCCTTTGGGCAAAGTGTTGTTTTCAAAGATGGTCAAAGTCTTTCCAGAAAGTCTGCAAAGTTTTGTCTGACAGGCTTTTTCCTGATATTTCTCATCAGTGACGATGGCGATGCTACAGCAGGTATCAGTAGGCTGATTCAGCAGTTTCACCTTCCAGCCTGACTCGATTTCAAGCTTATTGAATTTTCCCGAAATGCTTTGCTCGATGGCGATTTCCTCTTGCGCCACAGCAAACAACGCAGTGCAAACCGCAAATAATGTCAAAAAATAACGTTTCATGATAAATCCTATTTAATTGTTAATCATTTAATTCCGTATTGATTTCAAACGCCAACATGCAACCTTCGCTAGCAGAATATTGCGGCAATCCGATAGCACCATTTTCGTTTATGCCCGATTTTCTCCTCCTATTTTTATGCTTTGGAGCCTTATCATCATAGGTGACAAGATTTTCAGCACGGACAACATGCCTTTTCGCTGGTTCAGTCTGAATATCAACGATTTGTGGCACACCTTCGGGAACAGGTTCCATCTGAGCAACAAGCAAAGTATCACTTTGAACAGATTCTTGATTTTCAACAATCTCAGCCATTTCGTGCTTTATGTCAATACCACTTTCTTTTTCAATTTGATTCACTGCATTTTGTGCAATTACAACTTTTTTCTCAGCAGCAGAGCGTTCAACAACTTGATTTTCAACATTCTCAACAAAATTTTCTTCTTGCATCACAACCGAATCAAGCACTATTTCTTCGCTTTGTGGCGAAACCGATTGTGCCATTTCCTGCGTTTCCGTTTCTGCTGGGTGTTTTGCGATTTTAAGCACAAAAAACAGCAAGACGCAAGCCGCAGCACCAATGGCAGTTTTCAGCCACAGTGGGACAATCTTCCGATGCGTTTCCTTTGCAGCCAAACCGTCAATCAAATCACTGATTTGCTGTTTCTGTCGCTGATCCCGACCATATTCTTCCAAAGTGCCAAGCAACTCCTTGACTTCTTTTTCCATATTATTTTCCTCATTCATAGTCATTTAATCCTTTCCATTGTTTCTCTTATTGATTTATAGGCCCGCGAGAAAATCGTGTATAGATTTGCGCTACTGACATTCAAAGCCTTCTCGATTTCGCGATTCGGCAAGTCTTCTTCATATTTCATCAAGATGGCCTCACGTTGTTTTTCAGGCAGCTTGTCAATCACCATACGAGCCATTCGATAGCGTTCTTCAAGATTCTCATCTGCCGAAGATTCTTCCATCATAATCACCTTTTCATCAATCGGTTCCGACGGCCGCTGCTGCCGCAAAATGTCGATGCAACGGCGTTTCACAACCGTAATGCAGAAAGCCTCTTTCTTCTCCCAACGTTCCAAATCATCCTTCCTATTCCAAAGATTTATCACGCTTTCCTGTACGGCATCGGCGGCCAAGTCGTTGTCGTTCAACATACTTTCGGCCACGCGTCTCATGGCAGAGTGATACTTCAAGATGATATTTTTAAACTCTTCAGCTGTCACTTTTCAAGTTGCTTTCATATAGTAATCGTGAAAAACAAGAAAATCTTACACTTATCAACACTTTTTTGTTTTGTTGATAACTTTCCGCCAAATTGACACACTAAATCGGGCCAAAAGACGTACTTTTGTCGCATAAAATGAAAAGAAATATCTAATGGGAAAAATCATAGCAATTGCCAACCAAAAAGGTGGCGTGGGCAAAACCACGACAGCCATCAACCTCGCCGCCAGCCTCGCCGTGCTTGAGCACAAGACACTGCTCATCGACGCCGACCCACAAGCCAACGCCACATCGGGCGTGGGCGTTGACCCTAAAACAGTGGAAACCAGCATCTACGAGTGTATCATCGACCACGTTGACCCCAAGACCGTCATCGCGGAGACCGAGACTCCGAACCTCTTCCTTCTCCCCGCCCACATCGACCTCGTTGGCGCTGAGATCGAGATGATTAACTTGCCAGAACGTGAACAGATGATGAAGAAATCACTTGCCGGCATCAAAGACGACTACGACTTCATCATCATCGACTGCTCGCCTTCGTTAGGCTTGGTCACAGTGAACGCCCTCACCGCTTCCGACTCGGTCATCATCCCCGTCCAATGCGAGTATTTCGCTTTGGAAGGTCTCGGAAAGTTGCTCAATACCATCAAGATAGTACAAACCCGACTCAACCCTGACTTGGACATCGAAGGCATCCTGCTCACCATGTTCGACACGCGTCTGCGCCTCTCGAAGCAAGTAGTGGAAGAAGTGAAGATGCACTTCCAAGACATGGTTTTCGACACAATCATCAACCGCAACACGCGTTTGGGCGAAGCACCGAGTTTCGGCCGCACCATCATCATGCACGATGCCGGCAGCATAGGTGCCATCAACTACCTCAACCTCGCCCGTGAGATATTAGAAAAGAACAACATAACAACCAAAAACTGATTTTCACCATGCCTGACAACAAGAAAAGAGCCTTAGGCCGTGGCCTTGACGCACTTCTGCAAAGTCCTGAAACCGACATCACCAGCCGCGACATTTCGGGCAACTATGTAGCCGGTGCCATCGCCGAAATCGACATCAACCTCATCGAAGCCAACCCGTTTCAGCCTCGCACCGAATTCGACCAGACTGCTTTGGAAGAACTCGCACAATCCATCAAAGAACAAGGTGTGATTCAGCCTGTTACGGTCAGAAAACTTGGTTATAATAAATATCAACTCATCTCGGGTGAACGTCGTTTGAGAGCCTCCAAATTGGCAGGATTGAGCAAGATCCCGGTTTTCATTCGCATCGCCAACGACGAGCAGATGCTCGAGCTCGCCCTCATCGAGAACATTCACCGCGAGAACCTGAACGCCATCGAGGTGGCTATCTCATACCAGCGCCTCGTCGACGAATGTCACATGACCCAAGAAGCCATCAGCGAGAAAGTCGGCAAGAGCCGCAGCGCCGTGGCTAACTTCCTGCGTCTGCTGAAACTGCCTGCCGAAGTGCAAATCGCCATCCGCGACGGACACATTTCGATGGGTCATGCCCGCGCCATCATCAATATCGAAGATAAAGAACAGCAGCTCAAACTGTTGCAGCAAATCATCGAGGACGAGATGAGCGTGAGAGAGACCGAAGAAATGGCCGAGAAAGCCAAGAAAAATGGAAGTAGTGAGCGCAAGCAAACCAACTTCATCCCTGAGCATTTCAAGAGCAAGATCAAGTCGCTTTCGCAAACCCTCAACACCAAGGTGAAGGTGAAGCGCGATGTGAAAGGTCATGGCAGCGTGGTCATCGACTTCAAGGACGAAGCCGAATTCGACCGCATCATGGAACTCTTCAACAAGAAATAACTTGTGCACAAAACACTGACAATCATCGGTCTGTTTCTGTTTTTCTGCTTTTCAAATGCAGAAGCACAAACCATTGTGTTCGACACCATCAACGATGGCATCACCGCCGATACTGTTGTCAGCACCGCAAAAGTCACGAAGCACAAGAGAGAGCACAGTGCCAAAACCGCCACCATCATGTCGGCCTGTCTGCCTGGATTGGGACAAATCTACAACGGAAAATGGTGGAAAGTGCCTATCGTGTATGCTGGTTTGGGCGGATTGGGATACCTTTCATATAGCAATCATTACGAATACAAAAGCTATCTGATGGCTTACGAATTCAAGACCGGTGACCTTCCCGAAGGCACCGTCATGACGGAATATGCCACGCAGTTGGCCAACAGATACCAAGAATCACAACTACAAAGCTACAAGGAAAGCTACCGACGCAATTTCGAACTCTACACCATCATCACCGTGGTTTGGTACGGTGTACAAATTGTTGACGCTTGCGTCGATGGTCACCTCTATACATACGACATCAGCGACGACCTGAGTTTTCACATCGACCCGTGTTTCCAGTTCAACGAGCCCTACGGAAACACGCTGCCGCCTTTGTCGCAAGTCGGGCTTTCATTCAACTTAAATTTCTGACAGACATGAAAATAGCATTATTAGGATATGGCAAGATGGGCCACGAGGTGGAAAAAGCAGCCCTCGCCCGCCAACACAAAATCGTTGTCACCATCGACAATGAAAGCGAATGGGCAGAACGCACACCTTTATTAAAAAGAGCCGATGTCGCCATCGACTTCAGTCAGCCCAACCAAGCCGTGACCAACATCTTCCGCTGCTTCGATCTTCATATTCCTATCGTCGTCGGCACCACCGCATGGTACAACCATTTGCTCGAAATCGAGCAGCGCTGCGAAGCTGAAGGGCAAAGTCTCTTTTATGCGCCCAATTTCAGCATCGGGATGAACATCATGTTCCGTCTCAACAAGCAACTCGCCAAGTTTGCCGAAAAATATGGCTATCAACTCGCCTTGACCGAGACACACCACATCCACAAGTTAGACAAGCCCAGCGGCACAGCTGTGAAGATTGCCAACGACATCATCGCTGTCAACAAAAACTACGATTCGTGGAGCCTCGATGAACAGCCCCAAGCCCAAGTGTTGCCCGTCACCGCCATCCGCGAAGGCGAGGTAAACGGCATCCACAGCGTGCAGGCACTGTCGGCAGCCGACAAGCTCACCTTGACGCACGAAACCTTCAACCGCCAAGGCTTTGCCCAAGGCGCTATCGCCGCAGCCGAGTTTCTCATCGGAAAGCACGGCTGCTTCACGATGGATGAGTTGTTTGGAGATTAAATCTGTTTCTCAGGCATTTCCATGCCTTCATACATGTAGTCGTACCACTTGAAATTCTTCCAGATGTTTTCATGCAGGCGATGCATCTCTTCGGTGAGGATGAGCATCTTGCCGACAGAAGGCCTCTCAGGGAAGAATTCATAGAATTCCTTATCAATATACAGCGCGAAATGAGCTGTGTCAGTCACGATGGAAAGGGTGTAAAGGATGTTGTATGGCATGTCCCAACTCCATGATTCGCCGAACTTGCTGCCTTCAAAATGCATGCCCTGATGGTCGATAGTGATCACGCCTTCGCCACAAGGTTCTGAAGTGCCTTCATTCTTGATATAATGGTCAGTAGGCAAACAGCCGACCTTCACTTTCTCAACGAAACTATAATTTGGGTCTTTCCTGATGTCGCGGATGATGTTCTGACGTTCCATTTCCACCCATTTGGTTGGGAATTCAGGGATGACACAATCCTTATCGAAAGGCTCGAACTCATAATAATCGTTCATTCGGGCGCCATTGCCACAATGGTTACACTTGATGTAGTTTTTCTCGGCTGTCATCTCAAGTTCAGCTCCGCAACGTGGGCATTGGAAGCAAATATCGTTGAGTTTCTCACAGATACGCCCGTTGGTATTCTTCCACTCCAAGTGCTGTTCCTTATTCCACGCATAGTCATCATGGCGGAAGGCTTCGTTGATCTTGTCGTCAATTTCTTCAGGCGTCATGCTCTCGAGCTGTTCAGGAGTGAAAAGCAGCGAAAGTTCCACATCAACACGACCTTGACGTTCTTCGAGGAATACCTTGGTACTGGTGAGATACGAGCCTGCAAGCTTCACAAAATAAACCGGAATGCGATAATATTGCAAGAAACGACCTGTGCCTGGCACAATAGGCTGGTTCTGACCATAAATTGAACTCGTGCCTTCGGGCGAAAAAGCCACACAACCGCCTTGCTTGATGATGGAATTGATAGCGCGGACGCTGTTCAAATCATCAGTGAAGACTTTCTTGGGCAAAATCCTCATGCATTTGAAGGCAAATACGAGATGGCTACGGAAAAACTCGCTGTATTGCGCCAACATACTGACACGTCGTGGCGCACACACTTCCATAATAAAGGTATGGTCGAGGCGCGAAAGATGATTCCAAATAACAAAGCAAGGGCCTTTGCACTTGTTGATATCATCCTTCACCACATAATGGGCCTTATATTTGCGGGCCACAAAACCCGTCATCACTAAACGATAAATTGCATGTGCCCAGCGTGGGGGTATTCTGTATTTGCGTTTGGCAAGTTTCTGCTGTAAAGTCAGTTTTTTTCTCATATCTTGACTGTTCTATTTAGGCTTGCAAACATAGAAAAAAAATCAAGCGGTCAAGATAAAAAGTATTTCCGTACTTTTGCAAACTGATACACTATTTCAAATCACGTTGCGTTAATATAGAAATTCAAACACAAGACATGTCACTTATATTGTTCATTCTCATCGTCCCGGCATTATTCACAATCCCTTTTGCATTCTGTTGGAAGCAATTTGAAGCCGCTGGACAGAAAGGCTATTATAGCCTTATCCCCTACTACAACATTTATGTCATGCTGAAGATTATCGGCAAGCAGAAGAAGTTCTGGTGGTGGTTCTTCATCGTGTTCCCATACATCAACATTTTCATGCTGTTGCTCATGCTCGTCGAGTTGGGCAAATGCTTCGGCAAGTTCAAGGTATGGGAAGAAGGCATGGCCGCCATCCTTCCTTTCATATTCTTCCCTTGCATCGTGAAAGACACACCTTATCAAGACCCGCTTACCACCACGCGTCCCAAAAAATCGACAGGCCGCGAATGGTTCGACGCCATCATCTTTGCCGTCGTCGCTGCCTTGATTATCAGGACCTATGTCTTCGAAGCCTTCACTATTCCGACATCAAGCATGGAAAAATCGCTTTGCGTTGGCGACTATCTCATTGTCAGCAAGATACATTACGGACCAAAACGCCCCAATACCCCTATTTCATTCCCCTTCGTGCACAATACTTTGCCGTTCAGCAAGACCAAAAAGTCATACTTAGAATGGATCAAGCTACCATATCATCGTTATCCCGGCACTTCCACCATCAAGCGTTACGACCCCATCGTGTTCAACTACCCCGCTGGTGATACCGTTTGCGACATCTTCCAAAGCAGCGTAAGTTACTATGATCTTGTACGCGAATATGGCCGAGAGCAGGTGTGGAACGACCACGAAGATTTCGGCAAAGTCATCGCCCACCCTGTCGATAAACGCGA
Organism: Bacteroidales bacterium; assembly: GCA_045627065.1. Classification (GTDB taxonomy): domain Bacteria; phylum Bacteroidota; class Bacteroidia; order Bacteroidales; family F082; genus Limimorpha. Next base: position 12,485 of record JAZQMX010000023.1, on the reverse strand, counting down.
GAACTACATCAAGCGCCTCATCGGCATGCCAGGCGACAGCCTACAAATCATTGACGGTGTGGTGTATATCGACGGCGAGAAAGCCTTTGAACCCGAAAACATGCAACACAACTACAGCGTTGTGACCACCAATGGCGGCATCAACAAAAAGATTTTGGAAAAATACAACATCACTGAAGGATACCGCACCACCGACCCTAACACCGTGATTCTGAACATCAGCGAGAAAGTGGCTAAAGAGTTGCGTACGATGCCTTTCATCACTTCCGTCACCGAGATGATCCAACCCGTAGGCGAAGGCACTACCGCCAGCCTCTTCCCTCATAATCCGGAGTTGTATCCTTGGAATGTCGATAACTTCGGCCCCATCTACATCCCAAAAGCTGGCGAGACGGTCAAACTCGATCTTGCAACGCTGCCTTTCTATGAACGCATCATTCATGCCTACGAACTTCACGACCTGAAGGTGGAAGGCGACAAAATCTTCATCGACGGTCAAGAAGCTGACAGCTACACGTTCGAGATGAACTACTATTGGATGATGGGCGACAACCGCCACAACTCAGCCGACTCACGTTACTGGGGCTATGTTCCTGAAAATCACGTTGTCGGCAAGGCCGTATTCGTATGGCTCTCCTTAGACAAAGAAAACGGCGGCATCCGTTGGAACCGCATGTTCAGGATTCCGAAATAAAATATTTCCATCACATTACATAATCAATCGGGAGATGAAGTCCTCAAAATCGAGGTCATCTCCCGATTTTTTTGCATTTCCAATCATTTTACGGCCAATTCCAGGCGGAAGACCACTGTACTTTCACAAAATTATTAGTACTTTTGCAAGTTATTTTGAAACAAAAAAACATGCCTACAGAAAATACATTCCGTACGAAAGCCGCTGAAGAGCCTAAACCCAACAAAGACTTGACCATCGCTGAAGAGAAAAAGGTGGAAGAGAAGACAAAGAAAGAGAAGAGCCAAAAGAAAGAGCCCGTCAAATCCAAAAATAGCAAGCCAAAAAAATCAGAAAGCAAGAAGAAAGAATCTGATGGCAAAATACGTAGGATTATTGGCATTCTGTTCGTCATCCTAGCTGTCTTTTTGGTCATTGCCCTTATCTCATATCTTGTCAGCTTCTTCGGTGGGCACCACCAAGAGGCTGGTAATCAAATATTCAACGAAGACTTTAAGCTCGACAATACCACTGGTAGATTAGGAGCTTGGCTTGCGCAAACGCTCATCAAAGAATCGTTTGGAATCGGTGCTTTCTTCTTCGTTTATGTGCTTGCCGCCATAGGTTTAAAGCTGACAATGGAGAACAAGATACGTCCATGGCGCATCTGGAAGTACGCCCTCATCAGCCTCGTTTGGTTGCCACTTTTCTTCGCCTTCATCCCCGCTCCAAAATGTGCCATTTTTGGCGGCAGCGTTGGTTTGTGGCTTAACAACATCCTCGGCAACTATATTGGCAGAGCGGGGACACTTCTCGTCCTGATCTTCCTATTCTTGGTTTACGCCGTAGTGCAATTCAACCTCACATTCAACTACTTCAAGCGCTTGAAAGAACAGCGAGAGGCGAAAAAGGCTGAGCAAGAAGCCAAGAAAAACCAAATCGTTGCCAACAACACCAACACCGAAAATACTGAAGGCATCGATAATGAGGAAGACATTGAGGATGAAGAAGATGATCTCGGCAATGATGACGAAAATGATTATCCTCCCGTAACGGCCATCCGACGCAATCCAGAAATGGAAGTTGTAGGAGCCACAACCCAAAGCGAAAACACCTTCAAGAAACCACAAGGCCTTGAGTTTGAAGTAAACCGACCTACAACAGAAGAAAAAACCAACAGCACCGAGCCCGAACAAGTTCGGAAACCCTCTGTCGAAACCATCGTCGAGCCCTTCGATGCTCCATCTGCTACCAAAACCGTTGAAGAATTCCATCCCACGCCCAAAAGCGACATCAAGTTGGTGGTTGAAGAGAAAAAAGAAGAAAAGATTGTTGAAGACGATGACATTGAGCATCATACCCTCGACATGCCTTTCGACCCACATTTTGAGTTGAAAGACTATAAATTCCCGACGCTTGACCTACTGAACGATTATGGCGGGAAGTCGGCCGAAGTGAGTGGCGAAGAATTGGAAGAAAACAAGAACAAGATTGTGGAGACCTTGGCCAACTACGGCATAGCTATCGACAAGATCAAGGCCACCATTGGGCCTACCGTTACACTTTACGAGATTGTGCCTGCTGCAGGTGTCAGAATCGCGAAAATCAAGAACTTGGAGGACGACATTGCCTTGAGTTTGGCTGCCTTGGGCATCCGTATCATCGCTCCTATCCCTGGCAAGGGCACCATCGGTATCGAAGTGCCGAACAAGAAACCCGAAACCGTTTCGATGAAGAGCGTGTTGGCTTCAGAGAAGTTCCAAAACAACAAATACGCTTTGCCTTGCGCCGTGGGCAAGACCATCTCGAACGAGACTTACGTCTTCGACTTGGCCAAGATGCCTCACATCCTCATGGCAGGTGCCACCGGTCAAGGTAAGTCAGTGGGTCTGAACGCCATCGTGGCTTCGTTACTCTATAGCAAGCACCCATCCGAGCTGAAGTTCGTCATGGTTGACCCGAAAAAGGTGGAACTGACCCTTTACAACCGCATTGAACGTCACTATCTGGCCAAATTGCCCGATTCGGAAGATGCTATCATCACCGATGTGAAGAAAGTGGTCCGCACCCTTAATTCGCTCTGCATCGAGATGGACCAGCGCTACGATTTGCTCAAGCAAGCCGAATGCCGCAACATCATCGAATACAACGAGAAATTCAAGGCTCGCAAATTGCTGCCCACCGAAGGCCATCGTTTCCTGCCTTATATCGTATTGGTCATCGATGAATTTGCCGACCTCATCATGACGGCAGGTCGCGATGTGGAAGCTCCGATCGCACGTCTCGCCCAATTGGCTCGCGCCATCGGTATTCACTTGATTATCGCAACGCAACGTCCTTCGGTCAACGTCATCACGGGTTCCATCAAGGCCAACTTCCCTGCCCGTATCGCTTTCCGCGTCATCCAAGTCGTCGACTCGAAGACCATCCTCGACCAAAAAGGTGCCGACCAACTCATCGGTCGCGGCGATATGCTGCTTTCAACCGGTAACGAGATGGTGCGTCTGCAATGCGCCTTCGTTGACACACCTGAAATCAAGGCCATCACCGAATACATTGGTGCCCAACACGGCTATCCTGACGCCTTCCTCTTGCCAGAAGTGCCAGAAGACGATGGTGGCGAATCGATGGGCGATGATGAAGACAGTGGCGAACGCGACAGCCTCTTCGAAGAAGCCGCCCGCATCGTGGTGCAAACCCAACAAGGCTCCACTTCGATGATTCAACGCAAGTTGAAGCTTGGCTACAACCGCGCAGGTCGTATTATCGACCAATTGGAAGCCGCTGGCATCGTCGGTCCATTTGCCGGGAGCAAGACACGCGAAGTAAAAGTAGCTAACGAATTCGCTTTGGAACAGATTTTGCGTGATCTCAACATCGATTAAGCAAAACGAAAAATGAAAAGACATTTCATCCTTATCGGTCTCATGCTCATTGTAGGCATGACCAATGCACAAGAAACAGCTGGCGAACTCGTCAAAAGAGTCATCAACCAGTTGAATAGCCACAAAAATTACGAAATCACCTTCGACTATGAAATCGGCAATAGTGTGACCACGGCTAGCGAAAAAGAATCAGGCAAAGCTACGCTTCAAGGCGAAGCCTACAACCTCGAAATCGCTGACCAGCAAATCATTTCTGACGGCAAAACCCTATGGACCTACCTGATTGACGACGAAGAAGTCATGGTAGGCAATGCCACGGGCGAAAGCCTCATCACACCCATCAAGATGCTGACCACCTACGACAAAGACTATTCGATGAAGTATGTGAAGCAAGCCGATAAAGGCAAGAAATGCGTCGAGATGTTGAATCCTAAAGGCGAGTTCAAGCGTATCACACTCACCATCGACGAGAAGAAACTTGAAATCGAAAAAGCCAAAATCGAAGCGCAAAGCGGTGATGAAATGGTGGTGACCATCAAATCTTACGCCTACGACAAGACTTTGAAAACCAACTTCTTCATCTTTGACGAAAAAGAGCACAAAAACGTGGATATCATCGACATGCGATAACCATGAACTGGGTTGAAATCATAGCGGCGGCTCTCGGCCTTATCGGTATCGGATTGCAAATCAAGCAAAGCCATTGGTATTGGCTCTCCTCCATCCTGATGGTCACGCTCTACATTTTCGTCTTCTACCAATCGAAGTTTTACGCCGACATGAGTTTCCAGTTCTACTACTTGATTGTGAGCATTTACGGTTGGTATCTTTGGCTAACAAAACGCGAAAAGTCAGATTCAGAATCGAAATACACCGTCAACAAATTGAACGGCAGACAACTTACAATCAGCTTGCTAGTTAGTGCTGCTTTATTTGTCGCCATTTATTTCATCCTAAAGCGTTTCACCGACTCGCCCGTACCTGTCGGCGATGCCTTCACCACTGCCTTGAGCATCACCGCCACTTGGCTGCTGGCTAAGAAATACCTCGAAAACTGGCTCTTCTGGATTATTGTCGATGCCGTTTCAACGGCATTATACATCGTGAAAGGTCTCTACCCTACCGTAATCCTTTTCACTGTGCTCACCATTTTAGCCATCGTTGGCTATTTCAAATGGAGAAAGGAGGCTCTACAACATGCTTAAAATTGCCATCTTAGGACCTGAATCGACCGGTAAATCGACGCTTGCAGCACAATTGGCAGAGCATTTCGGCACCACTTTCGTTCCAGAATACTCGCGAGAATATCTCAAGAATTTCGAAGGTCAATACCAAATCGAAGACGTTGTAAAAATTGCCTTAGGTCAGCAAAAATGGATTGAAGAAGCCAAGGCCAAGAATCCCAAAATACTCATCGCAGATACAGAAATGATCGTCAACAAAATATGGTGCGATTATGTATTTCACTCGGTTCCTGAGACCATCAACGATCTGGTAATCAATCAAGAATACGACCTCTATCTTTTGTGCGACATCGACCTTGAATGGACTTTCGACCCATTACGTGAAAACCCTGACTACAATGAACGAAAGATTATTTTTGCGATGTATGAAAACGAATTGACACGTTTGAAGGCCAATTACAAAATCATAAACGGACAAGACCAACAACGATTGCAAAATGCAATCAATGCAATAAAACAACAAATCATCAGTTAGATAACAAATTAAAAGAAATAAGAATATGTTTTCAATGCTTCAAATTCAGACTGCAACCAACGAATTGACCGCAGCCGCTCTTCCCGAACAACCAACAGAAGTCAAATTCTCGCTCTTTGAACTTGCCACCAAAGGCGGCTGGATCATGATTGTTTTGGCTGTACTCTTTGTCATTGCCGTTTACATCTTCATCGAACGTTTTATTGCCGTTTCACGTGCCACCAAATACGATGGCAGCTTCATGGAACGCATCCGTGAATATATGAAAGAAGGAAAGGTGGATTCAGCCAAAGCGCTCTGCAGAGGCAACTCCACTCCTATTTCCAGAATGATCGAGAAAGGTCTGTCGCGACTCGGTCGCCCACTGAACGACATCAACTCGGCCATCGAAAACGTGGGTAACCTCGAGGTCAGCCAATTGGAAAAAGGTGTCAGCATCATGGCCATGATTGCCTCAGCTGCGCCAATGATTGGTTTCTTGGGCACGGTAACCGGTATGATCAAAGCCTTCTATAACATGTCGATGGCTGGCAACAACATTGACATCGAGTTGCTCTCGTCAGGTATCTACGAAGCCATGGTCACCACCGTGGGCGGTCTGATCGTCGGTATCGTGGCCTACATCTTCCACGCCATCATCACGACACGAATCCAGAAAGTCGTCAACTTACTGGAAGGAAAGGCATCGGAATTCATGGACGTCCTTAACGAACCCGCATAATATCAAAATGTTATGGCAATTAAATCAAGAAATAAGGTTGATGTGACGTTCAACTCATCGTCGATGTCGGACCTCGTGTTCCTGCTGCTGATTTTCTTCATGCTGACTTCGACTTTAGTAGCGCCTAACGCCATCAAGCTGATGCTGCCTTCAAGCAACAGCAAGACCATGGCCAAGCAAACCGTCACCGTGTATATCAACGAGCAATTCAGTTACTTTGTTGAAGAAACGCCATGCGACGAGACAGAACTCTCGCAACTTATCGGAACAAAAATCATCGACGACAACGAGGCTACCGTAGTACTTCGTTCGGACAAGACCGTCCCTGTGCAATACGTTGTAAATGTAATTGATGCCGTCAATGAAATCAACAACGCTACGGGCACCAACCACAAAGTCATTTTGGCTACTTCACACAAATAACAAGACAAAAAGCAATGGAAAACAACAAGAAAGATAAGTGGATAGCTGCAGGCGGGACAACTCTGGTCATGGGCTTGGTTTTGCTTGCGCTTTTCTTTATGGCATTTCGCACTCCGTTGCCCTTGCCCGGGGAAGAAGGTGTGGAAGTCGATTTGGGCATGATGAACCAAGGTATGGGCGAAGTGCAACCTGAAACTCCAGCTATTCCGCAAGCCGCTACCCCAACCCCGACGACCTCGAAAAGTGAAGACAAACTTGTTACGCAAGACAGCGAAGAAGTTCCTTCGATAGAGCCAAAGAAAAATACGAAGCCTAAAGAAACGAAACCTGCTGAACCCACGCAGCCCAAAGTGAATCAAAAAGCTTTGTTCAAGGGCAGCAACAACTCACAGCAAGGCGGTTCGGAAGGCATTACCGGGCAACCTGGCGACCAAGGCAATCCCAATGGATTGAAAGGCGTAAAGCAATATGACGGGCAAGGAGGAAAAGGCAATGGTGCGGGTTACGACCTTGGTGGACGTGGCGCAAAATCGCTGAGCAAACCAAAAGACGACTTCAGCGAAGAAGGCATCATTGTAGTCGATATTTGGGTCAACCGAGAAGGGAAAGTGGTCCGTGCTGAAATTTCAAACAAAGGCACAACTTTGATTAACAGCACAATGCGAGCCAAAGCCAAAGAATCAGCCTTGCGTTCGACCTTCGCAGCCGACCAAAATGCACCCGAACAACAACACGGAATGATAACTTATACTTTCATCATCAATCAATAAAATGAACTATCAAGAAACACTTGATTGGATGTTCAACAAACTTCCAATGTATCAACGAATTGGAGGTGCTGCTTACAAAGCCGACTTAAACAACACCATAGAACTGCTCAATCTTTTGGGCAATCCACACCACAATTTCAAGTCAGTACATATCGCCGGAACCAACGGCAAAGGCTCGACCTCGCACATGCTGGCTTCCGTCTTTCAGGAAGCGGGCTATAAGACAGGTCTTTACACCTCGCCTCACCTTCGCGACTTCCGCGAACGCATCCGTCTCAACGGCGAGATGATTCCCGAAGAAAACGTAGTCAGTTTCATTGCCGAGCATAAAGAACAGTTCGAGAAGATGGAGCTTTCCTTCTTCGAGATGACTGTCGGCATGGCTTTCGACTATTTCGCAAAAGAGAAAGTCGATATCGCCATCGTGGAAGTGGGCATGGGCGGTCGTTTGGACTCTACCAACCTCATCACTCCAGAGCTGAGCGTCATCACCAACATCGGTCTCGATCACGTGAAGTTCTTGGGCGACACGATGGAAAAAATCGCTGGCGAAAAGGCTGGCATCATCAAACCTAACATCCCTGTCGTAATTGGTGAAACGCAGGCTGAGACGCATCAAGTGTTTGAAGATAAGGCTGCCGAATGCCAAAGCCCGATTTATTTCGCCGACCAGGTTTTCGATTGCAACAAGATTCACATTGAATCGAACCTCGTACAGAAATTTGACATTTGGAAGAACAGCGAGCTCTACATGGAGGCCATCGATATCCCACTGATGGGCAACTACCAAAAGAAAAACCTCACCACCGTAATCTGTGCTCTGCATTTGCTCCGCGAGAAATTCAACCTCACCGACGACAACATCCGCGAGGGCATCGCAAAAGTCATTCGCAACACCCACCTAATGGGACGCTGGCAAATCCTCAACGATGATCCTCTCACCATAGCCGACACGGGGCATAACGTGGCTGGTATCACCGAAGTCGTACAACAATTGGCGGAATTGCATTATGACAAGCTGCATTTCGTGTTAGGTATGGTCAATGACAAAGACATCGACCATGTGCTCCAACTCCTTCCTCGCAACGCTGAATACTATTTCTGCAAGGCCGACATTCCAAGAGGCCTCGATGCCAACATTTTGGCCGAAAAAGCCTTCGAGTTAGGTCTGCGCGGCATGGTGTACGAATCAGTGCGGCATGCCTACCTATCGGCTGTCAACGCCGCCCATTTCGGCGATGTTGTTTTCGTTGGTGGAAGCAACTTCATCGTTGCCGAAGTAGTGTAAAAACATCAATTTGTAGTTTTCGAGGCAAAGCTTAGTGAAATTACACTTTTAGTTGTACTTTTGTGCCTCAAATTATACTGAAGTGCGAAAGGAAAGGCTATACATGATCTTTATGTCGGCATTAGTGCTGACTATGTCATCATGCTCGTTACGGAGGTACGTCCCTGAAGGGAAATATTTAGTGAAGAAGAACATTGTTGTTGTTGAGAACGACAGTACAGGCATCAACAAATCGAAACTTTCTGACTACATTTCCCAAAAGCCTTATAAAGAGAGCCTTGACTCTGAAATGCCATTTTGGATTTACTACAATTCAAAAGCACATCCTGATAGCAGATTTTGGAAATGGTTAAATGACGCTATGGGTTCTGAGCCATCTTATTACGAAAAGACTGAAGCCAACTACTCTGCCAAACAGATTGCTTTGTATTTAGGGAACACTGGATATCCAAACTCTAAAGTCAAAAGCAGCGTTAATGCCAAAAGGCATAAGGCTACAGTCACCTACACCGTCACGCCATCTCGGCCCTATCGGATCAGCAAAATCGATTACATAATTGACGACAGTGTAATGGCAAAATACATTATGCTGTTCGAAAAAGACTTTCCCGTTGCTGTAGGCGACATTTATAACGCATACACTTTGAACGACCAACGAGAGCTAATCACCGAACGACTCAAAAACGTTGGATACTATTTCTTTACGCGCGACAATATCCATTATGATGCGGACAGTTGTTTTAAGAATCACACGATGGAAATAACCATGCGAGTCACCAACAACAAAATATCAAACCGCAAATACCTCATCAACGACATCAATATTTTCCCCAACTTTTCACTATCCCGAATGAACGATACGCCTTCCGACTCTATAACTTTAGTAACAGAAGTTGGAAGAAGAAAAATGAAAAACGAACTTCATTTTTATTACTTTGGGAAACCTAAAGTTAGGCCTCAAACCATCACCCAATCAATCAACCTTCTGCAAAGAGCACCCTATAGGCAACAAAATGTTTCACTCACCTATAACGGTCTCAGTAACTTCCAAATTTTCAGCAACCCGAACATTGAGTTTGACACTGTTCCTAACGACTCGTTATATCTGTTAGACTGCAGAATTACCATGCAGCAGAATGACACTCATTCCTTTACAGTACAAGCCGAAGGCACTAATTCCGATGGCGATCTTGGCATCAAGGGAAGTCTTTCATTCACCAATCGGAATATCTTCCATGGAGCAGAAGTTTTTCAGTTAAATCTAAAGGCAGGCCTCGAAGCCCAAACCATCAACATGGAAATGAGTTCAGAAAGCGTATTCAACACCAAAGAAATAGGCATTTCTGGAAGTCTCCTTTTCCCTCGGTTTATTAGCCCTATCCCCTTCCGCGATTTCGCTCGAGACTATCAACCCACCACCAGTATCACCCTTGGATTAAACACCCAAGTTCGCTACTATTACTCACGCTACATAGCCACTGCATCCTATAGTTACGATTGGAAGAACTTTAAGCAATATCGTCATACCGTTACTCCAATTTACCTTAACACGGTAAAGATTAGCAATATGAAGCCTGCTTTTGAAGAGCTCCTGAACCAAGAGCACAACCAAAGGAAAAAAGACCAATACACAAGTCATTTGCTTTTGGGTGCGAAGTATTCCTTCGTTATGAATACGCAGGACCTTCAAAACCAAAATAGCTTCCTATATTTCCGCACCGACATCGAGACTAGCGGGAACCTGATTTCTCTCTTCAACAACACAAAACTCATTACCGAGAACGATGGCAACCACGAACTTTTTGGAATTCGATATGCTCAATATGTCAGAAGCAGTTTTGACTTCAGGCAGCATGTCAACCTTAAAGACAACCATTGGTTTGTATTTCGCGAATTTTTAGGCTTAGGCATCCCATATGGCAACTCAAAAGACCTTCCATTCGAACGCAGTTTTTATGCCGGTGGTACCAGTAGCCTACGTGGATGGAATTATCGCGGAGTGGGACCTGGTGGCTGTGTCCCTAACGACCAAGACATTGAGAAAATCGGAGATCTTCAATTAGAGGCCAATTTCGAATACCGTTTTCCAATTTACAACATCGTTAACGGAGCATTCTTCGTTGATGCAGGCAACGTCTGGACTTATTGGCCTAACGAAGACCTTCCTGGGAGTGAGTTCAAGTTCAATCAATTCTATAAGCAGATTGCACTTGACGCAGGCTTCGGTATCAGGCTTGACTTAAGTTTCTTGATTGTCCGCATTGACCTTGCTAGAGCTTTACGCAACCCATACCAAAATGCCAATGGACACTACTGGCGGTTCGACTATGACGAAACCTACGAGAATAGTTGGCGATTAGTTGCCGGTATTGGTTATCCATTTTAGGTTTTATGCTGAGTCGTTCCGAACTATATGGACAACTGATGCATTCCTTTGGATATACGCCAACCAAGGGCCAATCTACCGTATTATCACACCTCGCAGCATTCCTATTAACACAAAAAGAAAACCCAACATATATTCTCAAAGGATATGCAGGGACAGGAAAGACAACGTTAGTAACCACTTTGGTAAAAACCTTGCCATTGATTGGCATGAACTACGTACTGATGGCGCCAACAGGTAGAGCTGCAAAAGTAATCAGCAATTACACAAAGAAAGAAGCCACTACCATTCACAAGAGAATCTACCAAGTAATGGCATTCCCCGATGGCAGCATACGCATAGGAAGGGCCGAAAACAAGTTTAAAAACACTCTTTTTATCGTAGACGAAGCGTCCATGATTGGCGAACAACAAGATTTTGGTAAGACAAGTCTCTTGGACGATCTTTTGGCATATGTATTTGAGGGCGAAAAATGCAAGCTATTACTCATCGGCGATACTGCACAACTTCCTCCTGTTGGGAACAATGAAAGTCCTGCTTTGGATATTGATTTCCTAAAAAGTGAGTTTCCCGTTACCATAGCCAGCTATGAACTAACAGAAGTCATGCGTCAAGCATTAGAATCTGGTATTTTATACAATGCAACGCATTTACGAGAATTAGTCGCAGAAAACAATTTCGAATATCATTTACCCATATTTCAAATCAAGCAATTCAACGACATCAATAGAATTGATCCAGAAATATTTGAAGAGCTTCTTTTCAATTCATTTAATGCTGAGCATTGTACAGACTCCATCATCATATGCAAATCAAACTATAGGGCTAACCTATTCAACCAAGCCATAAGAAGCAGGATTTTAGGCATTGAAGGAGAGATAGCTACAGGCGACAGATTGATGGTTGTAAAAAACAACTATTATTGGGCAGATGGAAATAGACAAATCAATTTCATTGCCAACGGAGACATGGTTGAAATACAAAAGATTTCAAGATATGAAGAGATGTATGGTTTCCATTTCGCCAATGTGGATTTAAGATTTGTAGATTATCCAGAAGAGCCAAACATCGAAGCGAAAATCATATTAGAAACCCTAAACAGCAATAGCCCAGCACTAACCAAAGAAGAATCAGAAAGGCTATACAAGGCTATTGAGGAAGATTACTCAGATATTCCAAATCGGACAGACAAATATAAAGCCATTAGAAAGAATCAATGGTACAATGCATTGCAAGTGAAATTTGCATATGCATTGACTTGTCATAAGACCCAAGGAGGCCAATGGCAAGAAGTATTTATTGATTCTTCATTGAATCAGAAAGAAGGATTGGAAAAGGAAGATTTGAGATGGCTCTATACAGCGATAACAAGAGCTCAATCAAAAATCCATTTCGTTAACTTCAAAGAGGAGTTCTTCTTTGAATAATCACTAGTTATATAAACCGAAGAACCCCGGCACCGTTCGGTGTCGGGGTTCCCGTTGTGGTTGGGCGGCGACCTACTTTCCCACAGTGATGCAGTATCATCGGCGCGGCGGGGCTTAACTTCTCTGTTCGGAATGGGAAGAGGTGCGCCCCCGCGCAATAGCCGCCACATGTCTCTCTCCGGCCTCGGAGGGG
>JAZQMX010000022.1:0-11746 GCA_045627065.1 Bacteroidales bacterium | reverse complement strand
CAAATGTCAACCGTGCGTCCAGGCGTGATGCAGAAGCGTGTCCGCGAAGCTGGCCGTCAGGGCGTTGTTACCGAATTCGCTCCTAAGTTCGATGCTTCCAAGTTCAAAGTGAAAGTCATTGAAACCATTAAGGAAGAAAAGGCAACAGTCGATATTTCAGAAGCCAAGATTTTGGTTTCCGGTGGCCGTGGCGTTCACAACAAGGAAGGTTTCGACAAACTGCAGGCTTTGGCCGATGTCATTGGCGGACAAGTTTCGTCAAGCCGTGCCATGGTCGATAATGGCGTGATGCCTCACGAGCGTCAGGTGGGTCAGACAGGTAAGACTGTCCGTCCTAACCTCTACATGGCTTGCGGTATCAGCGGTGCCATCCAGCACCTTGCCGGTATGGAAGAATCCGACTTCATCATCGCTATCAACAAGGATAAGTTTGCACCTATCTTCAGCGTTGCCGACCTTGGCATCGTTGGCGACCTGCACAAGATTGTCCCAATGTTGACAGAAAGACTGAAGAAGGAAGTCGAAAAATAAGACATAACGTCTAAATGTGTTCAAGGGCGCGATTTCTCGCGCCCTTGTGACACTAAATAAAACAATATATGATCAAAAACATCATCTTCGATTATGGCGGCGTCCTGCTGGACTGGAACCCGCATTATTTGTATGATCCCTATTTTGGCGACAAAGACAAGGCCGAATGGTTCCTGACAAACATCTGCACCTACGAATGGAATGCCCAACACGACGGTGGCCGGCGCGTAGCGGAAGGCACGGCAGAACTCGTGGCCGAACATCCCGAATGGAAGAAGGAAATCGAGATGTATTACAGCGGCTTCATGCAGATGATGGGCGGACAAATCGAAGGCATGGAAGGTTATGTGAAAAGCTTGAAAGACAGAGGCTTCCGCATCTTTGGATTGTCGAATTGGTCGAGTGAGACCTTTGCGATGGTGCGTCCCGTTTATCCCATCTTGAATTTGATGGACGACATGGTGATTTCGGGCATCGAAAAGGTAATGAAACCCAACCACCGCATTTTCGAGATTGCCCTTGAACGCTTCGGCATCAAGGCGGAAGAGACGGTCTTCATTGACGACAATCCCAATAACGTCAAAGCCGCTTGTGAAGTCGGGATTCAGGGAATGCTGTTTTTGTCGAAAGAACAAATTGAAGAAGAACTAAATCTGCAATTATGAGAAAGATAAAAGACGTATTGCTTGTCGCTTTGCTTATTATGAATTCCCTCCTTTTCGCGCAAGAATAAAAGGTTGAAATTGGTTTGCCAAGGCGATTTTTCATTAGTTTTGCCGCATAAATCGTAATCATCATGAGAAAACTGTTTTTGATAGCTGTTACGCTCTTTTTAGTAGCCGCCTGTGGCAGTAAGGATAACGATGTCAAAGGTCAGGAAGTTGCTGATATTGACACGGTTCCTACGGAAAATCCTATAGTTTTTGGTAAACTCGTCAACCGGAATAATTGCTTTATCGTCGTTGACAAGCCGCAATTGCATTTGAGTGTCTATGAAGTTCAGAATGCAGATACAGTACTTTTGGCGAGATATCCGGTTTGTGTGGGCATGAATTATGGTCACAAGCAGAAATCTGGCGACATGAAAACACCCGAATGTTCCTTTGAACAACCATTCTCCATCACTGAAATCAAGCCCGCAACAAATTGGACACACGATTTTGGCGACGGCCGCGGTGCCATTCTTTCCTACGGAAATTGGTTCATGCGACTAAAGACGGGGTTCAACGGCATCGGTATTCATGGCAGCACAAACAACGAAAGCTCAGTGCCAGGCCGTGGCAGCGAAGGCTGCATCCGACTTCTGAACGACGATTTGGATGTCCTGAAAGAGAAATATGCTTTCGTAGGCATGAAAGTCATTGTTTTGCCAGATAAGAATTGATTCTATCATGAAACGCTTTGCTGCTATTTTCTTGCTTTTGACCATCTCATCGGCTTTGACGGCACAATCGCTGATGACGGCCGATACGCTTGTCAATCAGGCTTTTGAACTCGCCGTTTGGATTATTGACCACAATACGCACAACCAGATTCTTGAAGCAGGCGCAGGTTACGGCGGCGAATGGACACGCGACTGTGCCATGAACAGCTGGAATGCCGCTTCGTTGCTGCGTTCGGAGGTGGCTGAGCATTCGCTTTGGAGTGTCACCAACGATAGCTTGACCATCGGGCATCAATATTGGGACAAGATTGTTTGGACCATTGCTGCCTACAACCATTATTTGGTGACGGGCAATGAATTCTTTCTGGATAAGGCCTATCTGTGCGCCAAAAACACGATGACGGAATTGGAAAATCAGTGCTTCGACAGTGTGAGTGGCCTTTTCATGGGGCCAGCCGTGTTTCAAGACGGCATTGCTGGCTACGACGAACCAGTTTATGACCCAAAAAAATGGGACGATTCTTTCGTCTTGCATCATCCTAATTCGGTCGCCATTAAATGCTTGAGTACGAATCTGATATATTTCCAATCCTACCGAGCCTTGGCTGAAATGGCAAAACTTAAAGAGCCGACAATAGCTACTGAGTTTGAAATAAAAGCAAGTGAATTGAAGAATAAAATCAGAGCGACTTTCCATCGTCCTGAAGAACACAAATTCTATTATCTCATCGATTATCTTGGTCATCCGCACGATTATCAGGAAGGATTGGGTTTGGCATTCGCAATGCTTTTCGATGTTGTGTCAAATGAAGAAGCCGCTGAAATTGTGCAAAATACCTTTGTCACTGAACATGGTTTGCCTTGTGTTTATCCATCGTTTCCGCGCAACACGCCAGACAAGCCTGGCCGTCACAACATGATGGTTTGGCCGCATGTCAACATGTATTTTGCCTCGGGTTGCGCCCACCAAAAGCAATACGATGCTTTCTATTTTGAGTTGTTCAACCTCGTTGACTTGGCCATGAATCGTGGCAAGGGCGATTTCTATGAAATCTATACGATTGACGGCGAGCCTTCGGGAGGCTATCAATGTGGCGCACTTTGGGACAAAAAGGAACACCAAACTTGGTGCGCAACGGGATTTATCCGTCTGTTTCTCAATCATATATTCGGCTTGACATTCACTGTAAATGGCATGGAATTGCATCCCATCGGAATGAAAGACGGGTCAGCATGCAGTTTGGAAGGGATAAATTACCATGAAGCAACGCTTTCGATAACAGTTTCAGGTCATGGCGAAACGATTAAGAGTTGCAAAATCAATGGGGTAGAGGCGGAGCCATTCATTCCTGCCGATGCGAAAGGTGATTTCCGCGTTGAGATTGATTTGGAATAAGGATTTGCCCAATTAATAACCAATTGGCAGCTGCATTTTTTCTTTTTCATTCAATTATTTGTTATTTTTGCCTCGTCTAAATTGCGTTGTTATGAAAAGAAATTACATTATTGTTTCAGTCTTAAGCATTGCATTTACGTGTTTTATATTCAGCTGTTCAATTAAACGTTCATATTTAAGCAATGAACAATTAGAAAGAATTGCAGATAGCATTACTGCTGAGGCAAAGGTTCTTTACGTCTATGAAAAGAATTCGTGGCAAGCTGAGGATGCTTTGGTTGAACATTGTTCACATCTTGACCAAATAAATGGTAATATTGACAAACCCGCTGGCGGAATGGCTCTATCTACGATTTACTATAATTATGAAGACTCAATTGTGTATTTTGAGTGCTTCAACGATGTGATAAATCGAAAGTTCATTTTTAGAGACACTATTAGAAAACTTACACAAAATGAACTTGACTCAATTGCATGGAAAATAAAGATTGTTGAGGCTGGAAAGCAAGTGAAAGTTGATATAGATTATCCAAATGCGAGGTTTAATAAGCAATTTATCAATGTAGGTAATGGTATCGTCAGAACATATTACATGATGGGTACCTCGGAGCATGGAGTCATCCCTTTTGGTAATGATTATTCGTACGATACGGATGATGAAGGAAATCTCATTGCTTCGCGCCGTTATCATGGCGCCTATCTTCCTACGAATGTTCTCGATGAAGATGGTAATCCCGTAAAAATGATATTTCATACACATATCGACTATACCAATCCATGGTTTACGCCAACCGACTTGTGCCTTTATTGGCTATATTGTGCTGAACATGGTTTGAATGTTCCATTTATGATTGCTAACAGATATGGGTCAATGATAAGTACATGCGGATTTGACACAAGTCTATTCGAATAAAAAGTCTATTATGAAAATCCTCTCAGTCGAAAAGATTCGCGAAGCGGATAAATTTACTATCGAGAACGAACCCATCGAGTCGGTCGGTTTGATGGAACGTGCTGCCACCAAAGTGTATGAATGGATTTACCGCCGCGTGCCACGCGAAAAGACGATTAAGATTTTTTGCGGCATGGGAAACAATGGCGGCGATGGACTTGTGGTAGCTCGTCTTTTGTATCAACAAGATATTGTTCCTCAAGTGTTTGTTGTGCGTCATGCCGACAGGATGAGCCACGATTGCGAGGTGAATTATTGGCGACTTGTCAACGAAACGAAGGTGCCGATGTTCGATATTCTCACAGAAGATGATTTCCCGAATGTCGGTCCTGACGATGTGGTTGTCGATGCCATTTTTGGCTCAGGCCTCAACCGTCCGCCCCAAGGTGTGGTGGCCGATTTGATAGCCTATCTCAACCAGTCGCCGGCCATTCGCGTGGCCATCGATGTTCCCTCTGGCCTTTTTGCTGACCAGCCTTCGGCCCTTGGCTTCATCTTCAAGGCCGACTATACCTTGACTTTCCAATTCCCGAAATTAGCATTCCTTTTACCAGAAAACGATTGCTATGTAGGCCGTTTCGAAGTGCTTGACATCGGCTTGCATCCTCAATATATTGATGAAGTTGAGACGTGTAATTTTCTCACTGTCAAGCAAATGGTGAAGCCAATGCTTCATGCTCGTCCAAAGTATTCCCACAAAGGGACATACGGCCATGCTTTGTTGATTGCTGGTTCTTTGGGAAAGACGGGTGCGGCTTTATTGGGCGCGAAATCGTGTCTGCGTACGGGCATCGGCTTGCTGAGCGTGCATCTGCCCAAGTTGGCTCAGTTGCCTTTGCAAACGGCCATTCCCGAGGCGATGATAGATGTCGATGAGTCGGAAACATGTTTTTCGTCTTTTGGGAAGTTGGATGCTTATTCGGCCATCGGCGTGGGTCCAGGTTTGGGAAAATCCGACGAGACGATGCATGCCTTGAAACGTTTGATTCAGGACACGCAAGTCCCGATGGTGATGGATGCCGATGCCTTGAACATTCTTTCCGACAATCCGACATGGCTACCTTTCTTGCCGGCAAAAACCATTATCACGCCTCATCCAAAGGAGTTTGAGCGTTTGGTAGGGAAGTGCGCTACTTCGTTTGAACGGCTGGAAAAACAGCGTGAACTGTCGATGAAGAACAATATCATTGTGGTGCTGAAAGGTGCGCACACATCCATCACTTTCCCGAATGGTGTGTGTTTCTTCAATACGACAGGCAATCCGGGCATGGCAACGGCAGGCAGTGGCGATGTGCTCACGGGCATCATCCTTTCGCTTCTGGCGCAGCGCTATTCGCCCGAAGAAGCTGCTGTTCTAGGCGTTTATTTGCATGGCCTTGCTGGCGATTTTGCTACTGAAACGGTTGGACAGGAATCGCTCATCGCAAGCGACATCACTGAGCATCTTGGGAAAGCGTTTATGGCTATTAGGACGAAATGATTATTTTGTTGTATTTTTGCAGCAAAATAATAAACCTATGAAAAGACTGATTGTTACTATGATTGTGTTGGCTTCCATGACGGCATGTCACGAGAAAGAAAACAGCGAATTTGTTGAAACAAAGACGGTTGGCGATGTGAAAATCACATGGCTGCAAGACAACGATGAACCTCGCATCATGCCTCGCGAACTGTTTGCCAACGCGCCCGATTCTCTTATGCAAGCCTTGAATTTGCAAGACGGCGTGCCTGCCAGTGTCTCGACGTTTCTCGTTGAGAAAGACGGAAAGAAGTTACTTTTCGACGCAGGTCTCCCCAATGGAAAAACTGCCGATCGTTTGGAAAGTATTGGAGTCCAAACAGATGATATTGATTACATCTTCATCACCCATGCCCATGGCGACCATATCGGCGGTTTGCTCTTGGATGGAAAGGCAAGGTATTCAAATGCCGAATTGTTCATTTCCGAGCTTGAACACGAAGCATGGCTTGAAGATGACTTGTACCAAGCAGTGATTGCGTCATGCAAGCCTCGTTGCTTTGCCTTCGGCGACGAATTGCCTTGTGGCGTAAAACCTATTGCAGCGGTGGGACATACGCCTGGCCATACCGCTTTTCTTGTCGGCAATGTGTTGATCGCTGGTGACTTCGTTCATGGTGCAGCGTTGCAATTGGAACATCCAGAGTATTGCGCCAATTTCGACCAAGATAAAGAACAGGCTGTGGCATCGCGCAAGATGTTGCTCGAACAAGCGCAAACCAACCATTGGCTGGTTGCCGGTATGCACCTCCCAGTTCCGGCCTTTCTTCAAAAATAAAATATTGAATGTTAAAGACTTCTGTTTCAAATCGTGAGATATGGCGGATTGCCACGCCCATCATGTTGGGCAATCTGGCGCAGACCATCATCACGTTTACCGATACCGCCTTTTTGGGTCATGTAGGCACCATCGAGTTGAGTGCTTCCATGATGGCGGGCTTGTATTATTTTGTTTTCACCACTCTGGCGATGGGCTTTGCCATCGGCATCCAGATTTTCATTGCACGACGCTATGGCGAAGGCAATCTTCAAAAGATTGGGCAAGTGTTCCAACACGGGGCCTTGTTTGTTCTCGGACTGGGTATTTTACTCTTCGCCTTGCTTTACTTTTGCAGCGAGAGCCTGATGCGTGTCATTATCAGCTCTGAAAATATCTATAGTGCTGGAATGGAATATATTAGGTTCCGACGTTTTGGTATCTTTTTCGTCGTTTTCAACTATCTTTTCCGCTCGTTTTACGTGGGCATTTCCGACACCAAAGTGATTACCTATTCCACGATCATCATGGCGGTGGTGAATATTTTCTTCGATTGGTGCCTGATTTTCGGCCACTGCAACTTGCCTGAGATGGGCATCGGCGGTGCGGCTTTGGCCTCGCTGATGGCCGAAGTTACGGCGTTCTGTTTCTTCTGGATTTACACTTATTTCAAGGTGCCGCACGAAGAGTATGGCATGTTCCGTTGGCACAAGTTGCAGCCCAAATTGCTTGGCGACATGCTTAAAGTGGCTTTCCCGAGCATGATTCAGCGTCTGTTCTCGTTCGGTGCATGGTTTGCCTTTTTCATTCTCATCGAAAAGATGGGGGAGATGGCAATCGGCGTTTCGTCGGTAGTGCGAAGCACTTACATGATTCTCATCATTCCGGGCTTCGCTTTTTCGGCTACGGCTAACACATTGACGAGCCGTACGATAGGAGAGGGGAAGAGCGACGAAGTGATGGCAATGCTATGGAAAGTCATTCGTAATTCGTTGATATGTGCATCCGTCTTGGTGCTGGTCACGGCAATCATGCCACGTTTGGTGCTCGAAATCTATTCCAACGACATGGCATTGACCGAGGCAGCTGTGCCATCGGTCTATGTGATTTGTGTTGCCACCATTGTTTCGGCTGTCGCCATGGTGTTTTTCGAGGCGGTTTCGGGCACCGGCAACACCGCCGCTGCCATGATTCTTGAGTTTGGCGTGTTAGTTCTATACCTCGCTTATATCTATTTCATGACGAAAAAGTCGACCGTTGAAGGGGTTTGGACAGCAGAATTGCTTTACAATGTTATGATAGGTATTATCGCGTATTTTTATATGCGGAAGGCTAACTGGTTGAAAAAGAAGATTTAACGATCTTGTTTTGAGATGTGACAAAAAAAATAAAGCAAATTTGTTGCATGATTAGTTTAATTGTCTATATTTGTGGCCATAAACACTAATACTATCGCCTATGGAAGAAAACCTTACCAAAGAGAAATTTGAGGTGTTCATGATGCTCTGTGCATCGGGCATCGATGGCAACATCTCCATGAATGAACTTGAACGCATTCTAATGCAATTCGATGAGAATATCTATTGTGAAGTGTTCGAAAAGTTCAAGACCATGACCAGTCCCGCTTGGCTTAGTTTCTTCAAAGAACACAAAGACGAGTTCCTGAAAACCGATGAAGACAAGGTCGGTTTCCTGGCTGATATCAGCGATATCATGGTGGCTGACGGAGACGATCAGGAGATCCGCAAGCAGAATTTCCTCAAAGTCCTCGAAATGCTTATGAACAACGAATTGTGATTGATTCTAAATTAGAATCGTTCTAATTTACGATTTAGGCCTGTTGATCACGCTCAAAACGTTGATTGACAGGCTTTTTTGTTTCATGCCTAAAACGAGAAAAACCTACCGCATTATTTGGAAAGTCAACTTATTTTTCCGTATATTTGCAGCGTTTTTTGAAAAATGGGCGAGAGCCTATGAAATAATTGAAATAATAAACTCAAGTAATAACCTAAAAGGAATTAAAAATGGTAAAAGTTAAGTCTTTAGCAGAACTGAAAGCTATGAGAGAAAAGCTTCAGAACACCATTGACACTCGCGAACGTGGCGACAATCCAGAAGCCCTCGTGCAAGTCAAGGTTGCAATGGCCACTTGCGGTATCGCCGCTGGTGCAAAACAAGTTATGGAACACATGATGGAAAAGGCTGACGAACTGAAACTCGCCATCGTCTTCACCCAGACCGGTTGCATGGGCTACTGCCACGCTGAACCGACCATCGAAGTGAAGGTCCCTGGAAAAGACCCCGTCGTCTTCGGTCATGTCGACAACAACAGAGCTGATGAAATCCTCACCAAGTATGTCATGAACAACGAAATGGTGGAAGGCATCATCCCTGTGAACTACGAAACAATTGGTTAATTTTTAATTGGAGGAATTTATATGTCAAAAATTAAGATGCACGTGCTGTGCTGCGGTGGTACCGGTTGCCACGCTTCCGCAAGTGCTCAAATCATTGAGAACTTCAAGCAAATCCTCGCTGAAAAGGGATTGCAAGACGAGGTTCAGGTCATCCAAACAGGTTGCTTCGGCTTCTGCGAAAAGGGACCTATCGTCAAAATCATGCCTGACAACACTTTCTACACTCAGGTGAAGCCTGAAGATGTCGAAAAGATCGTCAACGAACACATCATCAAGGGTCGTAAGGTCACTGACCTTCTTTACATGGACCCAGAAAACCAAGAGCACGTTTCCGACTCGAAGCACATGGGCTTCTATCGTAAGCAACTCCGTATCGCCCTGCGTAACTGCGGTTTCGTCAATCCTGAAAACATCGACGAATGCATCGCTCGCGGTGGCTACGAAGGCCTTGGCAAGTGCCTGACCGAAATGACTCCTCAACAAGTCATCGACGAAGTGACCAAGTCAGGTCTGCGTGGTCGTGGCGGCGCTGGTTTCCCAACCGGCGTGAAATGGGGTCTCTGCGCAAAGAACAAGTGCGACGAGATGTACGTTATCTGCAACGCTGACGAAGGCGACCCAGGTGCGTTCATGGACCGTTCCATCATGGAAGGCGACCCACACAGCATCGTCGAAGCTATGGCTATCTGCGGTTACGCTATCGGCGCTACCCATGGTCTGGTTTACATCCGTGCTGAATATCCTCTGGCTATCCACCGTCTGCAAGTTGCTATCGCTCAGGCTCGCGAATACGGTCTTCTCGGTAACGACATCATGGGCACCGGCTTCAACTTCGACATCGAACTCCGCTACGGTGCTGGCGCATTCGTCTGCGGTGAAGAAACCGCTCTGATCCACTCAATGGAAGGCAAACGTGGTGAACCTACCTTCAAACCACCGTTCCCAGCTGTTGCTGGTTACATGATGAAGCCTTCAAACGTGAACAACGTTGAAACCTTCGCTAACGTGCCGATCATCATCACCAAGGGCGCTGATTGGTTCCAAACCATCGGTTCAGAAAAGTCAAAGGGCACCAAGGTGTTCGCTCTGGCTGGCCAAATCAACAATGTCGGTCTGATCGAAGTTCCAATGGGTACTACTCTCCGCGATATCATTTATGAAATCGGTGGTGGTATTAAGGGTGGCCGTCAATTCAAGGCCGTCCAAACTGGTGGTCCTTCAGGCGGCTGCTTGACAACCAAGCACCTCGACACCCAAATCGACTACGATAGCCTCGTTGCTGCTGGCTCAATGATGGGCTCTGGCGGTATGGTCGTCATGGACGAAACCTCCTGCATGGTCGCTATCGCTAAGTTCTACCTCGAATTCACCTGCGAAGAAAGCTGCGGTAAGTGCTCACCTTGCCGTATCGGTAACAAGCGTATGCTTGAAATCCTCGACAAGATCACTGACGGTCGCGGTACTATGGAAGACCTCCAAGAACTCCGCAACCTCGCAGCCGTCATTAAGGACGCTGCTCTTTGCGGTCTGGGTCAAACCTCACCAAACCCTGTTCTTTCAACCCTCGACAACTTCTGGGATGAATACGTTGAACACGTCGTCGATAAGAAGTGCCGCGCTGGCGTCTGCAAGAAGCTCATGCGCTACGAAATCGACAAGGATAAGTGCATAGGTTGCGGCAAGTGCGCTAAGAACTGCCCTGCTGAAGCTATCTCTAAGACCAACTACATCGCTGAAGGTCACAAGCTGCCTTCAATGGAAATCGATCCTACGAAGTGCATCAAGTGCGGTGCTTGCATCAGTGGCTGTAAGTTCAACGCAATTTCTGTCAAATAATTGAAAGGAGATACTACAATGATTAATGTAACAATAGATAACAAACATATCCAGGTTGAACCAGGTACCACCATTCTGAAGGCTGCTCGTCAAGCTGGTATTGATATTCCTACCCTTTGCTATTTCGAATTGGCAGGAATGAAATTTGAAAACAAACCCGGTGGTTGCCGTGTTTGCGTTGTCGAAGTGGTGAAGGATTTCAACGGCAAACCACGTCGTAACCTTGCTCCAGCTTGCGCTACCGACTGCGTCGAAGGCATGGAAGTGCTGACTCACAGCCCACGCGTCATCAATGCTCGCAAGACCGTCGTCGAACTGATCCTCAGCGACCACCCGAACGATTGCTTGCAATGCGAAAAGAGCGGCGACTGCGAACTTCAAGCTCTCGCCCAGAAGCTCGGCATCCGCGAAATCCCTTTCAAGGGCGCTCAATCAACCTATCGTAAAGACCAAACCTTGTCAGTCATGCGTGACGTTGACAAGTGCGTCATGTGCCGTCGTTGCGAAACCATGTGCAACACTGTCCAAAGCGTTGGTGCTCTGTCAGCTATCAACCGTGGCTTCAATGCTGTTGTGGCTCCTGCTTTCGAAATGAATCTCGGTGAATCAAGTTGCGTCAACTGCGGCCAGTGCGTCCAGGTTTGCCCTGTCGGTGCTCTGACTTTGGTTGATAACATCTCTGATGTGATGAAGGCCATCAACGATCCTACCAAGACCGTCGTCGTTCAAACTGCTCCTGCAGTCCGCGTCGCCCTCGGTGAAGAATTCGGTATGGAACCTGGCACCATCGTCACTGGTAAGATGGCTGCTGCTCTCCGTCAACTCGGCTTCGACTATGTGTTTGATACCGACTGGAGTGCTGACCTCACCATCTTGGAAGAAGGTACCGAACTCCTCGGCCGCGTGAAGAAGTTCTTGAACGGTGAAAAGACCGCTCTGCCTCTGTTCACT
>JAZQMX010000021.1:0-14359 GCA_045627065.1 Bacteroidales bacterium | reverse complement strand
TGTAGAGACGCGATAAATCGACGTCTCTACGGACGAGATGGTGATTAATAGCATTCGTATGTACGAAATTCATATCTTTGCCCCCATGAAACGAATACTTACAATCACCATTTGCCTCATGATGGCAACGCTTGGCTTCGCCCAAGACCTTGACTCCTTGTTTAATATCTATAGGAATGCCCCGCGCAAAGAGAAAAAAGCGGCTGCCGAACAGTTGATGCAAGCGCTGATAGCGCAAGAAATCACCAGTGAGGATGACACCCTCGCCCTGCAAGGCGATGCCGGCTACTTAGCGGCTAAGCTGTACATCAAGATGGCTGGCTACCATTATAGACAAGGCGACTATGCGGAAGCCTTGGGCTATGCCGAAGAAGGTATCCCTTTCGTGCCTGCCGACTCGACCGACATGTTCGACGGCTTTTATTCATACGTTTCGGTGATGGCTTTCTATCTGAATGATTTCCAGAAGGCTCTTGAAGCCTGCGAACAAAGGCTCACTCTCATTTCTGCAGACGACAAGGTTGAACGCGCTTCGGTGTGCAATACCCTGGCCTCCATCTACAAGGAACTTGCTACGGATTCCTCAATCGCCGACACGACAGGCTATAAGATAAGTTGCGAGGAGAACGCCTTGCGCTATAGTCAGGAAGCGGTGGCCCTGCGGCGCGAGTTGGGCAACGACGAGAAAGGCTTGCTGGCTGCTTTCCTCGGCAAGCAGTCGGAGATACTCAGCCAGTTGGTCCGTACCGATGAAGCCCTTGCCGTCATCGACGAAGCCATCGCCCTCGACCTCGAGGCGGGGCGCATGGAACGCTACTACCAGCGCCTGGCTCAGAAAGGTCACGTCTTCCTCATGCAAAACCGTTTCCAGGAAGCCCACGACGTGTACCTGGAGGCTATCGAACATACCGATAAAAAACGGAACCCCTCCACTTACAAGACGCTTCTCTATCAACTGGCCTGTTCGGAAATCCGCCTCAACGACAAGAAGGCTGCTGCTGCCCACCTTAAGGAATATCAAGAGATGGAAAGAAACATGAACACCAGCCCAAACCCTATGTCGTATGGGTATCTGGCTATCTGCTACCAATACACCGACCCTCTCAAGGCATACGACTATCTTATGGAATACACGAAGATAAACGACTCGGTGAGAGATGCCAACCTCATGAAACAGTTCAATGAATTCCAGGTGAAATACGAGACCGCCGAAAAGGAGAAGGTCATCGAGATGCAGAAACTCGAAAACCAACGCAAGTCGAACCTGGTTTACACCCTCTTGGGTATCGCCATCATGCTTTTCATTACGGTCGCCACAACCGCTTATTTCCTTTATCTGCGTCGCCGCCGTGCCAAGGAACTGAAAGAGATGAACGACATGAAAGACAAGCTGATCTCCATCATCTCGCACGACATGAAGAACTCCATCATCGCGCAAAAGAACGTGCTCCGCATGATATGCGAGAGCTTCGAAGCCCTGCCGCCCGAAGTGATAAGGAAAGAGTGCCTTCTCCTCAAGGACTCGGCCAGCGCCACCGAGGAACTGCTCCTGAACATGCTGCAGTGGGTCTCGCTCGAAATAGGCAAGTCGTCATACAATCCCATCCCCGTTGACCTGTCGCAGATTGCCGAACAAGCCATCAAGATGGTCAGCGCGCAAGCCGAAACCAAAGGCGTGACGCTCACCAACGAGATTGCAACAGAGACCATAGCCATGGCCGACACCAACATCATCGGGACCACCTTGCGCAACCTGCTCACCAATGCCATAAAGTTCTCGACCTCGGGAAAGACGGTGCGGATCGCCGTCACCGACGCCGGTGAAGACCAATACCAGATTGCCGTCATCGACCAAGGCACCGGCATGAGCGAGAACAAACTGAACGAAATCACACAAATGAGCTGCAAGTCGGTCAACGGCACCAATGGCGAGATCGGCACCGGCATGGGGCTGTTCTTCTGTCTGGAGATGCTCAAGCGAGGCGGTAGCCAGCTGCAGTTTGAAAGCACCTTAGGCGAAGGAACCATTGCGAAGTTCACAGTAATCAAGAATAATGAATTTAAAATTAAGAATAACACAAGATGACGCTTCGGCTCCCCTCCTACTCCGCTCAGCATCCCACAAAGTCCCATAGTCCACAAGTCTAAATGTCCCAAAGTCCCTCAGTCAAATTGTCCATAAATCCATAAAAACATGAATATAATAATCGTTGACGACCATCCGCTTTATAGAATCGGCATCCGTTTCATGGTTGAAAAAGGAGACAAAGACTGCGTCTTCCTTGACGAAGCCGAAAATGTTGCAACAGCCATGAAGTTACTCAAGCTTCACGACAACATCGACCTGATGCTGCTCGACCTGATGCTTCCCGACGGTTCGGGTATCGATGTGCTAGAATATGTAAAGAAAAACCGGCCAGAGATTAAAGTGCTGGTCATTTCGGCCGACAACACCGAGGCCGTCATCAACCGCATGCTCGAACTCGATGTGGACGGTTTCATCGGCAAGAGCGCTTCCGACGAGGAATTGCTGACTGCCATCCACGAGATTGGCAAAGGTTACAAATACTACGGCAAGGAGATCTCACACCTCATCCATGCCGTCAAAGTGGCGCGGCAGCAAGACAACGTTGTCTTCACAGGGCGCGAACTGGAAATCATCAAGCTGTGCGCCGACGGACTGAAAGCCAGCGAGATTGCCGACAGACTCTGCATCAGCCCCCACACGGTGGAGAAACACAAAGGCAACATTTTCCAGAAACTCGGCTTCAACTCAACCAGCGAGCTCATCAAATATGCTTTTCACAACGGCATCGTCATGCTGAAATAACCGTTTCCCTATAAGAAATACGTGTCAATTGTTTGTTGCCTGCCTCAAGTGCCAACATGGTGCGATGAGGCAGGTTTTTTTTGCACTTATGTGAGAATTAAAAAATAACCTGTAACGATAATAGCTGTTTTTTCGCTTCGCTGAACGCAAATCATCGTAAATGAAACGTAAATTATCGAAAATTATAATCGGCTATATATCATTTAATTTGTGGAAATTCGTGTTTATAAAAATGATGTTGATATGTGTTAGAATTGTCTCAACTTATTATAAAAAATACATAATTTTAATTACGTGCAAGAGAAAACGATGTTCTATTTTTGTACCATAAGTAAAATTGTTTCAATGCATTCGGCACATTTCAGAATGGGTCGAAAAGTAAGAAATAAGGGAATTTGCACTGTGCGAAAATGTAAACAATAGATATTGAATAAATTAAGTAATATAATAAATTTTTAATTATGAAAAGACATCTACTACTATTTATCCTACTACTGACCCTAGGACTAGGGCAGAGCTGGGGACAATTTTCGGGTGGCTCTGGAACTTCATCCTCTCCGTATCTGATTTCTTTTGCTGCCGATTATGATTTGTATGTTGCAGGTACCCAGGTGACTTTTAACAATGCTCACGACGTTCTTGGCGATGGCACAGTGATTTTCAATGGGCTTAGCAACCTCTTGATATTGGATGGCGCAAACATCTCATGTCAGAATATGCAAGGCATACTGAACGAAATGGAAGAATTGACCATCAGACTTTACGGCAACAATACGGTCAGTTCCAGTTTTGCAGGCATCCAATCGAATGGAAAACTGACTTTTGAAGGGACGGGAACGTTAACTGTCACTGGTCAGGATGGCATCCAAGCCAATAGGGATCTTACCATTCATAAAGGTTGCACCGTTCATGTTGTTGGAACTGGAGGAACGAGTTTTGCTGGCATTAAAGGCACAGAAAGCTATGTCTTGAATCTTTCCGACTGCGAAGTGACTGCTGTCAGTGCGATGAATTCTCTTGGTTCGGTTTATGGTTTCGGCACTATGAATCTGAATAATGTGGCTTTGACATCACCGTTGCGTGCCGCATGGAGTGATGAAAATCACCGTGTTGAATATATTAATGGCAATGTTGTTACCAGCCAAGTCGTGTTTTCACCTACACCTTACAATCTTTGGGTGAAAGGTGTCCAAGTCACTGCTGCTAATGCATCCGATGTTTTTGTTGATGCCGCTCCAAGCGGCTTTGCTCTTGAAAATGGCTCTGTAAGTTACGACGTCTCGAATAATGTTCTGACTTTGAACAATGCTCAAATTGTTTCGGAAGGAGATGAATTTGGGATTCAGACAAGCATTGACGGCTTGACTATTAAGCTTTTGGGCGAAAATGAAATATCAGGTGGTTATTATGGTTTGGAAATAACCGATGCCAGCGTTACTATTGAAGGGCCTGGCAAATTGTACGTCAATGCAGATCATCATGGTATGTGTGGTTACTCTGAATCTAGTGTAAAGACATATTCGTTTGTAAATGGCTGTGAGGTTTTTTTTGTTGGAGGATCTTGTGGTTTTGTTTTCACTTCTGTGGATTTAGTTGTCGATCATGCTTATCTGCAAGTTAAGGGACGTGACTATTCCGTGTTATGCGCTTCGCTTACCATGAACGGAACGCAAATCGCGGCACCTGTCGGAGCATATTTTCTAAACGACGGTATCGTTGACAGTGACGGAAATTATGTGCATGACGAAGATGTCATCATAGCTCCGATTCAATATGACTTGTATGTTGCTGGTAATCAGGTTAACTCGTTCAATGCATCCGACGTTCTTGGTGACGGCACCGTGAAATACGATGAGCTGTCCAATACCTTGACCTTGACCGATGCTAATATTGTGAATATGAGTGAAGGCCAAGACGGCATTAAGATTTCCATCAATAACATGACCATTAAGCTGTTGGGTGAGAACAGGATCAATGCTGCCTCATCCGGCATAAACATGACTGGCGCCAGCATTACGATTGAAGGACCTGGCAAACTTTTTCTTGCAAATGCAAGTTCTGGCATTTATGCCTATAATAGTGCGGGAAGAACCTTAACTATAGCAAATGGCTGCGAGGTTGTTATGAGTGGCAGTTTCTCCGGCATTAATTTTGCAGCAGGCGATTTAGTGGTGAATCGTGCTAAACTGAGTGCCTTCGGCGGTACTTACTCCGTCTTGTGTGGCTCGCTGACCATGACAGAAACTCAAATCACCGAACCCGAAGGCGCTCATCTGGTTGGAAGCATAATGTGCTACAGCGGCGGCAATCAGCCTGTTAATAATGAATATGTCACCATTTCGCCTATTCAGTATAATTTGGCCTTGGCTGATAATGTTTGGGTCAATTCTGCTAATGCCTCAGACATTTTTGGCGATGGCACTGCCAGTTACGATGTCGCAAATAATGTGCTTACCCTCAATGGCGCTCATATTGAGTCGTCGGCTTACGCCATGCTAAACCGTATTAATGGGCTGACAATTCATCTTGAAGGTCATAATAGTATTAATAACGACTTGTCTTCATACGATTCCTATGGCATTTATTCAGAAGCATCTTTGGCAATCGAAGGTCCAGGAACGCTTGAGGTCTATGGTAAAGCTGCTATTTTTGTTTCTGGTGAAGGCTGTAAATTGACGATTATGGATTCGTGTATTGTGGAAGCACATGGCACGAGTGATATTTATGCTGCCATTTATTCCGATGTAACTGCATCCATGAGCGTTTCTTACAGCGCGTTATATGCCTATAATGAGGATCTGTCCGAATATAGAAGCCCGATTTTCGGATTTACCAGTTTGACTATGACGGATGTGGATTTCATTTACCCCGAAGGGGCATCATATAGCGAATTATATCATCGGGTTTTAGATGGAGCTGGTAATTTTGTTACAAGACAAGTCTGCATTTCTGCCGGAGAATATGACCTCTTTGTCGGAGACAGAAGGGTGAATTTCATCACGGCACCTGACATCCTCGGTGACGGTACGATGAACTTCAACGCTGAAACTAATGTGTTGACTCTTAATGGTGTGTCTCCGAATTCAAATTCGAGAATCAGCAGCAGTATTCCTGGCTTAAAGATCCAACTTGTCGGTGAAAATAGCATTTTGACAACTAGTAATGGCATTCTCTCGTCAGACTTAATCATTGAAGGGCCGGGAACGCTGAATGTCGAAGTCATCAGTAATATTGGAATATGGGTCGATGAAAACTTGACTATAAATAATTGCACGTTGAACGTCCTAGTCCATGGAACTTCTTTCTCAGCTATCTATAGTGAACATGGAACCTTGACTATTTCCAATGCAATGGTAACTGTATCTAGTGGGGATGAATATGATGGTCCAATCTCAGGTTTCAGCGAACTAAACCTCAACAATGTCAGCATCACATCACCGGAAGGTGCCGTGTGGAGTGATGAAAATCACCGTGTTGAAGATGCAAATGGCGATGCCGTTACATCGCAGGTCGTGTTCTCGCCAAATCCTTACAATCTGTGGGTCAAAGGACAACAGGTCGATGTTTTCAATGCCTCCGACATCCTCGGCGATGGCACCGTGAGCTACGATGCGGCATCCAACACGCTGACCTTGAACCGTGCAGATATAGTCTATGGCTGGGGCAATTCCGTCGGTGAACTTGATGGCATTCACTCATCTATTGATGGCTTGACCATTAAACTGTTGGGCGTCAATTATATTGGTGCCAAAGATGAGGGTATCCAGATCAACAATGCTAACACCACTATTGCCGGCCCAGGCTATCTTAATGTTTCTGGAAATAATGGCATCTGTTCCCTTCAATGTCTCGGTAAGACCTTGAGCGTTATAGATGGTGCCAAAATCGAGGTAAGAGGCGATGCCGTTGGAGTGAGTTTCGCTGACGGTACTTTGAGCGTGG
This sequence comes from Bacteroidales bacterium, assembly GCA_045627065.1. GTDB lineage: Bacteria > Bacteroidota > Bacteroidia > Bacteroidales > F082 > Limimorpha. The sequence continues at coordinate 7,587 of JAZQMX010000021.1, read as the reverse complement.
AACGTGCTGAAATGACCGTTCAAGCAAGCGAATGTGATATCTTATGCGCAGCACTCGAGCTGAACGAAACCGAGATGGTTTACCCTGTCGGAGCACATCTCTATGAAAATGCCATCGTCGACAGCAACGGAAATGTCGTAAAGGGAATACCTGTTATGATTCGGCCGAGTTTGTATCATTTGTATGTTGAAGGAGTTTCCGTTAACATAGGCAATGCTTCCGACATTCTCGGCGATGGCACCGTAAGTTATGACGCATCATCAAATATTCTGACTCTGAACAATGCTCATATTAATATGGGTAGGAACGAAGGTGATGGCATTTCGAAAGCCTATGATGAACTGACTATCAGACTATTGGGTGAAAATACGATTGAAGCTTACGACTCAGGCATTGAAATAACTCAAGCCAGCGTTAACATCACGGGACCAGGCATGCTGACGATTGATGCAGATTATGGCATCTGGGCGGATTTACAAGCTGAGGATGAAAGTACATTAAGCTTTACGAATGGATGTCTTGTCGTTGCAAATGGTGTTGAGCAAGGCGTGAGCTGTGAATTTGGCTCGTTGATTGTGGACGGTGCCGAATTGCGGGCAAAAGGTGAGGATTACGAATCCGTTGTCTGCTATTCTCTTACTTTGAACGGTGCAGAATTAACAAGTCCTGTTGGCGCAACATTAGATCAGGAACATCAATGTATAGCTTATGCAGGAACTGACGATGCGGTTATAGGTGAATATGTCATCATAGAACCGCTTCCTTACGATTTGTATTTAGGCGACATTCGTGTTAGCACACGTAATGCTTCCGATATCCTTGGCGATGGCACTGCAAGCTACGATGCATCGAACAATATTTTGACTTTGAACAATGTCAACTTATTGGCATTGGGCGATAATGAGGATGGCATCAGTTCATCAATCGATAACTTGACCATTAAGCTTATTGGTGACAATTACATTGAAGCAGGGCAATATGGCATAAAAGCTATGAATGCCAACACTACCATCGAAGGCCCTGGCTCTTTGATTATCGATTGTAATGGAACAGGTATCAACGTCACTTCGACTGGAAAGACATTCAGCATTACTGACGGCTGTTTGGTTGTCTTGAATGCTGGGACCAATGGCGTGTGGGCTCCTTATGGGATTTTGAATGTGGATGGCGCCGAATTAAGAGCACAAGGGACATGGATCTCGGTTAACTGTGGTTCGCTGAACATGAATAACACCCAGATTATAGCTCCTGAAGGTGCTTATTACAGTGGTACTTATGTGTGGAAACATGATGAGCAAGATAATGAAATTCAGGTAAGTGGCGAATATGTCGTCATAGCACCAATTAAATATGACCTTTGGGTCGCAGATGTTCAGGTAACTTCGCTCAATGCCGACCACATCACTGGCGAAGGCATCACTGGCAACGTTTATTATGATTCTTCGAACAACGAACTCTATCTTGAAAACGCAAGCATCTCAGGGGATTTCTCGTATGGCATCGAAACGGATATGGATGGCCTGTTCATCTATTTGTCTGGTGAAAACTCCATCCAGAACGGCACTTTCTGGGGCGATGGCATCAGAATCGGAAGTGACTTTACAGTCATCACGAGTTTAGACAACGGTTCGCTGAGCATCGAGGCTGATTACGGAATCTTCAATCAAAGCGGAACAACGCTCTCCGTTATTGATTGCTCGATTGACATCCTTGCTGATAATGCAGGCGTGAATCTTTCAAATGGTGGCACCTTGTCCGTCAGCAATTCCATCATGAAAGTCACAGGAACAAGCGATTTCTCAATCCGTGTTTCCAATTTGAGTCTTTCCGAAGTGGACATCATTTCGCCTGAAGGCGCTTATTGGAACCAAGACAATGGTTATGTCATGGATGATCAAAATCAAATCATTAAATCGCAAGTGGTGATTGGTCCAGAGCCATTGCAGCTATGGGTTGCACAGAAACAAGTCATCGGTACCGGCAATGTGACTGGCGAAGGCATCTCAGGCACGGCTTACTATGATGCTGCTACCAACACCTTGACACTTGATAATGCCACCATCACAAGCATTAACGACAATGGCATCTTATCTTATGTAGATGACCTGACCATCAATCTCGTCGGCGAAAACACCATTGAGACTGAATACAGAGGACTTGAACTTAATGCCGCCACTACCATCAGCAGTATGGGCATGGGTGACGACGTGCTGAATATTAATGCTGCGTTTGGCATCTATGGCGATAGCTATCTGACCATCACTGGGAACTGCCAGGTTAATGCAAATGGAACACTTAGGGGCGTAGCCGTACAGCAATCAGGTGGCCTTATCATCAATGGCGCTACGCTGAGGGCTTCTGGTTCAGCAGCATCAGTTCAAACTTATGATTTGCAACTCACTGATGTTGAGATTGCATCGCCTGAAGGCGCCCATTGGAACTACGAGGCCATTTATGACGCACAAGATGAATTGCTCACCGATCAGGTGGTTATTGCTCCGTACAATGTCTTCAATGGCATGTATAGCAGTGATTGGAACGAACCTGAAAACTGGAGCAACCATGTAGTGCCGAATGCCAATAATACCATTTCTATCGATGCCAACTGCTCCGTAAATGAAGATGCGAAAGCAAAATCCATCACGATAGCTGATGGTATGACAGTCGAAGTCCTTTCAGGACAGACTCTGACCGCTCAGACCATCGTCGACAGCGATGCATCGCAACTGGTCATCAACGAAGGCGCTGAGGTAGTGTGCCATAGCGCTGAAACTTATGCCACTCTGAGCAAAACGATTGAAGCCTGGGGCGACAACACGGGCTGGAACCTCATCGCTGCTCCAATCGCCGATGCTTACATCGAAACCAACACCACGCTGGCCGACAAAGGCGACTACGACCTCTACCGCTACGACGAGACCAACCACAACGAAGATGAATGGGTCAACTACAAGGCCGTTCCGTTCGAGAGCCTCAACGCTGGTCAAGGCTATCTGTTTGCCAACGATATGGACAATTGGCACTATTTCAGAGGTGAACTGAACGCCGCAACCGTTTCCGTTGACTTGACCTACACCCCTGAAAACGGCTATCCTTTGTCAGGTTTCAACCTTATTGGCAACCCGTTTGCGCACACTATTTACAAGGGTAGTCGCTGCGCCATCGACAACGGCTATTTGGAGGAAGGTTTCTATGTCCTTGGTAGCAATGGCGTATGGTTGGCTCGTACTGATAATGCGCCAATCGCACCATTCCAGGCTATTCTTGTCAGGACTGACAATACGAATCTTACGCTTAACATTGCCAACACGACGGCAGCGCCAAGCAACGCCAAGGGCGAAGCCCGCCGCCTGAAGCTCACGGTGGAAGGCAACCGTCTCACCGACCAGGTCTTCATCACCGAAGGCGAAGGCAGAAGCCTGAAGAAAATCGCCCACGTCAACCCGAACGCTCCGACACTCTACGTGAAGGACGGCGAGAAGGACTGCGCCATAGCCTTCACCAACGGCGAAAAGAGTCTCACCCTCTGCTTCAAGGCCAAGGCAGCCGGCAGCTACACCCTGCGCTTAGACGAAACCACGATAGGCAAGGGCATCGTCCGCCTGACCGACACTATGACGGGCGAGACCGTTAAGCTCCATGCTGGCGAAACCTACACCTTCAGTGCAGCACCAGGCGACAAGGCCGAGCGCTTCACGGTGATGATGAAATAAACGAATCAGGGCAGAGGCACCTACCCCGCCCCTGCCCTACCTCAACGAAATACGTGTCAATTTTGTTTGTAGCCTGCCTCACGTGCCGAAAGGTGCGATGAGGCAGGTGCTTTTTAGGTTACCGATGTATCACCTCTTCGAGGCAAAATGGGCTGGCCAAAAAATTGGTCAGCCCATTGCTCATTTCAAGTAATAACCCTCATCGAAAGCTGATGAGGTAAAAGGAGTCCCTATCCCACCCTGTTTTGCAGGTCTGGTTCGGGTTCAACTGCAAGCTTCATAGGCTCGCTGGTTGGCGTAGCAGCATGGCCTTTCTGACGTTTCGCATTCAGGTTGTTGATGACTTCCATCACCACTTTGTAATGCGCCTCGAAGGATTCCGGCTCTTTTGCCGACATGACGGCCAGGTATTCGACCAAGGTGCGCAGCTTCTCGGCAGCGACACGCTTCAGCGGCAGCAATGGCTGACTTGAAAGTGATGCGCTGTTGGCTGCATCCACTTCCAGCAGCTTCTCTTCCAAGGAAGTCAAAGCCGACTGTACAGAGGCGATACGCTCGGCCATCTCGGGCAGGCGGTTCACATGCTCCTGCAGACTATCGGATGCCAAATCGCGCTGCAAGGTGCGGACGGCACCGATACGGGTGTAGGTCGTCATGCGGGCAAATGCCTTGTCGTAGCTCTTGAACAAAGCAAGTACATGCTCAGCACTAGCCTTGACGTTCTGGTCATCGACATAGCGGCACGAGTCGGCATAGCGTTGCACCGATACGATACGGCTGGTCAACAGTTGTGCCTCACGGTAGGCGTTGCGCTTCACTTCGGCAATGTGCATGCTGTCGAAAAGGGCTTGGTTAGCAACTTGCACTTCGTTGACGAGTGCGTTGAAATAGTCCTCTTTACGGACCGTCGCGAATTGTTTTAAAATCTCGTTAAGACCGGCGTGGAACTTATTCGCGTTAAGTCCCAGCTTTAAGGTCGGGTTGGTTTTCATCGATTAGAAAATTTAATGAAACAAATGGTTAATTTGTCATGGACGATACCATGACCGTACAGAGGTTTCCCCGTCCATGGTGGCACACCGACGAGGAGGCAGTCATCGTCTTGTCCAAACGGGAGGACGCAAGGTTTGGGATATGCCTTTTCAGGCACATAGCAATCCCATAGGCGGCCTTTTCGGTCCCATTCGGCGATAGAATAGCACGAAAATAGATGGAGGCTACTGCTCTCAGTGACCTAAGAGGTCATCGCTTGGCTTTTCATCGGCTTGGGCAGCCAGAAACGAGCGGCAACGACGCCTTGAAGCTGCCACGGCTTCAGGGGTTTGCGGCTCGCCACTGAGGGCAAGACAATGTTGGGAGGAATTTATATAGGGGACGTTGGCTCTCCAGCCTTCGTTCCAATGCTGTATGACATTCTCGTATCTGCGAAGTTCTATCGACAGATCCATCAGCGTCAGTCCGCCTTCATCGAAGAGCAAGATGTATTCTGACCGCTGCTGTTTTTCAACTCTTTTTTGTTTTTCGTCACTCATAATAACTAGATTTTAAATTTTGATGTATGTTTTGGTTGTGTTCATTGGTTTCTTTGTTCTTGATAAGTTCCCTTCGGTCGTTTGCCAGTGACGATGGCGGTGCGCCATCGGCTTCCACTTGTGCGACTTGCGAGGCAAAGGCCTCAGTGCCCATAGTCTCGATTTGCATTTCATTGGCACATCGTCGTATTGCCCCGTCGTCGGTGATGAGAACCAACTTCTCTTCCTTGGCGATGAACAGCGAAGCCGCATCATTTAAGGTCAATGTAGGATGAAAGTGTTTTTGCAAAGCATCGACTTCTATCGTTTGTTTCATGTCGAAATTGAGGACTTCCACCCTATCGGGCAGCACTATACCGCATCTCCTTGCTACAAAATTGGCTGCGACGATACGGCATGATGTGCGTTTCATGGCTAACGACGAATTGCAGCCGAACAGCGTCTGGCACGACCATGTGTCTGCAAGAGCAAAACCCAACAAATTCTTTTTCATTCTCATTATAGACATATTGCGTTTTCAATTATTTCCTCCTGTGGCTTGTCGAGCAATTCGGCAGCTTTCGATATGCTAATCAAGGCCATGGCAAGAGCCTTATATACCAGGCACTCGAAGCGGTTGGAATATTCCTTTTCGATTCTCGACAGTTCAACAAGTTCCTTATAGGGCTCACTGCGTTTTTTCCTGATGAAATAGTTTGAGTATCGGTTGTCGTTAATTACGCCCATTTCATGCAGTTTATATACCATGGCATCGATGGAGATGCCGTATTGTTTCTGTAGTTCAATCAGTTCCTGCATGCTGAGCACTTTGTTGCCCGATTCACCGAGTTTCTTTCTCACGATGCCTTCTGGTAGCAGCACCTCGTTGGCGAACTGGTTGCAGAGTTTCTCCACAGCCTTTTCCTCCATGTCTTCGGGCATGTTCAGAATCAGGTGGCCCAACTCGTGCAGGGCAGTAAAACGCTTGCGTTCTGTCTTCTCGCTTTTGCCGACGACGACAATGGGCATTTCGCCAGCCATCCCGCTTAGTCCGTCAAACTTTTCCTCACTCTCAATCTCAACCACCCTCACATGGTGCTCTTCCAATAAAGGTATCACGCGCGCGATGCCGTCTTCGCCCAAGTTCCACTCCATGCGCAACTGTCTTGCCACGGCCTTGGCATCGTCGAGAGTGGTCACAGGAATGGCGAAAGTCGATTTGTCGAAATTCTCGTCCAAGCCTAAGACATCTTCGATTTCGGCATAACGGCTCACGGCTTCCGTCACCATCGTGACGATTGCCTTCTGCTTCTTGGCAGCCAGCGTCGATTTCTTTCTGAAAGCCAAGCCTTCCACCTTGACGCCAGCAGGACGCAGCAAGGCGCCAGGGTCGGTCCCGAGCACATCGGCTAATAGAATCAGCATGGTGCTGTCGGGCGACATCTTGCCTTTTTCGTATTTATAGATGGCCTGAGGTGTTATCGTCCCTCCCATCTCTTTCATTCTCTCCGCCAAATCCGCCTGCGAGAGACCCTTCATCTCCCTCAGCACTTTCAAGCGTTGTCCGAATATCTGTCTTACATCTTCCGTCATAATATTTCTTCTTATTTTTTTTCGTTTGCAAAAATACAAAGATTTTTCTTTCGGTTTGCAAAAATACATAAATTTTATTTTCTGCAAACCAAATGAGGATTTTTTTCTCTTTTTGCGATATGTCCTACCGGGCTGCTGCCCCACACTGCGCTGCGCTTGTATGGCCTACCGGGGTGCTGCCCCACACTGCGCTACGCTTGTATGGGGTTACCGAGGTATCGCCTCTTCGAGGCTGGCTGGCGCACGAAACCAGGTGCAAAGTCACTATCAGTGACCTAAAAGTCATTCAATGGGGTCAGAAGTCACTATCAGTGACCTAAAAGTCATTCAATGGGGTCGGAGGTCACTGCAAGTGACATAATGTCTGATTTTTTAGGCATTTTCTTCACTACAAGTCACAAAAAAGCCCATTCAATTAGCTTTTTGGTCATATAACATCACAAAAAAGCTCATTCAATGACCAAAATGGTCACTATGAGTGACCTAAAAGCCCATTCAATGGGGTTTAAGGCCACTGCATGACACATTGTCAGTCATTTGATGGGTTTTTGTTTGTGTGTTTACTTGTAAGTGGCTATGTTTGTGGTAGTTCGCCTCATACGCTGTTATGCTCGTATGCCCTACCGGTGTGCTGCCCCACACTACGCTGCGCTCGTATGGGGCAACCGAGGTGTCGCCTCTTCGAGGCTGGGATGGCCGATGTAGAGACGCGATAAATCGACGTCTCTACGGACGAGATGGTGATTAATAGCATTCGTATGTACGAAATT